>NZ_JASHGH010000004.1:0-153056 GCF_047460405.1 Streptococcus infantis | reverse complement strand
TTTGGTTGATCTTTGTCGCGTGTATCATCTTTCACATATTTCTTAGGTGATGGGAGTTCGGTTGTCTCCACTTTGTCCTTCGCTGCGACTTTGACAATTGTTGCTGTTGGATTTACTACTACTGGTTTTCCTACTGTTTCTGTAATAGCGCCTGTAGTAGAATCAACACCATATGTTGTTGTGGTAGTGCTTGAACCTGCTTGGCCTGCTTCTTCCACATTTGGTTGATCTTTGTCGCGTGTATCATCTTTTACATATTTCTTAGGTGATGGAATTTCTGTTGTTTCTACTTTATCCTTCGCTGGAACTTTGACAATAGTATTCGTTGGTGCTTTCGTACGAACTGGTTTACCTTCACTTGCTGTAATCTTTCCAGTATTAGGATCCACAGTGTAAGTTGTTGTGATAGTGTCTTCACCATCTTCACCTTTAACAGTAGTTGGGGTTGTACCTTTTTCTTTTGTACCATCTTTTTCATAAACTACTGGAGACGGTACTACTCTCTTCACAACCGTTGGTGCTTTCGTTTTCCCATAAGTTCGAACTGTTGTTGGAGTTACCTTACCTGTTTTTGAATCAACTTCATAGGTAGTGGTATCAATCACATCACGACCTTCAGAATCTTTAGATTGTTCAACCTTAGTTTTCGCACCAACTTTAACGATTGTCTTACCTGCCGGGGTGACAACTGGGGTACCAACGTGTTCTGTGATATGACCGTCGTTTGAATCTACATCGTAAGTAGTTGTAGTAACTGTTTTACCTTTTTTACCCTCAGTACGCTGAGATGTTGTACCGAAGTCTTTTTCAACATCTTTAACGTATTCTACTTCAGGTTCAATCGGTGTTTCTACTACTTTGTCCTTAGCTCCCACTTTTACAACTCTAGCTATTGGTATAGTTACGACTTCTGGTTTGCCTTTTGATGGAGTTAGGGTTCCATTTACTGGGTTTACGCTATATGTTGTGGTGACTTTAGTTTGTCCTGCTTTCCCTGGAAATTGAACGGTAACAGTACCTTTTGGACTGTTCTCATCTTTTAAATAAACTGGTTTGGGTTCAACTGAATTATACTCAACTATATCCCTCGCGCCACCTCTATTGACTACTTCTTCCTTCTCAGCCGAAGTAAGACTGCCAATTTTGGGGTCTACTGTGTAGCTTGTTGTCTTCTTAACAACGTCGTCTCCTTTTTTAATGTATTCTACTTCATCCTTGGCTGCGACTTTGACAACTGTTTCTGTTGCCGGTTGCTTAACTACTGGTTGTCCTACATGTTCAATAAGAACTCCAGTTTTAGGATTTACACTATAAGTTGTTGTTACCGTCTGTTTCCCGATTTTTCCAGGTACTTCAACATTAGCTTGTCCTTTTTCGCGTGTATCATCTTTCACGTATTTCTTAGGTGATGGGATTTCTGTTGTTTCTACTTTGTCCTTCGCACCATTTTCCTTGAACACTTGATCAAGTGCATTTTTAGTAATCTGTCCTGTATCAGGATCCTTGATACTAACAGTTGTTGACTTAATGATGTCATTTCCGAGTTTGCTATATACAACAGTTTCTCCAACTTTTTCTAGAGACTTGGCTGTAGTAATCTTAGGATTTTGAAAACCTATCCCATCTAAAGAAACACGTTTTCCTGATATGAATTTCGGTTCCCTATTAATCATATCATTTTCAAAATAAGAACGGGAACTATGCCCTCCTTTTGTATCCCCAACATTTATAACAACATCACTATCATTACTGACACTTTTTCCTATAGTAGAATCGTTATTAACTATATAATGGGTCAGTTTACCTGACTTAGCTATTTTTTTACTATCTAAACCTTTTTGCCAAAACGCAGATGATGAGAGAAGACCTGTCCTCACTTTTGGAGCATTAAATGTTGTTCCTTTTTTTAATACATTATTATAAAAGTTTCTATAAGCCAGCTGTTCTTTAGTAGACATGACTCTGCTGTCAGAATATGCCAACTGATAGGCTTCAACCATTGCCCGTTGTACTAAATATCCTCCCAGAGAATGTCCTGTTAGATAAAGGTTGGTGATACTCTTATCCTTAGCTAATTCACGCATAATTTCTTCTGCTTCTATCGCCTGTTTAGGATTACTCCCTGTTCCAAGTGTTATATCAGCACCTATATCTTTAGAATCACTAGTCCCACGAAATGCTAGTACCTGGGCAGTTCCATTTGGTAAATATAAGAAATCGCTCTTAGTCTCAAATAATACAGCATCAAGTCCACTGGATGTATGATAACTTTTCTTTCTTTTCCAATAAGGTCCCAATTCCCTATTCATCATCATATATTCATAGCGTGGTTTACTTTCACCTTTCTTTTTGTATAACTCTGCTTCTGTTAAAGGTGTCTTATGATCCAGTACTCTGTCAATGTACTTATCGTCACGGTAGGACAATTCCATGAACATAATCATATCACGTTCACTTACATTCCATTTTAATTTTTCATCTGACTTTTCGTCACTGTCAATAATACCATCACCATCAGTATCCTCTAGTAGCGGATGGCTATTATAACCTACATACTTTTTCCCATTTTTTTCATAAATATAAAGCTCTTCTTTATCCTTCAAGTAATCATCATCTGTATAACCTTCTGGATTTAACTTGGGACCATTAACTAATAAACTATCAAGTTGATCACCTTCTGAACCGATTATTCCTGCTTTGATTTTTTTAGCATCTTCCTCAGTCAATTCATATTTTTTAATCTCAGTAGGATTTGATGCTGCTCTAACCTCTGGAGCACTTGATCTGTCTTCACCAGCCACCAAAGTAGTTGCCGTCGAATTGATATTTTCCTTACCACCGGAAGTATCTAGAACTGTCTCTTTTGTAGCTACTGTTGAAATCTCTTTAGCATCTATCTCAGAAGAAGCATTGTTTCGATGTTCTGAGATACTTTGAACTTCTTCTTTGATCTCCACAGTCGGCAGTGAATTGTCAGTTTCAGAATTAACTTCTATCCCTGTATTATTATCATTATTATTTTCCGTAGAAGCTAAGACTCCTTGAGTTGGAGCAAATAAGGAAACCCCTATTAGTACAGATGCCACTCCAACAGAAAACTTTCGAATCGAAAAACGTTGGCGTTTATTAAAGATATCTTTCATGTTACCCAATTCCTTTTTAACTATCATTTCTATATATAATATAGAAGGTGTCAACATTTTCTGTTAACAAAATCATACTTTTTTATTTTCCTAAAATTTAGGAAGTTTACTCTACTTTAATACATCACATTTTAAATCCTTTCAATCTTTAAATAACTATTTGTTGTAATAGCTAAACCCAGTCCCCCTGTTAATCAGGCGTGTTATTTAGATTACGGACAGAACCGCTAATTTTAGACTTCCAAACAACTCTGTAAAAAATAACAAGGTTATCTTTTTCTCTTTTATCATCTAGGTACATTTCCCCATCCATATGAAGATCAATAACTTGCTGTTAAAATTTCAGTAAATTAAGAAAGAAATCTAAATATTGCACTTTCTATACTGCCATTATATCACAAAGAGTTCATTAAAGGAAAAAAATCACCATTCTTGATTCTCTAGAAAACCAAGAAATGGTGATTCTATGTTAATTTTCTTGAAGCTCGATGACAATTTCTTGACCATTTTCTTTTTCTTCCACAACTACTTTCTCTTCCAGTTGTGATTTAAAATGATTCAAGGTTTCTTTTGAAGCTTCAGTCGCTTGTTGAGCATGATATTTTGCTTTATCAAGAACAGTGTCAAGAGTAATTTCCCCAGATTCAATCTGCTCTTTTGTTTTAAGAACAAATTCTTTGGTTTGTTCTTTGACATCCGTTAATTTTTCACAAACCTGCTCTTTAGCATACTCAGGATCTTCTTTTAGATCTTCTAAAAATTCTTGTGCTTGGCTTCTAACTTGTTTTCCTTTGTCACTTGTTAGAAACAAGGCTGCAGCAACACCTGAAACAGTTCCAAGAAAGATAGATGATAGTTTACTCATTAGCTTACTCCTTTTTTATTTTTTGAAAAATTTACTTGCAAGACGAAGAGCTGACAGACTTGCGCCAGTCTTCAAGGTTTTTGAACCAGCAGATGATGCCTTTTTACTCAAAACACGCGCTTGATCATTAAGGTCTGATACAGAAACAGACAAATCAGCCACTGCTGTAAAGAGGGGGGCAATCGTTGCCACTTTAACGTTGATATCATCAACCAGAACATTGACCTTTGTAAGCAATTCATTTGTTTGATGAAGAGTTACATCTACATCTGATGTTAAAGTTTTAACAGTTTTTTCAGTTTCATCAATTACACGACCAACTTTTTGAAGGGTAATAATCAGATAAACTAAAAATACAACCAAGGCAATTGCCACAATAATATAAGCCACTTCTAACATTTTAATTCTCCTTTTTTACATTATAAAATGGTGCTTTTTTCCGATTTTGATAAAAGATGATATAAATACCAAGGCCAAACAATAGGGCAGACAACCACTGAGATACTCGGAGTCCAAAGAACATGAGACTATCCGTACGCATGCCCTCAATAATCATACGTCCAAATCCGTACCAAATTAGATAAAAGGCAGTGATATGACCACGACGGATACTCTTTAATCGGCGTCTAAAAATGACAATCAAGGCAAAACCGATCAGATTCCAGATAGACTCGTATAAGAAGGTTGGTTGGCGGTATGAGCCATCAATATACATCTGATTCTTAATAAAACCAGGTAAATAGTCTAGATTTTCAACGACTGCTCCATAAGCTTCTTGGTTAAAGAAGTTTCCCCAACGCCCTAGACTCTGAGCAATCATGACGCTAGGAGCTGCAATATCTAAGAAATCCCAAGTATTGATTAATTTGCGATCAGCAAAGATATAGAGTACAATCGCGCCAGTAATTAAACCACCGTATATGGCAAGACCACCATTCCAAATAGCAAAAATCTCTCCCAGATGTTGGCTATAATAATCAAATCTAAAAATAACATAGTAGAGTCTAGCTCCAATGATTGACAAAGGAAAGGCAATTAAGATGAAGTCCAAAATATCATCAGATAAAATCTTCTTTTTAGGCGCTTCTTTACTGGCAAGGTATACCGCTAAAACAAGACCTGAAACGATGCAGAGTGCATACCATCTAACAGCTAAAGGACCAATTTGAAAAGCGATTGGATCAATCATTTTTCACCTCGTTCTTTGCAATCAGATTTGTCAATCTTTCTTCAAATAGTCGAGTAGCATCAAAGCCCATTTCCTTAGCACGATAATTCATCGCTGCTGCTTCGATAACGACAGAAATATTACGTCCTGTTTTTACAGGAATGCGGATACGCGGAATGGCTACTCCAGAAATCTCCAATTCTTCAGCATTATTGCCTAGGCGATCAAAAGTCTTTTGTGTGTCATAATTTTCTAGATAGACAGCTAACTGAACTTGTGAAGAATCCTTAACTGCACTGGCACCATAAAGACTCATCACATCTATAATACCAACACCACGAATCTCAAGTAAATGCTTCAAGATTTCAGCTGGTTCACCCCAGAGAGTCATTTCATCCTTAGCAAAGATATCTACACGGTCATCCGCTACCAAACGGTGTCCTCGTTTCACGAGTTCTAAACCTGTCTCACTCTTACCAATACCACTGTCACCCTGAATGAGCACACCCATACCATAGATATCCATCAAGACACCATGTACACTTTCACGCTCAGCCAAACGAGAATCTAGGTAACTTGACAATTCCCCAGACAGACGACTTGTTGCTGTACGACTCGTTAAAATAGCGATTTTACATTCTCTAGCGGCCTTTAGCATTTCCTCTGGAACTACTAAACCACGCGCAACAATAACTGCAGGTGTTTCTGGTTGAAACATCTTTTTCAAAACCTGGTAGCGATTATGAGAAGACATACTAATCAGATAAGACCACTCTTTCATTCCCAAAAGTTGAATCCGCTCTGGAGTATAGTAGTCAAAATACCCCGTCATTTCAAGCCCTGGTCGCGTAATATCCGCAGTATTGATTTTCTTTTCAAGTAATTCAGTCTCACCATAGACAATGTCTAGTCTGAGCTTATCAATCACTTCTTTGACTAAAACCGACATAATTTTCTCCTTCAATCAAGTTCTTCCCTCTATTATATCAAATTGTAGGAGGAAGTTTCAGAATTTTGCAGGATTTATAGGATTTATTTAAAACAAAAAAGACTAGACAAGTCTAGCCTTTCTTATTAATTAGAATTTTTTACGTTTACGAGCTGCTTCTGATTTACGTTTACGTTTTACAGAAGGTTTTTCATAGAATTCACGTTTGCGTGTTTCTTGAAGAGTACCAGCTTTAGTAACTGCACGTTTGAAACGACGAAGAGCATCGTCAAGAGATTCATTCTTACGTACTACTGTTTTAGACATTTTTTTCACTCCCTTCAAGTTCAAGATCTATTCTATTTTACACGGAATAAAGAAAATTGTCAAGAAAAAAATGAAATTCTCCCAAATCATTCAATTTAAAATTTATAAGATTTTACCATTATATCTAGCCTAGTTCTCCACTTCTAAAGTTTGTTCTAAACGAACACTTAATTTTTTAATTTCTAACCCCATGTGGTCTAGGTACTCCCAATAATCTGACGGTAGATCAAAAATGGTATATAAGTCCTTGCTGTCAACGTGATCAACAAGATGTTTCAGTATTTGCTCTCGAATAAAATATAAATCCTTTACTTGACCTAAACTAATAGCTTCCAGCTTTGCTAAATACTGACATAAAGCAGAAAGTGAAGAACAATCAAATTTGTCTTCTTCATGTAAAAAATACAAAAAATTTTGATTTTCAACCCTTATCATATTTGAAATATATTCAGAGCAAAAAACCACCCAATCCATAGGATCGAATGGTTTTTAATGATTAAAATCTTATTTTTTTAACAAGCTGAGTGCTGCTGCATCTGCGATAATGGTCACATCTGGATGGTTTTGTAGGCTACTTGCCGGTAGACTTTCTGTCACAGGGCCTTCAACAGTTCCAGCGATAGCTTCTGCTTTTGATTCACCATAAGCAAATAGAAGGATGGACTTAGCATCCAAAATGTTCTTAATCCCCATTGAAATAGCTTGGGTTGGAACATCTTCAATCTTCTCAAAGAAGCGCGCGTTAGCTTCGATTGTAGACTGATCTAGCTCTACAAGGTGAGTTTGGCTATCAAATGGTGTGCCTGGTTCATTAAAGCCAATATGACCATTGCGGCCAATCCCTAAGATTTGTAGGTCAACGGGATGGTCAGCAAGAATTTGGTTGTAGCGTTCTACTTCTGCTTCTGCATTATCCTTGACACCACGTGGCAAGAAACTTTCTTTAAATGGCTTCTTGTTGAATAGATTTTCTTGCATAAAGTAACGGTATGATTGAGGATTGTCCCCATCAAGACCTACGTACTCATCCAAGTTCACACTTGTAAGATTTGAAAAATCAAGATCGCTCTCAACGATTCGTTGGTAAAATTCCAGAGGGCTACTTCCTGTTGCAAGTCCCAATGTTTGTGCACCGTTTTCCAATTTTTCTTTTAAGATATCAAAAGCAACTTTTCCACCTTCAATTGGATTTTCCACTTGAATAACTTTCATAATTTTGTCCTCCATATTCTTTATTCTATTATATGGTATAGACCAATTTTTGTCAAGTGAAAACGATTTATTTTTGTTGAAAATATGACAGTAGCCTCAAAACAGCTACTGTCTTGTCTCATTTGATTCTTAAAACCTTGATAGACTTGACAAATAGTAGGAAAGAGCCAAAAAAGCTCGATAATATTTGTAATAGGCAAATTCCTATAGATATTATGGAGCTTTTTATTGTATCGAATTGTCAAATGAAGAGCAGATAGTAGATTGCATACAGAATAGTGCACTGTGACTTCTAAAACATTGCGAGAAATTGATTTGACTTCCTTAATCAATTTATCCAGATTTTATTTCACTTCACTATACTTTCAAGGTCTATTATTTAGTATATCCTCCGACAAGTGAATGGTATCATCAACTAACATGAGATTGCTAGCATTGAAAGAATTTTTTTAATAATATTAGCAACATATTTATTTTACAAAAAATATTAATCATAAAAAATCTTGTTCATCTATACTGAATCTATAAAATATATTTTTTTAAAGTATTTGATAAAGCTTGATAACCAGCGACACTGAGATGAAGACCATCCGTTGTATAGTCTGCCTTGAGTTGCCCCTCTTGATCGAGTAAGTTCTCAAAAACAGGCACAAATTCAACCTGCATATAGGCAGAGGCAAGGTCTTGATAGGCTTGGTTCCAGGCATTGATTTTCTCATTGGTACGAATATAAACTGTCTGTTTAAAATTCTCCCCCTCATTGACCGGCAAGATTGAAACTAGCTTTATCTGTGACAGTGGATAGTCGCGTGAAATAGTTTGAATCACACTCTCAAGATTGTTTAGCGCTTCATTTATTGGAACATCTTTTCCGATGTCATTTGTCCCAATCAAAAGCACAATTTGATCCACTGCATCGCCATAGAGATGGGCATCAAGATTTTCTTGTAAAAGTCCAGTCTGGTAGCCTCGAATCCCTCGGTTCACAATGGTTTTTGACGTTCCCAATAATTCTTGCAAGGGATAATACTCTATAATGGAATCCCCGATAAAAATGATATCTGGTTCCATTACAGAAATCTGATTGAGTTCACGATACTTGGTTTGGATTTTCTCTTGCTCTTTTAAGAGCCAGTTCTCTAATAGTTGTACTGCCAAGTTATTCTCCTTCTTCTAGCCAGTTTTCTAAAACTTGGTAAACACCTGCCTGACTGTTGGCTGGCGCCACTTTTGTCGCAACTTCCTTAACAGACTCCTCAGCATTTTCCATCGCGTAAGAAATTCCTGCCAACTCTAACATTTCGATGTCATTTTCACTGTCTCCAAAAGCCATGATTTGTTCTGGTTTCAATTCCCAACGCTTGAGCAACTCCTCTAAGCCCCATGCCTTATGAATTCCATCTTGTAAAATATCAATACAGCCGTAGCCGCTAGAAACAGCTCGCACATGACCATTAAACAAGTCATTAATTTCCTGTAAAACCGAATCGGATCGTTCTTCACCAACAACCATACTCATCTTGAGAACACCACCGAAGAGTTTAGAGTCAAATTCATCGACGAAGTGCATCCGTTGATAGAATTTCTCAATCATCTCCGGAGTCATAAATTTATCAAGTTCTGTAAAGACAGTTCCTTCCTTGACAAAACCGCCATTCATAGCAGTTACGACAAACTGATCCTGACACTCTCTGCCTTTAAAATGGCCCAAAGCCCTATCAACCATAGTATCAGCCCAAGTCTGAGCTTGAATCAATTGATCATTTTCGAATATACGAGCACCATTAGCAACCACAAGAACTACTCTTTCTGCTAGATGTCCCAGTAATTGTCGCATTCGATGAACTTCATTTCCCGTTGCAATGACAAAACGAACGCCACGTTGATCTAACTGATCTAAAATTTTCTCTAGTCGAGGTAGGTCCAGTTGTCCTTTAGGATCCAACAAAGTACCATCCATATCCGTCGCTATTATCTTAATATCCATCTTGCTCCTCTTTTAATGTCACTACCACTTCAAACCTACATGCTCGTTCATTTCTTTATAGGCTGTATCAATCCGTTCCTTGGTATCTTCATCTAACTGACTACGGTATTTCCCACCCTCTATAAAATCTTCTAAAATGTAGGTCTGGTACAAATAGAGCGGATAGCCTTCTGGAGAATAAGTTCCTTTTGGTGTCCTATTAACCCAGCTGGGATGTGCTTTAGCCGTCTCAATCGTAGTCTTACCTGCTTTTTTCTTAATGGTCACATCCATGAGAACACCACGTTCTGTCCATTTTGCATTTTCCTCATCTTGCATAGTCTCAATTCGCTGATTTGAGATGAAATTCCCCATAGAATAGATAATGAGTTTCTTGTCCCCATCTTTCTCAACCGTTTCAGCAGGCTCAACTACGTGAGGATGACCACCAAAGATAATATCAGCTCCCCAATCAATCATCTTGTGATAGAGAATCTTTTGTTCTTCAGTTGGTTCCAATTGGTACTCAATTCCCATCTGAGGCATGATGACCGTAATATCCGCCTCTTTCTCTGCTCGTTCAATTTCAGCCTTCATCTTGTCTTCATTTAGGTCAGAAAGATGATTATCATAGTCTTCTTTAGAAATGTATTCTTCAATGCCGTTAAATCCATAAGAATAGGCTAAAAGGGCAATTTTAATTCCATTGACTTCCTTGATAACTATCGGTGCTTTCTCTCGTGGTTCATGGGTATAAACACCAATTGGTGTCATTCCAGCTTTTTCGATAGCATCTGCAGTTGAAAAAACTCCCTCAATCTGAGAATCCAAGATATGATTGTGAGCCAAGTCTAAGACCTGATAACCTGCATCCTTTATAGCATCCATGACTTCACCAGGTGCATTAAACAAGGGGTAACCTGCGAGATAATGGTCTTTATTTACAGTTCCTTCAAAATCACCAATGACTAAGTCTGCTTGCTTGAGCCATGGTTTTACATACTCAAAATTTTCATGGAAATCATAAGTCCCATCTTCTTTTAGAGCAGTTCTATAAATCGGAATATGATAGAGCAAATCCCCATTTGCCATAATACGCGCACTTGTTTCTTGCTCCGTATCTGCATTCTTTTCCTGAGAATTTAACTTTTTCTGCACAGCACTTGGATCACTACTGCTTAAAGAAATCCCTCGAACTCCTTCCACTAATAAAGTAAAAATCATCAAGATAGCTACCGAAGCTAACAAGACCACAATAAAAGTGCGATTGTTCCACTGCTTATAGTTCCTGAAAAATCGAACAGAATGTCTAATAGCATGTAGAACAGGACCTTTTTTTCTTTTTCTACTACGTTGTTCCAAATTTTTTCTCCCTACTTTTTGATGCAAGTCACCTTACCTTATTATACCACAGACAAATTGGTATTTCCTTTTATTATATTATTTTTTAGCAACTTCTGTGACTTTCTTTCTCATCTGTTTTGTGTTATCATGTAATTGTAATAGAAGGAAAGGAAAGGAAAGAATATGTCTGCTATAGAACGAATTACCAAAGCTGCTCATTTAATCGATATGAAAGATATTATCCGCGAAGGGAACCCTACTCTTCGTGCCGTTGCCGAAGAGGTCTCTTTCCCCTTGAGCGACCAAGATATCATTCTTGGAGAAAAAATGATGCAATTTTTGAAACACTCGCAAGATCCTGTTATGGCTGAAAAATTAGGTCTACGTGGAGGTGTTGGGCTTGCTGCACCACAGCTGGATATCTCAAAACGCATCATCGCCGTACTGGTACCAAATATCACTGAGGAAGATGAGACTCCTCAAGAAGCCTATGATTTACAGGCTGTCATGTACAATCCGAAAATCGTCTCACATTCAGTCCAAGATGCTGCCCTAGGCGAAGGGGAAGGTTGCTTATCTGTTGACCGTGCTGTTCCAGGTTATGTTATCCGCCACGCTCGAGTAACTGTCGACTATTTTGATAAGGATGGAGAAAAGCACCGCATCAAACTTAAGGGCTATAACTCTATTGTAGTTCAACACGAAATTGACCACTTAAATGGCATTATGTTCTACGATCGCATCAATGAAAAAGACCCATTTGAAGTTAAAGATGGTTTGCTCATTCTTGAATAAAGAAAATCCCGTTGCAAGACGGGATTTTGTGTTATAATGAAGATATGAAAACAAACGATATTGTCTATGGCGTTCATGCCGTCACAGAAGCTCTTTTAGCAAATACTGGAAACAAACTCTACCTTCAGGAAGATTTACGAGGAAAGAATGTGGAAAAAGTTAAGGAATTGGCTACTGAAAAGAAAGTATCCATTTCTTGGACTTCTAAAAAATCACTTTCTGAGATGACTGAAGGAGCTGTTCACCAAGGTTTTGTCTTGCGTGTTTCTGAATTTGCCTACACTGAACTCGAGCAAATTCTTGCTAAGACACGCCAGGAAGAAAACCCACTACTACTAATCCTTGATGGTTTAACGGACCCACATAATCTCGGTTCTATCTTGAGAACAGCGGATGCAACCAATGTTTCAGGTGTTATCATTCCCAAACACCGAGCTGTCGGCGTCACTCCTGTCGTTGCAAAAACAGCAACAGGTGCGATTGAACACGTTCCTATCGCTCGCGTGACCAATCTCAGCCAAACCTTGGACAAACTCAAGGATGAAGGCTTCTGGACCTTTGGAACTGATATGAATGGAACTCCTTGCCACAAATGGAATACAAGTGGTAAAGTCGCCCTCATCATCGGAAATGAAGGCAAAGGTATCTCAAGCAACATCAAGAAACAAGTAGACGAGATGATCACCATTCCTATGAATGGTCACGTACAGAGCCTCAATGCCAGTGTCGCAGCTGCTATCCTCATGTACGAAGTCTTTAGAAATCGATTATAATAAAAAGGTGAGGTTGGGACAAAAAGATCCCGACCTCACCTTTTTATTAGCAATCAAACTTTGACGCGGAGCTGATTGAACTTTTTGTTCGTCTTTTGGACTCCAAAAAGCTCCTAATCATCCTCGCGGGGCTGGGACTACGAAATCGAGACTTTGTCTATCGATTTCTGTCCCACCGCCTTTTTAACTATGTTCAGTAATATATTTATAGGCCTCTTGACCTGCAATAGCACCATCTCCAACAGCTGTTGTAACTTGTCGAAGGTCTTTCTGACGAACATCTCCAACTGCAAAGACACCTGCAAGACTTGTCTTCATGTGGTCATCTGTCACAATCCAACCTGACTCATCTTGGATTTGTAAATCTTTTGTAAAATCACTAACTGGATCTAAACCAACGTAGATAAATACACCACCAAAGGCATGTTCAGTCACTTGATTTGTTTTAATATTTTCAATGACAACTGACTCCACACGGTTTTCACCCTTGATTTCTTTGACAACAGAATCCCAAATAAAGTTGATTTTCTCATTGGCAAAAGCTCGGTCTTGCAAGACTTTTTGAGCACGAAGCTCATCACGACGGTGAACAATGGTTACAGTTTTGGCAAACTGTGTTAGGAAGATTGCTTCCTCAACTGCTGAGTCACCACCACCTACAACCAACAAATCTTGGTCACGGAAAAAGGCTCCGTCACAAACCGCACAGTAAGAAACACCTCGGCTATTCAGTTCTTCTTCACCTGGAACTCCCAAGAGACGGTGCTTAGAACCAGTCGCCACGATAACAGTACGTGTTTCAAATTCTTGATCATCTGTGATTACTTTTTTATAAGCAACAAGGTCCTCGATGTTTTCTACAAAACCATATAGATGTTCAACACCTAGATTTTCAAGTGGTTCAAACATCTTTTCAGCCAACTCAGGACCACTAATATTAGCATAGCCTGGATAGTTTTCAATATCAGAAGTGTTATTCATCTGACCGCCTGGAAGACCACCTTCAATCAAAGCAACTTTTAGATTGCTGCGAGCTGCATATAAGGCTGCAGTCATACCTGCAGGCCCCGCACCGATAATAATTGTATCGTACATCCTATTTCCTTCTTTCTTGTTGTAACTATTCTTATTCTAACGGATAAAATCCTATTTGACAACTATTATGCCTTGAGAACCAACAAGATGCTCATGGTTGCAAAAGACAATACTGGAATTGTTAAGACTCCAATCATAATCATATCATAGAGGTGGGCTTGGCGGGCCTTAGCTGTTTTATCAACACCTGAAAGGGCTCTTAAACCAATCCAAAGTCCCAAGATAATCAAGACTAGTAACATGGTTAAAACTAGACTCTGGAAGTACAAGGAAAATATTTGAAGTAGCATGCTCTCTCTCATTTCTAACATTTTTAAAGAGCAAACCCAGTTAGCTTAGCCAACTGAGTTTTTCTTATCTTCTATTATATCAAATATAGGTCCGTTTGTAACTAGCAAAGAACTCTTTTGTTCTTTCTTCTTTAGGATGGTTGATAATCTCATCCGGTGTTCCAGATTCAATAATCTTTCCTTTATCCAAGAATAAAACCTTATCCGCAACTTGAGCAACAAATGACATATCGTGACTAACCAAAACCATGGTTTGACCTGATTTAGCGGCATCCGCGATAGATCTTTCTACCTCACCAACCAATTCTGGATCAAGTGCTGAAGTTGGTTCATCTAAGAGCAAGATTGCTGGCTTCATGGCTAAAGCACGCGCCAAAGCTACCCGTTGTTTTTGTCCACCTGATAAGTGGCGAGGATAGTGCTGTTGACGATCTGAAAGACCAACCTTAGCCAACTCTTCTTTGGCAATCTTAGTTGCTTCTTCGTCGGAAAGTTTTTTAACAACTACCAAACCTTCCTTGACATTATCTAAGGCTGTTCTACGCTCGAATAAATTAAATTGTTGAAATACCATGGACAACTTACGACGAAGAGTCAAGATTTCATCTTGAGTAATTTGAGAAAAGTCCACTTTGAAATCATCAATCTGAATACTTCCACTATCAGGAGTTTCCAGGTAATTTAGGCTACGAAGAAAGGTTGATTTTCCTGCTCCAGATGAACCAATCAAAGCCACTACTTCCCCTTTTTGAATATCTAAATTCAGATGATCCAAGACGGTTTGACCTGAAAAGGATTTGCTTAAATTTGAAATCTTAATCATTAGCGAAGGTCTCCTTTCACATCTGTTTTCGCATTATCTGGTGCTTCGATGGCCATTTTTCTCTCAATAAAGCGACCAAGATTTTCAATAGCGATATTTACCACCCAGTATACAAGAGCAACTGAGATAAAACGTTCGAAGTAACGGTAGTCGGCACCACCCAAAATCTGAGCTTGAGCAAAGACTTCTACAACACCCGCACTAAAGGCTAGGGAAGTTCCCTTAGTCAAACCGATTAGGGAGTTAATCAAGGTTGGTGTAGCAACCACTGCTGCATTTGGAATAATCACACGACGGTAAACTTGTGCACGTGTCATCCCAAGACTACGAGCAGCTTCAATCTCTCCAGGATTGACAGAAAGTATAGCAGCACGGATAGTTTCACTAGCGTAAGCTGCTTCGTTAAAAGCAAAAGCTACAATGGCAAAAGCTGCAGCCGGAATCGCATTGATATTAAAAGTAGTCCCCCATTGTTGATTCAACGCTTTTAATGCTAGAGGAATTCCATAGTAAGTCAACATCAGCTGCACTAGGATTGGTGTCCCTTTTAAG
This sequence comes from Streptococcus infantis, assembly GCF_047460405.1. Classification (GTDB taxonomy): domain Bacteria; phylum Bacillota; class Bacilli; order Lactobacillales; family Streptococcaceae; genus Streptococcus; species Streptococcus infantis_Q. Next base: position 137,775 of record NZ_JASHGH010000004.1, on the reverse strand, counting down.
AAACTAACAAAGAATGCTTGTAATGGATAAAGAATTCTAACGCGATTAATTTTTACAATAGCAAAAACCAAGGCCAAGATGATGCCAAAAAAAGCACCAAATACTGTCAACATCAATGTTGTTGGCAATTGTTGTACAATTCTTGGAATCCCATCAAAGACAGAACGAAAACTAAACAGTTTACCGTCTGGAATATACTGCATCAAGTTTTGGTACCAATCTGATGCTAAAAGTGTTGTAACATTCATAGAAACATCCTCTCCTGATAATGAATCATTCTATCATACTTCTGCCTAGATTTAAAATATTTGCTACGAACAGAAGAGACTTTGTCTACCTACTAGTTTATCATACTTTAAAAGTGTGAAGTTATATATTTTACCTATCAAGGAGATAGAAAAAAACTATTTCAAATCTAAGTTGTCGTAGGTTTTACGATAGCCGATTTGCTTCACAGCACCATTCTCCACTAATATTGGACGTTTTAATAACATACCATCACTGGCCAGCAGTTTGGCTGCTTCTTTATTGGATAAAGTTCCAACCTTGTCTTTTAAACCCAGTTCACGGTATTTAATCCCACTAGTATTAAAAAATTGCTTCAACTCAAATCCTGAAGTTTCGATCCAGTTTAAAATGACTTCTTCACTCGGAGTTTCTTCTACAATATGAACATCTTTATACTCTAATCCGAGTTGATCTAACTCTTTTTTGGCTTTTTTACAAGTTGTACATTTTGGATATTCGATAAATTCTAACATTTTCTTTTCTTTCTATTCTATATTCTCTTTAAATGTTGCATTTTCATGCTCCAACAGCCAAGCCTTCTTTTCAACTCCCGAAGCATAGCCTGTAAGACGATTGCCAGCTCCTAGTACGCGGTGACAAGGTACGAGGATAGACCAAGGATTTCGGCCTACAGCTCCACCAATTGCTTGAGGAGAAGCTACATGCAAGTCCTTAGCTATTTGCCCATAAGTAACTGTCTGCCCAAAGGGTATTTCCCGTAGATAAGACCAAACTTTCTTTTCAAATTCACTTCCAATCGGAGCCAGAGGAAGCTCAGACAGGTCTTGGACTTGTCCTGAAAAATAGCTATCTAAATAAGAAGCAATTTGGTTCAAAACTGGATGGCTTGGAACATCAACGATACACCCAGCTTCCAAACCTCTCTCAAAATGTTTCTGACCTTGAAACCAAATGCCAAGCAAGTAGTGGTCATCAGCAACTAGTGAGAGCTCCCCTACGGGAGAAACATAGAGCATTTTTACATACTTTTTAGGCATTGGATTTTAATTTTTGATAGGCTAGGCGTTCTCCATCTACTGGAACCTTCCCAACCTTTTTAAAGCCAAGCTTTTCAAAGATATGTTGCATAGCCTTATTTTCAGCGTGCGTATCTGAACGAAAATCTAGGTAATCAAAGCCTTCAATCAAGCCTTCCAAGAAGGTCTGCGCTACCCCTTGCCCTTGAACATCTGCTGCCACAGCAATACGATGAAATACAAGGTATTCTGGTTCTCTTCCTTCCCAACTTCCATTATAAATGGCTTCATAAGCTTTTTCTGGACTTTTAGTCACTGCTGCATAGGCTAAAAGTTCTCCTTCGTCCAAGGCTACATAAGCCTGACCAGAGATGATATCTTCAATAATCGTGTCGGCATTTGGGTAACCATTTTGCCACTGGGTACTACCAGCTTCCGCCAAGCATTTTTTAGCATCCTCAATCACCTGCATAATTGCATCTACTTCGTTTGGAAAGGCTAAACGAATTTCCATCTTATCTCCTCTTTTCTGACTAGTTTCTCTCATCATAGCATAATTTAAGGCTTTCTACAAGCAGTTAAAACTTGACTTTTTATTTCTATTATTTTATAATCTAGTTATCAAAACTAGATAAACAGGAGTTGGAAATGAAAACTACTTTTTCCTACCCAGAATGGGACGAAATTCCAAACATTGATCTCTATTTGGATCAGGTCCTACTTTATGTGAATAAAGTTTGTTCCCCTATTTCTCTTGCTAAAGAGAAAGGTTTAACTGCATCAATGGTGAACAACTATGTGAAGCACGGCTATATCAGTAAACCTGAAAAGAAAAAATACCAACGCAAACAAATTGCCCGATTGATTGCTATTACAACACTCAAGTCTGTTTTTTCAATCCAGGAAATTGCTCAAACCCTGAATACCCTACACACAGAGACTAACTCAGAAGAACTTTACAATGCTTTTGTGGACTATATGAATAAAGATATTGATCCAGCTAATCCAATCATTCAAGCAAGTTGCCAAACGGTTAAACTCTATCATCAAACACTAGCCCTTGTCTATACAGAAAATGAAGAGGAGGAAACAAATGAATACTAGTTTTAAACTTAGCAAGCGCCTTAGTTTTGGAGAAGAGATTGCCAACAGCGTCACCCATGCTGTAGGGGCACTTATCATGCTGATTTTGCTCCCTATCTCATCGACTTATAGTTATGAAGCTCATGGATTTTTATCATCGATTGGGGTGTCGATTTTCGTTATTAGCCTCTTTCTTATGTTTCTTTCATCGACTATTTATCACTCTATGGCTTATGGTTCCACTCATAAGTACGTGCTTCGTATCATTGACCATTCTATGATTTATGTTGCGATTGCTGGCTCTTATACTCCTGTCGTTTTGACCTTGATGAATAACTGGTTTGGTTATCTCATTATCGCCATTCAGTGGGGAACAACTATTTTTGGTATTCTTTATAAAATATTTGCCAAAAAAGTCAATGAAAAATTTAGTCTGATACTCTACCTCATCATGGGTTGGCTAGTTGTGGCTATCCTACCAGCAATCATCAGTCAAACAAATCCAATCTTTTGGACTCTTATGGTATCAGGTGGGCTTTGCTATACAGTTGGTGCTGGTTTTTATGCTAAGAAGAAACCTTACTTCCACATGATCTGGCATCTCTTCATTCTGGCAGCTTCAGCTCTCCAATACATCGCCATTGTTTATTACATGTAAAAATAGGCCGGAAAAATCCCGACCTATTTTTATTTGCACATATTGATAAAGTATTGATGCAAGCAAAGATCATTTGTCAATTCCGGATGAAAGGAGGTCACTAGCATATTCTTTTCTTGAGCAGCAACGATTTGATTGTTCACTACTGCCAGAACATCAACATCCTCACCAACACTACTGATAATTGGACCACGGATAAAAGTCATTGGAATTTTGCCAACACCCTTGCATTCAGCTTCTGTATAAAAGCTTCCTAACTGACGTCCATAGGCATTACGCTCCACTACTATGTCCATAGTCGATAGATGGCTCTCTTCCTGAGAAGTGATTTGTCTCGCTAGCAAAATTAAACCTGCACAAGTTCCAAAGACTGGTAAACCATTGAGAGTAGCCTCTCTTAGAGGAAGTAGCATCTGTTGGTCACGTAGGAGTTTTCCCATAGCTGTCGACTCACCTCCAGGTAAAATCAAACCTGACAGCTCACCTCGATGTTGCTGAAAATCTTTTAGGTTTCGCAATTCAATACTTTCAACTCCTAGTTGAGCAAGCATTTTCTCGTGTTCTACAAAGGCACCTTGCAAGGCCAAGATTCCGATTTTCATCTATTTTCCTCGCTCCGCCATGAGAATTTGAATTTCATTCTCATTGATACCAACCATGGCTTCTCCCAAATCTTCTGAGATTTGAGCTAAAATTTGAGGATTTTGATAGTTTGTAACTGCCTTGACAATTGCTGCTGCACGTTTAACAGGATCACCTGATTTGAAAATTCCAGATCCAACAAAGACACCTTCTGCACCTAGCTGCATCATAAGAGCAGCGTCCGCTGGTGTTGCAACGCCTCCAGCTGCAAAGTTAACAACTGGTAATTTCCCATGTTCCTGGACGTATTGAACTAATTCTACAGGTACTTGGAGTTCTTTTGCTGCGACATAGAGTTCATCTTCACGTAGATTTTGAATGCGACGGATTTCTTGATTCATCATACGCATATGGCGGACTGCCTGAACGATGTCTCCTGTTCCAGGTTCCCCTTTTGTACGGATCATAGAAGCTCCTTCAGCGATACGACGCAAGGCTTCTCCTAGGTCTTTAGCACCACAAACAAAAGGAACTTGAAATTCTTTCTTGTCCACATGGAAACGATCGTCAGCTGGAGATAGAACTTCGCTCTCATCGATATAGTCAATTTCGATAGCTTCTAAAATCTGGGCTTCAACAAAATGCCCAATTCGAACCTTAGCCATAACTGGAATGCTGACAGCTTCTTGGATTTCCTTAATCATCTTTGGATCACTCATACGAGATACACCACCCGCTGCACGAATATCAGCCGGGATTCGTTCCAAGGCCATCACTGCTGCTGCACCTGCAGCCTCAGCAATTCTTGCTTGTTCAGGGTTTTGAACATCCATGATGACGCCACCTTTAAGCATCTGTGCCAAATTTTTATTTAATTCATAACGATTTTCAGTCATTTTTTTCATCCTCAATAGTTGTATTGGTAGCTACAGTTTTATTGTAAGGTATAAAAGACTGCATAACAAGATAAAATAATTTGATTTGTCCGGGTACAATTGTCCCAAACAAAAAAAGTACCCACGTGTGAGTACTTTTATTTTTTTGCTTTTTTTGTACTTTTTACAAGATAAAATAGATATCCTGAAATCATATAAGCAAGAAAGATAGTGGCTGCCCATTTAAAGACAAAGCTCCAACCATGTTTGGGAGCATTCAAAAAGAAATAAGGGAAGGGACTATCCTTAGCGTTAGGGACATCCATCTTTAGAACAAAACCGTTTAAAAGGGCAAAAATCATATAAAGCAAAGGAAGGCTGGTCCAAAGCATGGGATCAAACCACTTATATTGACGACTCTTATCAAAAATAATTGTATCTGCTAAAAACCAGAGAGGTACGATATAATGACAAAGGAAATTTTCCAAACGGTAAAAATCTGTCGTCAAGGGAGCTAGCATGAAATGATAGATGACACAAGTAATCATAATACTCATAGTGACACCACCTTTGAGACGTAGAATCCCAGCACTCTGCCAACTATCACCGCCACTACGCATCTTTAACAAAAGATAAGCTGTAAAGATGACAACCAAAAGATTGGAAAGGACTGTATAGTAAAGCAACATCCCTAAACCACCACGTTTGGTAATTTCCAGATAAACCCCTGTAAATGCTGCGAAAAACAAGAAAGTCCGACTGAAAAAAATAAATTTATTCCAAGTAGTCATGATTAAATCTTTTTAACAAATTCTGATTTTAATTTCATAGCACCAAAACCATCAATCTTACAATCGATGTTGTGGTCACCCTCAACAATACGGATATTTTTAACACGTGTCCCTTGCTTAAGGTCTTTTGGAGCACCTTTTACCTTAAGGTCTTTGATCAAGGTTACTGTATCACCGTCAGCCAATTTATTTCCATTAGCGTCGATAGCAACAAGGCCTTCTTCAACCTCTGTTTGCTCAGCAGAATTCCATTCATAAGCACACTCTGGACAGACTAGCAAGGCTCCGTCTTCATAGACATATTCTGAATTACATTTTGGGCAATTTGGTAGATTGTTCATCTTATCTCCTTCTATTTTTATGATGGTTTGAATGTCAAATTTTCGTTAACAAAGACTATTATACCTTAAAATTAAAAATTTGACAAATTGCTAAAAAACCGACTCACCACTATCGTGGTCAATCGGTTAAAATTTCAATTAAAAATGTTTGACTGCTTCTGATTTAATTTTTTCGACAACTTCTAAAATACTTAGCCCTGTTGTGTCCAAATAGATTGCATCATCAGCCTGTTTAAGAGGAGAAGTTTCACGATGACTATCCTTATAATCACGCGCAGCAATCTCTTCTTTCAAAGTTTCCAAATCTGTTTCGATCCCTTTTGAAAGATTTTCCTTATAACGTCTTTCCGCACGTTCATCCACTGAAGCAACAAGAAAAATCTTCAATTCAGCTTGAGGTAATACAACTGTACCAATATCTCGACCATCCATGACGATTCCGCCTTGTTGGGCAATTTCTTGTTGAAGGGCTACCAATTTTTCACGAATAGCTGGAATGGCTGCAAAAGCAGATACAGCATTGGTTACTTCATTTTCACGGATTGGATTGGTAACATCAACGTCTCCAACGAAAACAAGCTGTTCTCCTGTTTCAGCACGACCAAAGCTAATCGGATATTGTTCCAATAATTCAAGAAGTCGAGAAGACTCTTCTGGACTTACTTGGTTGTTCAAAGCGATGTAAGTCGTAGCACGATACATGGCACCTGTATCTAAGTAGGTATATCCAAAGTCCTTAGCAATAATCTTGGCTACTGTACTTTTACCACTGGATGCTGGTCCATCAATAGCGATCTGAATTGTTTTCATCGTCACTCCTATCTTGTCTTAAGGACATCACCAGGATTTGCAAACCAAGTTCCTGAAGACATATGACCAGGGTTCAAGGCTTCAAGCTGAGCAATAGAAATGCCTGCTCTAGCTGCAATAGCTGCTTCACCTTCACCTGCAAGGACAGTAATGGTTCCCTCAGCATTTGTATGTTCCTCTGAACTACTTGAAGAAGTTGATCCTGCTTCAGAACTTGATGCTTCAACTGAACTACTTGATGACGTTGAAGAAACTTCCTCTACCTTAGGCGCAGAAGAATCATGAAAATCTTTCAAGGCTGCTGTACGATCACTTCCACCAGATGACAGGTAGATTAAAACAGCAATCATACCGACAACGATAACAAAGAAAATACAAGCCAAAATGGTTAGAATACGGTTGGCTACCACTCCTGTTCCCTTATTTCCTCTGCTTCTGCGTTCCGAACGACTTTCCTCGATGTCGTAAATATCTTCTTGCCATGGTTCCTTTTCCATACCTTACTCCTTGTTTTTTTTCTAATTTCTTATTACAATATAAATATGAAAATCACACTTATACCTGAACGATGCATTGCCTGTGGGCTATGCCAAACCTATTCTGATTTATTTGATTACCATGATAATGGTATTGTGCGTTTCTATGATGATCCGAATCTACTAGAGAGAGACATCCCAGCTAGTGAAGAGCTGCTAGAGGCTGTGAAACAGTGTCCCACTCGCGCGCTCATCAAAGATTAATTTGTCATCAGTGGTGTTTTGATGTTCAAATCCCACTTTCTCTAGTTTAGCATATTTTTCCAGAAAATTATAGTCTTTTGAAGGACTTATTTTTAGCAAATCTTATCATGACTCACTCTGTTCTTTTATCAGATAGAGGGGTCTTTTTTTCGTTTCCATATAAATTTTACTGATATATTTTCCAAGAATCCCAATCGTCAATAATTGGACACCACCAAGAAATAGAATGACAGCCATCAGAGAGGTCCAACCAGAAGTTGGATTGCCCAGTACGAGAGTACGGACAACTACAAACAATGTCATCACCAAAGCCAGAAAACACGACGAAAGACCAGCAACAAAGGCTAATATCAAAGGAAAATCTGAAAAATTCACAATCCCTTCAATAGAGTAGAAAAAGAGTTGTCTAAAACTCCAACTTGTCTTACCTGCCTGCCTTTCAACATTAGGGTATTCTAGATAGTGAGTATGGAAACCAACCCAAGCAAAGAGTCCTTTGGAAAAGCGATTGTATTCTGTCAATTCTAACACTGCATCCACAACTGATCTTCTCATCATCCTAAAATCACGAACCCCTAGGGGAAGAGCTACTGGGCTAATTTTTTGCATAAAACGATAAAAAAGATCGGCGCAGAAACTACGTAAAAAGGGCTCACCCTCTCGACTGGTTCTGCGTGTTCCAACGCAGTCCAAGTCTGGATTCTGATCTAGTAGTTCCTTCATCTCAAGCAAGAAGCTTGGGGGATCCTGAAGGTCTGCATCCATAACTACCACCAAATCTCCTCTAGCTTGTTGTAAACCTGCATATAAGGCTGCTTCCTTCCCAAAATTTCGTGAGAAAGAGATATAATGTACTGCTGGATTTTTCTCTCGATAAACCTTTAAAAGGTCCAAAGTCTTATCAGTCGAACCATCATCTACAAAAATGTATTCAATTTCTGTTCCCAAATCTGGGATCAGTGCTTCAAGAGTTTGATAAAAAAGAGGAAGTACTTCCTCTTCGTTTAAACATGGGACTATGATTGAAATCATCATCTTAGTCTTCAAATCCGTTTGGATGTTGACTTTGCCAACGCCATGCGTCTTCACACATTTCTGTAATACCAAGTTCTGCTTCCCATCCTAGCTCTTCCTTAGCTTTTGCTGGATCTGAGTAGCAGGCTGCAATATCACCTGGGCGACGTTCAACAATACGGTATGGAATAGGACGTCCGACTGCTTTTTCCATATTTTGGATAATTTCAAGGACAGAATAGCCTTTTCCTGTACCAAGGTTGTAAATGTTTAGTCCTGAACCTTTTTGAAGTTTCTTAAGTGCCGCAACGTGCCCTTTTGCAAGGTCAACGACGTGGATATAGTCACGAACACCTGTTCCATCTTCAGTATCGTAGTCATCTCCAAAGACCTGAACTTGTTCCAACTTACCAACTGCGACTTGTGTAACATATGGTAGAAGGTTATTTGGAATACCGTTTGGATTTTCACCCAAATCACCGCTCTTATGCGCTCCGATTGGGTTGAAGTAACGAAGTAAAACAACGTTCCATTCTGAATCAGCTTTGTAGATATCTGTCAAGATTTCTTCAAGCATCAACTTAGTACGACCATAAGGGTTAGTAGCAGAAAGAGGGAAATCTTCGAGGATTGGAACAGTATGCGGATCTCCATAAACAGTTGCTGAAGAGCTGAAGATGATATTCTTACAGTTAGTCTCTTCCATAACTTTCAAGAGACTGACAGTTCCAGCGATATTGTTATCATAGTAGGCAAGTGGGATGCGAGTTGACTCTCCAACTGCCTTCAAACCAGCAAAATGGATGACTCCTGTTGGTTCTTCATGTTTGAAAATATCACGAAGTGTATCTGTATCACGAATATCAGCTTCGTAAAAAGGAATTTCTACCCCAGTGATTCTTTCGACTACTTCAAGACTTTTACGACTACTATTTACCAAATTATCCACGACAACTACTTGGTGTCCAGCTTGGACCAGTTCGATGACAGTGTGAGTTCCGATAAAACCTGCTCCACCTGTTACCAGAATTTTTTCTTGCATTTCATTTCCTCAATTCTTGGATTATTTTTTTCATTTTACCATTTTTGATAGGGAAAGTCATTTACTTTCCTAAGACTATCGTAAAAACTAGGTAAAAGTTTTACTATTGTTTCTTTTTAATGTATCTTTCAGTCGGATAATCTGCTGGAGCTAATACACCACTTCTCCCCTGAAGCATTTGAGCTAGATGATAACCGATAATAGGACCAGTCGTTAATCCTGAAGATCCTAGACCACTTGCCGTATAGACTCCTGATAAGTTTGGAACCTGTCCGAAAAATGGAGAGAAATCACTTGTATAAGCACGAATCCCCACACGTTCTCCAGATAAAATTGCATCTTTTAAACTTGGATAAAACGGACTCGCTGCCTCAGCCATTTGTTGGAGCAAATTTTCATCAACTGTTAGGTCAAATCCCATGTCATTTTCATGGGTAGCTCCTAGAGATAACTTGCCTCCAGGAAATGGTATCAAATCCCATTCACCTTCAGGCATAACTACAGGGTAAGCTCCCATGTCTTGTGGCACTTGATAATCTCTAAGTTGACCTTTTTGAGGACGAACATCCACCTCATAGCCTAAAGGCTCCAAAATGTGTCCAAGCCAAGCTCCCGTAGATAAAATTACTTGATCAAACATTTGATTGTCTATCTGATAGCCTGATAATAAAGGAGTTAGACTAACCTCTTTCTTTACGACCTTAACCTGACTGGCATCCAGTAAACGACTCACTAGGAGTTGCCCATCTACTCGAGCTCCACCAGAAGCATAAAGCAATCTATCAAATCCCTTTAGACCAGGGAATAGGCTGCTTGCAGCAGCTTGGTCCAAAATGGCTAATTCGCCAATTAAGGGAGATTCATCTCTACGTTGCAAGGCAAGTTGATAGAGTTCCTCTAGCTTGGAATCATCCTTTTTGAGAAGGAAGACTCCTGAGCGCTGGTAGAAATCAATCTTTTGACCATTTTTTTCTAAATCAGCTAATAAATCTACATAAAAGTCTGCTCCTAGGCGAGCCATCTTGTACCAAGCTTTATTACGTCGTTTAGAGAACCAAGGACTGATGATTCCTGCCGCTGCCTTGGTAGCTTGTCCGTGCCCATGATCAAAGACAGTTACTTCGACATCTGCTTCTTTAGAGAGATAGTAGGCAGCTGTTGCCCCTACAATTCCTGCTCCTACAATGGCAACTTTTTTCATTGTCTTTACCTTCTAACTAGATATGATGGAATGGATTGGTAGAAACTTGACTTGCGACAACTTCTAGCGACCAAGCATTCTCTTCCTTCCATTCATTCAAGAGCACTGCAATTTTTTCAACAAAAAGAACTTCGATATAGTGGCCTGGATCCAATGCCAGCAAACCGTCAGACAACATATCCTGGGCAGTATGATAATAAATATCACCAGTGATATAAAGATCTGCTCCTTTTTCTAAAGCATCAGAGTAGAAAGATTGTCCACTGCCACCACAGATAGCCACTCTTGAGATTGTTTTTTGCAAATCACTCTCATGATAATACACCATACGAAGGCTATCTAGACCAAAGACTTCCTTAACATGACTGGCAAATTCTTCAAATGTTTGAGGTCTAATCGTTCCAATACGCCCAATCCCACGTTCAGGACCTGTTTCCTGCAGATAAGTTGTATCTTCAATACCCAATAGTTGGCAAAACCAATCATTAAGACCATTTTCAACAATATCGATATTAGTATGGCTAACATAGACGGCAATATCATTTTTGATGAGATTGATGTAAATCTGATTTTGAGGACGACTAGCTACCAAGTCCTTGATAGGACGAAAGATAGGAGCGTGCTTAACGATAATCAGATCAACACCCTTGTCAATAGCTTCAGCGACTGTCTCTTCACGGATATCAAGAGCAACCATGACTTTTTGGATATCCTTATCTAGAGTACCAATTTGCAGACCACGACTATCACCTTCCATAGAAAATTCTTGTGGGCAATAGGCTTCATAACGCTTAATCACTTCACTTGCTTTCATGGAGCACCTCCTTGATGGCTTGAATTTTATCTGCTAGAACCTGACGTTCTTCTTGATTTTTTTCTGGAATTTGACTAAGGGCAAACTCAAGCTTGCTGGCTTCTTTTTGCCATTTTTGGATGAAGACTGGACTGACTTCTTTGGACAAGAAGGGGCCAAAGCGAACATCAGTGGCTGATAGCTTCATTTCACCAACTTCTACAACTATGATCTCGTAGAATTTCCCAGCTTCTTCTAGAATACTTTCTGCTATGATTTGAAAACCGTGTTCTTGTAACCAAGAACGCAACTCATCTTCTCGGTTATTTGGTTGAAGAATCAAACGCTCAACATTGGCTAGTTTGTCCAAACCCTCTTCTAATATCGTAGCAATCAAACGACCACCCATTCCTGCAATAGTGATAACAGAGACCTGGTCACTTTCTTCGAAAGCTGCTAAACCATTGGCTAAACGAACCTGAATTTTCTCAGTCAAACCATGACTTTCAACATTTTTGACTGCAGATTGATAGGGACCTTCTACTACCTCTCCTGCAATGGCACGCTCAATGTGACCTTTTTCAACTAGCTCAATCGGTAAATAAGCATGATCGCTTCCTACATCTAGCAAAACGGCTCCTTGGGGAACAAAAAAAGCTACCGTTTCTAATCTCTTCGAAATCATTTTCTCTCACTTTCCAAAAGTCTATTTTTCTTTATTATACCATATTTTGTCTAGCAATCCTGCACCCAAAAAGACCACAATCAAGGATTGCAGCCTTTCTTTATCTTCTAGCTTGATAACGACTTGTCAGGATGAAAATCACAGTAAAGATCAGCATCATGATGCCATAGACAGGTAATGTTTGTCCTGTCAGTGTTGAAATTTCAAGTAGTTTTTGGATTCTTGGGAATAGAGCTGTTCCAAGGAAGCCACCAACCGACCAAATAATCAAGAGAATACGCCACAGACTAAATGGCAAGCAAGCTCTAACTACAGACATGAAACCAATCGACGCTAGTAGATAATACAGAAGAGTCGAAATTTCAATGGCTGACCAGCCTTGACTAGTTCCAAAAATTTTAACAAAGAGAACACTAAAAACTACCATCAAGGCACTTGGTAGTGCACGGAGCATGGATTTTCTGAGGAAGTTTTGTTCTACTGGTTTAATATTTCGCTCAAAGGTCAATACGAACGGTGGGAATCCTTCCACAAACTGGTCAATCATGGTAATCTGAATCGGAATAAATGGGAAAATCAGAATCCATTCACTACGTCCCAACAATGCACTCGCAATACAGATGATTGCCAATAAAAATGAATAGATTGTCTTAATCAAGAAAATCGGAGCAATATGGGCAATATTGTTGACTACACGACGACCTTCAAAGAGAATCTCAGGAACATCATTAAAGTCTGAGTTCAAGAGGACCAGATTTGCAATCTGACGAGTCGCTGGATCTCCTTCAGCCATCACGATGGAACAGTCTGCCTCACGAAGAGCTAGAATATCATTGACACCGTCTCCTGTCATGGCAGTCGTATGACCTGCTTTTTTCAACGTTTGGATGATCAGTTTCTTTTGATGAGGAGAGACACGTCCAAAAATCGCTGTCTCCTCAGCCATGGCAACCAACTCTTCATCAGTAATTTTCGAGCAATCTACGTAGCTGTGGTAGTCTGCAAAACCAGCTTTTTGAGCAATACTTGAAACAGTAACTGGATTATCACCAGAAATAATTTTCAAGCCCACTTCCTGAGAACGAAGATAGTCTAGAGTTTCAGCTGCCCCTTCTCGGATTGGGTCTAGAATCTCAAGCAAAGCCAAGGCTTGCATATCCGATGGTTTCTGTGGCTTGTGGTGATCAAGTTTTTCTTGACTGAGGGCCAGAACCAAGACACGAGATCCTCGTTCAAGAGCTTCTCTAGCCTCAGGAACTTCAGCATTCAACAACATCTCAGGTGCACCTAGGAAAACAGTTCCGAGACCTTCCAACTCCATTGCTCCCCATTTACGATCGCTTGAAAATGGAAGACTAGAAATCATCGGATAAGCTACTTGACCTTGAAAACGTTGACGGATAGCTTGAGCTGTAGGATTTTTATCCTCGCTGTTTGCCATATAGCTGGTTAGTATGTCGGCAATAGCATCCTTGTCATAAGCCTGGGTCAGAGGAAGAACAGTCTCAACCTGCATCTTCCCTTGGGTGATGGTACCTGTCTTATCCAAGCAGAGCATATCCACACGCGCCAAGGTCTCAACAGAATACATCTCCTGCACCAAAACCTTTTTCAACCCAAGCTTGATAACAGCAGTTAATAGAGAAGTGATGGTCAAAAGAGCGATTCCCTTAGGCAACATCCCCAAAAGAGCTGTAGATGAATTGACTACAGAAGACTTGAGTGGCAGACCTTTTAAGACCAAGGCTTCAAGCAAGAGAGCAATACCAAAAGGAATGATAATTTTCCCAGTAAAGCCGGCTAACTGGTCTAGCGATTTCATGATACGAGAGTTAATTGGCTTCACTGTCTTAGCTTCAAGCATGAGTTTAGCAGCATAGTTATCTGCCCCAACATGATGTACCTGAGCAAGGACAGACCCACTCGCAAGAAAGCTTCCTGACAGCATTAAGTCTTCTACATCTTTTTGCACCAAGTCGCTCTCACCCGTTAACATGGCTTCATTGACTTCTGCAAAACCTTCTAATACAATGGCATCACTTGGAATCTGATCTCCTGCTGACAAGCGAATAACATCATCTAAAACAAGTTCTTCGGGGTCCAAAGCGATCTCTTGTCCATCACGAATTGTCGTAATTTTTTCTTTATTCAAGAGATTGAGTTTATCAACCATATGTTTAGCTCGTAGCTCAGTTACAATCCCAGAAAATGCATTAAAACAGATAACCGCAAAGAAAACTAGGTTGCTCCAAGCTTGAACAAAGGCGAGCGCTAGGGCAATGGCAAAGTTTAAAGCATTGAATAAAGTAAAGACATTTCTCTTCACAATCTGCCATGTACTAGTACTAGCTGAAGCTTGGAAATCATTGACCTGTCCCTGTTTCTGACGATCTTTGACTTCTGATTGGCTTAATCCCATCATTTTATTTTTATCCATAAACTCTATCATATCATTTTTTTTTGAATATTTCTAATTTCATATAAAAAGCTGTTCAGCCTATACAAAAAAACATTTGCCTGTCCTGGTATGATAAGGTATAATAAAAGAAAGAAAACTGAAGGAGACATCATGTTTTATACTTATCTGCGTGGGCTGGTTATGTTGATTCTATGGTCAATCAATGGAAATGCTCACTTTCACAATACTGAAAAAATTCCAAGTTTAGATGAAAATTATATCCTTGTTGCGCCACACCGTACCTGGTGGGATCCAGTCTATATGGCTTTTGCAACAAAACCAAAGCAATTTGTCTTTATGGCAAAAAAAGAACTCTTTACCAACCGTATCTTTGGTTGGTGGATTCGCATGTGTGGTGCTTTCCCTATCGACCGTGATAACCCAGGTTCTTCTGCTATCAAATACCCTATCAATGTTCTTAAAAAGAGCGACCGCTCTCTCATCATGTTTCCAAGTGGCAGTCGTCATTCCAACGATGTTAAAGGTGGTGTTGCTCTCATCGCTAAAATGGCCAAAGTACGTATCATGCCAGTTACCTACACTGGTCCAATGACCTTAAAAGGGCTCATTAGTCGTGAACGTGTCGACATGAACTTTGGAAATCCTATTGATATTTCTGACATCAAAAAAATGAATGATGAAGGTATTGAGATGGTTGCAGACCGCATCCAATCTGAATTCCAACGTTTAGATGAGGAAACGAAACAATGGCACAATGATAAGAAACCAAATCCACTTTGGTGGTTTATCCGTATCCCTGCCCTTATTCTAGCTATTATCGTAGCTGTTATCACCATCATTTTTAGCTTTATCGCAAGCTTTATCTGGAATCCAGACAAAATAAAAGAAAAATTAGGCTAAAGGAAACAGTGGCTTAGGAGCTATCTCCTTAAGCCTTTTTTTGAGCGGAAATCCGATTATTTTTTAAAGAAAATAACGTATTGACAAAGATTTGAAACTATAGTATACTTTTTAAGTAAGCTGATTTAGCTCAGTAGGCAGAGCGCATCCATGGTAAGGATGAGGTCGCCGGTTCGATCCCGGCAATTAGCATTGTTGATCAGTTCCTTAATAGGGAGCTGATTTTTTCTTGACATTTTATGGACCTTATAGTAGAATAGACAATGCGATGAGTCGATATGTAGCGAGAGCTACTATTGAGCATAGGAGGTCATAACGCAGGAGCGGACCTTGAGAAATTGTGTGAACCGATTTCTCACATGGAGATGCCTCTCAGGCTTTCTGGTTTTTCCAGAGAGCTTTTTTATTTTCCTAAACACTACTAAACCCTATCTTTTAGCAATCCTTTCTGCACAAACAGTAATAAGCTCAAGCCTCAATCATACATTTATAGACTTATTATCCAAAAAATCCTAGCTAGGTTTAGTCATAAATATAGAAAAATGACCATTGCAATCTATAATTACAGCAAAAGTTACAGGGTAAGCTGTATTATATACCTTAGCATTGAAAGGAAAATGATATTTTTGCCCCTCGCCACAAAAAAAGACCTATCACACAAGCTAGAAAGCTTGATATGATAGGCTTTTTAATGTTAGATTAACGTACAGTGCGGATACGCATTGTGTTAGTACGAACTGCTTCACCAAGTGGCACACCTGCAACGATAACGATATCGTCACCAGATTGTACAAGACCTGCTTCAACTGCTTTACGTTCAGCAATTTCGAACATGTCATCAGTTGATGATGGAGCTTCTGTCAACATTGGGATAACACCCCAGTTCAACATCAATCCACGTTCTGTCAATTCGTCGAATGTCAATGCCAAGATATCAGCATTTGGACGGTATTTAGAGATCAAACGTGCTGTGTGACCAGTCTTAGTAAGAGTTACAACCAATTTAATGTCCATTGAATTTGTAGCATCTTTAACTGCTGAAGCCATAACTTCTGTCTTAGAGTTACGTTCAAATGAATCTGAGTTCAAACGTCCGTATTCGTTAAGAAGAGTTTGAGCATTCTTATCGATAGTTGCCATTGTACGAACAGACTCAAGTGGGTATTTACCATTCGCTGACTCACCTGAAAGCATTGTTGCGTCAGTTCCGTCGATAACAGCGTTAAATACGTCTGATACTTCTGAACGAGTTGCACGTGGTTTTTCAGTCATTGTTTCAAGCATGTTTGTTGCAGTGATGACAACTTTACCAGCAGCGTTCACTTTAGTGATGATCATTTTTTGGTAAACTGGAACCATTTCAAATGGTACTTCGATACCCATGTCACCACGAGCGATCATGATACCATCAGCAGCTTCAATGATTTCGTCCAAGTTATCGATACCTTGTTGGTTTTCGATTTTAGCGAACAATTGAACGTGACCGTTACCAGTTTCTTCACAGATTGCACGAACTTCGTTCACGTCTTTTGCAGTACGTACGAATGAGATCGCGATAAAGTTGATACCTTGTTCAAGACCGAAGCGGATATCAGCGTTATCACGTTCAGCAAGAGCTGGGAAAGGAATTTTAGTGTTAGGGATGTTTACACCTTTTTGTTTAGCGATAACACCGTCGTTTTCAACTTCAACGACAAATTCACGAGTTGCATCGTCTTTTTCTACAACACGAAGACCAAGTTTACCATCGTCAACCAATACTTGGCGACCAACTTCAACGTCATCATAGATGTCAAGAGCTCCAGCAACGTTCAAAGCAATCACTTCACGAGTTGATTTGATACCTTGTTTAGTTGCAACACGGATTTTTTCACCAGTTTTGTATGAGTACTCTTTAGCTTCACCTTCGAACAATTCAGTACGGATTTCTGGTCCTTTAGTATCAAGAAGGAAACCAACTTTTTTACCTGCAAGTTTTTCTGCAAGTTTAACAGTTGCCATACGGTCACCTTGTTCTTGGTGGTCACCGTGTGAGAAGTTGAAACGGAAAGTGTTAGCTCCTGCTTCAATCAATTGAGCAATGTTTTTAGCTGAAGCTTCAACGTCAAGTTTTTCACCCCAGTATCCGTCATCACCGAATTTTTTACCACCACGGATTTCTACCGCAGGACCCAAAGTTGCAACGATTTTTACACGTTTGTTCATGATTTTTGTGACTCCTTTATATAATTTGACCTTTTATGGTCATTTTACCAGTTTAGTTAAAGTTGATTATGACAAGCTCTTGTTCAAAGCAGAAAGTTCAAGGTCAGCTTTATGAGGATTGTTAACAACAATCTTACCATCAGCTGTTAGGCTAAACAAAGCTCCTTCTTCTGCAGTTCCAAGAATTGGATTTTCAACCATTTTCTCGTTACGGATACCAACAGCGACACCACCGATTCCTTGTTTAAGAAGTTTAACAGCGTGTGCTCCCATACGTGACGCCAATACACGGTCACGAGCAGTTGGAGATCCACCACGTTGGATATGACCAAGTTCAGTTACACGAAGGTCGCTTGTATCTCCAGCTTCTTTTAGCTTTTGACCAAATTCAGCCGCTGACATAACACCTTCTGCCAAAACGATAATGTTGTGTTTCTTACCGTGTTCATATCCAGCTTTGATACTTGCTACGATGTCTTCCATCTTGAAGCCTTCTTCAGGGATGATAATTTCATCAGCACCAGTGGCAATACCAGCCCAAAGAGCGATATCTCCAGCATTACGTCCCATAACTTCAACTACGAAAGTACGACGGTGACTTGATGAGGTATCACGAATCTTATCGATGGCATCCATTGCAGTTGTAACTGCAGTATCAAATCCGATTGTGAAATCAGTACCTACGATATCGTTATCGATTGTTCCTGGAAGTCCAATAGCAGGGAATCCATGCTCAGTCAAGCGCATAGCTCCGTGATAAGAACCGTCACCACCGATAACTACGACACCTTCGATACCGTGTTTTTTCAACTGCTCAATCCCTTTAAGTTGACCTTCGAGTTTTGCAAACTCAGGATAACGAGCAGAGTGAAGGAAAGTACCACCACGTGAAATGATGTCTCCCACTGAAGCAGCATCAAGTGGATAAATCTCACCAGCAACCATACCAGCGTATCCATCATAGATACCAAAAACTTCCATTCCTTCTGAGATTGCTTGACGAACTACTGCACGGATGGCAGCATTCATACCAGGGGCGTCTCCACCACTAGTCAAAACAGCAATACGTTTCATTTGGTTTTGCTCCTTTTTCTTTTAACATTCTAACTGATTATACCATAATTAAAGTTAAAATTCTTTTATTTTCATTGATTTTTAACGATAAATCGTTTTCATAGTTATTTGACTCAAAGTTTCCTGCAAACTAACATCTTTTGCAACAAAATAGCCCGGCAAAAGAACATTTTTTTGTTCATTTTCGTAGCGAATGATGACAGGAATTTGTCCCTTGTATTGTTCTAAAATATGATAAATTTCAGAATCATGTTCATGATCAGCAGCCTGAATCCAAAATCGTTCACTCACTGCTTCTTTTAGATTATTTAATACTAACTGAAGGCGACCGTCTCTTGCCTGCACTTTTCCATTAAGGTAGTAAAATCTTCCTTCATGTAAGAGATTTTTAAATTGGCGATACTGGTCAGAAAAAACTGTGACTTCAAGCTTCGTTTTACTATCACTAACTTTCAGAAAAGCCATGTTTTCACCTTTTTTAGTACGAATGACACGAATGGATTCTATCTCAACGAGTACTGTAGCTGTCTGTCCTTCAGATAGTTCAGACAAACTCACAATTGGATAGAGGGGATTCTTTGCTAAAATCAGTAAGGGGTGCGGACTGATACCGACTCCAAGCCACTCCTGTTCCTTACGAAACTTTTCGACTTGCGTAAAATCCTCACTCTCAAGCCAATTGTAGCTATTATCTGCAAATAAACTACCCAATTCTTCCACAAAAATAAACAAAGTAGGTAAATTGGATAAGATTTTTTGGCGATTTTTTTCAAAACTATCAAATAAACCAATCTCGACTAGGGGAGTTAAAAGACTCAACTTCTGATAATTTTTAGGCAAGCGAGTGACAAAATCTTCGACACTACTAAAAGGACGATTCTCTAAAATCCAATAGGCAAAATCTCGAGGCATCCCCTTGATACTCTTAAGTCCCAAGTAAATAGTCCTGTCTGTCAATTTATCCTGATACGGAATTGTATTGATAGAGAGTGGTGTTAGTTCAAAACCCATTTCAAGCGCATCGAGAATATAATCTCCACTGGCATAGTTGAGCATAACTTGATAAAAGATTTCTGGGTAATGTGTTTTAAAGTAAGCAAGCTGGAAGGCTAAAGCCGCATAAGCATAAGCATGCGATCGGTTGAAACCATAACCAGCAAATTTTTCCATGACAGCAAAAACCTGCTGAGCCTGTTCTTTTCCATGACCTTTTTCGAGTGCACCTTGGATAAAACTCTCCTCCATTCGGTGCATCTCGGCCGCATTCTTTTTCCCCATAGCACGACGTAAAATGTCGGCCTTCCCAAGGCTGAAACCAGCGTAACGCTGTGCCACTTGCATAACCTGTTCTTGGTAAAGCATAATGCCATAAGTTGGAGCTAAAATATCTTCCAAAACTGGGTCCAGAACTGTTACCTTTTCTTTACCATGTTTTCGAGCCACAAAGTTATCAATATAGTCACTCGCTCCCGGTCTGTTGAGGGAAGTCGTTGCCACTACTTCTTCAAAGCTTTCAGGCTTCACGCGCTTTAATAAGCGAATAGCACCAGGTTGTTCAAACTGAAAGATTCCCTTGGTCTTCCCAGCTGCAAAAAGAGCCAAAGTTTCCCTATCCTCAAGGTCAATATCCTCAATCCTTAGCTGAATTCCTTGAGTTTCAAATAAGAGCTCCTTCATTTTTTGAGCGAAGGTGAGGTTTCGTAAGCCCAAGAAATCCATCTTGAGCAAGCCATTTCCCTCGACTCCATGAGCATCATACTGGGTAATGAGCATATCCTCACCATACTTAAGAGGAATATAGTCCGTTAGATTTTTATCACTGATAACCACACCAGCAGCATGAATGGAGGTTTGACGAGGTGCTCCTTCTATTTTCTTGGCAATAACGAAAGCCTTTTGGTACTCAATCTTACCTTGAATCAGTTGTCTAAAGCCTAAATTCCCTTCATAGGCGCTTGTCAAGGTATCTTTGAAACCAATTTTCTTGGTTATGGATGTCAACTCGTACTCGGGAACACCATACCGTTTAAAAATATCTCGGATGGCCTGTTTGGCACCAAAAGTCGAGTAGGTGACTATCTGAGCAGCGTGAATACTACCATAACGGTCACGAACATAGCGGATAAATTCAGGACGATAGATATCAGGAATATCAATATCGATATCAGGCATGGTATAGCGTTCACGATTTAAAAAGCGCTCAAAGATAAGATTCTTAGCTACAGGATCAATACCAGTAATATTTAAGGCATAGGCCACTAGACTTCCAACTGCAGACCCACGTCCCATTCCCATATAATATCCCTGAGAACGACCAAAACGTAAGAGATCCCAGACAACCAAGAAATAGTCATCGAATCCCATGTCATGAATCACAGATAGTTCTTCTTCCAAACGAGCCTGATAAACTGAATCGAGTAAGCCTTTCTGTTCCAAGCCCTTAATAGCTCTTTCGCGCAACTCTTCAACAGCTGGTCTCTCTGGATTGAAGCGTGGAAGCTTGAGACTACTATCAATCTCATAGGAAGCTTCCTTGATTAATCTTGCAAGATTTTCAAGCGCGAGTGGAAATTTCTCTAAAAAAATCTGTTCTAGACGGTCAGCCGGTAAAAACAAGCCTTGTTGCGCTTGAACATCCACCTCTCGTAAGGTCACATTTTCCTTAATCGCCTTGAGCATTTGAAGCGTTTCTAAATCCTCAGATTCGAAGGAATTAACACGATAAAGTGGGAGAATGGAGTGAGAAAAATTCGACTGAGGTGTATCTGGATACACTCCGATATAATAGTCATGCCCTAAGTCCAAGGAATCAATTGCAGAATAATAGGGAACAATAACACAAATATCTTCTAGATAGGTAGAAAAATCAGTCCATTCCTTTTTACCTGTCATTTTTTGACTCGAAAGCTTCATGAGATTTCGATAACCATGATTTGACAAGGCTAAAAATCGAAGGTTGACAAGTTCCTCCTCATGATGAACGGTCATCTCAAGACCTAATAAAGGCTGAATCTCCTGTTTTTGGCACTCTTTGATAAAATAATAGGCTCCATAGAGATTGTCAACATCCATGATTCCAAGTGCTGAGTAGCCGTATGCTTTCCCCTGGTCAACATACTTCTGAATGGAAATCATACTCTCCATGAAACTATAAACCGTTTTTGTATCAAGTTGTGCAATCACTCGCTATCACCTCCCTTTTTCTCCTTATATTATACCATTTTAGAAAATAGAAAAACAATTTCTTTCTCCCCTTGTAGAAAAAAGAACCACAGTTGAATTAACCGTGATTCCCATTCATTATTCTACCTCTAGGATAGGATTTGTGGTTGTCAAATGACTGATCTTACCACTAATACTCTTCGAAAATCAAATTCAAACCACGTCAGCGTCGCCTTGCGGTACTCAAGTACAGCCTGCAGCTAGCTTCCTAGTTTGCTCTTTGATTTTCATTGAGTATAACACCAAAATATTTCTCAATTTTAGTATGTAATTCTAGCATTGATTCTAGAGCTCGTGATGCCTGCTCTTCATTGATAGCTTCAATGACTAAAATAGCATCTTTGTTTTGGTTCTTTGGGCTTCACGCCAGTTTAAACAGCGACAAACCGCACCGTGGTCATCAAAATAAATCATTTCATCAGCTAATGCAGAAGCATCACTTTCAGACCCTAGTGGAAGAAGGATTCATTCCTTCGTGCTCTTCCAAGAAGTCACCAACAATCTTAGCTAAATCCTCTTCCCCACAAGGAACAGCGTAAGAAAGTAAGACGCTATTATAGATATCTACCAAAGGATTTATTGGATTAAATTCTCTTCCTTGACTCACACGCTTTAATAAAGCTTCAATAGAAGAACGAGCACCTTTTTTGGTTTTGAATTTAGTGAATGCCTGACGCCATTCTTGAATCACTTCATTCTGAGTAAAATTCTCATCTACTATAAAAGTCCGGGCTTTTTTTGTTCCTTCATCTAATAAAGCTTTAAAATATGGATCTTCACTCTCATCAATAGTATTGTTGAGAACTTTTTCCACCAATACACTGATTTGAGCATCTGGAAACAGGTGCCAAAAATCATCTTTTACATAAACTTCCCTGACCTTGCTCTATTCTTTTTCTTTGATTCTACTACAAATAAAAAAAACGAGTAGCATACAAGCTACTCGATAGGAACTATAATGAATTTTCACGAATCACTTCTACCTTGTATCCATCTGGATCTTTGATAAAGTAATAGTTTGGTTGAGTCCCTGGAAGTCCATTAGGTGCTGTCACTTCATAGCCTTTGTCGCTATGTTCTTTGTGAAGAGCCTCAAGATCAGGTGTGCTTAGGGCGATGTGAGCAAAACCGTCACCGACAACATAAGGTCCGTGATCATAGTTGTAGGTCAACTCCAATTCATAATCATCACCGTCAAGACCTAGATAAACAATCGTAAAAGCATAGTCTGGAAAATCCTTGCGACGCAATTCCTTAAATCCAAAAGCATCTTGATAAAAAGCAATTGATTTTTCAAGATTTTCTACTCGCAAGCATGTGTGTAGCATTTTTGAAGCCATTTTTTCTCCTTTGTTTAAAAAAGACTGGGACAAACTTGCACCAGTCTTATGAATAATTATTTACCAAGTTTTGCTTTAGCTGCATCTGCAAGAGCTGTGAAAGCTGCTGCATCGTTAACAGCCAAGTCAGCAAGCATTTTACGGTTAACTTCGATCTCAGCCAATTTCAAACCATGCATCAATTGTGAGTATGAAAGTCCGTTCAAACGAGCTGCCGCATTGATACGTGTGATCCACAATTTACGGAAGTCACGTTTCTTTTGACGACGGTCACGGTATGCATAGTAGTAAGAGTTCATTACTTGTTCTTTTGCAGTACGGAACAAGATGTGTTTAGCTCCATAGTAACCTTTTGCTAATTTAAGAATACGTTTACGACGTTTGCGTGATACAACGCCACCTTTAACACGTGCCATGTTTTATTTCCTCCAAATATTTCCTAGAATTGTTTACTTACAAATACGCGATTATTTCAAGCGAGTAAGCATTGCTTTGATACGTTTGAAATCTCCTGAATGCACCATAGATGCTTTACGAAGATGACGACGTTGTTTTTTAGTTTTTCCGTGGAAACGGTGAGATGTGTAAGCACGGAAACGTTTAAGTCCACCAGAACCTGTACGTTTGAAACGTTTAGCTGATGCGCGGTGTGTTTTTTGTTTTGGCATGATTTTTTCTCCTTTATTTAACTTTCTGACAATTATTTTTTGTCAGTTGCTGGCGCCAATTGCATGAACATTTGGCGTCCATCCATTTTAGCACGTTGTTCAATGATAGCAATATCTTGAGTTGCTTCAGCGAACTCGGCTAAAACTTTTGCACCAATCTCTTTATGGGTGATCATACGCCCCTTAAAGCGAATGGATACCTTCACTTTGTTTCCTTTTTCAAGGAACTTGCGAGCATTGCGAAGTTTAGTTTCGAAATCACCCTTGTCGATAACTGGGCTCAAACGAACTTCTTTCACGGTCACAACGCTTTGTTTTTTGCGTTGCTCTTTTTGTTTCTTCTGGTACTCAAATTTGAACTTACCGTAGTCCATAATTTTCGCAACAGGAGGTTTAGCTTGAGGTTGAATGAGAACCAAGTCCACATTAGCTTCGTCCGCAAGTGCCTGCGCTTCGCTTAGTGGTTTGATACCCAATTGCTCACCTTCAAGACCGATTAAGCGAACTTCGCGTACACGAATTTCATCATTGATGAATAAGTCTTGCTTTGCTATGGTTTTCACCTCTTTTTTTAATTTAGAGAAAAACAAGAGCGGACTTGCTAACGCAAACCCGCACTACATGATTGTATTTCATTTCTGAAATTTGATCCGTAGGGGCCAGACAACGTTAGTCGCAAGGCGAGAAGTTCTCACTTCTGCTTTTCTCAACTTTTATATGATATCAAGTTTTCCCCTACTTGTCAAGATTAAAACTATCTTTTTTTAATTTTTTCTATTTTTCCGACTTGCAATCTATTGATTACGAGAATAGTAAATCTCATGTGGCTTCAAACGAGTGTTGAGTAGATCTGATACAGTCACAAAACTATATCCTTGTTCCTGTAGATACTCAATTACTTTTGGTAATGAATTAACAGATGTTTGATGGATATCATGCATCAAAATGATAGATCCATTGCTTGCCTGACGCTGAATTTCTGTCAAAATCGCTGCTTCATTTTTACTCTTCCAATCAAAACTATCCACATCCCACATGATAAAGCTTAAATCAAGGCTATTGCGAATATCATCTGAGATTGCTCCGTATGGTGGACGCATCAATTTAGAGCTTTTGCCAAGAACTTTTGTAATAGCGTCTTCTGTATCTGTAAGCTGTTTCTTAGCGTCTTCCAATGACAGTTTTGTTAAAATTGGATGATTCCAGCTATGGTTTCCAACTTCATGACCTTCAGACTGCATACGTTTAAGGATCGACTCATTGCCTGCAATATTCTTTCCTTGTACAAAGAAGGTTGCTTTGATCTTATACTTGGCTAGAATATCTAAAGCTTGTGGAGTTGTATTTCCATCTGGTCCATCATCAAAGGTAAGAGCTACTACTTTTTTATTTTTCTCAGCCTGAGCCTTCTTATAAAGTTCTGCATCCTTTTCAGTTAGATAGGACGATTGGATAACATCAAAGAAGTCTGAAATAGGCAAAGCTATTTCTTCTACATTATTGGTTGCTTTGATTGGATAAAGAACCAATTGACTATCTTTGTAAGCAAACTTCCAAGATGATAAATCGCTAGCTGAAAAATCGGCTATCACTTGATCTACAAGTGTTTGTTCAAGCTTTTTATCTTGGAGCGTTGACTTGATATCCTCAAGAAACTTTTCCTTAGCTTTGCTAGCATCTGTAAAGAGCTGATCTAATGTAAACAGAGTCCCATCTTCCTTAAGATAAAGCTGATCTAACGACGTATTTTCTAGTTCAACAACAGTAGAATCACTCAAGTCATAGGCTTGTTTTTTTACAAGATGGCTCTCCACACCTTTGATGGAAGAAGAATCTTTTTCAGAGTAGTAAAAAATCAAATGTTCTTTATCTTCTACTTTATCCGTAATATCTTTTACAATGATATCCTGAACAGAGGTAATGACCTTGTCCCCCGTCATAGGATAGTAGGTGATGATTTCTGCCTGCCCCTTACGAAAATTCTCTTTCTGACTTCCTTGTGAATAGGAATCATCTTTTTCTTTTTTCAGTGCTTCAATTTTTTGCTCAAAAGCTTGCTTGGTCAAGACTTTATAAGCAATACCTGCACCTAATGTTAGGATTGTGAAGAATAGAAGCCCCACAATAATCCATAAATTTCTTTTCTTCTTATCATTTGTTTTACAATTTGTTCTTTTTTTAGTCATAGTCTTATCATATCAAATCAGGCCTATAATTTCAATGATAAATAGGAAAATGTCCATTTTTAAAGAAAAGAAAGGTAAAAGAAAAGTCCTAGATTTCCATAGGACTTTCTTTTGATTCACAAAAACATGTATATCTGTGTTTACGATTACCAACCAAGATAACCATCTCCCCTATCAAGGCCTTCACCACCAAAACCATTTGCTTCATCCCATTCTGCAACTGCTTTATTGTGTTTTTTCATATCATCTCTTGTGATTTCAGTATAACTATTTGATGATGACGCAGGCGTATAGGTTGATGCTGCTGGTTCTTCATATGCAGGTTCAGAATAAGTTGAAGTTGGCTCTTCATACGTTGATGTATTAGCATCAGATGTATATGATGACGTAGATGGTTCGTAGACAGGTTCACTAGTTTGCTTGTCTTCTGTAGTAGAAGTTGATGATGAAGCTGATGTACTAGTAGAAGAAGCCTTCTCAGTTTCAAAAGATTGGCTAGTTTTTTCTTGAGAGCTAGTAGATGTATCCTTGCTTACATCCTTTGTTTTTTGTGATGATGCATCCTTAGTTTTCGATTCATTCACAATGGTAGCTTCTTTATTGTCAGATGCTCCTAAAAAGGAAAACACTACAAGTATCAGAAGTATAAGAGCACCAATAAGACCATAGGTCATTTTCTTGTGCTTGTTGATTATTTTTTGTAGTTTTGTATTCATAATTAACCTCATATATTTAGTCATTAGTTTTAATATATCAAAGAATCTTGAATTCGTCAACCATGCCAAATATTTTTGAAAGGTGCGTGAATTTTATATCTTATTGTATATCGAATATAGAATAGTACACTGTCGCTTCTAAAATATTACTAAAAATTATTTTGACCTCCCTAGACAATTTGTTCAGATTTTATTTCATTACACTGCACTTTAATATCCAAGTCCTCTGCTCACATAAAAACACCCCAGAAGTTAGATTTTTGGCTCTAACTTTTAGGGTGCAATTCGGATTTCTATATAACTTATTTTGTTTAAAATCGAATAATTTCTCTTGTTTTTTCATATGAGGAAACAAAGCGATTTGTTACCCCTGGTTCAGCAACTTCCAAAGCTTGGGAAATCTTTTCGAAAGATGCTTGATAATCAAAGGCATTTTCAAAGATTTCTAAAGATTCATGGAAGGCTTGTTGAATCCCTTCATCAAATGATCTGTAGCGGTTAGAATATTGAAGCAATTGCTCTGTCAAGGTTGCATATTGCACAATACTGTAAGTTTCTGTTTCCAAAACTTCCATATCGTGAGTTGCAATTTCTAGGATACGATTAACAGACTCAATGTTGACTTGTGACTGTTCCAACTCTGCCATCAAATCCTCAGTACTATGGCTAGCAGCAAAGAATAATTTCAAGAAGTTCTGTGGGATTCCTGGAAGATTTCTCTTTTCCATGTAGCGCTTGATTGTGTGGAGACGATTTACATAAACATTTGCCTTTTGACGAGCATTAACATCATCTTTTTCAATCTGTACTAAACGTTCGCTCACCGAAACTTGATCATCTTCAATTTCTTTTAATGTAGCTTGAACATTTTCTAAACGTTCTTCCAATACAGAGTAAGCTTCTGAATATTCCTCTTGTTCTGAAGTCAAATCACTAACTGTAACTTCTAGGGAATCCAAATCCACTTGAAGACGACGGACATGATTTACATCACTCTCAGCCATCAAGTAAGTTTTGCTCAAGCGTTCAATATCTTTCACCAAGACTTGATTATTGTCTTTTAAGTGGTCAAGATAGGTTGGAAGTGTTGACAACAAGTTTTCAACAACTTTTTGAGAAGCAATCTCTCGTGTGAAAATATTATAGAGAGCATTGATTTCTTCTTGAATCTGAGTGTTTTCATATTCAGCATTATCCAATTCCAATTTTTTAATATTTTCTTGGTTGTTCTTCAATGCTTCATACAATAACTGCAAACGTGATTCAATGTCAGTTTCTACAAAGTGATAGTTGGCATCAAGCAACTTACGATAGCCAGCCTCTAGATCTTCAAGTTGATCAGGGAGTTCAGTCGTTAGTTTAGTAACAATTGCTGGAATTCTCTCTACGATATGTGTCAAAGCGAGGATATGGTTTTCAGCATTATCCAGAATTCCTGCTGCTTCAACTGGATCTCCTGAAGAGTTTAGCGTCACAAATTGAGAAAATTCTGATTGGATGTTCTCCAATTGTTTTTCAATTTCAGGAAGTGCTTGACCATATTTCTCAGAATCTTCTGCGACCGCCTTCTGTAAGCTTTCAAATAAATCTAAAGCATGCAAGACACGACCACTATTTTTGGATTCTTGTTTTTCTAGATCTGCCAAAGCATTTCGAATGGAAGCAATATCTTCTTCGATAAGGGTAATTTGGCTTTCAATTTGATCAATTTTGTGTTGAGCTTTCAAGAAGCGAAATGAATTATTGTACCCTTCTGCTTCAAACAGATTGTTCTCAATATCTGCAAATGAGTTGAGGGATAGGTCTACCCATTTTTGGTTCCACTCTCTAAATGCAATCTGACTTTGACCAATCAGATGCATATTCTTAACAGCTTCTACTTCATCGTTAACTGGAAGGTTATACAACTCTTCCTTTCTTCCTTCTAGTACTGCGAGCCTCTTTTCATTTCGTTTGCGTAACAAAATCGCTACAACATAAGCAATGATCAGAAGAGTCGCGATTACAATCATAATAATAATCAACAGATTATCAGACATATCAAACTCCTTTTTATACTTGAAACAATTGTAATGATTATATCATATTTTTCAAACCATGGGAACTATTTCCAAATTTTTTTAAACGTCAAGCGTGCTGTAAACAGCATTTTCTTCAATAAATTCTCGACGTGGTTCTACGCGGTCGCCCATGAGCATATCAAAGATTTCATCTGCTTCTGCAGCATCATCAACTGATACACGCGCCATGAGACGATGTTCAGGATTCATAGTTGTTTCCCAAAGTTGATGGTCATCCATTTCTCCAAGACCTTTATAACGCTGAATAGTTGGTTTTGAACGTCCTTCACTATAGCGAGCTAAGGCTTCCTGGAGACGGATTTCTTGATCTGCTCCAGGTTGGATGTATTCTTTAATTTCACTGCCGACCTTAACACCGTAAATTGGTGGTTGAGCGATATAAACATAACCTGCTTCTAAAACGGGTTTCATATAACGATAAATCAAGGTTAACAAGAGGGTACGGATGTGAGCTCCATCGACATCGGCATCCGTCATGATAACGAGTTTTTGGTAACGGGCCTTGCTGACATCAAATTCAGCACCAAAGCCTGTTCCCATAGCTGTGAAAAGGCTACGGATTTCTTCATTGGCAAGGATTTTATCCATGCTGGCCTTTTCAACGTTGAGGATTTTACCGCGAATCGGTAAAATCGCTTGGAATTCACGGTCACGACCAGACTTTGCAGAACCTCCCGCTGAATCTCCTTCGACGATGAAAAGTTCAGTTTCAGCTGGATTGTTTGAAGAACAGTCTGCCAATTTCCCTGGAAGGTTTGAAATCTCTAAACCAGATTTCTTCCGAGTAACCTCACGCGCACGCTTGGCTGCCACACGCGCCTTAGCTGCCAAAATCCCTTTTTCAACAATCCGCTTAGCAATCTGTGGATTTTCCATTAGAAAGTCTGAAAATGCTTCACTAAAGAGGCGATTAGTAATCTTGACAACTTCACTATTTCCAAGTTTAGTTTTCGTTTGTCCTTCAAACTGAGGATTTGGATGTTTCACAGAGATTACCGCTGTCAAGCCTTCACGGACATCTTCACCTGTTAGATTATCTTCATTGTCTTTGAGGAGTTTGTTTTTACGAGCGTAGTCGTTAATGACACGGGTTAGGGCTGTACGGAAACCTTGTTCATGTGTTCCACCTTCATGTGTATGAATGTTATTGGCAAAACTCATGACATTTTCATGGTAACCAGTTGTATATTGCATGGCTACTTCAACTGTGATGTCATCCATTTCTCCATCAGTGTAGATTGGCGTATCAAAGATAACATCCTTGTTTTCATTGATATACTCAACGTAACTCGCAATCCCACCTTCGTAGTGGTAGTGTCTTGTTTGTTCAAGTCCCTCACGTTTGTCAGTGATGGAAATTTGAAGGCCACGATTCAGAAAGGCGAGTTCTTGGATCCGCTTGTTTAATTTATCAAAATCAAAAGTTGTTGTTTCTGTAAAAATCTCTGGGTCTGGCGTGAAGTGTACTGTTGTACCTGTTTTATCTGTATCTCCAATCACCTCAAGGTCAGCAACAACATGTCCACGATGGTATTCTTGGTAATGAATCTTTCCGTTTTTATGAACACGAACATCCAACTGAGTTGAGAGGGCATTTACAACCGATGAACCTACACCGTGGAGTCCACCTGAAACCTTGTAACCGCCACCGCCAAATTTACCTCCAGCGTGAAGAACGGTAAAGACAGTTTCAACGGCAGGACGGCCTGTCTTTTCTTGAATATCAACAGGGATACCACGTCCATCATCAACAACCGTGATAGAGTCATCTGGCTCAATAAAGACCTGAATATGACTAGCAAATCCCGCCAAGGCCTCATCGATAGAGTTATCAACGATTTCCCAGACTAGGTGGTGAAGGCCTTCTTTTGAAGTCGATCCGATATACATTCCAGGACGCATACGAACGGCTTCCAGACCTTCCAAAACTTGAATCTGACTGGCATCATAATCCTGTGCCTGTTGGTTTTTGATTTCTTCTGTCATTTTTTCCCTTTTTCTTTTTTCTTACATTTCTAATACTTGTCTCAATGTCACGATATTTTTAAAGAGATGCGTCGCTAAGCCTGCTGCTTGTCCAGCTTCAATATCGATAGGACGGTCACCAATAACGATACCAGAACTAATCTTATACTTATCTCGCAAATAGATCATAGACTCTGGATTTGGTTTTCTCTTAAAGCCAGAGCTAGCTGTTACTACTTCTGTAAAATAGCCAGTAATACCTGTCTTTTCAAGAATATCCAAAACTTGGTCATTGCGATGCGAAACTAAAAAGTTCCGTCCTCCCTGGTCTGAGATTTCCTCCAATAAAGCAGGCACTCCCTCAAACAAGGCAGGATGTTCAAGCTCTCGCGCTTCATTTTCCTTATATTTTTCTAAAAAATGCTCTATTGTTGGGGCAAATTGGTCAATCGCAAAAGCGGTTGACACTTTTAAGGCATTGTAAACTTTATCATGTTCTTCTTCAATTCCAAATTGAGCTAATGTTTCCACAAAAGCCGCGGTCGAAGTCTCATAATTATCAAGTAAAGTTCCACCTAAATCCCAGATGTAATCGTGATATTTCATACCCTTCATTATAGCATTTTTTTATCAAAAAAGCGACGATTTCCTTCTATTTTAACAGTAAAAAACGAGAAGAATCCCCTAATTGATAGATTCCTCTCGTTTTAGTTAATCTATTCCAAACACATCACGATAGAGCATGGCTGCTCTCAAAGCATTTGCATCGCCACCAAGTTGTTCCACTAGGTTATAAGCAAAAGCAAGTGCAGTTGCTGGACCTCGACTGGTAGTCAACTGACCATCGACAACTACTGTTTCCTTGCGATAGTGACCATCAGCAATTTGCTCTTGGACACCATCATAGCAGGTGAATACTTTATCCTTGAGGAGACCGGCTCGATTCAGTACAATTGGTGCTGCACAAATGGCTGCTACTTTTTTACCAACTTGCTCACATTTTTGAAGTTCAGCAATCAAAAGTTCATGATCTCGTAAATTTGCTGATCCTGGCATGCCACCTGGTAAGACAATCATGTCGTAGTCAGATAAATCACCATCAAACACACGATCTGCTTGTACTTGGATGGCATGTGATCCCGTCACTCGGGCTTCAAAACCAACCATATGACAAGTAATATTGGCACGACGTAATACGTCCACAACTGTTAGGGCTTCGATTTCTTCAAAGCCATCTGCTAAGATAACTGCAACTTTAGCCATGATTTACTCCTTATTTAACTTTTTTCAATACAACTTTCTTACGTTTAAATCTTGTCTTACCGCTCTTTTCATCAGCTAGATGCGTTTGATAACTCATCGATAGAAGCAGACCAACACCAATTAGATTACTGATAATGGCTGAGCCCCCTTGGGAAATGAATGGCAGAGGAATCCCTGTCAGAGGTAGCAGACCTGTCACCGCCCCAATATTTTCAAAAATATGGAACAAGAGCATCATAATAAATCCAGTTGAAATGTAGGTATAAAATTGGTTATTGGACTTCAGAGTGATTTTTAACATTCGATAGATAAGTAGGAGATAAAGTGTAATTACAAGGACAGAGCCTATAAAACCAAAATCTTCTGCAATGACTGTAAAAATCATATCACTCTCACGAACGGGAATAAGGAGATTAGATACATTAAATCCTTGACCAAACAGACCTCCACTACCAATGGCGATTTGCCCTTGCGCCTGTTGATAGGTGGTCGTTTGTGCATAATCAAATGGATTGAGCCAGGCAAGGATACGGTTAATCTGATAGGTTGGCATCCCGATTTGATGTATGAAAGCACGCCCATCTTTTGTGATGAAAATTGCCAAAAATCCTGCAATTCCCGATACAGCTGTTACAAAAATTGGAATGATGATTTTCCATGATACTCCAGAAAGCAAGACCAGTCCCGAAAAGATTGCGACAAAGACCAAGGCCGTTCCTAAGTCACTCTGCAGGGCCAGTAAACCTAAGACTGGCAGCGTGAAGATAATCATCCACAGTATCAAGAGGAAATCTAAAGGAATCGTTCGTTCACTTTCCTTGTGTTTCTGTGTGAATTGAACAACAACCCGAGCCAAGATCAAAATATAGGAAATTTTCATGAATTCGGAAGGTTGGAAAAGTGTCACTCCTCCAATTGACACCCAGTTTTTAGCCCCTGTTGCTGCGACCAAATTAGGGTTATAGAAAACCAAGGGTAAGACCATGAGGACTAGACCTAGGGCATAAAGATAGGGAGTCGCCTGCCATAAAAATTTTGTATTAAAGAACATGACTACAAAGCTGATAACAATTCCCAATACGATCCAAGCTAGTTGCTGACCGAGAATAGGCCAAATATTATGTGGATAGTCATGACTGACAGCAATGTAAATAGCTACCACTCCAGTCACCAGCAAACAGAATACTGGTAAAATCAAACTATAATCGACTCGAGAGTCGAGAGAACGTTTCATAAAGGTCTCCTTCATTCTTTCAGATGTTTATTTTATTTTTTGTGTAAAAATTCTTGAACTTTTGAGAATACTTGCTCTTTGCCAACTTCTCTCACTCGACTAGTCTGTGACAAGGCCTTGCTAATCTGCTTTCCATATCGCTTGCTTGTCATTCGGCTATCCAAGATAAGGACAGATGATCGTTGTCCAAGACGACGCATGGTTCTACCAATCGCTTGTTTGAGGCGAATAATAGCCATAGGAAGTTGATAGTCATAGAAAGGATTTTTCCCTTCAATGCGAAGTTCCTGATTCATTTTTTTCGTAAAGGGATCTTCTGGATTTTGGAAGGGCAAGCGTGTCACCACTTCAATCACTCGAGGGTGAGTCGCAAAATCAACTCCCTCCCAAAAACTTCCTGTTCCTAGTAAGAGTTGAGAGTCTCCTCTTTCAAATCGTTTCTTGAGCTGAGCAGGATCTCCGTTTTTATATTGGGCTAGATGAGTCAGAGATAGAGAGTCTGACACCTGCAACAAAAGGTCTTTTGAAGTGAATAAAACGAGCATGGGTTCTTCAAGATAAGACAAATCTTCCAGCACTTCCACGATAGCCTGTGCATAGTATTCTTGAGAGGTTTCTGTCACCAATGGAAAATCCTTAACGACCAAAATTTCTTGATTTTCTTGAAAATTCTCATCCAGTCTGCCAAAAGCTGCATTCGAAAATCCCATTAGTTCTGGTAAAGATACTCTGCTACTAATTTCCAAGGTTGCAGAGACAGCTAAAAGCTGACAAGTCTCAGGAAAAATCTGTGAAAAGAGCAGACGTTG
This sequence comes from Streptococcus infantis, assembly GCF_047460405.1. GTDB lineage: Bacteria > Bacillota > Bacilli > Lactobacillales > Streptococcaceae > Streptococcus > Streptococcus infantis_Q. Next base: position 103,813 of record NZ_JASHGH010000004.1, on the reverse strand, counting down.
ATTGCGACTGGAAGAAATGACAATCTTCTTGCTAGACAAGTCTGAGGCTGATAGCCAAAATTCTCCATCAGTGCAGAAAAATCGCTGATAATCTTGGAAACTTTGAACTTCTAACTCTGAGAAATCCTGTTGGAGCTGTGCCATTGTTGTCGCAGGGCATATTCTTCGTTTGCCAGATAGGAACTGGTCCATCAAGTGACAAAGCTCAAAGCGAATACTCTCCATCAAGCGTCTCTGAAGCGTCCCTTTTTCTCGAACTAAGGCTTGATCTAGCTGGTCTACTATGTCGTTTAAAACGAAACTCTTCTGCGAAAGATTTTCCAAAGTTAATAAGATCTTCTGGGCTTCATCTAAGATCAAGAGACGGCCCTCTAGTAGACTGGGATCGTCCTCAAGTCGGGTAACGAGATAAGCATGATTGGTCACAAGGAGCTGGCAAGAGCGAGCTTTTTTCTGCCCCCGTCTCCAAAAATCCTCCAACCAAAAGAGAGAAGCTTTGGGAAGATTACCATCATGCACCAAGTTTGGCAAAAATTGCTGGTAACGGTAAAGCTGGCCAATCTCATCTAAATCTCCAGTTTCTGTTTCGGTCAACCAAACTAGAAGTTGCATCTTGAAACGTGTGTACAAGCGATTGGACTCTTCTTCCTCTAGTGCATGATGAAAGGCATCTAGTTTTAAGTAATTCTGGGGTCCTTTAAGATTATGAATCGAAAGGTGAAAGACCTCTTCCAATCTACGAGCCTCTTCTTGCATCACTTGATTTTGTAAAACTTTAGTAGGAACACTAAGGAGGATTCCTTTTTCGTTTTCTAGTGATAAGGCTGGCAGGAGATAGCCGTAGGTTTTCCCAATTCCGGTCTGAGCTTGCACAAAGGCAATTTGCTCATTTTGTAGAAAACCTTGAACCTTTTGAGCAAAGCTAGCTTGCGAGGCTCTATCTTCCAAATCCAACAAGGCAATATTGGTTTGGAAATCTTTTGAGAGTTTACGTGGAGAAAGGGCTAGCTTTTCTTTTCTTAAAAATAAACCTTGCACCTCTACCAAGTCATGTTCAACTAGGATCGACTGCTTCTGATAAACTTCCTCGATGACCAGATAAGACTCATATAATAAACCATCTGACAAACTTAACAAGCGCTCCAATAAGCCTTTTGGCAGTCCAAACATTTTTTGTCGCATACAAAGAAAGAGCTCTGCTGTTGCTTGGGCATCTGATAAGGCAGTATGGGCTTTTTCTAGTGAAATTCCCAACTCTTGACAGAGAATCCCCAGATTATACTTTTCAAGTTGAGGATAAAACACCTGAGCCAACTCGACTGTATCGATACGAGGAGTGCGCAATTCATAGCCCTCAAAAAAGAGAAATTCTGCCAACAAATTGGCATCGAACTGGACATTGTGCGCAACAAAAACACCGTCCTTGACCAAGTCAAAAATTTTTCCAGCCACCTGAGAAAACTCTGGTGCCTCTGCTAGTCGCTGGTCGGTCAAACCCGTTAATTCTTTGATATGAGAATCCAAGGGTTCGTGAGGATTGACATCCGTGGCATATTGGTCAACAATCTCGCCATTTTCAATGACCACGATTCCCACTTGGATAATTTTTGCCCTGCTTCCGGTACTGGTCGCCTCTAAATCCACGACAACGTACCGATCATTTCTAAAATTCATCATTAAAAATTATATCAAAATTTGCACCATTTGACACCCCTGAACTTGATTTGAAGAGTCAAGTTTCTTGCAAGTTTTAAACAAACATGATTGAATAGAAGTGTAAAAAAGAGGGGCATCATGAACCCATTAGATTTGTTTAATCAAGTAAAAGAGCTAATCGAGAAAAAAGATTTGGCTGCCGCAAAAACCTTTGTCGAAGAAAATAAGGACCAGCTCGGTGAATACCTTAGTCAGGCTCAAAGTTTGATTTCAGGATCAGAAGGAATCGGTAATCTTGTTGATAAGGTCAAAGGCCTCTTCTAATAGTCAAAAGGCACCTGAAAACCTCGAGCCCACTGAAAAAGTAACTCTCTTACTTTTAATAAAATGAAAACCGAGGAGTCTCTCACCGATTTGAGCGAAATCCTCGGTTATTTTTTATTTATTAAGGTCATAATTCGTTTCATATTGACCACGAAGATGCTTGTGGCTGCCTGTAACTCCATGTTGAAAAGACCCGATGCCCTTGCAACATCAAAGCCATGTCTCTGTTTTAGTTCGGCATTCTTCGCTTCGATTTTATAGCGATGTCTGGCCATTTCTTTAAAATAAGGTGTTTCCTGAAATTTCTTCTGGAAAAGATGGTCGTTACTCTTAATGGTTATTGAATAAGTTTTAGACTTTGCCCCCTCCGTATAACACCCTTCCTTGGAAAGGCAACTCTTGCACTTCTCAATGTCAAAGTAATGAGTGACAACTTGATTTTTATTTTGATATTTTTTTCCTGTCCTTGCTTTGCGAACAGCCATGTGTCCTTCTGGACAGACAAATAGCCCTGCATCTTTATTAAATTCAAACGCATCCTCTTCTTTACGGTAACCTTTTGAAACTGAAGGGTTCAGTTTTGACACCAAATGAATCTTTTCTTTGCGAGCTAGTTGAATGTTGTCCTTTCCTGAATAAGCCGCATCACCAATAATAGTCTCGATGTCCAGACTATTTTCCTTTGTTTTGGCATATAACTCAGGTAAATATTTCCCATCGCTTTGTTCACCAGAAGTGACCACACAAGCAGTAATAATCCGTTCATCTGTCATAGCGATATGACTTTTATATCAGCTGTCTTATGTCCAAGTCTAGCCTGCTCCTTAACAGAAGCTTCCAAGTGTTCTAAGTCATCATCGACAGCCTCTTTTAGGTAATTGAACTTTTGAGAAACAGCCGGTAGGGCTAAGAGTTCCTCGTGTTTTTCAACCACAGCCATTAATTCCTCTGTATAGGTCAACTCTGCTTCGAGGTTATCTTCTTGAGGTTTCTTTGGAAATTCTATTTTGATATCTTCTGAATGTTTATAAATCGTTTTACGTAAAGCTTTTGAACGCTCCCTAAGAATTTCTTGGGGCTTCTTATGATTATAATGAGATTTGGTGTGAGTGGCATCCACAATGAGGATTTTACTCTTAATCAAGTTATGTTCGAGTGCAATTTGAACAGACTTTTGAATCAATACATCAAGCAGTTTGTTATCTTTAATTCTTAGCTTTCTAAATTTTGTCAGAGAGGATGGTTCGATAACAGAATCCTCCGGAGCTAGACCAAGAAAAAATTTAAAGGCCATATCTGACAAGGAACGTTCCACCACATCGACATCTGATAACTTATAAATATCTTTCAACAAGAGATATTTGAACATCATAATCGGTGAATAAGCTTTACGCCCAAAATCGGGACGATAATTCTTTTCTAGTTCATCATAAATAAAGCTGAAATCACAGAGTTCAGTTAGCTGACGTAAAAAGTGGGTTTTCGGAACAACGATATTATACAAACTAGAATAAGGACTGACATCCATAGTTAACTGATTATCAAGCATTATTTCACCTCATCTCTAGTATAACAAAAAAGCCATCAATTTGATGACTTTTTCAGTGGACTCAAAACCTCAGGTGTCTTTTTGTATCCTCTTCATGAAGGCTAGGATATGTTGACTAATCGTGGTTGGCAGAACTACAAAATTGTCCTCAGCTAGTTCTTGAGCAATTGCTGAATGTAGATAGGTCGCTACAGTCACTCTTTCATAGAGACTAACTTGTGGAAATTGGCCTGCAAAGCCAGCAATCATACCAGCCAGAGTATCCCCCATGCCTCCAGTTGCCTGATAGGGGCCACCGACACTCAGCTGATAACAATCAACTTGTCCAGCTTGCCAGATTCGAGTCGCAGGACCTTTTTGAACTAAAATCGTTCCTGAAGGAAATCTCTTCAAAGTCTCTCCTGTTTCCTCAGTTCCTTGGGAAGTCAAATCTAATCCTGACAAGACTTGCCATTCCCTTTGATGAGGAGTTAAAACAAGCTGATCCTTAGGAAATTTCATTCCCGTCTTAGCAAAAATGGATAGGGCACCACCATCCAGTATGAGGGTCTGGTCTTGATTTGAATAATGAAAGACTGTTTGGAGAAGCTCTTCTCCACGCTCATCATCCACTAGTCCAGGTCCGACCAAAACAACACTTGCTTTCTGTAACTGTTGCTCCAGTAATTGCTTATCATCAATGTCAAAAGCCATGGCCTCCGGCAGATGGCTATGCAGAGCTGGAATATTCTCTTTATCCGTCGCTACTGTCACCAAGCCTGCGCCACTTTTAACAGCCCCTAAGGCAGCCATAATAATCGCTCCCCCATAGGGATAAGTCCCACCGATCAAGAGAAGACGCCCGTAGTCTCCCTTATGACTAGAACGAGGACGCTCGATGATCACTTTTTTCAGTAGAGCTTGATCAATCTCTTTCATACACTACTCCTTCAACTTATCCTTACAATGTAGTACTTGATTAACCTTGGTATTCCAAGCCTGTAACCCTTCTCCCTCATAGTCTAGGTAAATCACTCTATCTTGTAATTGACAAGGAATCAAACCTTCAAAACAAGCCTTATCTTTTGACGGGATGATACACAAATGAAGAAAGGTATTCAAATCTAAACTATCTCTTACCTTCGCAACATGATAGCCATCAAAGATATAACCTGGCGCTTGAATTAATTCTTCATACAGAAAATGAAAACTAACGCCAGGAATGAACTTTTCTTGCAATTCCTCTTCAGAAGGTGCCCTTCCTAACAAACGCTCCATAGCGAGTCGGTAACCCGAAGTCGTATTAGACCATCCGAACATGATATAGTCAAAATAGTCTGCTGGATCAGAAGCTGCATTACGACTATCTGTAACTATCTCAGCCCCACTTTTACCAAATACTTTTACCGCCGACATGAGTTTTCCAGTCTGAAAAATAGCCTGAGCCACCTCAACTGTACAAGTATGACTACAATAATTTGAAGTAACCAACTTCCTCTGGATATCATAGGTAGAAGCTACAAGGCGATGACTTGGTCTGTAGGGAGGAAAAAAGCTATGCTCTTGCAAGTAATCATGAATTTGTATTTTTAATTCAAGATTCTCACATTCCACAATGGTCTGACGATGATGGTCCTGTTCATAAGCAATAAACTTTGCTAGCTTCTCCAATTCCCATTCTTGAATCTGAGGATAGTTTTCAAGAGCAAATTGATACATCCCATCCCACTGGAGACTATAATCTGCATTACAAACTTTTACAATCATGGTCCTTCTCCTCACATTCTCTTACTTCAATTATACACCTCACTACCCAATTAATAAAGACTGTGGGACAGAAATCGGTAATTCGTTAGAATTCGATTTCACCGTCCCACCTCCGCACAGTTGAGCAGGGCTGTAAAAGCTGATGAAATCAGCGTAGTAGAACCCACTCAACCACTGCGTCTTGCTCGACAATCCAAAGACAATCGAGAGGCTAGGACTTTTGTCCCAGCCTCTTCTTTTATAATGGTTAGCTTTTTAAGAGCTGGAAGTTATCAGCCTTATTTTTCTTTACGTTTAACAGTTAGTAGAGCCACTGATAAAACAAGACTGAGGCTTGCTAGGAAGGCAGCTGTATCAGATTGAGTTTCACCTGTTTCTGGAAGTCTTGCTGCACTTGCTTTTCCTGAAGCATTTTCAAGGGCCTCTCCATTAACTGTAGTTACACGATCTGATTCTACTGGTTCTTGGTTTTGTTCTTTATAGACAATCGCATAAAGTCCTAGATCTTTGGTGACAAATTCAACTGTGTCACCTACTAGCGTCACCCTTTGGACCTGCAAGCCTTGATCTAAGCTCATGTGATAAACCTCTTGAATCTGATCTTTAACTGGTAATCTTACTAGAACCGCACCTTTTGGAGCAACCATCTGGTTGTCTTTATCCAGTAATTTCACTTGATAAGCATCATATTGCTTACCAGCTAATTCTTGGCGTAGAACTTTTTGAACTTGAAGCTTGAGATTAGCATCCAAGTCTTGAGATAGCCCTGCTACCAGAACTCCAGTTTCCTTATCAGATAAGATTTGAACCTCTGCAGCTGGTTTTTCCACACTTGGAGCTGGCTCATTTCCCACTGTAGCCAATGTTCCTGTGTATTCTGGCAGCTCGTTCTTGGCTGCTTCCACAGCATTAACGCTACCTGTAAATTCTAGGACTTCGTTCTTAGCAGCCTCTACCGCATTGACTCCGCCCTTGAATTCTGGGACTTCTACTACCGGAGCTGGCTCATCACCTGCTGTGCCGATTGCATCTGTGTATTCTGGCAACTCATGCTTAGCAGCCTCTACTGCATTGACGCCACCATCATATTCTGGAACTTCTACTACCGGAGCTGGATCGTCGCCTACTGTGCCGATTGCATCTGTGTACTCTGGCAACTCATGCTTAGCAGCCTCTACTGCATTGACGCCACCCTCAAATTCTGGGACTTCTACGACTGGCGCTGGCTCATCGCCTACTGTACCGATTACATCTGTGTATTCTGGCAACTCATGCTTAGCAGCCTCTACTGCATTAACACCGCCCTCAAATTCTGGGACTTCTACTACTGGAGCTGGCTCGTCACCTACTGTGCCGATTGATTCTGTGTATTCTGGCAACTCATGCTTAGCGGCTTCTACTGCATTGACGCCACCCTCAAATTCTGAAATTTCTACCACTGGAGCTTGTTCGTCACCAGCTGTCCCGATTGCTTCTGTGTATTCTAGCAACTCATGCTTGGCAGCTTCTACTGCATTGACACCGCCCTCAAATTCGGGGACTTCTGCTACTGGAGCTGACTCGTCACCTACTGTGCCAATCGGATCTGTGTATTCTGGCAACTCATGCTCGGCAGCTTCAGCAGCATTGACGCCACCCTCAAATTCTGGAACTTCTACGACTGGAGCTGGCTCGTCACCTTTGCTAGTAGTAATGACAGGTTTGACCTTAACTTCAACAATTCGATCTTGCGCCTCAGTCGTATCTGTATGAACAGTTGTACGGTTAGATCCTAAGACCTCAACATAATCAACTCTTTCACCCTTCTTACCTTCTGAGATTACACGACGTTCATCTTGAGCTAAGTCATTGTTTTCACGAATAATTTCCTTAAATGGAATTTCGGTCTTGACAACTTCTAGACTTGGTCGTTCGAGAACAGGACTTTGGTCGCCTTCTTCAGGAACTATACGGTGACTAGGTTTGAAATGAATACGATATTCCTTGACAAGACTACCATCCTTAGCAAGAAGACGAACAAGGCTAGGAAGGTTATCCTGAATAGACTCAACAACCGTTATCACACCGTTACCACTTGCTTGAGCAGTCACCTGTGGTTTAGTGCCATTTAAGCTCACTGTATAATCTGAAACCGCTGGATCAAAGTTTTCCAATGCTTTTCCATCAACTGAAATGGTCACTGAAGGAGTTTCCACATCTTTTGCTTTAGCAGGAGAGTAGGCACTAAACTCGACCATTGCTAGACCATTAGTTGTAGATTTACGAGTCATGCGTGCTCGAATGGCTGTTGTCTGAATCGGATCAAAGGTAAATTCAATCGGCTTACCAGCCACGATTTCTCCAGATGCCTTATAAGGAATTTCTTGCCAGTTTTCTGCCTTGTTAAATGGATGATCTGCATTCTCTTCATAACGAGAAATAGTACTTGGTTCTGTATAGGCAGGCCCAACATATCTTTCTAGTACCATTGTCGCTGGTGCATCTGTTCCACTGTCTTTAAAGAATTGGATGGCTACTTTTCCAACAGATTGAGGTGTAATCTGACCATTCTTCTTAAAGAGAATTCCCACAGATGTTTCTTGGTCCTTCGGAGTACGAGACCAGTTAGTCCAACGTCCATCCTCGTTAAAGTGCCCATCGTTGATATAGAAAATCTTATCCCGAGAAGCTGCTTGTGTGTCATTTGTAGTAGACGCAAAGGCTTTAGCATCAGTCTCATTATTACTTGCGTTTTCTGAAATGACTTGATTACCTTTTGTAACAACTGTTACTTGCATCTTGGTTGTTAAGTCTGTTCCTAGAACATGACCAAGCACTTCAAAGTTACCTTCTTGGGCAGTCGCATGTTCTGGGACTGCATCCCATTGGACAGCAAGATTAGCTTTAACCCAGCCAGCTTGTGATGGATAGTAGACTGTTACTTCGGCAGGCAATTGAAGTTGATCGCCAACATTCAAGGTCTGGGCACTATTTTCCGCAGCTACTGGTTGTGTTGACTCTTTTTCGTCATCACGGAAGATACGATATTCTTTCAGAACAGTTCCATCCTCAGCTTTCAAGATAAGACGTGTCGCACCTTTTTCACTTGTTGCAGGAACAACCGTTACCAAACCGTTGTTGCTAGCTGTGGCAGTGATTTCCTTGCTTGCTTGAGGAATATAATATTCTGTCTTAGATGGATTGAAATGCTCGAGTTTCTTGCCATCTACTTGGATAGAAATTTCTGAGCTGGTAGCACTCGGAACCTTACTTCCTAAGATAGTAATTTCTGTTAAACCAACACCAGCCTTTCCATCTGCCTTCTTCATACGCATACGAACAGCATAAGTTTCAACCTTATCAAATGTAAAGTGGTTAGTTTGGCTTGCGGATAATTGTCCTGGAGCTTTGAGATGTTCAACTTCCTTCCAGTTGGCAGCATTGTTGAATGGATGCTTGGTATCTCCTTGAGCATGATTGACATCGTTTGGAAGATCTGGAACTTCTTGACCAACATAATATTCAATGACATATTCTTTTGGAAGTCCGATTGCACCATCTGTATAGAAATCAACGGAAAGATTATCGACAAATCGTTTGGTCAAATCACCTGAATTACCAAACAAGATAGACGCCCAATCATTATCTGTACCTGTTTGCCATGTAGTCCATCGATTCTTAACATCTGTATTGGCTCTTGAAACTGTCAAGTCGTTCAAAGTATTAGCCGAATCATCACCACCCGTATTGGATACAATAGCAGCTGGCAATTGAGAACCAGTCCACTGTTTAGAGATATTATTTCCAGCAACAACTTGACTAGAAATACGGACATGGGCCTTAGTAGTCAGATGGCTACCAACCAATTGACCCTTGATTTCATAGATACCTTCAGTCTGACTAAAGTTCTCAGGAACCTTGTCCCAAAGGACATCTTTATAGACAGTTGTTCCATTAGAATGATAAGCACGTACGTTAGCTGGCAATTGAACAGTTTCACCCTTAGGTAGTGTTAAACTGATTTCTTCTGCAACCTGCAAACCTTCAACAGTCACATTCGCAGTAGCCTCAATATCTGTACCTTCGACATGACCTTTAAGGGTAAAGCTATGATAGTAACCAAGTTCTTTGGCATCTACCTTGTCCCAAGTTACAGCTACCTTACGAGGCAAGCCCTTATCAAATTCTGCTCCGATTTGATCAGGCAAATTCGGTTGCTGATTGATATCTGTAGAGATAGAAACAGGATGTAGCTTGACAATTTTCTTGTCTACTGTATTTTCTTTTATCACAAGTTCAATTGCTACAGACTGAGTCTTATCAGTTTGATTGTCAATACGAGGAGTGAGGGTTACACTACCTTTCTTGTAAAGAAGCAAGTTCTGACCATTTACCTCCAGATGAGCACCATCAGCTGACTTAGCTTCCAAATGGATATCTGACGCTGAAAATTCAGTATGCGAACCATCCTCATAATGTCCAATGACATGATAAGGGAGGACTTGGTCTTCTGTTGCAGTCTCTTTTCCTTCAACGCTTACTTCCAAGCGTGTCAAGGCAGGCGCTTCTTTCACAAACTGAATCAAATAAGTTTGAACCAAATCGCCCTTCCGGTCACTCAAAAATACAGAAGCCTGATAATCATTAGCTACTGAAGCTTGTTGAACAGTTACTTGGTAGCCAGTAGTTTGTGCTCCAACACTTGGGATTTTAGCAGTATAAGGAAGGGATACTCGGTAGTAGGTCTTTCCAGGCTCAAAGTTTTCAAGAGACTTGTCACCAACCGTGAGACCTGTAACAGTACTTTCTGTTTCCTTATCACTCGCGATAAAGGTTGCCGTAACCTCGTAGTCATTGCCTTCCAATTTACCAGTTGCTTCAGTACGTCCACCTTCTCTTGTCAAGGCAGAAGGATCTTTCAAGGTCCAAGAAACGACATCCGCATCAACCAAGTTACCATCTGATAAAACAGCCGTAACAGTCTTGTCCAAATTTTCAACAGCTGTACCAACTGGGACAGTTGCTACTTTTGGCAACCACTTATCAAGCGCAACTACTTTGACAAGGGCTTCAGCCTTGGATTCGAGTCCTTCCACACTACCAAGGACTTTTTTCTCACCAGCACTTGAAAGGAAATCTTCTGGGATGTCCCAAGTCACAGCTTTTTCTTCGACACTACCATCGCTATAAATAGCTGTCACAGTCTCTGGCAATTTAGGATTTTCGCTGACATCAGTTCTTGCCTTCACAGGGGCAAAAGCGACAAAATGGCGATTTTCTTTCTTGCCTGAAACGGTTGTGACTGTTGCCTGATCTGAAGCCAAGCCTGCAGAATCCGCATAAAGGGTAAATTTACCTTCTTTTTCAGTCGATTTAACGATGACAACACCTTTACCATTGAAGGCTTTTCTTTGCCATGTACCATCTTTCTGAGCCTTATAACGTTCACGGCTAGCTTGTTCCCCATTGTCCACACCAACGATTTGCCCTTGCCCATGAAGATTGAAATGAACAAGATTATTAGCAGTTGGCACAACATTACCGTCTTCATCAACGATTTCATAATGGATATAAGACAAATCTTTGCCATCTGCAGTGATAACATGTTCTTCCTTGGTGAGACGAACTCTAGCTGGCTCCCCTGCTGTTGTCACACTATCACGCGCAATCTCTTTACCATTTTCATCGCGAGCAATTGCTGTTAAGGTACCTGGTTTATAGTCCACCAACCACTCAAGATACAATTCACTTGGTTTTGCTCCCTCGTGATAAGGGCGACCATCTTCAGTTGTTTTCTTAACAAATTCCTTCTTTCCGAGGGACTCATTGTTCAAGAACAATTCTACGCTGGCGGCATTTGAGAAGGTCCGTACAGGCACCTTGCCATTGACCAGCATATTACGTTCCTTGAGCGTTTCTTCAGTCCAATTCCAGTGAGGCATGATACGAACAGTTGGTTTTTCTTCGGCACTATACCATTCACTACGATAGAGATAGAAATCATTCTTAGGCAAGCCTGCCGTATCAATGATACCAAAATAAGAGCTTTTTACTGGTGTATTATCTTGGTTATGCCATGGTGTAGGTTCACCGATATAGTCAAAACCAGTCCAGATGAACTGACCTGCATAGCCAGCACGATCACGGTCAAAAGTCCAAGATTCAGTAGCTGTTCTACCCCAGGCTACACGGTCATTACCATAGTCTGATTGTTCATAGTGACGATTTGGGCGATTGTCGTGCCAGAGTAAATGAGCAGGATCAAAATAAGAATCTCGAGTTCGAGTCGCTGAAGAGGTTTCAGAACCATAAATCAACCAATCTGGATGTTCCTTACGAACCGCATCATAATTCCGTTCCCCATAGTTCATACCAACAGCATCCATGATTGCTGCCAATTCTAAGAACAAGCCGCTTGATCTACGACTGAATTTGTTTTCCCCCATGGTCACATAGCGTTCTGTATCGATTGCTTTGATGATGGCTTTCAAACGCTTGGCTGTTTCTAGCGAACGCTCACCACCATCTGCTTCATCAACTTCGTTACCGAGTGACCACATAACGATAGATGGATTATTTTTATCACGTTCGACCATGGTTCTGAGGTCAAAATCAGACCACTTCTCACCCTTCTTGGCTTCTGGGTGAGTTGCATCTTGGTCAAAGAAACGTCCATAGTCATACGTTTTCTTGCCACGATACCAAGTATCAAAGGCTTCTTCTTGGACCAAAAGTCCTAGACTTGCCGCAGCATCAAGCAACTGTGGACTTGCTGGATTGTGGGTTGTGCGGATAGAGTTAACTCCCATATCTTTCAGGAGTTTTAATTTACGATAGGTTGCCTTATAATTTTCTTCTGCTCCCAAGGCACCGTTATCATGGTGGATACTAACTCCATGGAATTTCATTCTCTCACCGTTCAAAGAGAATCCTTCTTTGGCTGTCCAGTTAAAATAACGATAACCAAAGGTATCTTCTGTCACATCAACTAGCTGACCTTCTTTATAAACCTTGGTTTTCAGGACATAGAGCTGAGGATGATAGCTTTTGGTTGTCCAGAGGGTTGGCTTATTAACCAAAATCGTTTGCTTAAAGTCAGCTGTCTCATTTCCTGCTAGGCTCTTAGTTACAGAACGAACCAAATCTGAAACAGCCTTACCTTCCTTAGTAAAAATCTGTTGCTCTACAAATACCTTGGCTAATGTCTTGGCAGTATTTTTGATCTTGCTTTGGATTTGTGTTTCAACGTTGCCATCTTTTTGTTCAGCTAGTTTTGGAGTTGTGATATGATTTCCATTTTCAGCCACTTGCACCTTGTCACGATAGCTAAGTGTCACATCGCGATAGATCCCACTTCCTGAGTACCATCGACTACTTGGCTGTTTATTGGTAACTTGGACCGCAATGGTATTTTCACTACCATCCTTATTTAAAAATTCAGTGATATCATATGAAAAATGATTGTAACCACTTGGATAATGACCTACAAATTTACCATTGACATAGACCTTGGAGTCCATGTAAACTCCATCAAAATTAATACGAACGTCCTTGTCCTTGGCAGCTTCGTCTACAGTAAAGGTCTTACGATACCAGGCAGTACCACCATTTAATTGACCACCTTCATTTCGAGCAGGAGACTTGTGATCAAAATCAAAATAGATACTCCAGTCATGAGGAAGGTTCAACTTAGACCAGTCATGAACATCAACATCTTTCTTAGAAAAATCACCCTGAGCGTTTAATTTAAAATACCAGTCTTTGTTGAAATTTTGTTTTCTTTCCTGTAAAAGTTTGTCTTCTTTTTCCTTCTCTTTTGTAGCTTGAGGCAATTCACTTGCCGAAGCTTTTTCTTCCTTGCTTTTATCGTTCATTACAGGTTTATTCTGATTAGGTGTATCAGAATGTTCTTCCAAAACTGCTGGCTTTTCAGTATTCACTTCTGCCACTGTAGGTTCTTTCTCATTCACTTCAGTAGCAGGTTTTTCAGTTTTTTCAACTTTGTCTTTTTTAGGGCTAACTACTTCTGCTTCCTTTTTTTCCTTAGGACTTGTTACCTCAGGCTCTTTTTCTTCAGTTACTGGTTTTGCTGCTACATCCGTATCTTTTTCTTCTTTTTCAATAGCGGAATCTTGTGGGCTATTTTGCTCCGCTTTTGCAATGGCTGCAGCAAGATCATCTGGAAGCTTATCTAAAGGTTGAACTTGATGAATCGTTTCTTCAGTGGTACTTGACGTTTCAGTTTCAGCTGCTTGTGCTACCTGAAGACCAAATATACTAGCTCCAATCATAACCGAAGCCGCACCAATGGCGAATTTACGAATACTAAAATGACAGCGTTTTTCAAAAAATCTCTTATCCATTAAATCCTGTTTTCCTTTCTTATATATTTAGTAAGCGATTACATTATTTGCTAAAAAATAAACCTCCTCCCAGAACGCCCACTAAATTTTTAGATATAAATATTGTTAACCTTAATATATCAAAATAGTAGAAGATTTTCAATAATTTGTAGAAGTTTTACTGTAATTTTATTAAAATAAGTGCAAGAAAAAACAAGTTCGTTTTTAGCAGAACTTGTTTTTTAAAGATTTAAGAAAATTAGAGTTTTAATCTGATAATACTCATTATCCAATTACAAAAGAACAATCTTCTCCGAAATGATCGAAACTTTTTCCACTTTCTAAATAGTACTTAACAATTTCCTCTATTAAGCGTTTTTTTCTTAATCTATCTTCTAAGCATTTTTTTCTTAACCTATCTTCATCTACTTTAAATAATTTAGGAAAATCAATAGAAAATCCTTGTTTTTTAATCTGTTGGTAATAGACAATGAGGTCTTCTTTATTATTTTTAATAAATATCTCTAAATCCCTTATTGTTTGTACTTTGTTCATATCATTCTGAAATTCTGGATTTGAGAAAGCAATATATTGAGAAGGTTTACGAAGTTTGTTTATCTCTTCATTTAATTTATAAACAGTAGAAGTATCATTTTCTATTCTTATTTTTAAATGCTCACAGATTAAAAATCCAAAATAATTTTGATCAAACCAATACTTATCGTCAATCTTTTCAAATTCACTATTTTTACTATATATATCTGATAGATGTTCTATGTAAGGCTTTAAAATAGATTTTGTTAAAGTTATTGGATTATTTGCTAATATAGTCAAAATTTTTTGAAATTCTAACTTTATTCTATGATTATATGTTTTTTCAATATTATAGTTATTAATGAAATTTCGAATACGTTTATCCATAGTATTGTCTTTATAGTGAAATACAATACTTGGTTGAAAAACCTCATTCGTATCATTAAAATTTACCTCAAAATACTTCTCAATTGCAAACTCTTCAAAGTAAGGGTTAATTTCACTTTCTTCCTCTATGAAAGACCTTTTACTATGTTTAGAAGTATTGCACTCCCCACAACATTTGACTAGATTAATTGGCAAAATTGCTAGTCTGGGTTCACCAAGTTTTTGACCATTTTTCTCTTTCCCACTCTTAGGAATAATATGCTCGAGTGTTACTTTAGTTGAAAATACACCTTCACAAATAGGACAAATTGCTTGATTATAGGTATTTTTTACAACTGGGAATTTTTGAAATAACCCTTTCGATTCTTTTCGGATATGACTATCATACCATGAAGGTATAATCTCATACTGTGACTGAATTAGATTAACATTTAATTCATACAACGAACCTATAGCTTTACTTTTATATTCTCTATCTAATTCTGTTAAAAAAATACAAAGTTTTTCCTCATCAGCTACTTCTTTCAATACTTCAATAACTTCTTCTATAGACGGATATTTTTGTGCTACTCTTTTGATAAGACATCACCCGCTTTCTCTATCTCATCTTTCACTACAAGATACTTCAGAAAAGCTTCATCTCCTAGATATTGCCTGTCTTCATCTGATAACAAATTAACATCTTCTAAATCCTCTTGCCCTTCTTCAATAATTTTTTTCTTTCGATCATTAAAGAAGCTATTATAACCTGTTTGTTGTAATTCAATTCCATATATATTTTTATATAAGGTGTCTAAATTTTGACCATAAGTTTTGTAACAAATATTTGTTAATTCGTGATTAGAATCTAATTTATAGACATTACAATGAGGAATTTCTTGAATGATTACTGGTGAATGTGTAGCCATCAAACAGAAAGCTTTATTATTATCCACTAACTCTGAAACAGCTCTAATAAATGCTTTAACCATAGGTGGATGCATAAACGTTTCTGGCTCATCAAAAATTACCAAGCTTCCTTGATTAATACTTGAAACAAGCTTCGTAATATATAAAAGAATAGTTGCTTGTCCTGAACTTAATGTATCAATTTTTTCAATATCATTCTTAGAAATATTTCTATCTTGAAAAGCATTGATGATATCATCTACCCAAGATTCAAATGTAAAGAAATTCAAACAATCTCCCCACATTTTCAATTTATCTTCAGAAGCAATCAAATCAATCAACAAATTTTGTATATAGTAGGAAAAGCTTTCTTTGATGCTTATCTCACCTTCAAATCCTTCTTTTAGTGTGTTCTCAGCAACTAGATACTTACTAGATTTCTGATCTAAATACTTCTTCACATCAGACAGTGCTAATGCTTCGGTTTTCTTTAGTACTTCTAGAATTGGAGGATACTTCACTGAAACAAATCCTACTTTTTCATAGATAATTTCACCGTCTGAGTCTTTCCCTTTATCATTAATTTCCTTACGGATACCATCTTTATCAAAATTAATAATATTATCAAATGGACTTAATGAAAAATGAAGTATCTGTGAAAATTTATTGTCTCCTTCCATATGTTCACTTATTATCTGGTTGATTTTATAGGATTTCCCACTACCATTTCCACCAACCACTGCATAGACATTCATTGGTAAATCCGACATTCTATTTTTTATGAAATGTAATTTTCCTTTATCTATACCATCTTCTTTAAAACTATAGTTTATAGATTCTACCCTATCATCTACTGCCTCCTTAATATTTTTATTTGAGGAAAATGATGACTCATCCTCTGAAGAATACATCTTAGAGTTATTATAACCAAAAATAGTCAATGGATGAAATATTTCCTTGATTTCTTTTAATGTAGTTGTTCTTAGAAATGAATTATATAAAAAATTATGAACATCACCATTAGGTGGGAGAAACGTCAGAGATTTACCGTGTGAATCTGAAACTTCTGAATATTTTTCTGCAATTTCATCTAATAAACTTATATTAAATGCAAGGTCTCTTGAACGAGTGAACCATTTCTGACGTTCTTCATAAGATAGATATTTTTTAAAAAATTCATAGTACGCAACTTCACCCAAGGAACAAAAATCCTCATCAGGATATTCTCCTTCGCCACTTTTTAAATAATCCATAGAAAGATTATTTTTCGGATTAACTCGTAGCTCAAAAGTTTGTTCCCAAATCGTAAGATTAAAAACCAACTGATATCCATAATCGTCCCACTTATTAGGCTCTAAGCACATCTGTTCTACAAAATCATCAAAACTTAAGGAAATAATTCCCTTCAATGTCTCTAAGTATTCCTCACTATCTTTTTCAACTCTTATAAAATGACATGTGAAAAAGTCTTGCTCAATAGTAAAGTAACTTTGTCCAATACAGTTTTCAAATTCTCTTGCCTTATTATTTTTTGTAAATTCAATATTCCCTGTTTTAGGAGAGTCGGTCAATTCTGTAATAACAAAATAATTTTCTAAATCAAAATTCCAATCGATTGCTGATTTCGCAAATTTATTAATAATTAAAAATTTACTACTTTCATATTTTTTTTCTAAATCTTTAAGATTATACTGAACAAATATTCCTTGATCAGGAATTTTATAAAAGTTGCTTCTACTTTTTAACCAGTCAATCTCCGAATACTCACTTCTAATTCTTTCAATAATTTCACTAATACTCATTTCACTGATTACCTTTCTTACATCATTATCAACATTATAACACAACAACATTTGAAATTGTAGATTTACCTAAAATTTATATACTCTTGAATTTAGTTTACTGCTCTCTTTTAGATATCTATAATCGTAGCTTTAAAATAATAGTCTTATTGATGTCAACACAAACATCATTCAACATATAACTATCTCCATTCAAAATCTGTAATATATTTGTGTTTTCACATTTTATCAAAATCGTACAAAACCATTTTTTAAAATTAAAAGAACCTTGCAAATACTACAAAGCTCTCTTAAACGATAATCTCTAATTTATAATGAAGTTTAGAAAAATATCTATATTGACAGATTTTCTATTTATTAATTACTATCCAAGCTACGCAATGCAGCTTGATAAGTTTGCTCCATCAGCATGGTAATCGTCATAGGTCCTACCCCACCAGGTACAGGGGTGATATGACTAGCAATTGGTTCAACAACATCATAGTCAACATCGCCACAAAGCTTGCCATTTTCATCTCGGTTCATCCCCACATCAATGACAACTGCTCCAGGTTTGACAAAGTCAGCAGTCACAAATTTGGCACGGCCGATTGCTACTACTAGAATATCTGCTTTAGAAGCTACTTGGGCTAGATTGTGGGTGCGAGAGTGGGTCAAGGTTACAGTTGCATTTTTTGCCAATAAAAGCTGAGCCATTGGCTTACCGACAATATTAGAACGACCAATGACAACTGCATTTTTACCTTCTAAGTCGATCCCATACTCATGAAACATTTCCATAATCCCGGCAGGTGTTGAAGGGATCATGACTGGGTGACCAGACCAAAGACGTCCCATGTTGAGCGGATGAAAACCATCCACATCCTTCTCAGGGTCAATAGCCAATAAAACAGCTTCCTCATCGATGTGTTTTGGTAAAGGCAATTGAACCAAAATCCCATGCCAAGCTGGATCTTGATTGTATTTGGCAATCAAAGCCAACAATTCCTCTTGGGTAATGGTTTCAGGAACTCGCACAACTTCACTTTGGAAACCTGCAGCTATCGCTGAACGTTCCTTGTTACGAACGTAAACCTGACTGGCTGGATTGTCCCCAACCAAAATCACCACCAAACCAGGCACCAAACCTGTCTCTTCTTTCAATTTCGCAGTCTTTTCAGCCAATTGTCCTTGTAGCTTGGCTGCTAAAGCCTTGCCATCAATAATCTGTGTCATGTGTTTTCTCTTTTCTAACAAATATCTTCTATTATATCAAAAAAATACTTGTCCCTCTAACACTTCTTACCTAAGTGACCTTATAGTCTGAAACTATAAGAAAAAGCCCACTTGGAGCTTTTCATGATATTCTTACAAAACCTTACTCAAGAAATCCTTGGTTCTTTGTTCTTGGGTTTGTTCAAAGACTTGCTCTGGAGTTCCATCTTCGACAACAACACCGTCAGCCATAAAGATAACGCGGTCTGCCACTTCACGCGCAAAGCCCATCTCATGCGTCACGATGACCATAGTCATTCCTGACTTAGCAAGTTCTTGCATAACCGCTAGTACTTCCCCTACCATTTCTGGGTCTAGGGCAGAAGTCGGTTCATCAAAGAGTAGGACATCTGGTTCCATGGCAAGACCACGAGCGATAGCGATACGTTGTTGCTGTCCACCAGACAAACTTTGTGGATAAGCATCTGCCTTATCTGGTAAACCAACCTTTTCCAAGAGCTCATGCGCTCTCTTCTCAGCAACTTCCTTACTTTCCCCTTTGGTCTTGATAGGAGAAAGCGTGATGTTTTCCTTCACTGTCATATTGGGGAAGAGATTGAACTGTTGGAATACCATTCCCATCTTTTCACGCATGGCAAAGAGGTCGTTTTTCTTATCCGTAATGTCTACTCCTTCAAAGATAACCTTTCCTTTAGTAGCTTCTTCGAGGAGATTCATAGAACGAAGTAGGGTTGACTTACCGCTACCAGAAGGTCCGATAATGACCACTACCTCACCCTGTTTGATTTCTAGGTTAATGCCCTTGAGCACTTCATTTTTGCCAAAGTTTTTATGGAGGTCTTCAATTTTAATTAGCGTTTCTGTCATTATTTCTTATCTCCTTGTCCCATACGATTTTCAAAAGCCTTTAAAGCCATAGTCAAGATAGAGGTCATAATCAAGTAGTAAAAGGCCGCAAATAAGAGTGGAGTTAAAGGTAGGTAAGTGGTTGTTGACACCGTAGTAGCTCCATTCCACAATTCCATGACACCGATTGCTGACAAGAGTGAACTATCCTTGATAATGGTAATAAACTCATTCCCCAAGGCTGGCAAGATATTCTTGATGGCCTGTGGCAAGATGACATAGCGCATAGCATTTTTAGGACGAATCCCTAGAGAGTAAGCCGCCTCTAATTGTCCTTTAGGTACTGCATTGATACCAGCACGAACTGTTTCTGATACATAGGCACCACTATTCATAGAGATAATGATAATCCCTGGAAGCAAACGTGAAAAATCAACTCCCAAAACTCCAATCTGAATTGTCGGAGCATTGATATGCATAAGAGCAAAAGCAATCATGATCTGTACCATCATAGGTGTTCCACGGAAAATCCAAATATAAACATTGGCAAGCCAAGATATGGGCTTTATTTTAGAACGTTGAGCAAAAGCCAAGACTACCCCTAAAATTGTCCCAAAAAAGACAACCAAAACAGAGATCAAGACTGTTACAAGAGCACCATAGTTAAAATATGGCAGATATTTAGGTAAAAAAGAAAAATTCATAAATCCACTACTTTCTAATTTCTAACTTAAAACTTGTATGAGTATAACATGTTTTGAATAAAAATTCAATCTTTTTCCTTTCATTTTCAATAAAATTTCAAAGAAAACAGAAATAGCGAGAAATCTTAGTTTTTTCTAGTCAAGTGGATACTCTTTATGGTAAAATAGTAACGATAAGAAATGGAGGAGAATCAAAATGGAATCACATTTGGTTAGAATCATCAACCGCCTAGAAGCAATGACAAAAGATGGTGGTAACTTAAAACGTAACTTTGAGCGCGAGGGAGTTGTTGTAGCTGAAGTTGCTTTTAACCATGATGAAGAAAATGGCCCAATTTTTACACTTCGTGATGTTGAAGCGCGTGAAACATATACTTTTGACAGCATCGACTTGATTGCGATGGAAATTTACGAACTTCTATACTAATAATAGATATACAGAGGTTGGGACAAAAGATCCCGACCTCACTTTTTATTAGCAATCAAACTTTGACGCGGTAGCTGATTGGACTTTTCGTTCGTCTTTTAGACTCCCAAAACTCCTAATCATCTTCGCGGGGCTGGGACTACGAAATCGAGACTTTGTCTATCGATTTCTGTCCCACCGCCTTTCACTAACGAGAATCCTTTTTGTATGACAAATAGGATTTTTTTCTTGCTATCAAAATATTCTCCAGATTAGCGCTCTACTTTTTATAGTGCTAGTATCCAATCTTTTTACTTGAATTGCCCAATAATCATGATATAATTAAATTATATACTTGTTTGACTATTTTTGACCTTTTAAATTTAGTCAAGACTAAGAAAGAAATGAGGTGGCGGTATGCTCTGTCAAAACTGTAAAATCAATGACTCAACGATTCATCTTTATACCAATCTCAATGGACAACAAAAGCAAATCGACCTTTGTCAAAATTGCTACAAAATTATCAAAACAGATCCTAACAATAGCTTATTCAAGGGCATTACAGATTTAAACAACCGTGATTTTGATCCCTTTGGAGACTTCTTTAACGATCTCAACAACTTTAGACCTTCTTCTAATAACAACAATATCCCCCCAACTCAGTCAGGGGGTGGATACGGTGGAAATGGTGGCTATGGTGCCCAAAATCGTGGTCCTGCCCAAACCCCACCACCAATCCAGGAAAAAGGACTCTTGGATGAATATGGTATCAATGTCACTGAGATTGCCCGTCGTGGAAATATTGACCCTGTAATTGGTCGTGACGAAGAGATTATCCGTGTCATTGAAATCCTCAACCGCAGAACTAAAAACAATCCTGTTCTTATCGGTGAACCTGGTGTTGGTAAGACAGCCGTTGTCGAGGGCTTAGCTCAAAAAATTGTTGACGGTGATGTTCCCCATAAGCTTCAAGGCAAAGAAGTTATTCGCCTAGATGTTGTTAGTTTAGTCCAAGGTACAGGTATCCGTGGTCAGTTTGAAGAACGCATGCAAAAACTCATGGAAGAAATTCGTGAGCGCGAGGATGTTATTCTCTTCATTGACGAAATTCACGAAATCGTCGGTGCTGGTTCAGCAGGAGAAGGGAATATGGATGCAGGAAATATCCTAAAACCAGCTCTTGCTCGTGGTGAACTCCAACTGGTTGGCGCTACTACCCTCAATGAATATCGCATCATCGAAAAAGATGCTGCCCTTGAACGTCGTATGCAACCTGTCAAGGTTGATGAACCAACTGTTGAAGAAACCATTATTATCCTGAAAGGTATTCAAAAGAAATACGAAGATTACCATCATGTTCACTATACTGATGGGGCTATCGAAGCGGCCGCTACCCTTTCTAACCGCTACATCCAAGACCGTTTCTTGCCAGACAAGGCCATTGACCTTCTAGATGAAGCTGGTTCAAAAATGAACTTAACCTTGAATTTTGTAGATCCTAAGGTCATCGACCAACGCTTAATAGAAGCAGAAAATCTCAAGGCACAAGCAACCCGCGATGAAGATTTTGAAAAAGCAGCCTACTTCCGTGACCAGATTGCCAAATATAAGGAAATGCAAAAGACCAAGGTAACGGATCAGGATACCCCAATCATCAGCGAAAAAACAATCGAACACATCATCGAACAAAAGACCAACATTCCAGTTGGTGACCTTAAGGAAAAAGAGCAGTCTCAACTTATCAACCTAGCAGATGACCTCAAGGCTCATGTTATTGGACAAGATGATGCTGTTGATAAGATTGCTAAGGCTATCCGTCGTAACCGTGTTGGTTTAGGTACTCCAAACCGTCCAATCGGTAGCTTCCTCTTTGTTGGTCCTACTGGTGTCGGTAAAACAGAACTTTCAAAACAGCTAGCCATCGAACTCTTTGGTTCTGCTGATAGCATGATTCGCTTTGATATGAGTGAATACATGGAAAAACACAGTGTGGCTAAACTCGTCGGTGCCCCTCCAGGATACGTAGGCTATGATGAAGCAGGTCAATTGACTGAAAAAGTTCGTCGTAACCCCTACTCACTGATCCTCTTGGATGAAGTTGAAAAAGCCCATCCAGATGTTATGCATATGTTCCTTCAAGTCTTGGATGATGGTCGTTTAACGGATGGGCAAGGTCGTACCGTTAGCTTTAAAGACGCTATCATTATCATGACCTCAAATGCAGGTACAGGTAAGGCAGAAGCTAGTGTTGGATTTGGTGCTGCTAGAGAAGGCCGTACTAACTCTGTTCTTGGAGAATTAGGCAACTTCTTTAGCCCAGAATTCATGAACCGTTTTGATGGTATTATCGAATTCAAGGCTCTCATCAAGGAAAACCTCCTTCAAATCGTTGACCTCATGTTAGATGATGTCAATAAACGACTCTCAAGTAATAACATCCATTTAGATGTAACAGATAAGGTTAAGGAGAAACTTGTAGACCTTGGTTATGATCCAAAAATGGGAGCTCGTCCACTCCGTCGTACAATCCAAGATTATATCGAAGATGCGATTACAGACTACTACCTTGAAAATCCAAGCGAGAAAAACCTCAAGGCTGTCATGACTAGCAATGGTAAAATCATGATTAAATCAAAAAATAAATTGGAAACAGTTGACTCAAATGACTAATTCCACATACTAAAAGAATGTTCTTACTTGACAGTAAGAGCATTCTTTAATATGATAGAAAGAAAGCGCACACATAAAGGAGAAATTTATGACAAATCCAACCTTTGGAGAAAAAAAAGAGGGTGTAACCTACAAAACTAGATATGGTGTTTATGCAGTCATCCCTGACTCAGCACATGAAAAGATTATCCTCGTTCAAGCTCCAAATGGTGCATGGTTCTTGCCTGGTGGCGAGATTGAAGCAGGCGAAGATCATTTTGAAGCTTTAAAACGAGAACTGATTGAAGAATTAGGTTTTACAGCTGAGATTGGTACTTATTATGGACAAGCAGATGAGTATTTCTATTCCAGCCATCGCGATACCTACTACTACAATCCAGCCTATCTCTACGAAGCTACTTCTTATCAAGAAATCCAAAAACCTTTGGAGGACTTCAATCACCTAGCTTGGTTCCCAATTGATGAAGCTATTTCAAACTTAAAACGTGGCAGTCATAAATGGGCAATTAAAGCTTGGAAAAAACAGCATCAAGTTTAAATTAACTTTTCCAATTTTTCCAAAAAGTGCTATAATAGACATAGAAACACAGGAGGAAAGCCTATGAAGCTCATCAACACTACTAATTCTCACTCAAACCTTGTTAAAAGCCAACTGGAGAGTACCGACGCTACACTCGTAGAAGTCTACTCTGCAGGCAACACTGATGTTATCTTTACTCAGGCACCGCTTCATTATGAAATCCTCATTTCCAATAAACATCGTGCTATCCGTGAACAAGAAATGGAAAAAATACAAGAATTTTTCTTGAATCGCAAAATCAACAAGCAAAATATCGATGAAGCTAATATCAAGACCCTCTACTCTGAAAAATTGATTGAAATCTCAATCCCTACAAAATAAAACTTGGCAATATTTGGACTACACTCTAAAAATTCTAACTTTTTAGAGTGTTCTTTGTTTGTCTAATCCGATAATCTAGAATCAGATTCAGTGTTACAGAAAGAGTTTTCTAACAATCCTTCAACTGACTAAATTTGGTACTATTTTTGTAAAAACTCGGTACTTGATCATCAAAATAATTAATTCTACTATTATAATTTACTAACATTAAAAAGGAGCTCATCAATGAAGAAAATAGAATACAGAAAGGCAAGGCTAGACGAATACCAAAAAATTGGAAAAGTTGTAGCCGATAGCTTCTTTGATTATCCATTTTTAACTCTAATCATAGATGATCTCAAGAAACCTGAAAACTATCCTGCTTTTTTAGAACTATTAGAAAGTCTCCTTACTCGCCTCTATATCAAAGAAGAGACCTGTTTAGTAGCTGAACAAGACGGAGAAATCCTAGCTGTCGCCTTATTACAACAAAATGATTTTTCTATCCTATCTTACTTGCTAAATGGTGTCATAAAACTGTTTCGCTACATTAGCCCTCGAAATTTTTTGAAGTATCTTGATTTAGTAGACCGTTCCGAAGAACATTTGAAAAAATCAAATAGCTTTGACTGGTATTTGATGCTCCTTGCGGTCAATCCATACGTTAAAGGACAAGGAGTGGGCAGTGCTTTTCTTAGAGACGCAGTTGAACCTTATGTCAAATCCAAGGGCTGCAAGCGCTTAGGGCTCATTACCAGTACAGAAAAAAATGTTCCATTCTATAAAAAGAATGATTATGTATTACTAGATTTTATGGAGTTAGAGTACGGGACTAAGTCTATTGGAAACTGGGCTTTTTTAAAGACTATCAATAAATAAAGTAAAAAAGGAGTTTAAATCAACTCCTTTTTACTTTATTTAACTGCTTCTTTCAAGGCATCAACCTTATCCAAGCGTTCCCATGGAAGGTCAATATCTGTACGTCCCATGTGTCCATAAGCCGCTGTTTGACGGTAGATTGGGCGTTTGAGATCAAGCATTTGGATGATTCCTGCTGGACGAAGGTCAAAGATTTGACGCGCTGCTTTTTCAAGCTTGCTTTCAGCTACTGTTCCAGTACCGAAGGTATCGATACGAACAGATACAGGTTGGGCTACACCAATGGCATAAGCCAATTGAACTTCTGCTTTCTTAGCCAGACCTGAAGCAACGATGTTTTTTGCAATGTAGCGAGCTGCATAAGAAGCTGAACGGTCAACCTTAGTCGCATCCTTACCAGAGAAGGCACCACCACCGTGGCGTGAGTAACCACCATAAGTATCCACGATAATCTTACGACCAGTCAAACCTGAGTCTCCTTGAGGTCCTCCGATAACGAAACGACCGGTTGGATTGATGAAGAATTTAGTTTCGTCGTCAAGATAAGAAGCTGGAATCACTTCTTTGATAACCTTGTTAATCACATCTTCATGAATTTGTTCATTGCTAACTTCTGGATCGTGTTGAGTTGAAATAACAACTGTATCCACGCGTACTGGCTGGTCATTTTCATCATACTCAACAGTAACTTGAGATTTAGCATCTGGTCGAAGATAGCTAATTTCACCAGACTTACGAAGCTCTGCCAAACGACGAACCAACTTGTGGCTGAGTGAGATTGGAAGTGGCATGAGTTCTTCAGTTTCATTAACCGCAAAACCAAACATGAGACCTTGGTCTCCAGCTCCAATCAAATCAAGTGGATCTTGATCTGCGTTTCCACGAACTTCCAAGGCTTCATTAACACCTTGGGCGATATCTGGAGATTGCTCTACCAATGATGGATGAACTCCTACTGTTTCAGCTGAGAATCCATACTCAGTATTGGTATAGCCAATCTCTGCAATCGTATCACGTACCACACGGTTAATATCTACATAGGCATTGGTTGAAATTTCACCAAAAACATGAACTGAACCAGTATAAACAGCTGTTTCAGCAGCAACGTGGGCTTCTGGATCTTGCTCTAAAATAGCATCCAAGATAGCATCTGAAATTTGGTCTGCAATCTTATCTGGATGCCCCTCAGATACAGATTCAGACGTGAATAATTTACGTTCTGACATAAAAATGTCCCCCCTTAAAAAATATTCGTTATAGAGTTACAAAGTACTGGTAGAGAATCGTTAAACGACCTTCACTACCACCTTATCGGGACCATATAACCTAACTATTATAACACGAATCTTTGAAAAATACTCGTATGATTACTATTTTTCTTAATTGGAAACTGTTTTCTAATCTTAACCAAATAAAAACTCTTAAAGTGGATAGGATTTCCAACTTCAAGAGATTTCTTAAAAACTAATTATTTTCTAGATAAAACTCAAAACGTTCTCCGACGTATTGGCTCTTTACATACTCAAAAGCCGTACCATCATCAAAGTAAGAAACCTGAGTCAGTCCTAAAATAGCATGCCCCTTTTCTACTTCCAGATAATGAGCAATTTTTTCCTTGGCTAAGCGAGCATAAATAGTCTGGTGAGATTTACCAATCCGATAACCATGTTTCTGTAAGGTTTGAAAGAAGTGCTTGGTTACTTCTTCCTTCTTAAAATTTTTGATAAATTTCTCAGGTATAGAAGCCACCTCATAGACTACAGGAACTTGATCTGCATAACGAACACGTTCCATCCGAATAATATTTTCAGTGGCCTTGATCCCTAATTTTTCAACTTCTTGCTCATTCGGAATAGTCCGACGATAGGAAATCAGATGACTCGATGGTGTTTTCCCCTGAGCCTTCACAATTTCCGTAAAACTGGTCGTTCCACGCATTTTTTCCTGAACACGAGTACTAGAAACAAAGGTCCCGCTACCCACACGACGCTCCAAAACTCCTTCCTCGACCAAAAGGGAGATGGCTTGACGCAGGGTCATACGGCTAACCTCAAATTCCTCAGCTAAGTCTCTCTCGCTTGGGAGTCTCTCCCCAATTTTCCAATTTCCCTCATCAATACCTTTTTTGATTTGGTCGTGAATTTTCATATAAGCTGGTAACATGCTTGCTCACTTCTTTTCTTTATTTTTTCCATTGTACCCTATCTCATGGGGAAAAGTCAAACTGCACTTGTTTGGTTGGTAATTCTGGGGCATTTATGATAGAATATTCAAGAAGATATTTCTTTTAAGAAAGGGAAAAGATGACCAACATTTCAACTGATTTGCAAGATGTCGAAAAGATCATCGTACTGGACTATGGTAGCCAGTATAACCAACTTATCTCACGTCGTATCCGTGAGATTGGTGTCTTTTCAGAACTAAAAAGTCACAAGATTTCGGCTGACGAAGTCCGCGCGATCAATCCTATCGGGATTGTACTTTCAGGTGGTCCAAACTCTGTTTACGAAGAAGGATCATTTGATATTGATCCAGAGATTTTTGAACTTGGAATTCCAATTTTAGGAATCTGCTACGGTATGCAGCTATTGACTCACAAGCTTGGTGGTAAGGTTGTTCCTGCAGGTGATGCTGGTAACCGTGAGTATGGACAATCCACTCTTACTCACACTGAGTCTGCTCTTTTTGCTGGTACTCCAGATGAGCAACTTGTCTTGATGAGCCACGGAGATGCTGTAACAGAAATTCCTGCGGATTTCGTTCGTACTGGTACATCAGCTGACTGTCCATACGCATCTATTGAAAATCCAGATAAGAAAATCTACGGTATCCAATTCCACCCAGAAGTTCGCCACTCAGTTCATGGATATGATATCCTTCGTAACTTTGCTTTGAATATCTGTGGTGCCAAAGGCGATTGGACTATGGATAACTTCATCGAGATGCAAATCAAACAAATCCGTGAAAAAGTTGGAGACAAACGTGTTCTCCTCGGACTTTCTGGTGGTGTTGACTCTTCTGTTGTTGGGGTTCTTCTCCAAAAAGCAATCGGAGATCAATTGATCTGTATCTTTGTAGACCACGGTCTTCTTCGTAAAGGAGAAGCTGACCAAGTTATGGATATGCTTGGTGGTAAGTTTGGTTTGAACATTGTCAAAGCAGATGCTGCTAAACGTTTCTTGGATAAACTTGCTGGTGTATCTGATCCTGAACAAAAACGTAAGATTATCGGTAACGAGTTTGTATATGTCTTTGATGATGAAGCAAGCAAGCTAAAAGATGTGAAATTCCTTGCGCAAGGAACTCTTTACACAGACGTTATCGAGTCAGGTACTGATACTGCTCAAACTATTAAATCTCACCACAACGTTGGTGGACTTCCAGAAGACATGCAGTTTGAACTCATCGAACCACTCAACACTCTTTACAAGGATGAGGTTCGTGCCCTTGGTACTGAACTTGGTATGCCAGACCACATCGTGTGGCGCCAACCATTCCCAGGTCCAGGTCTTGCTATCCGTGTCATGGGTGAAATCACTGAAGAAAAACTTGAAACAGTCCGCGAATCAGACGCTATCCTTCGTGAAGAAATCGCTAAAGCTGGTCTTGACCGCGATATCTGGCAATACTTCACTGTTAACACTGGCGTTCGTTCCGTAGGTGTTATGGGAGATGGTCGTACTTATGACTACACTATCGCTATCCGCGCTATCACTTCTATCGATGGAATGACAGCTGACTTCGCTAAGATTCCATGGGAAGTTCTCCAAAAAATCTCAGTTCGTATCGTAAACGAAGTTGACCACGTTAACCGTATCGTCTACGATATTACAAGTAAACCACCTGCAACTGTTGAGTGGGAGTAAAGTTAACAAACTTAAAAAAGCCTAGAAATCAATATTTCTAAGGCTTTTTATTTTACTTTGACAACATTTTAACAACTAAAAATCTTAATCTTCTTCTGCCCTTAAGAACTTTTAACAATTTAGGTACTTTCTTAATTGTTCTTTATACCATTCTTCTCACTACTCTGCTATTATCGAACAAGCCTGAACTACAAGTAGGAAGCATTATCGGACACAATCTCACAAAACTAATCTTAATTGCTCAAAAAAACAGTAAAACCGACTTGGTCCTACTGTTTCATTTTTAAAATGTCTGGCGTTTGGCTTTTCGCTCTGCACGTCCGCGAGCACGACCTTCTGCTCGCTTGGTTTTACGGCGTTTTTCATCGACGGCCCACTGGATTTTTTTCTTATAACCTGGTTTGACTTTTTTCTTTTTCTTTTTAACCAAGCCAATCATTTCGATGTCCAGTTTTTCCTGTTTCTTCTCACGATTAGCACGGCGGTCACGGTCATAAGTATCTTGGAACTCTCCGTCTTTAACCATCTTAGGAGTAAACTTGATTCCTAGTTTTTCCAACTCACGAATATCTGAGTCATCACTAGGCTGGTAAAGTGTAATGGCTGTTCCTGGTAAACCATTACGTCCAGTTCGTCCGACACGGTGAACAAAGAAAGACAAGTCTTGTGGAATGGCATCATTGATAACGTGGCTGACACCCTCAATATCAATCCCACGCGCAGCTAGGTCAGTTGCTACAATATACTCAAAATCAAGATTTTTGACTTGATTCATGATGCGTTTGCGTTCACGAGGAGCAATATCCCCATGAATCTTAGCCACCTTCAAGCCTTGGGCTGTTAGGTAGGTATGCAATTCATCCGCACGAGTTTTTGTATTGACAAAAATCATGGCTAGATAAGGCTGCATGACTTGAGTCAATTCATAAATCTGGGCATTCTTATCACGACCCTTGGTCGAAATCAACCAGTTGTCAATCGTGTCAGAAATAACTGTTTTGGTCTTGATTTTTTCCATAACTGGATTAGACAAGTATTTTTTCAAGAATGGTTGCAGTTTTTGTGGGATAGTCGCTGAAAAGACCATAAACTGTAAGTCTTTCGGAAGACTTCCTGCAATCTTATCAACCGTCTCTAGGAATCCCATATCCAAGGTCATATCAGCTTCATCGACTACAAAGGTCTTAGCCTTGTGGATAGCCAAATCGCCTGATTTTACCAAATCATAGATACGACCTGGTGTTCCGATGACGATATGGGGCTGATTGCTGGCAAGTTTTTCAATCTGACGCGCCTTGTCTGTACCCCCAACATAGTTAACGACACGTACTTCTACATCCGAGTGGCCTGCAATTTGACGAGCAGCTTGATAAATCTGTGTTGCTAACTCACGACTCGGAGCTGTGATAACTGCCTGCACGCTATCGCTCTCTTCATCCAACTGTTGGAAAATTGGAAGCAAGAAGGTATGAGTTTTCCCTGAACCTGTTTTTGATTCACCAACCAAGTCACGACCTGCCAGGACAATAGGAATTAACTTATCTTGCACCTCTGTTGGAGTGGTAAACTTCAACTCCTCCAAGGCTTCTTCTATATATTTTTTAAACTTAAATTTCGTAAATGACATAATATCCTCGATTCTATCTATCTACTCATTATACCACATTTTGATGCATTTCAGTTAAACTTTCGGTTTAGATAAACCCACGGAAATTTCAAAACATACCCGATTAAAGATAAGGAAAATACTCTCTGTCCATCATGAACAAAGAGTACTAGATTTTTACGTAAGCTTCCACTCTTTCGTTAGCCAATCACAAAAATGTTGATAGCGTTGGTCGAGAGCTTCATGATGCCCGTAAGTATCAAAAGTGGAATAAGTTGAGGGAACTGCTTCTGAAATTAAATTATGTAGATCCCTTGCAAAAATAGGAGCCTTAGACAGACGGTTGGAATGATTGGCACCTTCTGTCTGACCATTTTGCAGATAAATCAGGCTTTGGCTCTGCATCAAAGTATCTTCCCTACAAAAGTCTATAAATTCTGGATACCAGAAAGAACCACAGATAGAAAAGATACAGGTCGCAGGAAGATGATTACTATAGAGACTATAAACAGCAGCAAGACCGCCCAGTGAATAGCCACCATAAGCAATCCTACTTTCATCTATCAAGTAGTCTTTTTTTAGAGCTGTTAGAATTCCTTGAAAGAGCTTCTGATGATAGTCGTCTCCCTTCCCACCAAAATCTAGGGCCCCTTCTTTCAACGCACTTGCTTTCCAAGGCGTAAAGTCATCCAGACGATTTTCTGGAATCAAACCTACTAAGATCACAAATTGGGACAGGTCTGACAAATAATCTAGTTCCCCATCATTCAAGAACACAACTGGGTAGGTTTGTTTAGAGTCATAGTTTGAAGGAAGGCTGACCCTAACTCGAATCCCTTCCCAGTTAAACTCCTTATTTCTTGATAAAGTCATTGATTTTTTCAAGTGAATCAATCACTGCTGGACCGTAGTCCATCAACTCATCGTAAGAGATGGTCATGATTTTTTGATTCTTGATTGCTGGTACATTTTCCAAAACAGCATTTGCCTTCATCAAATCCACTGCTTTTTCATCTAATTTTTGATTGCGGTCACTAGTTACATAGATAATCAACTCAGGATCCATTGATACTAGATTTTCCAAGGTCAAGCCAGAAGTTCCTGTTGCGACATTGGTATAACCAAGTTGGTTAAGCAAGCTTTCCTGAAGGGCTGACTTGTAGGCACCAAAAGTTTCATCATTGTAGGCCACCATAATCAAAGCCTTTTTCTTTTCACCCTGTGTTTCTGGGTTAGCTTTTTTAACCGCATCGATTTTCGCTTGTAATTGTTCTGCGTATTGATTCGCCTTGTCTTGGACATTGAAAATGGTACCAAGATTCTTCACATCTTCTACGATATTTCCTAAATCTTGTTGGATAGTTGAAAGTGAAGCTTTTTGCGTATAAACAGGGATTTTGTTTTCATTCCAAGCACTAATGGTTCCCATTGACTTTTCAGAAAACATCATGTTGCGTCCCATCAAGGCATCTGGTTCATAAGAAAGAACTGTTTCTTGTGAGACAGATTTTTTATCACCAATGTGAGGGATGGCTTCAATAGCATCCTTGTATTTACCAGTTACAGCATTATCAGGATTGAGCATGCCAGCAATTTTATCTTGCAAACCGAGTTCAAGTAGGATTTCAGTTGTTGAGAGGTTGTTGGTGATGACCTTTTCAGGTGCCTTTTCAAATACTTGTTCGACTTCGTTTCCTTTAGCATCATAAGTTTTGATAGTTACAGGATAGCTGGTTTCTGTATTAGCTTTTTGACTGACTTCTGTTGTAGCCGGTGCCGTTGCTGTTTCTTTAGATGCGTTACCACAAGCTGCCAAAGATAAGGTAGCTACTGTTACAAGTAAAAGACTAAGTGTTTTTTTCATGTTTTTATTTTCCTTTTCATTTTTTATAAATAGTGAATCATGGCTTGCTGATCTTCTGTCCAAGTAACCCTACTTTGGACACCATAGACAGCCTGCAAAGACTCTGGTGTGATGGTCTCTTTTGGAGTCCCTTGGTAAACAATCTCTCCTTCTTTCATTAGATAGAGATAGTCTGAATAGCGACAAGCTAGCTGAATATCGTGTAATACTGCTAGTACATTGATATTGAGATGTTTGACAATGGTTAACAAGTCTAGCTGGTACTTGATATCCAAATGATTGGTCGGTTCGTCTAAGAGCAGGAGAGTCGGTTCTTGGGCCAAGGCGCGTGCCAACAAAACCCGCTGCTTCTCTCCTCCTGACAGAGAAGAGTAGAGTCGTTTTCTCTTTTCGAACATATCTACCTTGACCAGAGCATCCTCAACCAAGGCAAAGTCTTTTTCTTTTTCCTTTTGTAAGAAAGAGAGATGGGGTGTTCTGCCCAGCATGACAATTTCCTCAACCCTACAATCAAATTGTAACTGATTAAACTGCGTGACGACTGCCATCTGCTTTGCCGTTTCCTTGACGCTCATTTGTTCCAAGGGTTTTCCATCTAGAGAAATCAAGCCTTGATCAGGCTTTTCCTGTCGATAGAGGAGTTTCAGCAAGCTAGTCTTCCCACTTCCATTGGGTCCCAAAATGGTATGAAATTGCTTGCCCTCCAGTTTGAGCGACACTCCTTTGAGAATTTTTTTCTCTCCGATTCCAAAGTGAATATCCTGGCACATTAAGTCCATATCAGACCTTCACCTCCCCTCGTCTACTTCCAACCATGTAGATAAAGAAAGGGGCACCTACTAGAGCTGTAAAAATCCCAATCGGCAGCTCAGCATTTTGAATCAAGACACGAGCAAGGACATCTGCCCAAACAACAAAAAGTGCGCCGAGCAAAATAGCTATCGGAAAAAGTCTTCTGTAATTTGTCCCCACCAAGCTTCGTGCCAAATGAGGTGTGATGAGACCAACAAAACCAATAATCCCACAGGTCGATACCAAGATTGCTGTCATTATAGCCACAATCGTCACATAGAGATACCAGTAAAAACGTAGGGGAATCCCTAAGGTCAAAGCCGCCTCATCACCCATCATCATGGCATTAAAAACACGATATTGGGTAGAGAAAAATAAAAAAGCAATTCCCACGATTATAGTTGGCAAGGTTAAGTGAGCCCAGGAAGTCCCCGCTAAAGAACCCATGGTCCAAAACTTGATGGTCATGACACTATCAGCATTAGCGCCAATTGAAATAATAAAGTTTGAAAAAGCCAAAAATAGTGCATTCACGACCGTTCCTGATAAAATCAGGCTGGAAGTTGTCATCCTGCCTTGAATGGAAGCAATCAGAAGGACTGCAACTGTTGCCACAAGCGCTCCAAGGAAAGAACCTAGACCAATCAAAACTTTAAATCCAAGAATAATACTCAAAGTTGCTCCAAAGGTTGCCCCAGCTGAAATTCCTAACACATAGGGCTCTGCGATTGGATTATTGACTGTGGACTGCATCACACTGCCACACATGGAAAGACCTGCACCCACAATCAATCCAAGAAAAACCCGTGGTAATCTCATATTCCAAACAATAGCAAGTGTAGACTTCGAAAGTTCTCCTATATCCAGAGGGGCCCCCATCTTACTCAAAATAATCCGATAAGTATCACTCAAGCTAATTTGAACTGAACCCATAGAAACAGCCAAAAATAGAGAAACTCCCAAAGTTCCGAGCAACAGCGATAGGAGAAAAATATATCGCAGGTTTTGATGGCTTCCAGAAGATTTGGAAAGCATGAAACCCTCCTTTAACAAAAATTAAAAATTTAGACAATTTTCATGAATAGTATACCACATTTCCAAGGCAGGAACAAGGCTAGAAAGATACAGCTAAAAAGACTGTTAAAACTAGACAGCTGATTGAGCTCAAGCTAAAATCCTAGTGAAAAAGATGAAACTCCTTGTGTTCATCGAACACTGTGTCCTTTCCCTATTTTCATACGGATTTTTAACTCCCTTAGCATCATGATTCTTACTGGATAAAACGTTTATAGACTAGACGGCAAGCCGAAGATTGTACAAAAATGTTAGTGAAACAAAAAATCTCCCCGAAGGGAGATCATTCTGGTTTATTTTACCTTACAGTGCTAGGAACCGTAACCGAAGAACATACTTGAGTATATCGAGGTAAGGTGACAAAAATAAAAAGCCCTCTGAAGTCAGAGAGCTTGATTCTTGCTGGATAAAACGTTTGTAGACTAGGCGGCAAGCCGAAGATTGTACTGATGGTACATCGAGGCGAAGCCAACGAAGTATAGAAACGTTTTAGACGCAAGATTAGCGACGAAGTCCTAGAGAGTTGATCAACTCACGGTAACGGTTAACGTCGTTTTTACGCAAGTATGCAAGCAAGTTACGACGGCGACCGATTTTCTTCATCAATCCACGGTAAGTAGCGTGGTCTTTTTTGTGTTGTTTGATGTGTTCGTTAAGGTGGTTGATTTCCCATGTAAGGACAGCAACTTGAACCTCTACTGAACCTGTATCACCTTCGTGACGTGCATATTGTGCAATGATTTCATTTTTTTTCTCTTTTGAGATTGCCATGATGTTTCTCCTTTTTATTTGGCTTCATCCGAGTGACAGGTTGGCATGCCTGTAACCAAGAAGAAGTTATTTGTCTTTACGACATTTCTTATTCTACCAAGAACTAAGTTCTTTGTCAACTGATTTACTATTCTTACCGCAAATGTGCTATAATAGTTATAGGAAAGATATCTAAGTAGACATTTTGAAAAGAGAGGTGATTACCATGCGCAAATTCTCGCAATATCTCCCCTACTATCTGGTCATATTTTTCTTTTATTGGCCACTTTATGAGCTGTTATTACGGACTATTACTGAAAACTATATCTTGAAGGAACTCACCATCGGCAACGTTATTATCTTCTCTCCACTGGTGACTTTCATAGTATCACTATTCTACTCTTATCGTTTCAAGTTCTCAGTTTGGTGGTTAATTGGAGTTGGCTTGCTCTTTTGCTTTACCATCATTACTTTCGGAGAATTTATCCTTCTCTACTTCCTAGCCTATGAAATCTTTGCCCTCGCAGGTATGGCTATCGGTGCCGCTATTAAGAATCTAGTGCAAAAACTGAAAAGGAAAAAACTTTCACAAAAACCTTGAAAAATCTCACAATCATGCTATAATAATGCATAGAGACAAGTCACTTAGAAACTTTCTACCAGAGAGTGCGTGGTTGCTGAGAACGCATAGGAAGCCTAAACTGATACTACTCTACTGACTTTTATGCAAACATAAAACGGTGGCCACGTTAGAGCCGATCAGAGGTGTCAACATTTTTTGTTGTACATAAATGAAGGTGGAACCACGTTGCGACGTCCTTTCGAGGATGTCGCTTTTTGTTTTTCTTGATTTAAGTCTGTAAAAATAGGGAAACACTTCTGCTATAAAAATAATTGATAACTAATAATATAAGGAGAAAACCATGATTAAAATTACTTTCCCTGATGGCGCTGTTCGTGAATTCGAATCTGGCGTAACAACTTTTGAAATTGCCCAATCCATCAGCAATTCCCTAGCTAAAAAGGCTCTTGCTGGTAAATTTAACGGCAAACTCATTGACACAACTCGTGCTATCACTGAAGACGGAAGCATCGAAATCGTGACACCTGATCACGAAGATGCGCTTCCAATCTTGCGTCACTCAGCAGCTCACTTGTTCGCTCAAGCAGCTCGTCGCCTCTTCCCAGATATTCACTTGGGTGTTGGTCCAGCTATCGAAGATGGTTTCTACTACGATACAGACAACCAAGCGGGTCAAATCTCTAACGAAGATCTTCCTCGCATCGAAGAAGAAATGCAAAAAATCGTTAAAGAAAACTTCCCATCAATCCGTGAGGAAGTGACCAAGGATGAAGCGCGTGAAATCTTCAAAAACGATCCTTACAAATTGGAATTGATCGAAGAACACTCAGAAGATGAGGGCGGTTTGACTATCTACCGTCAAGGTGAATATGTAGACCTTTGCCGTGGCCCACACGTCCCATCAACAGGTCGCATCCAAATCTTCCACCTTCTTAATGTAGCTGGTGCTTACTGGCGTGGTAATAGCGACAATGCTATGATGCAACGTATCTACGGTACAGCTTGGTTTGACAAGAAAGACTTGAAGAACTACCTTCAAATGCGTGAAGAAGCTAAGGAACGTGACCACCGTAAACTTGGTAAAGAATTGGATCTCTTCATGATTTCTCAAGAAGTTGGTCAAGGTCTTCCATTCTGGTTGCCAAATGGTGCCACTATCCGTCGTGAATTGGAACGTTACATTGTCGACAAAGAGTTGGCTTCTGGCTACCAACACGTTTACACTCCACCGCTTGCTTCTGTTGAACTTTACAAAACTTCTGGTCACTGGGATCATTACCAAGAAGATATGTTCCCAACTATGGATATGGGAGATGGTGAAGAATTCGTCCTTCGTCCAATGAACTGCCCACACCACATCCAAGTTTTTAAACACCATGTTCACTCATACCGTGAATTAC
Organism: Streptococcus infantis; assembly: GCF_047460405.1. GTDB lineage: Bacteria > Bacillota > Bacilli > Lactobacillales > Streptococcaceae > Streptococcus > Streptococcus infantis_Q. The sequence continues at coordinate 67,071 of NZ_JASHGH010000004.1, read as the reverse complement.
CAATCCGTATCGCTGAAATTGGGATGCAGCACCGCTATGAGAAATCTGGTGCTTTGACTGGTCTCCAACGTGTACGTGAAATGTCTCTTAACGACGGTCACCTCTTTGTGACTCCAGAACAAATCCAAGAAGAATTCCAACGTGCCCTTCAGTTGATTATTGATGTATATGGGGACTTCAACCTAAACGAATACCGCTTCCGCCTCTCTCTTCGTGACCCTCATGATACTCACAAGTACTTTGATAACGATGAGATGTGGGAAAATGCTCAAACTATGCTTCGTGCAGCCCTTGACGAGATGGGCGTGGACTACTTTGAAGCAGAAGGTGAAGCTGCCTTCTACGGACCAAAATTGGATATCCAAGTTAAGACTGCCCTTGGTAAAGAAGAAACTCTTTCTACCATCCAGCTTGACTTCTTGCTTCCAGAACGCTTCGACCTTAAATACATCGGAGCTGATGGTGAAGAACACCGTCCAGTTATGATTCACCGTGGTGTTATCTCAACTATGGAACGCTTCACAGCTATCTTGATTGAAAACTACAAGGGTGCCTTCCCAACATGGCTTGCCCCTCACCAAGTAACTCTTATCCCAGTTTCTAACGAAAAACACGTGGACTACGCTTGGGAAGTAGCTAAGAAACTCCGTGACCGTGGTGTTCGTGCCGATGTGGATGAGCGCAATGAAAAAATGCAGTTCAAGATCCGTGCATCACAAACTCAAAAAATTCCTTACCAATTAATCGTTGGTGATAAGGAAATGGAAGAGCAAGCCGTAAACGTTCGCCGCTATGGTCAAAAAGAAACAGAAACCATGCCAGTAGATGCATTTGTAGAATTGATTCTTGCTGATATCGCCAACAAATCACGAGTTGAAAAATAAACGATAAAACCTGGGATAAAAATTCCAGCTACATAAAAAAGCAACAACTGAAAACGTTGTTGCTTTTTTATGTAGCCTGAGCTATTAGTGATTGGTCAAACTTCCACAAATGTATCCTCATCAACGATCCTTTCTATCCACTAACTTTTGGATATAGGATATCCTCCCAAGATTTGCTTCCTCGAGTTAGATAAGTTGACTATCCTCAGTCCTTGTCTGCCTCAATTTCTTTTACGATGTCATCTTGTGAATCTTTTTCAGAGAGTTTTTGATCGATATACTTGTCAATGTTTTCGTAAAATTCCTTTATCGTCTCACTATCTAATTTTGTCGAATTGTTGAATTGCTTGACTTTCAATTGAACAGATTGAATACCGTAAGAGGCTTGTTTTTGGCGAATGGTTTCTAATTCTTCTTCTGAAATCGGATCTCCAACAACTGTCAAGACTAATTCATTGCTACTTGACTTGTAGACTTGATTAATGACCGTATGATTGGCGAACTCTTTTCCTACAAACTGTTTGATCCCTTCTTTGCGCGCTTGTTCTATTGTCAGAGTAACTGCCGAATAGCTAGCTGGAAGAATCAACAATACAATCAAAGAAATCAAGCCAATTCTCATTTTAATGCTCAGCTCTTTAAATGAAGTTAAAGGAGATTTTCTCATCAAAATTCTTGTTCCAACAATGTTGGCTAGCATGATAAAGACACAGTTGATCAAGAAAAGATAGAGAGCCCCCAATAAAAATCGTACATTCCCATTAGCTAAACCATAGCCAGCAGTACAGATAGGCGGCATCAGAGCTGTAGCAATGGCTACTCCTGGCACGATATTGTTTGCTTCTTTTTTCCTTGAACCAATTACACCTGCTATCCCACCAGCAATAGCAATGAGGACATCCCAAATGGTTGGAGAGGTTCGTGCAATCAACTCGCTACTTGCATAAGACAAGGGAGAAATCCAGAAATACAGAGTCGAGACAAGCAAACTGACCAACACTTGAGTCAATAAAACCTCTAGAGATTGCTTGATTAAACGCGTATCAAAAATAGCTAAACCGAATCCCAGTCCAACAATCGGTGTCATGAGAGGTGAAATCAACATGGCTCCTATAATGACAGCTGTTGAATTCATATTTAGTCCGATAGAGGCAATAAAAATTGCACACATCAAAATCGCTGTATCTCTCAATCGAACATGAAGGTCATCGTATAATTTCTCACGGTATTCCCGTGTTGAATAATTGGCAGTCATTTGTCCTCTCCTCTTTCCTTATTTAAATTGGTATAATAATTAAAAATAACAGCTGATAAACAGCCAAAAAATATGAGCCCATAAATCGTCAAGAAGACACTGGTAATCCTTCCAATCAAGGTCACAGCTAGGAGATCCCCGTAGCCGACAGTCGTCGAAGTCACAAAAGCATACCAAAGACCGTCTCCGTAATTTGTGATAGCAGGTTCAACTAGGAAAAGCACGCCTCCTGACCCAAAAACAAAGGTCACAAAACTCAGAGCAAACCGAGTAAAACCCGTAACCTGCATAATATGCCATAACATTTTTAAACGTTTCATTTGTTCTCCTTATTCATACTAGCTCCTGACCGAGCCGTTTTTTTCCAATAATCAAAGTGAAGATAGGACATGATCTCCATCAGAGAAAGATAGACAAACTGATAGATCTGATTTAAGCTGATTATCAACTGATATTGTTTGAAAAATGACTGGAAGAAAGACCAGATATGACTGTCTTGAATCAGTCCCTTCTTAACATTATATCAAAAATTTTACAGTCTTTCTCTGAAGAAATCAATTAATTTAAAAGATAGAGAAAGGAAGAAATTTTTGTATCCTTATCCGAAGAAAAAAAACGATATCTCCTCTGAAAGTAGATACCGTTTTAATGTTTAAAAGATGATGAGTTTGTAGCAGCAATCCTAGCTGATATCGCCAACAAATCACGTGTTGAGAAATAAGAGATAAAACCTGTACAAAATCCCAGCTCTAGAAAAGAGGCTGGGACAAAAGTCCTAGCCTCTCAATTGTCTTTGGATTGTCGAGCAAGACGCAGTGGTTGAGTGGGCTCTACTACGCTGATTTCATCAGCTTTTACAGCCCTACTCAACTGTGCGGAGGTGGGACGACGAAATCGAATTCTACCGAATTAACGATTTCTGTCCCACTCTCTTTTTTGATGTTTCTGTTTTTACATTTGAACAATTCTACGATAGCTTCTTGAAGTAATCATAAAGATAAGTACGTAGATGAGGGCAAAGATACCACAAATAGAAAGTGTTACACTTAACATCATAGCTGTATCTACTACCCCAATGACCTTAAGAATCAAACTTAACATATGATAGGCAAAAGCCAAGTGTAGGAAAGCAAAGATTACAGGGAGGAAGAAAACAGTCAAGACCTGCTTGTTAATGGTTTGTTTGATTTGTTTTTGATCCAAGCCCACTTTTTGTAGGATGACAAAGCGTTCACGATCCTCATAACCTTCTGAGATTTGTTTATAGTAGATAACGAGTACAGTTCCAATCATAAAGATGATAGAGAGGAAAATACCAATAAAGAGAACTCCTCCAAAGAGAGCATTCATTTGGGCAATTGCGTCACTTGCAGTGCCTCCACCATAAACCATGCCGTCTTCATTTTTGAGATTATGACTAAAATTATTTACAAACTCCTCAAAATCATCAGATAGCTTTAACTGTTCCTCTAGACTAGCTGTTACATCCATACCACCGTAGAGCTGTGTGTATACAGCTGAATCCTGGTACTGTTCCAAAAAACTTTGAATATCAGCTACTACAAGATAGTTATAATCCGATACCAATAGTACATAGGGATTAGAAACATGATTGGCAATAAAATCCTGCTGGATTGCTTCCTTGATCGTATAGTCCTGATTGTTCAGACTTAATGCTTTCTGTCCTTTAAGTTGGTCGTTTCGAGCCCAAAGTCCTACTTCGTTACCAGTAAGGTTTAGCTTTTGTCCAGTCATTTTTTCATAATCTTTTTGATCAAAAACCAGGAAGACTGTCTTAGGCATGACATTGTTTTGCCCTTTTTCAAAGATGGTTAATTTGGTCCCCTCTTGACTCGAAAGACCGAAACTTGCATAATTGAGGACGTCCTTATTGCTGACGGTTAGGTTCTTTTCGCTAGCGTATTGAGTCAAAAGCTTGTCTAAATCCTCAACTTCTACATGTTGTCCCTTAACATCAAAATCGTGAGGATACATGAGTTTTTTCATATTCTCAGATCCGTTGTAGATACTAGTAGCTGCAGACATAGTAACCAAAACCATGGTTGAAAGGATGGCAATGGTTGCTAATCCGACAGCATTTTTCTTCATACGGAAGATAAGGTTAGAAACAGAGATGAGGTTGTTGGGTTGGTAGTAATATCTCTTGTTTTTCTTGAGCAACTGTAAGAAAACTGTAATACCAGCATTGAATAAGAGATAGGTCCCTACAATAACTAACATAACCGCAATAAAGAAAGTAGCGACAGCTTTGAAAGCATCTGTTACGCTTAGTGCTAAGTAGTACCCACCACCTAGTGCAATTAGCCCTAGTAAAGTTTGAAGGACTAGGAAACGCCCCTTCTTCTCACCCTTCGCTTTTTCTCTAGAAAGCTGGAGAGCATCCATACGGATAATGCGTACAGCGTTCAGGAAAACGATGACTAAAAAGATAAAACCGAATACCAGAAGGATTGAAAGCACTACGGACCATTGGAAAGTTGCAACTAACTCTACCTTCATCTTTGCAAGTTTAAGCAGTAAAGCGAAAATCAGATTATCAAAGAGGGCACCAATTCCAATCCCGGCAGTGACTGTTACTAGCCCAAATATCAAGAGTTCTTTAAAGGTCATACCAATTAAATGTCGCTTTTCTAGTCCCAACATGCCATATACACCCAGTTCTTTTGAGCGATTTTTCATGACAAAACTGTTGGCATAAAGAACGATAATGGCAGATGCAAGTGTCACAACGACAAGCCCTAGTTGTAGGGTAAATTGTATAGCAGATGCACCACGTAAATCCACAATTTTAGGATTAAAGGCTAGGGAGTAAAAGAGATAGCTAATTGTGACTGCCAAAATGACAGACAAAGCAAACGGATAATAGAGTTTGCGGTTTTTAATTAAGTTGGATATGGCCAACTTATTGGTTAATCGAAACATACTAGTTCACCTCACTTGCCATAACAGTCAAGGTATCAGAGATTTCTTGGAACATCTGACGATCCGTCTTTTCACCACGGTAGATTTGATTATAGAGAATACCGTCCTTGATGAAAAGAACACGTTTTGCACGGCTGGCCGCAGCTGTTGAGTGGGTCACCATGAGAATAGTTTGCCCTTGCTCGTTGATCTGATCAAAGATATCAAGGAGGGCTGCAGATGATTTAGAGTCTAGGGCACCTGTTGGCTCGTCCGCAAGAAGAATTTCTGGTTCTGTGATGATAGCCCGTGCAACTGCAACCCGTTGTTTTTGCCCTCCAGAGATTTCATAAGGGTACTTCTCCTGCAATTGATTGATGCCAAGATTTTCGGCCGTCACGACCAATTTTTTCATCATTTCTGTAATAGGCTTTCTAGACAATACCAAAGGGAGTAAGATATTGTCTTTAACAGAAAGCGTATCTAACAAATTGAAGTCTTGGAAGACAAAGCCTAACTTTTCACGACGGAAGCTTGATGCTTCAGAATTTTTAATGGTAGCTGTGTCAGTTCCATTTAGGAAGACCTGGCCACGCGTTGGCTTGTCAAGCATAGCAAGAATATTGAGTAGGGTCGATTTACCAGATCCAGACTCACCCATGATAGCGACGTAGTCGCCTTTTTCAACGGTAAAGTGAATATCTTTCAGGGCTTCTACTTGGTTGCCTTGAAAGCGAGTTTTATAAATCTTTTGAACGTGTTTTACATCTAGTAGTGTCATTTTAACTTCTCCTTTTTAATATCCCATTAATTGAAACTGAGCTTGCATCATTTCGATGCCGATTTGAACTCGCTCGATCTCTTTTGGACTTGGTTTACTTGTATGTTTCTTTTGTAAAATATTTTTCATGGTTTTGCTCCTTTATCTTTATGCTATAAGTTTACTCCAAATAAAGAGGACTTGCCATAACATAACCTTACAAAAGAGGTCTGTAATCTTACATTTTTGTAAGATTACAATTTTTTATCTGATTGAAGTCTGCTTTCTTACCATAACAAGGTCTAAAGAAGAGCCTGAAAGGATTCTTCCAAGCTCTTCACAATTCTTTTCATTCGATCAGTAGGTTTACTTCTGAAAACTTAATGCGCACAGTCGTCCCTTGACCAAGTTCAGATTCGATACGGATTTGATGTCCTAATTCTTGGCTGATTTTCTGGGTTAGATAGAGCCCAAGTCCAGATGATTGTTGGGTCATACGACCATTGTATCCTGAAAATCCGCGTTCAAATACTCGTAATCGATCACTGTTTTTGATTCCAATCCCAGTGTCTTTGATACAAAGTTCCTGACCGTCCATGTAGATTTCAACCCCACCTGTATTTGTGTACTTGAGGCTATTTGATAGGATTTGTTCAATGACCACTAACAACCATTTCTTATCCGTAACAATACTTCTATCCAAGTCATGCAGATTGACGCTAAGACCTTTCTGAATAAAGAAAAGGGCATATTTGCGAACGACTTCCTTGACCAAATCTTCTACATTTTCTTTCTTCAAAACCAAATCATCATGGAAGCTTTCTAAGCGTAGATATTGGAGAACGAGGTTGGTATAGGAATCAATCTTAAAAATTTCCTGCTCCATCTGTTGCTTCAGTTGGCGATCTTCCACCTCACTCACTAGGAGTTTACTGGCTGCAATCGGTGTCTTTATCTGATGGACCCAGAGAGTATAGTAGTCCACCAAATCATTGTAGCGGTTTTCAGCATCTGATTTCTTTTGATAGAGTTCCTCTTCACGTTTTTCTAATTTTTCGGTTAGAAGGACTTCCATTGGTGACCTGGCTTTTCTTTCGCCATAGAGCAATTCCTTACGATAACGTTGAAATTCTACCCAAAAATCCCATATCAAGAAAATAAAAGTAAAAACGGATGATAGAAGGAAAAAATAGTTAAAGTAAGGACCTTGATTAGCAAATAAGACCTCAAAAAGAAAAAGGAGACCCGTCAATAACAGAATAAAAGCGAAAAAACGGCTACGGGAACGGATATAAGCTAGAAAAAAACTTTTGAAATCAAGCATGTTTCAACCCGTACCCTATCCCTTTCTTGGTTTCGATAAAACCAATCAAATCTTCTTCCTCCAGTTTCTTGCGCAAACGAGCGACATTAACGGACAAGGTATTATCATCGATAAAGAAGTCACTGTTCCAGAGTTCTCGCATCAAATCATCACGCGCCACGATATTGCCTGCATGCTCAAATAAGACACGTAAAATCTGAAATTCATTCTTTGTTAAACTGATAGCTTTTCCATTGACATGCACATCCATAGACTTGGTATTGAGGATAACTCCTGCATATTCTAGGAGACTTTCATCCCGTCCAAACTCATAAGAGCGGCGCAATAAGCCCTGTACCTTCGCTAAAAGGACCTGCTGGTCAAAAGGCTTGGTCACAAAATCATCCGCTCCCATATTAATAGCCATCACGATGTCCATAGCCTGGTCTCGTGAGGATAAAAACATAATGGGAACTTTAGAAATCTTGCGAATTTCCTGACACCAATGATAACCATTAAAAAGAGGCAATCCAATATCCATCAGGACCAGATGAGGCTCAGATTGAACAAATAGTGTCAGAACTTCCATAAAGTCTTCTACCATAACTACTTCAAAACCCCATTCGGAGAGCATTTTCCCAACTTGCTGACGGATTACTGGATCATCTTCTACTAGTAAAATCTTATGCATCTGCTCCTCCTTTTTTTATATTATAGCAAAATTCTTCTGACTACTAGCGAAATTGATGTAAATCTGATATGATAAAAGTTAAGAAAGGAATTCCCATGGCCAATATTTTTGACTATCTAACTGATGTTCAATACGATTCTTTTTATGATCTTCCCTTAAATGAACTGGATATACTTGCTCTGACAGAGCTGACCTATCTTTCTTTTGATAACCTATTGAACCAGCCTGTCAATCGTTTAAGCGATGTCGCAACACGTGTTCCTCGTGAGACTAACATGTTGACCAATAAAGAACGTCTCCAGCTCCTGGATCAGTTATCCCAGCACAAACGTTTTAAAAATAGTAAACTCTCTAACTTTGTAAACGAGATTGATATGGAGCAACAGAAACAATTCGCTGCCATGACCTATCGTCTGAACCTAGATACTTATCTCATTGTCTTTCGTGGCACAGACGACAGTATTATTGGCTGGAAGGAAGATTTCCATATGACCTACATGAAGGAAATACCTGCCCAAAAACATGCTCTTGAATACTTGGAAGAATTCTTTACCCAACATCCAAAACAAAAAGTGATTGTAGCTGGACATTCTAAAGGTGGGAATCTGGCTGTCTATGCTGCCAGTCAAATCCAGCCTGAATTGCAAGAAAAAGTCTCCGCAGTTTATACCTATGACGCACCTGGTTTGCAGGCTCATCTGACTGAGACCACTGGTTATCAAGATGTTATTCCAAAAATTCACCGTTTCGTCCCACAAGGTTCTGTCATTGGCATGATGCTGGAAGTTCCTGATACTCCTATCGTCGTCAAATCTACGGCTCTCGGGGGTATTGCTCAACATAGCACCTTTAGCTGGCAAACTGAAGGACACCACTTTGTCCAACTTGAGGCAATTAGTAGTGAGAGTCTCCAAATTAAAGACACTCTCAAAGAATGGGTGGATAGTGTTCCCGATGAGGAACTGGAGCTCTACTTCGATCTCTTTTTTGGAACCATCCTAGAATCTGGAATTAGCTCCATTAATGAACTGTCTTCTAAAAATGCTATTGACCATGTTCGACAACTTGTTTCTCAAGCCCAGACACTGGAGCCCGAGCAAGTTGAAATCTTAAAAAATCTGACACAACTCCTGCTGGATGCTCGCTTCCAAGCTTGGAAGAATCATTTTTAATAACTTGAAAGTCCCTTCCTTTATGGAGGGACTTTCTTGTTGATTCCTTATTTTATTCTTCTGTGTTATACTAGTAGGAGTAAATGCTTTGAAAGAGGAAATCCTATGAAAATCCACAAAACTGTGAACCCTGTTGCCTATGAAAATACTTATTATCTTGAAGGAGACCAACACCTGATTGTTGTTGATCCGGGTAACCATTGGGAGGCTATTCGCAAGACTATCGAGACCATCAATAAACCAGTCTGCGCTATCCTCTTGACCCATACCCACTACGACCATATTATGAGTCTAGACTTGGTCAGAGATACTTTCGGAAATCCTCCCGTATATGTGGCAGAAAGCGAAGCTGCTTGGCTCTTTACTCCTGTCGACAATCTTTCTGGCCTTCCTCGACACGACGATATGGCGGATGTCATCTGCAAACCGGCTGAACACACCTTTGTCTTTCATGAAGAATACCAGATTGAGGAGTTCCGCTTCACTGTATTACCAACTCCAGGCCACTCTATCGGAGGAGTTTCATTTGTTTTTCCAGATGGGCACTTGGTCTTAACGGGTGATGCCCTTTTCCGAGAAACCATTGGTCGAACAGATTTGCCAACTGGTAGTATGGAACAACTCCTTCATAGTATCCAAACCCAGCTCTTTACTCTCCCAAACTACGATGTCTATCCAGGGCACGGACCTGCTACTACCATCGCTCACGAAAAAACCTTTAATCCATTTTTCTAAAACATAAAAACCAAGGACAATCATCCTTGGTTTTTGTGTAGCTTCAATTTCTACATCACTACTTGCTCAGAAGAATCAACATTGACTAGAAAAATAATTCAAAACTAATTAGCTGGATTCAATTCTTTCCAGTCAATGTTAGACAAATCAAGCTTTTCAGAAGAGATATCTAAAACTTGCTCTGCTTTCTCATTGCCACCAATTTGAAGAGTCGCTTCTTTAACCTTCTCTACTCCATTTTTATCGAACGAATATAGAGAAAGGTTCATTTCTGGACGAGTTGACTGCCAGTCTGCATAAGAGACTTGACCATTTTCATAAATAACAAACCCTGAGCGAAAACCTCCCGCAGAAGCTACATAAGCTGTGTGAAGTAAGTTAGGCTTTTGGTTTTCCAAATAATAAATGGCTGAAACAAATTTTTCATCGCCAATAAGTAACTCATCTTGCCCATCCTTATTCAAATCAAGAAGGGCATATTTAAAGTCTGGTGCATTTTGATAATCCATTCGAGAGAAAATCAGGCTATATTCTTCTGAAGCAATCTTGTGTTGTTTATTTTCCTGGTATAAATCTTCTCTATTACCTTGTTTTAAAAGGTCTGTAAAGTGATTATAACGTTCAATCACTTCTTTATATACATCTTGTCCAGTTTCCTTCTTATTTTCAACAGTCGATTGTGACGCCTTGGTTGAAGAGTCACTTGTATTTTCAGTCTTTGCTTCTGTTGATGTACTAGACTTATCGTCTTTGGAAACAGATGATAGTGCAGATGAAGGTTCTGTATTGCTCCTATTTTTATTGAGACCACAAGATGCCAAAACTGAAATTGAAAGAATAGCTGAAAGCACTATTAAGTATTTCTTCATGTTAACCTCGATAGGATTTTATTTTCAGATGGATAAACTTCAAACATAAGTCATTAACGCCAAGTTATACTTGGTTGAGAAATCATTTTACCAAATAATCACACGGTCTTCTGGTGAGCGCCACATTCCGTCGCCTTCTTTGACATCATAAGTTGTAAAGAAGTCATCAAAGTTTGGCACTTGGACATTGACACGGAGTTTAGCTGGTGCGTGCACGTCGACACTTGCCATGAGTTTCATCAACTCTGGGCGGCCTTTCATACGCCAGATACGCGCAAAGTTATGGAAGAATTCTTCGGCTGAGAAGTCAGGTTCTCTCTTGGCAGCTTCAAGGGCAGCAGCAATTCCTCCTAGGTCGGCAACGTTTTCTGATACGGTTAATTTACCGTTAATGGTTGCACCGTAAGATTCTTGACCATCAAATTGATCGATAACCTTCTGCGTTTTCTCTTTGAAAGCTGCATAGTCGTTCTCTGTCCACCAGTCCTTGAGACTACCATTTTCATCAAAGGAAGCTCCGTTGGTATCAAAGGCATGAGAGATTTCATGGGCGATAACCGCTCCGATCCCACCATAGTTGGCAGAAGATGACTGATGCAAGTCATAGAATGGTGCCTGTAAAATAGCAGCAGGGAAGACAATCAAGTTCTTTTGTGGATTGTAGTAGGCATTGACCATATGAGCAGGCATTCCCCACTCCTTGTAGTCAACTGGCTGATTCCACTTGCTCCAACTGTGCTTGATTTCCACACGCGCAAAGGCTAGGGCATTCTCAAAGAGGCTAGCAGATTCATCCACTACCTTATCTTTATAGCGGACTGGCAATTCTTCTGGATAACCGATATAAGGCTTGATGACATTGAGTTTGACGATGGCTTTTTCTCGAGTTTCAGGAGTCAGCCAGTCATTTTTAGCTAAACGTTCCTTATAAACGTCAATCATGGTCGCCACTTTTTTCTCTACGTCTGCCTTGGCTTCTGGAGAGAATTTTTCGTGGGCATACCAAAGGCCAAGAGCTTGTTTAAAAGGTCCTTGAGCTAAATGGTAAGCTGCCTTACGTTTGTCTTGAGCCTCTGGAACTCCTGAAAGAGCTCGTCCGTAGGCACCTGACAAGATACGAATCTCATCTGTTAGATAGCTAGTTGAAAGATTAACTATACTCAAGATCAAGCTTGCCTTGAGCAAAGGCCAAGCTTCTTCACTATAGAATTGCTCTGCTGCTTGCCAGAAACGTTCTTCATCTACAACAACCTTGTCTGGAGTTTGTCCAATCACTGCTTGGAAGAAGTCATCTAAAGGTAGGGCAGGCGCAAACTTTTTGAAATCTTCATAAGAATAAGGATGGTAAAGTTTGGCATATTCTGAACTTTCTTCGTTTGAAAGTACGACAGCTGCGATACGGCGGTCCAATTCCAATCGTTTCTCTAGCAAATCTTCGATTTCTTCATCTGAGAAGTTATAGGCTTTGAGGAGATTAGAAGTACTTTCTTTCCAAAGGTTCAATAATTCCTCACGCTGAGGATGGTCTTCCGCATAGTAGGTTGTATCAGGCAAAATAGTTCCTGGAGCACTAGCCCAAAGAACATTGGTTCTAGCATCCATAAAGTCTGGTGATACTCCAAATGGAAGGAAGTTTGGTTTACCAGCTAATTCAAATGCAGCTAGTTTACTTGCGAAATCCGCAAAACTTTCCAAATCTTGATATTCCTTCAGTAAAGGGAGGACTGGCTCGATTCCATCAGCTTCTCGCTTATCGAAATCTCTGACCATAGCATGGTACTTGACAAAGTTTTCTAGGATAGGATCTTCTGGAAGATCTTCTCCTGCCAACCACTTGTCAGTCGTCGTTAGCATCAACTCTTCGATTTCTTCGTCAAGGTCGATAAAACCACCTGTTCTCGATTTATCGGCTGGAATAACAGCAGTCTTTTCCCACTCACCATTTATTGCATCATAAAAATCATCTTGATAACGTGTCATCTTGTTCTCGCTTTCATTTTTCACTTATTCTTAGCTTAGCAAAAATCCCTGGGGAATGCAATTAAAAATGCCGTCTTCTTCTGATTGTTTTCTAGTTAATATTTTAAATATTTACAAAAATTAACTTGACTTAATTTTTATTTTAAGGTATATTAAAAGATAGGAGGAATATAACTGTATGATACGTATCGAAAACCTCAGTGTCTCCTACAAAGAAACGTTGGCACTAAAGGATATTTCACTAGTGCTCCAAGGACCAACGATTACCGGAATTATTGGCCCAAACGGCGCTGGGAAATCAACATTATTAAAAGGTATGCTGGGAATTATCCCACATCAAGGTCAGGCATTTCTCGATGACAAGGAAGTTAAAAAATCTTTACATCGAATCGCCTATGTCGAACAAAAAATCAATATCGACTACAACTTTCCCATCAAGGTCAAGGAATGCGTCTCGTTAGGACTATTTCCCTCTATTCCTCTCTTTCGAAGTTTAAATGCTAAACATTGGAAGAAAGTGCAAGAGGCCCTTGAAATCGTCGGCCTAGCTGACTACGCTGAACGGCAAATCAGTCAACTGTCTGGAGGTCAATTCCAGCGGGTCTTGATTGCCAGATGTTTGGTGCAGGAAGCCGACTATATCCTCTTGGATGAGCCCTTTGTTGGGATTGACTCTGTCAGTGAGGAAATCATCATGAATACGCTGAGAGATCTGAAAAAAGCTGGGAAGACGGTTCTGATCGTCCACCACGACCTCAGCAAGGTTCCCAACTACTTCGATCAAGTCTTGCTTGTCAATCGAGAAGTGATTGCTTTTGGTCCGACCAAAGAAACCTTTACCCAAGCCAATCTCAAAGAAGCTTACGGTAATCGACTCTTTTTCAATGGAGGTGACCTATGATTGCAGAATTTATCGATGGATTACAAAAATTCCATTTCTTACAAAATGCCTTGATAACAGCTATTGTTATCGGGGTCGTAGCTGGAGCTGTAGGATGTTTCATCATTCTACGTGGGATGTCACTCATGGGAGATGCCATTTCACATGCTGTCTTACCAGGTGTAGCCCTCTCCTTCATCTTGGGCATTGACTTCTTTATCGGAGCCATTGTCTTTGGACTGCTAGCTGCTATCATCATTACCTACATCAAGGGAAACTCGATTGTCAAAAGCGATACCGCCATCGGCATTACCTTTTCTTCTTTCTTAGCCCTCGGTATCATCTTGATTAGTGTCGCTAAAAGTTCAACTGACCTTTTCCATATCCTTTTTGGTAATATCCTAGCCGTCCAAGATACGGATATGTTTATTACCATGGGGGTAGGGGCAGCCATTCTCTTGTTAATCTGGATTTTCTTCAAGCAACTCTTGATAACTTCCTTTGATGAACTCTTGGCTAAAGCCATGGGAATGCCTGTCAATTTCTATCACTACCTTCTCATGGTACTCCTAACTCTTGTGTCTGTGACAGCCATGCAAAGTGTCGGAACTATCCTGATTGTAGCCATGCTGATTACCCCAGCGGCAACTGCTTATCTGTATGCTAATAGCCTGAAAAGTATGATTTTCCTTTCCTCAACCTTTGGAGCGACTGCTTCAGTTTTGGGACTCTTTATCGGTTATAGCTTTAACGTTGCGGCAGGTTCTAGTATCGTGCTTACAGCTGCTAGTTTCTTTCTCATTAGCTTCTTTATCGCTCCAAAACAACGATATTTGAAACTGAAAAATAAACATTTGTTAAAATAAGGGGCAGAACCCCACTAAATTGGAGGATTTAATGAAAAAATTAGGTACATTACTCGTTCTCTTTCTTTCCGTCATTGCTCTTGTAGCATGTGCTAGCGGAAAAAAAGATGCAGCTTCTGGTCAAAAACTAAAAGTTGTTGCTACAAACTCAATCATCGCTGATATCACTAAAAATATTGCTGGTGACAAGATTGATCTTCACAGTATCGTTCCTGTTGGTCAAGACCCACACGAATACGAACCACTACCTGAAGACGTCAAGAAAACTTCTCAAGCTGATTTGATTTTCTATAACGGTATCAACCTTGAAACAGGTGGCAATGCTTGGTTTACAAAATTGGTAGAAAATGCCAAGAAAACTGAAAACAAAGACTACTTTGCAGTCAGCGAAGGCGTTGATGTTATCTACCTTGAAGGCCAAAACGAAAAAGGAAAAGAAGACCCACACGCTTGGCTCAACCTTGAAAATGGGATGATCTTTGCTAAAAACATCGCAAAACAATTGAGCGCTAAAGACCCTAGCAACAAGGAATTCTACGAAAAAAATCTCAAAGAATATACTGATAAGCTAGACAAACTTGACAAGGAAGCTAAGGAGAAATTTAACAACATCCCTGCTGAGAAAAAACTCATCGTAACCAGCGAAGGATGCTTCAAATACTTCTCTAAAGCCTATGGTGTCCCAAGTGCCTATATCTGGGAAATCAATACTGAAGAAGAAGGAACTCCTGACCAAATCAAGACCTTGGTTGAAAAACTTCGCCAAACAAAAACTCCTTCCCTCTTTGTAGAATCAAGTGTGGATGACCGTCCAATGAAGACTGTTTCACAAGACACAAACATCCCAATCTACGCACAAATCTTTACTGACTCTATCGCAGAACAAGGTAAAGAAGGCGACAGCTACTACAACATGATGAAATACAACCTTGATAAGATTGCTGAAGGATTGGCAAAATAATACTCTTCGAAAATCAAATTCAAACCACGTCAGCGTCGCCTTGCCGTACTCAAGTACAGCCTGTGGCTAGCTTCCTAGTTTGCTCTTTGATTTTCATTGAGTATAAGCCTCTGAAAAACGTCATTCTCACATGAGCTGGCGTTTTTTCTATGCACACATTTCCGGTCAAATCATTGGAAAACTCTGAACACTTAATGTAGAATGAAAGAAAAAAGATTGGAGTAGCTTATGACTACATTCCTTGGAAACCCTGTTACTTTTACGGGAAAACAACTACAAGTAGGAGACAAAGCACTTGATTTCTCTCTCACAACGACTGACCTCTCTAAAAAAACACTAGCTGATTTTGAAGGCAATAAAAAGATTTTGAGCGTCATCCCTTCTATCGATACAGGCATCTGCTCACTTCAGACTCGTCGCTTTAACCAAGAATTGGCGAGCTTAGACAACACTGTTGTCTTAACGGTGTCTATGGACCTGCCTTTTGCCCAAAAACGTTGGTGTGGTGCTGAAGGAATTGAAAATGCCATCATGCTCTCAGACTACTTCGACCACTCCTTTGGACGCGATTATGCCCTCTTAATCAATGAATGGCATCTGCTTGCTCGAGCCGTATTTGTTCTCGATGCTGACAATATTATCCGTTATGTTGAGTATGTGGACAATATCAACAGCGAACCAAACTTTGAAGCAGCCATTGAAGCAGCAAAGTCGCTTGACTAAAAGAAAGCCCACTTGTAACAAGACAGAAAGCTAGAGAAATCTAGCTTTTTTTGGTATACTAGATGGAGATAATAAACAAGGAAATGCGAATGACACCAAATAAAGAAGATTACTTAAAATGTATTTATGAGATTGGCATGGAAGTTCCTAAGATTACCAACAAGGAAATCGCTGCTCGGATGCAGGTATCACCTCCTGCGGTAACTGAGATGATCAAGCGCATGCAATCCGAAAACCTTATATTAAAAAATAAAGAAAATGGCTATATACTAACGGACATTGGTTTAAATCTGGTCTCTGAGCTTTATCGCAAGCATCGACTGATAGAGGTCTTTCTAGTTCACCATCTAGACTATACCAGCAATCAGATTCACGATGAGGCTGAGGTATTAGAGCATACAGTTTCAGACCTTTTTGTGGAGAGACTGGAGAGTATGTTAGGCTTTCCAAAGACCTGTCCCCATGGAGGAACCATTCCTGCCAAGGGAGAGCTTTTAGTTGAGATCAATAACCTTCCTCTCTCTGATATCAAAGAAGCAGGCACCTATCTACTGACTCGGGTCCATGATAGCTTTGAACTTCTCCAATATTTGGAAAAACACAGTATCCATATTGGAGACAAACTCCAAGTCAAGCAGTTTGATGGTTTCTCTAATACCTTCACTCTGATTCACAAGAATGAAGAACTCCAAGTCAGCCTAGAAATTGCCAAGCAGCTCTATGTTGAAAAACTGAACTAATTTCTCAAGTCCCCTACCAACCCTGAAAGCTTGATTTTCAGGGTTTTATTTCTAGCATTTGATGTTACTCTCATTTTGTTGTAGAATGTTTGTAAAAAAAAGAAAGATATTTTAACCTATGAAAAAATCACTAAAAATTTTTGCGACATCCAAATGGTTTGACCTCTTTGGGGTTGCTTTAGTCGTTGGGATTGCGATTGCATCTGGTTACCTCAACTCCCGTCTCGATAAATTCGTAGACTGGGGCCCATGGACTGCCCTTGTACCCTTTGGATTGATTTCCGTAACCAATGTCGGGATTTCCATGTTATCCACTCGTTTCACGGGAAAATTAAGCAAATGGGGAAATTACTTTGGTATTGTCAATACGATTTTGTCTGGTACCATTGATTATATCCTTGGAAATAAGGCGGCCATCATTACCTATCCCGTCACCTTCCTCATTTATACCTTTGCTATTAAGAAATGGGAAGCTTCGCAAGAAGGCAGACCCAACCAAATGAGCCAAAAACAGATAAAATTAGCTGCCATCATCATTTCAATCATCGCCTTCCTCTTTGCATTTATGACCAACTATATCGGCTATGGAGGAAAGATGAATCTCCTTGCCTACGTAACAACTATTGCCTTTACACTCTCCCTCATTGCCAATGCTTTGAATGCATTGAAACTGACAACTCAGTGGGGATTTTGGTTGATTTACAATTTCGTTCAGCTGACAAAGGCTGGCATTCAAGGAAACTTTGCCAATATCGGAAAATACATCTTTTATATCCTCAATGCAATCGGAGCTTTATTTGTCTGGAATGATGAAGAAGTGGAAAAATAGAAGGAAACTCAAATAAAGAAAGCAAGCCGACTTAATAAAATCTCCTTACTAAAATTTTTTATCATTTTACTTGTAACTCCCATTCTTTTGGAGTAGAATGAAGCTAGATAAAAGAGGGAGGTCATCTTATGAAAAATCTCTTTAGAATCCATTTTACAGCCATCGTAGTCAGCGATTTGCTACTGTTGGTAACTTTCAGACCCCGATACGAACTTTCTTTGGAGAGAGGCCTGATTTTTTGCTTCATTTTCATCCTTGCTCAAGGACTACTGCTATTTCGCTTGGTCAATCGACTCAAAAAACATTTCTCTGAGATTTATCCTCAGATGAACAAAAAAATTCGCCTTTACTACTTAGAGATTCTCTCCGCTGACCTACTATTATTTATCTTTTTAGCCATCACTGGTCCTCAACATTTTTACTCTCTTACTCCAGTCTTTACTTCCTGTCATTCTACTTTTTATTATATAACGGCTAGCCACCTAAGAGAAAACTATCCAGACTTTTATGACAAACATATCTCTTTGTGGGAGTGTCTCTAAGGAAAAAAAGGTTTTATCATGAAAAAAATCATCTACATCAAAACCATTCAACTCCTCATCATCGATGGAATCATGCTGGCATTTTTGACATTTAAAGAGGGGCTCACTTGGGATTGGATTTTGATTTATATCGGTTGGCTCATCTTCTTTCACCCTGTGCTGTTTACCTATCTTTCCAACCAACTTTGTGACCACTTTAGTCAACTCTATTCCCAGATTAGACCGAGATTCTGGCGTTTTGCCTTACAAATCCTCCTATGGGATAACCTGATAATTCTCTCCTTGCTGTTTTTAAGTGGTATCCCACTTTTCCTTCAGGGAAGTCTCCTCATCCTAGGATATCTCATCCCTTCCTATCGCACCTGCCAAAGCCTGAAAAGAGACTTCCCCCAAGCCTATCAAGAACCCATTTCATTTTGGAATATTTTGTGATAGATAAGAAAAACCAAGCTGACTGGGCTTGGTTTTTCCTATCTATTTTTAGTATCAAGGATGATGGTTACTGGGCCATCATTGACCAGTTCCACCTGCATATCTGCTCCAAAGACTCCTGTCTCAACAGGAACTTCCTTGGCTAGTTCTTGGTTAAATTCTTGATAGAAAGCTTCCGCCATATCCGGTTTAGCAGCGCCTGTAAAGGCTGGACGATTTCCCTTTTTGGTATCTGCAAACAGAGTAAACTGAGAGATGGAGAGGATTTCGCCTTGGATATCCTTAACAGATAGGTTCATCTTGCCTTCAGCATCTGAGAAAATTCGCATATTGACAAGTTTTCTCACTGCATACTCCAAATCTTCCTGCTGATCCTCAGGTCCAACACCTACTAAGAGTAAGAGCCCCTGCTGGATTTTCCCATATACTTGTCCCTCAATAGAAACTTGTGCTTTCTTGACACGCTGAACGATAATTCTCATAGCAATCCTTTCTGATGATATCAAGCCAACTTAACCATTGGTACGTTTAACCGAGTAGACTTCTGGTACACTTTTAATCTTATCAACTACGGTAGTCAGCATTGAAAGGTTTGAAATTCCAAAGGAAACATGAATATTGGCAAATTTCATATCCTTGGTTGGTTGAGCATTAACTGTTGAGATATTCTTAGTTGTATTTGATAGGACTTGCAAGATATCATTCAATAGACCAGAACGGTTGAGACCGTAGATATCGATGTGAGCCATATACTCCTTACTTGAGAATTGGTCTTCCCATTCAACATCGAGTAGACGTTGTTCGTAGTTTTCCTGTGAACGAAGGTTCATACAGTCTACACGGTGGATGGCAACTCCGCGTCCTTTGGTAATATAGCCGACGATATCATCACCTGGAACAGGGTTACAACATTTGGCAATCCGGATCAAGAGCCCAGAAGCACCTTGAATGACTACTCCACCCTCATGCTTAACCTTAAGCGTGTCCTTGTTCTCCACCTTGACTTCGCCACCCTTGACCAATTCTTCAGCTTCTGCCTTAGCTTTGGCCCGCTCTTCTTCACGACGTTCTTTCTCTGTCAAACGGTTAAAGACAGTGATGGCTCCGATTTCTCCAAAACCAATCGCCGCAAATAGCGCTTCTTCTGTCTTGTAGCTGGTTTTTTGAAGGACTTCATCCATGTGGCGTTTGTCCATAAATTTATTGGCCACATAGCCGTTTTCTTGGAGCTGACTAATCAGCAATTCACGGCCTTTATTGATGGACAATTCTTTGTCTTGGTTCTTAAAGAACTGACGAATTTTGTTACGAGCCTTGCTGGTCTTGACCATATTGAGCCAGTCACGGCTTGGTCCAAATGAATTTGGATTGGTGATGATTTCAACCTGGTCACCTGTTTTTAACTTGGTCGTCAACGGAACCATACGGCCATTAACCTTGGCACCAGTCGCTTTTTCCCCAATCTTTGTATGAATTTCATAAGCAAAGTCAATCGGACCTGAATCTTTTGGAAGTGAACGAACCGCCCCATCTGGAGTAAAGACATAAATCTCCTCAGCCAGATAGTTTTCTTTGACAGTATCCACAAATTCCTTGGCATCATCCGCCTGGTCTTGGAGTTCCATCATCTCCTTGATCCAGTTCATTCCAATAGCAGATTCCTTGCTATTAACCTGACCCTTGATTCCTTTTTTGTAAGCCCAGTGAGCCGCAACCCCGTACTCAGCAACCTCATGCATCTCCTTAGTACGAATCTGAAACTCAATCGGCCCTTTTGGTCCATAAACAGTCGTATGGATAGACTGGTAACCATTGGCCTTACGATTGGCGATATAATCCTTGAAACGGCCTGGCATTGGTTTCCATAGCTCATGAACGTAACCCAACATCGCATAGACATCACTCTGAGTGTCTAAAATACAACGAATGGCTATCAGGTCATAGATCTCTTCAAAGCGTTTTTTCTTGTCCTGCATCTTGCGGTAGATAGAGTAGATATGCTTTGGACGACCATAGATTTTTCCTGTAAGGTGGCGCTCAGAAGAATATTCCTCAAGTTTTGTCACAACTTCATCGACCAAGGCTTCGCGTTCTTGACGTTTTTCCTTCATCATGTGACTAATCTTGTAAAATTCAGTTGGATTGAGATAGCGGAAAGAGAGATCTTCCAGTTCCCACTTCACACTTGAAATCCCCAAACGGTGAGCAAGTGGCGCATAAATTTCCATGGTTTCTCTGGAAATACGCTCCTGCTTGTCCTTACGAAGGTGCTTGAGGGTGCGCATATTGTGCAGACGGTCAGAAAGTTTGACCAAGATAACACGGATATCTTCTGACATAGCCATGAGCATCTTGCGGTGATTTTCAGCCAGCTGCTCCTCGATAGACTTATACTCAACCTTACCAAGCTTGGTAACACCATCTACAATCACTCGAACATCATGGCCAAATTCACGCTCTAAGTCATCTAAAGTAGCATCTGTGTCTTCTACCACGTCATGCAAAAAACCACAGGCAACAGTGACAGCATCTAGCTTGAGTTTAGCCAAGATTCCTGCTACCTGAATAGGGTGGATAATATAAGGCTCGCCTGATTTACGATATTGGCCACTATGGCATTCTACAGCGTAAACCAAGGCCTTGTGTACAAAAGCCACATCTTCTTTCGATAAATATTTTTGCGTTAAAGCGACGACTTCATCGCCTGAATAAATTACTTCTTTCGGCATGCATACTCTCCAATTCTTCCTACCATTTTAACACTTTTTTGAGGATATGAAAACTAGTAAAGCCCATTCTAGATTAGAATCACTTACTGATTATTCTAGAAAGAAAAAAAGTGCAATTTTCAGATAAATGTTCACATTTTCCCGCATTTTTGTTATGTATGACCAATAAAAGTTCCATTTTCAAATTTTCCATGCTTCTTTGTTTGAAATCTATAAAATAATATTCGTAACTAACTTGATACCTAGCTTGTGATTTTGTATAATTAAGTGAAACTATTTTTTAGGAGAATGTTATGACATCATTTCGCAAACCAGCCGCCCTTTTAGGGCTTACTGCCGCTGTCTTTGCAGTATCTACTGCACAGGCTGATGAGACCAGCACAAATTTAGATGCTAGTATCAAACCTAGTTCAGCAACAAGTCCAGCTGAAAAACCAGTCACTAGTAAAGCAAGTGACACACTAGCTGATTCTGAAAAAGAAGGGACTATGGAAAAAGGGACTACAGAAGTTGCCCTAGCACCAACTGCTGAAGCTAAAGCTTCAAACGAAGGAAGTCGCGCAGAAGATAAAGCCAACCAACCTGTCGAAGGGCAAGAAGTTGATGTCCGTATCCTTGCGACTACCGACCTGCATACAAATCTAGTCAACTATGACTACTATCAAGATAAACCTGTTGAAAATGTCGGTCTTGCAAAAACAGCAATCCTCATCGAAGAAGCCAAAAAGGAAAATAGCAATACTATCCTCGTTGACAATGGGGATACCATCCAAGGAACACCTCTTGGAACCTACAAGGCTATCGTCAATCCAGTTAAAGAAGGCGAACAACACCCTATGTATACAGCACTTCAAAAGCTTGGTTTTGAAGTTGGGACACTCGGAAATCACGAGTTTAACTATGGATTAGACTATCTTAAACGTGTCATCGAAACCGCTGGTATGCCTATTGTCAATGCCAATGTTGTCGATCCTAAAACAGGTGCTTACATCTACGATCCTTACAAAATTATCACCAAAACTTTTGTAGATAAAACTGGTCACAAAACGACTGTCAAAATTGGGGTTACAGGAATTGTCCCTCCTCAAATTCTTAGCTGGGATAAAGCTAACCTTGAAGGTAAGGTTTTGGTTAATGATTCAGTAGAAGCTATCAAAAATATTATTCCTGAAATGCGTAAAGCAGGTGCAGATATCACTCTCGTTCTATCTCACTCAGGTATTGGAGATGACAAGTACGAAAAAGGTGAGGAAAACGAGGGCTACCAAATTGCTAGCCTACCTGGTGTTGATGCCGTAGTCACAGGTCACTCACATGCCGAGTTTCCTAGTGGAAACGGAACAGGTTTTTATGAAAAATATCCTGGTGTTGATGGTATCAACGGTAAAATCAATGGCACTCCTGTCACCATGGCTGGAAAATACGGTGATCATCTAGGTATTATTGACCTCAATCTTGTATATAAAAATGGAAAATGGTCAGTTGTCAACAGCAAAGGATCTATCCGTAAAATTTATACAAAATCCAAGGAAGCCGACGAACGCATCAAAGAAATTGCTAAAGAAGCTCATGAAGGTACTGTCAAATATGTCCGCCAGCAAGTCGGAACAACAAGCGCCCCTATTACTAGCTACTTTGCCCTTGTAAAAGATGATCCATCAGTCCAAATCGTCAACAACGCTCAAATTTGGTATGCTAAGAGAGAACTAGCAGGAACTCCTGAAGGTAGCCTCCCAATCCTTTCTGCTGCTCCATTTAAAGCTGGTACCCGTGGTGATGCAACTGCCTACACAGACATCCCAGCAGGTCCAATTGCGATCAAAAACGTAGCAGATCTCTACCTCTACGACAATGTTACAGCTATTCTCAAAATTACTGGAGCCCAATTAAAAGAATGGTTGGAAATGTCTGCAGGCCAGTTCAACACTATTGATCCAAGTAAAAAAGAAGATCAACAACTCATCAACTCAAGCTATCGTACCTATAACTTTGATGTCATCGATGGTGTAACTTACGAGTATGATGTAACACAACCTAACAAATATGACCGAGAAGGCAAGTTACTTCATCCAGATGCTAGTCGTGTTCGCAACCTTAAATATCAAGGAAAAGATGTGCGAGCAGATCAAGAATTCATCGTTGTAACCAACAACTATCGCGCAAATGGTCAATTCCCTGGTGTTCGTGATGCTAGCCTCAACCGTCTACTTGGACTTGAAAATCGTCAAGTAATCATTAACTATATCCTTGAAGAAAAAAATATCAATCCAAGTGCAGATAAAAACTGGCGCTTCACTGATAGCATTAAAGGATTGGATATCCGTTTCTTGACAGCTGATAAGGCTAAAAATTTGCTAGGCACAGATGGCGATGTTCAATATCTCACAAGTTCAGAGCAAGAAGGTTTTGGTGAATACCGACTTCTCTATGTAGAGACAAAAGTAGATCCTACAACACCAGACCAACAAGATTCTGGCAATCAGAACCTTAATGGACGAAATGAGACTATTACTCTTTCAAATGGTGGTCAAACTATCACACTACCAACAACTACTAAAACAACAACTACTAGTTTGCCAAATACCGGAGAAGAAACATCCATCCTTACACTACTAGGAATCGCCCTAGCAGGATTCGGACTTTCTCTTAAAAGCAAGAAAAAACAAGGCTAATTAAGTCAAAAGAAGTAAGATGATGTTCATCCTACTTCTTTTATTATGGTTACAAGAAAGGCACTGCAAATTCAACAGTGCCTATTTTTATTTCTATATCTTAATAAACTGTTCTTTCAGTTTCTACGTCGAAGAAGTGGGCTTTGTTCAAGTCAAATCCAAGTTCAACTGTTGCGCCTGTTTGCAAGTAGTCACGAGCATCAACTTTAGCAACGAATTCATCTTTACCAACTTGGCAGTAAAGGTGAGATTCTGAACCAAGCAATTCTGATACAGAGATAGTCGCTTTTACAACTGAATCTGGGAATGTTTCAAGGAATGCTTCCTCTGCATTCACGTCTTCTGGACGAATACCGAAAATCAATTCTTTACCTTCATAGCCTTTTTCACGAAGAACTTTCAAAGCACCTTCTGGCACTTTCAAACGGAAACCGTCAGAAACAATTTCGCTACCAACTAATTTCACATTAATGAAGTTCATAGCTGGGCTTCCGATGAATCCTGCAACGAATTTGTTAACTGGGTTTTTGTAAACTTCTTGAGGAGAACCGATTTGTTCTACACGTCCGATAGTACCTGTACCAGCAGGGTTCTTAGTTGCTGACATGATAACGATACGGTCTGCAAGTGTCATCGCTTCTGTTTGGTCGTGAGTTACATAGATAGTTGTAGCTCCGATACGACGGTGGATTTTAGCAATTTCAGCACGCATTGATACACGAAGTTTAGCATCCAAGTTTGACAAAGGTTCGTCCATCAAGAATACTTTTGCATCACGGACGATGGCACGACCCATGGCAACACGTTGACGTTGACCACCTGAAAGGTCAGCTGGTTTACGATCCAAGAACTCTTTCAAACCAAGAATAGCAGCTGCTTCTTGAACACGTTTGTCGATGTCTTCCTTGCTGTATTTACGCAATTTCAAACCGAAAGCCATGTTGTCATATACAGTCATGTGTGGGTAAAGAGCGTAGTTTTGGAATACCATGGCAATGTCACGGTCTTTTGGAGCCACGTCGTTGACAACCACGCCATCGATAGATGCAGTACCTTCTGTAATATCTTCAAGACCAGCAATCATACGAAGAGTTGTTGATTTACCACATCCTGAAGGACCTACGAAAACGATAAATTCTTTGTCTTTGATGTCCAAGTTGAAGTCTTCAACTGAGTAGTGTTCGCTGTTTGGATATTTTTTGTAAATGTTTTTAAGATTCAATTCTACCATGAGGTGAACTCCTTTTGTTTTTTGATAGTTTTATTATATATGAAAACGCTTTACATTTCTATGGCAAGGTGACCAAAAAAACAAAAAAGTTCTGTGCAACTTGCACAAAACTTTAGAGAATATCTGGTAAAATCAATTGATAACACAGAGTAAGGTCTGTCAATTCCTTCAATTGAAGCCCTGTCAATTCTTCCCATTTATCAATCTTATACTGGAGAGAATTGCGATGCAGATAGAGTTGCTGGGCTGTTTTTGTTAGGACAGCACTATTTTCCCAAAGAGAGAGAATGATTTCCTGAATCTGGTCCTGATCCAAGATCATCTGGTGCAAGCATTCCTTGATTGCCTTCAAGTTCACGAGCCTTTCTCCCATACTCCACAGATAGAGCTGAGAAAAAGTATGAACACCTTGGTGAGCCTGACGCCACCATGTCTTAAACAAATCCCGCTCCGCTTTAATCAAGTCTGATAGGGCTTGATGCCCCGTCTGAGACCAAACCTGACCTAACATGATAGACAGACGCAATCCAAAGTCATACTCCACCGCTTCAATCGTATCACTTAAAATAGCTCGTACAGAAGTGTATTTGTCTTGTTGAAGCACGAAAACATAATCCTGAGCTCCGACTTGAAGCACCGCCTGACAGTTAGGAAAAAGAGTCTGCATCATATCTAGCCAAGAAGCTAGATTTTCCTGCTGAAAATAGGAAAGATGGCAATAAACCAACTGAATCTTTTTAAAAGCTTGTGGTGCTTGTCCCTTGCCCTCAATCAGAAAAGAATACCAAGGATTGAGCGAACGAGCCTGCTCCTGCTGGGTCAAAAGGGAAATCAACTGCTTCTCACGCTCGCTGAGCCCAGCTTCCTCCAGCAAAATCCACTGCTGAGAAGCTAAAGGGAGCGTGAGATAGCCCTCTTTCTCTACTGGTTGGTCTGAAATCTGAGCCTCAGGAAACCAGTCTTGTAGTTCTTTTGCCATCATGTCCTAGCCCTCCACTTTTTGGATGCACCAAGAAATTAAGCTCTCAAGACGTTCCAGATTTTCAGTCATATGGAGATAACCCACGACTGCTTCAAAACCTGTGGACATGCGGTAAGTCACCACATCAGCATTTTTAGCCTTTGTGTGGCTATTGGTATTGCGGCCACGTTTGTAGATTTCTTCTTCTTTTTCCGTCAGGACTCGCTCCTCCAACATAAGGGAAATCAGGCGAGCCTGAGCTTTGGCTGACACATACTTGGTCGCTTCTTGGTGGAGTTTGTTGGGTTTGGTCATACCTTTGAGGATGAGGTGGCGGCGAATATACATAGAATACACCGCATCCCCTTCAAAGGCTAGTGCAATCCCGTTAATGAGATTGACATCAATCACGTGTCCACCTCACTCCATCCTTGGTGTCAAGGAGTTTAATCCCTTGAGCAGCCAATTGGTCACGGATCTGGTCCGCTGTCGCAAAGTCACGATTAGCACGCGCTTCTTGGCGTTTTTGGATCAGGTCTTCAATCTCTGCATCCAAAACCTCCTCAACAAAGACAATTCCAAAGACTTCTAACATATCCGCAAGAGCTTGCTTGACACTTGCATCATAGTTACCCGAGTTGATCCATTTGGCCATTTCAAAGACTACTGTGATACCATTGGCAGAATTGAAATCCTCATCCATAGCTGCTACAAACTTATCTTTAAATGCTTGTAATTCTTGAGCATCTACATTTCCTGTAAATGGTTGCTCGTAAGTGTTCTTCAGATACTTGAGATTGGTCTCGGCATCCCGCACTGCTTTTTCCGTAAAATTGATTGGCTTGCGGTAATGTTGAGTCGCAAAGAAGAAACGAAGCACTTGACCATCAAGGGTTTTAAGGGCATCATGTACCGTGATAAAGTTGCCAAGGGACTTAGACATCTTGACATTATCAATGTTGACAAAACCATTGTGCATCCAGTAATTGGCAAAGGTCTTACCTGTTTTGGCTTCTGACTGAGCAATTTCATTGGTGTGGTGTGGAAACTCTAGGTCGGCTCCACCACCGTGGATATCAATGGTATCGCCCAAAATCTCTGTCGACATGACTGAACACTCGATATGCCAGCCTGGACGACCAGGTCCCCAAGGACTATCCCAAGAAATCTCGCCTGGCTTGGCAGTTTTCCAGAGGGCAAAGTCTACAGGATTTTCCTTACGAGCCGTTTCTTCATCGGTACGACCTGAAGCACCTAGCTCCAAATCTTCCAAGGTTTTATTTGCTAATTTAGCATAGTTGTGGGATTTTTCAACACGGAAGTAGACATCCCCTTGACTCTCGTAGGCAAAGCCTTTTTCAATCAAGTCTTCCACGAAACGGATAATATCCTCCATAAACTCCACTACACGAGGATGGCGAGTTGCAGGCTTCACGCCTAAGGCCGTCACATCTTCACGAAAAGCAGCGATGTACTTGTCCGCAACCTCCTGAGGTGTGATCCCTTCTTCCTTGGCACGGTTGATAATCTTATCATCCACATCTGTAAAATTGGAAATATAGGCAACCTCATACCCACGGTACTCAAAATAACGACGAATCGTATCAAAAGCTACCGTCGAACGGGCATTCCCCACATGGATATAGTTATACACCGTTGGCCCACAAACATACATCTTGACTTTGCTGTCCTCAATCGGGACAAATTCTCGCAAATCACGAGACATGGTGTCGTAAATTTTAATCATGCGATCCACTCCTTTCTCTATTTCTGACTTTTTCGGCTGAAAACCAGCTCTGCAAAAGGGCCAAATTGTCTGAAGCTATCCAGTTGGTAAAAGCGCTGCCCTTCCTCTTGGGTAAAGAGGGGAACCCCCTTTCCCAGGATAAGGGGCGCTATCTGAATAATGAGGTGGTCGAAAAGATCCGCATCCAAGAGCGGTCCTACCAAGGAATTACCACCAATCACAAAGACATTTTTGCCTTTGTCAATCTGGTGAACAAAGTCCACCACATCCCCAGCTACTGGCTGGTAATTGCTGACAGGCAGGTGCCTATCATGCGTAAAGACAAAGTTTTCCGTAACTTGATAAAAACTTTCTACATCTTGCAAATCTTGGATTGCCTCAAAGGTCCGCTTGCCCATGATGGTGATATCCATTTGCCTGTAAAAGTCATCATAGCCTGTATCCTCTACAGAACCAAGTTGATGCAGCCAGTCTATCCTGTGCTGGCTGTCTGCCAAGTAGCCATCCATGGTGATACAGCCGTAAAAATACACTGCCATTCTTGTAGTTTCCTTTCTAGTTCTGCTTCGCCTTCACTTAGCGGGATAGACCCAAATGATTAGAACTAAGCTAATCAAAGTATTCAGCAAAATCCTTGCTGGACAAGAAAAATAAGACAGACAACAGCAATTCCAATCTGCAGCAGAACGGTTCATTCTTAAACATCCAAGAGCCTCTCCTGTCTACTTCGGTAGGCAGAGAGCAGGACCAGAAGACCGAAAATCAGATTTCCTGCACGAAACAAACTAAAAACAAGACTTCCTGCCAAATAGAGCGCAAAATACTTATTGTCCTTGAAAAACTCTTTCATTAAAAGTTCCTCAGTTATCGTCCAAAAGCAGTATAGCTGAGCCTGTCCTTCCAATAATTTATAATTTTGAAGAATAGTAACTCGCTTCATTTCCTTCCTATTTCTACACTGTTGGTTTCACATAAACCACTTGAGTCTGTTTGACAAAGCCAATTTTTTCATACAAGCACTTGGCACCTACATTGCTATCTTCCACTGCAATCTGAAATTCCTTGTCATTTTGCTCAATTAGTTGGTTGACAAGGAATTTTGCTAAGTAGCTTCCATAGCCTTTTCCACGTTCAGGTTCCGATATTGCTAACCCGTAGAAGTAATTCGTATCGCTCGATAAATCAACCGTGCAAGTTCCAATAACCTGACCATTTTTTAACAAAATATATAGGCGACTTTCTGGATCCTTCAGAGCTTCAGCGACATATCTGTCCACAACTTCTCTAGATTCATGTTCCTCTGAAAATG
Organism: Streptococcus infantis; assembly: GCF_047460405.1. Taxonomy (GTDB): domain Bacteria; phylum Bacillota; class Bacilli; order Lactobacillales; family Streptococcaceae; genus Streptococcus; species Streptococcus infantis_Q. The sequence goes on along the minus strand of NZ_JASHGH010000004.1, from coordinate 37,878 downwards.
CCTGAAATTTTAACTGACTGATTTGCTCCTGATACGAACTATCTGCTAACAAAACTTCAAGATTGGAAATCTTTGCTAACGGATAAGGTCTTCTATCCTTACCTAACCAAGTTTCTGTATCCTCGTCCTCGACCAATCCCCAGTTGCTGACAAAATCAGGATGGCGGTCTAGAAAAACACGCTCTGTCTGAAAAGTAACTGACCGAATGGGGAAAGAAGCTGTTTCTCTCTCAAAACTCGTAAACAATGCACGCGCAATTCCCTGACGGCGATGACCTGGATGAACCAGTATCGTCACTTCTACATCTTGGTCATCTGCATAGACAGTTAATAAACCAACAAGTTCGCCTTTTTCATAATAAAGGAAAAAGGCGGGCATGTTTGGGTCAAAATTAAGCATGTTAGAAAGATAGGGATCACGATAGGTACCGTCATAGTTTTGGCAACAGTTAATTAGTTTTTTCGCCTCAGATAACTCCTCTTGGCTTAACTTGTTTCTTGCTTGAATCATATAGGTATCCTCTACAAACCAGACGATCTGTGACTGGCGTCTTTAGCCTGCTCAAGTTTATTGACATAGTACTCTCGTTTTTCTTCAACTTCGTGAATGACCGGCTCGTCTTTTTTACCATGAACACGGACAATCTTAGCCGGAATACCGACCACTGTCACATCGCTAGGTACATCTGCCACGACAACTGCTGCAGCACCGACCTTGGCATTTTCACCGATTTCTACTGGCCCGATAACTTGGGCATGGGCTGATATTAAAGCTCCTTTTCGCACGGTTGGATGACGTTTACCAACATCCTTACCAGTCCCCCCAAGAGTCACTCCGTGATAAAGGAGAACACCTTTTTCAACAATCGCTGTCTCCCCAATCACCAGACCAGAACCGTGGTCGATAAAGACACCTGAATCAATCTGGGCACCTGGATGAATCTCAATCTGCGTCCAAAAGCGCCAAAATTGACTGTGCATACGAGCCAGGAGTTTAAAGCCATACTTCCAGAGAAAATGCGAAAGACGGTGGGCCGCCAAGGCCTTGACACCTGGATAAGTCAGCAAAACCTCCAAAGTGGTGCGGGCCGCTGGATCATTTTCTTTTACGATATCAATGGTTTCGCGCCACCATCCCATACATTTCTCCTTTTCTTATTCTGAATCTTTTGGTGTTTCTGTAAATTCTTTCTTAGGTTTGTGATCCTTGTGATGACGTGGGCGGTGAGAACGATCTGACTTTTCACCTTTTTCATCACGTTCAGGTTTTGGCGGACGTGGCAAGAGTGCCTTCATAGAAGCATCTACACGACCTTTTTCATCGATCTTAATAACCTTCACATCTACAAAATCACCAATTTGAACTAAATCTTCTACATTATTGGTACGAGTCCAAGCCATTTCAGAGATATGAACGAGGGCGTCTGTCTTGTCAAAGAGGTTGACAAAGGCACCGAATTTCTCGATACGCACAACTTTGGCATGGTAGACTTCATCCACTTTCGCTTCACGAACCAAACCAGCAATGATTTCTTTAGCGCGGTTAATGGCAGCTTGGTCACTAGAGTAGATAGATACGTTACCTTCTTCGTCGATATCAATCTTAACGCCTGTTTCAGCGATGATCTTATCGATGGTTTCTCCACCCTTACCGATAACAATCTTAATCTTATCAACATCAATCTTGATAGTATCAATTTTCGGAGCAGTTGGAGCCAATTCTGGACGAACTTCTGGAATGGTTGCTTCAATCACGTCAAGAATTTCAAAACGAGCTTTCTTGGCTTGAGCAAGAGCTTCAGTCAAGATTTCTGCAGTAATTCCTTGAATCTTGATATCCATTTGAAGGGCTGTAATCCCATCGCGAGTACCTGCAACCTTAAAGTCCATATCTCCAAAGTGGTCTTCCAAACCTTGGATATCTGTCAATACGGTGTAGTTGTTTCCATCTGAGATGAGACCCATGGCAATACCTGCTACTGGAGCCTTGATTGGCACACCACCAGCCATAAGGGCAAGTGTTCCCGCACAGATGGATGCTTGAGATGAAGAACCGTTTGATTCCAAGACTTCTGCTACCAAACGAATCGCATATGGGAATTCTTCCAAGCTTGGTAATACTTGAGCTAGAGCACGCTCGCCAAGAGCACCGTGACCAATTTCACGACGACCTGGAGCACCGTAACGTCCAGTTTCCCCAACAGAGTATTGTGGGAAGTTATAGTGGTGCATGAAGCGTTTCTTGTACTCTGGATCCAAACCATCGATGATTTGAGTTTCACCCATTGGCGCCAAAGTCAAGATAGAAAGAGCCTGAGTTTGTCCACGAGTAAAGAGACCTGAACCGTGTACGCGAGGAAGGTAGTCCACTTGTGCATCCAAAGGACGGATTTCATCGACCTTACGGCCGTCAGGACGAACCTTGTCTTCTGTGATCAAACGGCGCACTTCTGCATGTTCCATTTGTTCCAAGATTTCAGCCACATCACGCATGATACGGTCAAATTCTTCGTGGTCTGCATATTTTTCTTCGTAAACTGCTGTGACTTGGTCTTTAACTGCTTGAGTTGCAGCTTCACGCGCCAATTTTTCTTCTACTTGGACTGCTTTTTGAAGGTCGCTGTTGTAGGCTGCGATGATTTCAGCTTGCAATTCAGCATCCACATGAAGCAATTCTACTTCTGCTTTTTCTTTACCTACTGCTGCTACGATTTCTTCTTGGAAGGCAATCAATTCTTTGACAGCTTCATGTCCTTTGAGAAGAGCTTCCAACATGATTTCTTCTGACAATTCTTTGGCACCAGACTCTACCATGTTGATAGCGTGCTTTGTACCAGCTACTGTCAATTCAAGAAGCGATTGCTCTGCTTGTTCTTGAGTCGGGTTGATGATGATTTGGCCATCGATATAACCTACTTGTACCCCAGCGATTGGTCCGTCAAACGGAATATCTGAGATAGAAAGTGCCAAGGATGAACCAAACATAGCTGCCATTGGTGCAGATGCATTTTCATCGTAAGAAAGTACCGTATTGATCACTTGCACTTCATTACGGAAACCTTCCGCAAACATTGGACGGATTGGACGGTCAATCAAACGCGCTGTCAAAGTCGCATCTGTTGAAGGACGTCCTTCACGTTTCATAAAGCCACCAGGAAATTTCCCAGCCGCATACATTTTTTCTTCGTAGTTGACTTGAAGCGGGAAAAAATCCCCAGTTGCCATCTTCTTAGACATAACGGCAGCAGTCAAGACAGTTGTCTCACCGTAACGCACCACAACAGAGCCATTTGCTTGCTTAGCAACCTGACCAGTCTCTACGATCAACTCACGACCCGCAAAAGTCGTTTGAAACACTTGTTTTGTCATTTTAATCCCCTTTGGATTGATAAAATTATACGCCTTGCCTACAAAAATCAGGATACAAAGGGCGTTAAGAATCCCGTATGAAAATAGGAGATTGACGCAGTGTGCGATGCACATCAGGAAATCTATCTTTTTCACTAGGGATTTAGCCCGTGTTCAACTCCGAAAATACTTTAGGTCTGATTCTTTACCTTACATATCTTTGATATAAGATTAAGACTGCTTAAACATCGTTTATACCCTCATCTTTGTATCAAGTACGTACAGAGTCTATTTTATCATATTTTTCTTAAAAAGTGCTGGCTTTTCTATTAAAAAGGAACCATTCCTCCATGAAAAGAAGAATGGTTTGCTTTTTATTATCCTAAAGATTGGTGATTAAACAAGGCATGGGTTGCTTGGTGAATGTACTGAGCAGTATCTGCATTATTCATGGTGTAGAGATGCACCCCTGCTACGTCTTGCGTTACCAAGTCCACGATTTGGTCCACAGCATAGGCAAGTCCTGCTGCTCTGAGTGACTCAGGGTCATTCTCATACTTGTCTAAGATAGCTTTAAACTTACGTGGAAGATGGATATTCTCACAAGTCTTCAAGAGACGAAGAGCTTGGTTACGATTCAGGATTGGCATGATTCCTGCATGAATAGGAACATCAATCCCAGCCAAGGTACATTTATCTTGGAAATCGTAGAAACGCTCATTGTCAAAGAAAAGCTGAGTGACAAGACTTGAACAGCCTGCATCTACTTTTTTCTTGAGATTTTGAATATCTGAGATTTGATTTGGCGAATCAGGGTGCCCTTCTGGGTAACAAGCGCCAATAATTTCAAAGTGTGGCGCCTGCTCCTTGATGAATTCAATCAGGTCTGTCGCATAACGGAAGTCCTTTTGTGGTTCCACATCAGGAATGAGATCTCCACGAAGAGCCAAGATTTTCTGAACCCCAACCTTATCAAAATCTGCAATAGTCTCAGCCACCTTATCCTTGGTCAGATAGATAGCTGGCAAGTGAGCAATGGTTGGAATCTCCAAGTCATTTTGGATATAGTCTGCCAAACGAACCGTCGTCTCTTTGATATTAAATTTATTATTGCTGGCAGTCACACTGATAAAGTGTGGCGCCAAGTCCTGCATATCTTTCAGGGCCGCAATAATTTTGTCATTGCCTACTGCTGGGTTTGGAGGGAAAACTTCAAATGAGAGGGACGGTGTTTGACGTGACATATGTATAAACCTTTTCTAGTTGATTTCTTACTGATCAACCGTGTAGGGAGACTTGTCTTTTCTTACAATTTCTCACGCGCAGCTTTAGCAGCTTCTACAAGGCGGATCAAGCTTTCTTTAGTTTCTGGGATACCACGTGTTTTCAAACCACAGTCAGGGTTGATCCAAACTTTTCTGCTTGGTACTTTAGCAAGAATTGCTTCGATGGTGTGGTCGATTTCGCCTTCATTAGGCACACGAGGAGAGTGGATATCGTAAACTCCAGGACCCACTTCTGTCTGGAAGTTTTGAGCTTTAAGTTCGTCCAAGATTTCAAGATTTGAACGGCTAGCTTCAAAGGAAATAACATCTGCATCCATGTTGTCGATAGCTGGGATGATATCTGTAAATTCTGAGTAACACATGTGAGTGTGGATTTGTGTGTCTGGTGCTACTGTTGAGTGTACCAAACGGAAGGCTGGAATAGCCCAGTCAAGGTAATCTTCGTACCAGTCGCTACGACGGAGTGGCAATTTCTCACGAAGAGCAGCCTCGTCGATTTGGATGATTTTCACGCCTGCAGCTTCAAGGTCAAGAACTTCATCCTTGATAGCAAGAGCGATTTGAAGAGTAGAATCCTTGATAGAGATGTCTTCACGTGGGAATGACCAGTTAAGAATGGTAACAGGTCCAGTCAACATACCTTTAACAGGTTTGTCAGTACGACTTTGTGCATAGCTAGACCATTTAACAGTGATTGGGTTGAGACGAGTCACATCACCCCAGATGATTGGTGGTTTAACACCACGCATACCGTATGATTGTACCCAACCGTTTTTAGAGAAGAGGTAACCTGACAAGTTTTGACCGAAGTACTCAACCATGTCATTACGCTCAAATTCACCGTGAACAAGGACATCAAAGTCGATATCTTCTTGCCATTTGATCCATTCGTCAATTGTTTCAGCAAGGAAAGCGTCATACTCTTCTTGAGACAATTCACCTTTACGGTAAGCCAAACGTTTAGCACGAACTTCTTTTGTTTGAGGGAATGAACCAATAGTTGTTGTTGGAAGAGCTGGAAGTTTGAAAGCTTCTTCTTGGATAGCTTCACGTTCAGCAAATGCTGGCAAACGAGTGTAGTCTGCATCAGTCAAACCAGCGATACGCGCACGAAGTTCCGCATTTTCACCAACACGCTCAGTCGCAAAGAGTTCTTTGTTGGCTGCAAGTGCTTCTTCACCTTGACCATTGCGGATAGCATCCAAATCACGAATCTCATCCAATTTTTCAACTGCAAAAGCAAAATGGTTCAAGATTGCTGGTTCAAATTCTTCATTAGCAGTTGTAAATGGCACATGAAGAAGTGAGCATGAGCTTGTCAAGACAATGTTTTCAGCTGGGATTTGCTCAAGAACAGCCAAGCTCTTTTCATAGTTGTTACGCCAGATGTTTTTACCATTGACAATACCTGCATAAAGAGTCTTATCAGCTGGGAAACCACCTTTAACCAATTCAAGAGTTTTCTTACCTTCAACGAAGTCAAGACCGATAGCATCTACTGGCAAGTTTACAAGGTCAGCGTAAACGTCACGAACGTCTCCGAAGTAAGTTTGAAGCAAGACTTCAAGACCTTTTTTGTCAGCCAAGAGTTTGTTGTAGAGGTTCAAGAAGAGAGCTTTTTCTTCGGCTGTCAAGTCTTTGACAAGAGCAGCTTCGTCGAGTTGAATACGAGTCGCACCAAGTTCAGCCAATTTTGCAAAAACATCTTGGTAAGCAGCTACTAAGCTATCTACGAAGTCTTCTGCTTTCACGCCTTCTTCAAAGTCTGACAATTGAAGGAAAGTGAATGGACCTACAAGGACAGGACGAGTGTTAAGACCAAGTTCTTTTGCTTCTTGGAACTCATCAAAAATCTTGTGACCAGCCAATTTTACTTGAGTGTCTTTTTCAAATTTTGGAACGATATAGTGGTAGTTGGTGTTGAACCATTTCTTCATCGGAAGGGCACGAACATCCCCTTTTTCTCCTTGGTAACCACGTCCCAAAGCAAAGTAGCGTTCAAGATCTGACAATTCCAAGTTTTGAACTGATGCAGGCACTACGTTGAAAAGGAAAGCAGCATCAAGGAAGTTATCATAGTGTGAAAAGTCATTTGATGGGATTTCAGTGATGCCTTTTTCTTTGACGATGTTCCAGTGTTTTGCACGCAATTCTTTAGCGGCAGCCAAGAGTTCTTCTTCTGAGATTTCTTTTCTAAAGTATTTTTCAGTTGTAAATTTTAATTCGCGGAATTCACCCAAACGAGGGAAACCGATAATTGTAGTTGACATGTTTTGTCCTCCAAAAATTGTTGTTGAAACTATCTTAACAGAAAAGAAATCATCTGTATAATTGTAAAAAATTAGGCTTTGATATAGTTTGAAACTATATCGTTTTTCAAAGAACAAAAAAAGATTTGGAGAAGATTCCCCAAATCCTTTGATAGACAACGATTCATATACTTTTTAAATAGCTAGGTTCAGAACAAAAGATCAACGAATTGAAAGCTGCCTATGGCTTGTTATTAGAAAAGACTATAGGTCGATCCCTTTCTCTCGAAGATTAGCCAGACACTGCTCATAGTAGGTAGAGTCGTGTTCGCTATAGATAGGATTTCTCAGCTTCTCCTCTGCTAAGTCTTGATAAGGAAGGCAGGTCTTGCCACGGTAGTTCTTATCCAACCACTCTGGACTGACATTGTAGCCACGGTCAGTCATCTCCTCCATGATCAAACGATGATAGGCATAGAGATGATAAGGCGAGTGGGTAAAGACATAGTCAACCGTCGCATGCTTTCTGCCCCAGCCATTGCCACGTAGGGCACAACACTCTCGATGTTGCCCCAAGAGCTGAGGACGGGGAAGTTGTGGAATCAAAGCCTCATGCCAAAGTCTCATGGGAGTCTCCTTTCAACAAAGTCGATTCTTGCAGATAAGCATTTGGGTAACGTTCAAGTAAATCTCGAGTCCTAACAATCAAATCTTCCTTAGAAGCTTGACCAAAGCGATAGCGATCTAGCAAGAGCATATAATTTTTGCGCTCATCAAGGCTGGCTTGCTTTTTAAAATAGCCCCAAATATGCTGAAAGGCATTGCAAACCTGACCCCTGTGTTCTGGAAGCTGGCAGGCACAGTCAATCATCTCTTGAACCTGACTCAGCTCCACCACTTCTTGCTTGAGATACTGGCGAATATCCTTGTAAATATTGCTGGAATGGCTCAAAACAAGGTATTTATTTTCCGCCCAGAGTTGTTGACAAAGGGCACGTTGGTTGTTGTTTTCCATATTTCTCCTAACTTTCTACTAGTTCCCAGGAAATACGGAAACAAAGTTATATCTATAAAGTGAGCGAATTATGAGCGAATAAAGATGTTCTAAGTACTGGCCGTATGAAGCTTTTTCATCTTTTAAAAACTTCCTGCGACTCATGAAACAAAGTAATAATTTTCTTTTAGTTCTCGGAAACGGTCAAAACTGAGAATGCCCTCATTTTGTAATCTGCCTAAAACTACGCTCGGATGAATATCGATTTCCTCCGCAAAACATATGATATCCGACTTATCAAAATTTCCTTTTTTGACAAAAGTTTGATAGTCTTCTGGACTAATCAAGAAATCTTTTGCAAACTGATCTGCTCGTTCCTCAGAACGTCGGTAGGATTCACTATTTCCGTCATCAGATGAAAAATCGTTCTCCAGAATGTGCCCAATCTCATGAAAAAGTGAGAACCAGAAAATATCTGATGCTTTGTTTCGATCCGTCAGTAAAAGCAAGGCACTACCATTACTGAACTTTTTAGTCGCTCCATCCAGATTAGCATTTGGCAAAGCAGGTAAACCGACTAGGACAACACCACAATCTAGCAAGATATCATATAAGCGTTGAGGAAAGACTTCTAGGTCTTGTCTGGTCAACTTTCTCAAAGCAGGCAAGCTTCTCTCTAGCTTTTTGCGGTTGAGCTTAGTAGTTGTTGTATCACGTGCTTTTTTTGATGCCAATTCCAGCATGATATTAGAGTTGACGATACTTTTAGTCGTGAACTCACGCGTATTCCGATAGCTGACTAGATGATTAAAAGATGTAAGGTTTTCTAAACTTGCCACACCTAGAATCTTGCGAAGCTCGACAATCTTTTCTTGCAAGCTATAGCGTTTGTCTGACACGTAGCCTTCTTCCTTAAAATACTTGAAATCAATCATCTCGCAGATTTCTTTCTCGCGACCTTCTTCTAACTCTTTTTGTTCTACAATTTCTGCAACTTTTACATCGTAAGCATTCTGAAGATTGAGCCAAGTTTGCATGGAAACACCGCTTAGCTTGGCTAACTTATGAGCCGTCTCTTTACTGATGGACTCCTCAGCATTGACCAGCTTGCTGACAGTCTTTGCCGAAACTCCTAAGCGCTCCGCAAATTCTTTTTGCGTTACGTTATAATCTTCAATCAATTCTTCAACATACTGACCTGGATGAAAAGCAATCAGGTCTTTGTATTCAACAATTTTATTACTCATAGTGATTGCTGACCTCCTCTATTTTTAGGATTTCGATTTCAACAGGACTTGGAAACACCTTTTCTAAATCTTCATCACGAAATTCTACAATCAACCGATAGGAACTCTTTCGACCATCTATATCCAAAGCAAACTGTCCCTGTCTCTTTCCCTTGAGTTGGTGAAAGTGATATTTAGGAAAAGCTGTCACACTGGCCAAAGAATCTGCTGCTTCCAAAAAGTTAATCAATTGATGCAACTTTACAGCAATCTTATCTGAAAAATCCTTTTTCGCTCGTCTCAGCTCCGTGCACTGCTTTTCAACAGTTTTGTTTGTATAGATCAGCTTCATATATCCCTTTCTGTTAAATTAAATTACCTTTTAGGTAATTTAATTATACCATCTTTAGAGAGTAAAAAACAGCCAAAAGTTGTTCTGACTGGAATATTTAATCTAATTATCGTATCTTACTTCCCCATCACCCTTTAAAGTTTTTCAAAAACTCTTTGAGTTCAGCATCGGCTTCTGGTGTGGTACCGTGGAGTTGATTCAGCATTTCCAGTAATGAAGCTGTTTGGCTTTCGATAGCTTTATTTGTCTCGTTAATCTTGCTGACGATGTCTGTCAGTGGCTCGACTTCTTCTTCCTCAAAGGTATCCACGTAGCGAGGGATATTGAGGTTATAGTCATTTTCGACGATTTCTTCATAGCTTGCTAGGTGGGCAAACTTATCTATCTCCTCACGAGACTTATAAGCCTCCAGAATCTTCTCGATATGAGCATCCGTCATGATATTCTGATTTTTCCCCTTATCAAACTCCTTAGAAGCATCGATAAAGTAGACATCGCGATTGGTACGGTTCTTTTTGAGAATGATAACCGTAGTCGGAATGCTGGTATTAAAGAAGATATTGGCTGGTAGACCGATAACCGTATCAATGGCACCTTCTTCTAATAAGGCCTTACGAATGGTACCTTCCGCATTTCCACGGAAAAGAACACCATGAGGAAGGACGATAGCCATGACCCCATTATCCTGCTTGAGGTGATAATATCCATGTAGGAGGAAGGCAAAGTCAGCCTTGGACTGGGGCGCCAATTTCCCAAAAGGAGAGAAACGAGGGTCAGCCATAAAGCCAGAGCTTGCAGACCACTTAGCAGAGTATGGTGGGTTCATGAGAACCCCGTCAAAGTTAGTCGGCTCTTGAGTCGGCCAGTCTTCATCCAGTGTATCGGCATTGTGTAGGAATTGATTCTCAACAGGAACGCCGTGTAGGATCATGTTCATCCGAGCTAGGTTATAGGTCGAAGTATTGAGCTCCTGACCAAAGTAGACGACTGTCTGCGGTTTATGAGAATATTTCTTGGCATTGAGCAAGAGAGAGCCCGATCCCATAGTCGCATCATAGATGGTAAAACCTTCCTGGTCTTCACGACCCAAAAAGGCAATCTGAGTCATGAGTTTGGCAACAGGCTGAGGTGTATAGAACTCACCAGCTTTCTTGCCCGAGTCAGTCGCAAACTGACCGATCAGATACTCATAGGCATCCCCCAGCATATCACCCGCATGACCAGCCACATCTAGCACAGCCAACTCTTTCATGACTGCTGCTACCGTTTGGTTTTGCTTTTGCGGAGTAGCACCTAGCTTTTTAGAGTAGAGGTCGATATCTTCAAAGAGATTTTCATAGAGGTCGTCACTCTGCTCGATATCACGAAAACCTTGAGCCAGATCTTCCAGCTGGAAAGTCCCTTCATTGACACGCGCCACTAGAGCCGTAAAGGTCAAGTCTGGCTTGATGATATAGTTGAGCTCGTCATTCATGACAGAGACCAAATCCTCATGGGTATCCGCATCCTCGTAGTAATTGCGATAGACCTCAAGGGCATCCTCAAGACTATCTGTCCCCTCTTCCATGGTCTCAGCCACGAAAAAGAGCATCTTGTCTGACAGATACTTGTAGAAGACCATGCCCAAAAGATAGGACTTGTAGTCATTGGCATCCATCTTGGAGCGGAGAACATCCGCTGAATTCCACAGAGCTTGGTAGAGCGACTGGGAAGTTTGTGTTGTTTCCATAGTGTTTCTTTCTAAGTTTTGCAATTAATTTTTTTTAACAAGCAATCATTTATAACAAATCACTTCATTCTCAATCGTTCGAATCAAATCTAAAGGAATAGAAGAGACTGGAAGTTGATAAACAATATTTTTTCGAGGGTTATAAAATCCAAGATTTTCAATAGAAAGGAAGTCAGGGTCAAAGGAATGTAAGCCCATGATATAGTATACAAGGACTTGTAGTGTATGGTCTTTATTAGGAGCTGTTTTAGTCACCTTAAAATCCCATAATGTATCCTTGGTCAGAAAATCTCCATCACCCTTGTCAATCGTATCTGTATAACCTCCAAGAAAGTTAAAGCCATCTTTCACCAAAGGACCATAGAGATCAAAGAAACAAAGACTTCGCTCCACCATGATGCAAATATTCTCTATCGTTCCTGCATCTACTATAATTTCCTCAAAAGGCTTATAATACTTAATCCCCGCACGAAAAACGACATCAAAAGAAACCAAACGACACGCACTTTCTATCGATAAATCGTCCAATCCTGTCACCAAATCGAGCAGTGCTTCTGCTAGGTCTCCCATGCCCACCATCTGAGCTCCCAAGAGAGATATTCTGAAAGCATCACTGGCTTCTGCCCCTTTCATAAAACGGGTCAAGTAGTCCACACAAATCCCCACTAAACTAGGAGATACAGACTCTACAGGATTCAAAACTCTGTGATCTTCGAACTGCTCTACTGAAAATAACTTGATGGGCAAGTAGCCACCTCGAGGTTGGTTAATTTCTTTGATACGTTGTGTTACAGATACCATGATTTCTCCCTTTATTTATATAAAATACGTAATGCCCAGTAATGTTTAGTTCACGCTTATCCAAATTTGAAAAATGAGTCGATTCATTTTTTCTTTGCTCTCAGTTTTCTTGTGCCTGCTTCAACCTTATCAGCATTTTTCTTATTTTCCAATTTTTCATTAAATACTGTTTTATCAATAATTGTCTTGATTAAATTATCAAGTTCTGTTCCTTCCGAGTAATCTGCTGGTACAAAGTAATCAATACGACTATCACGAGTCATTTTGTGGACTTTTTTTCTGTCATTGGTTTTTGGATTGAATACACCGATAGAATAGCCCCCTCGCATTTTAACTAATTTCATACAGGGGATATCAGTATCACTATCACCCAGATAAATCATATTTCTGAAAGGAACTCGTAAATCACTCTCTGGGAAAAATTCATTGACTGCAGAGTCATTTACATCTAAAATACCTTTGGTAATTCTAAAAAGAAATTGAGTCTTATTGGTGTAATTCACTACTTGAGCAGGCCAGACTGCAACCCCATTTTCATCACAATAAAAAGAAGTCGCATAAATTTTCTTAAAGGCCCCCTTCTTAGCTATTGAAGTGCCCTCTATCATCTCTTTCAAACCCGATGAAATAATATAGTGCTCAACAGTTACACCTCGTTCTTCCCCATACTTTCTGATTCGTTCAAACCAGCCTTCAACCCCATCGAATAATGCTACTTCTGAACCAAACCTAGCTAACTCTGTCTTTGTAAATAGGACTTTCCCTGCAGATTCTGTTTTCATAGTATACATATAGGCTAGATTTTGGTCCATATCATTTTTATGGGCAAAACCATTTGACTTCTTCCAAAACTCTCCAATTTCATACCCTAGCTCCTGGATAAACCCTTGAGCTTGCATATCATCAGGAGACAGCGTTTTATCAAAATCATAACAAATGGCTACAACAGGTTTATCATCTTTAGAGAGATGATTCGATTTTACTTTTGACATAAGGTTGTTCTCCTTTTTATATAAACATATCCTGCAAGAGTTTCTTTTTCAAAGTCTCAAGCTGAGAAATTTTTTCTTGGTAAGAATTGATGAGATTATCAAGGTTTGAGAAATAGGCGCCGATGGCTTGTTGTTCAGCTATTGGTGGTAAATAAAATGGAATCTCTGAAAAAGTTGGGAACTGTACACGTTGTTTTTCAATTAGACTTCCTGTTGCAAACTGTTTATATTGATAAATTGCATACATTGTTTTCAATAAAATTTTTAGAAAATCATTATCAAATTTTTCTATATCTCTATTTTTTATCACAATATAATAACCAGAAACTGAAATAGTAACTTCATTATTGTTTAAATCTAAAGCACCTAATGTAAGATTCATTGGATTATAAACAAACTCATTTAAGTTAACCTTTTTAAATTTATCATTCTTTTTTACCAAAAAATCTCTTTTGTAACGATCCGTTTTAGGTGTTAATCCCTTCTCAACTGTTAAACTCCATAACTCATTCTCTACTGAAGGTTCAATATAATTTGATACTTGTTCAAAAATATCACCTAGATAATACTTCTGCCATTTACCTTCAAATCCATCCATACGAATTTCAGGAACTGTCTGTCCAGCTTTTGGAAACATCTTGGAGAGCATGGTCGCCTTGAGAGATTGGTAGTTAGCGAGATTGTCCTTGTAGCTAGCCAGAAGGTCGTCGAGGGTGCGAAAAAGGGAGCCTATTGCAGATTGTTCCTCTTGACTAGGGACTGGAACCTTGGTATTACGAAGCGTTTCTAGCCCCAAAAATTTTTGAGTATTCCCTGCCATTTCAATTTGAATATATTTATTGAATAAGTTCGTTTTTAAATATTGCAATAAAAATTGATTTTGTATTTCTCCACTATTTTTTATCAATCCTACATTTTTTATAGCAAATCCATCTGAATCAACTAAAACAGGCTTCCCTATTGTACCAATAAGGCCAAGCAGAATATCACCGACTTCCACTTTTGAACGTTTATTTATCTCATTATAATCTGATTCAGAAATTAATGATGCATCACATAGATTTAATCCAGAATCTGTTAAATTCTTTGAAGTTACTAAAGGATATCCATTTTCAATATATTTTGGAGATGAGTGAGTCCCATCTCGAACATCTTTGACTTCTTTTAGATCCCTATATAGCCATTCTTCTTTAATTTCACTTACTCTAATCAGTGGCATATGTTTCTCATTTTTCCTTTTTATACTTAATATTATATGCATTTGCATATTCATTGTGAAATTGATAAGCTACATTCAATTCGATATTAGGCATCATATTTGAATAACCCTTTTCCTTCAATGACCAATGTTTAATATCATCTTTCTCAGGTGTTATAGTATCAAAATAACAAATCAGATTAGCATCAAACATCAATTGGAGTAGATAATCCGGGGAGGAAAGTTTATTTGAACTATGTTGCAAACTAATATTACTATTATTATAGGCATCCACAAATTCAGGATATGTAAACTTCTTATGTATTCCTAATTTATTCAATGATCTAAGAAAATTATCAAATACTTTTAATTCGTCTCTAGAAATATAGACAGACATATAATCTGCTAATTCCGTTTTTAGATAATCGTGATACTCTTCCTGTACTCTTTTCAAATCTTTCTTACTAAAAATGTCCTTATTCTTAGAATTTTTATTTTTCTCAATTACTAAATTCAAAAGCGTTAAAATATCTCGTGGTTTATAATTTGAAAAGTATAAAAATTGCACAAAAGAGTTAAGTTTATCAGGGCTTGTAATCGGTTTATAAGGATATGAAAAATAGTGATCCCACGTCTCTCCAAGCATTTTACTTGGTTTATCCTGTTGTTTTGAAAGGTAGTTATCTGCTAGCCGAAATAATAAACCTTGTCTATAATTTTTATCAGCAGTTTCCCATTTTAAATACACTGTATTATTTTTAAGTATTTGACCACCATTATATAATTTCATATCGAAAAGTAAATCTGGCCTAATTAATAAACAAATTCTTACCCCCATACTTCTCAACTTTTTATCACTGTTCAAATTTGCAACTGCATTTGCTAAACCTTCAATACATGCTTTATACACTTCATAATCAACATTCTCTGGTAAGATATCAATTCCATCTATAAAGAAGTCGATAGTTTTTGAAAAGTTTACTTTTTCAAAAAGTTGTTTTGACTCATTGAATAGCTCTGTTAAAGCCATTGAGGTTTTTTGCAAATGAGATGTTGAAGTATTCTGCTCACCACTTTCTCCATTAATTTTGGAGCCTACACCAGTTTTATGTATAGTTAACTTAGCAGAGAGCTCTGAACTAATTTTTTCAGTGTATGATTGAACCACATCTAGGATAGCTTGAAAGTTTGGATCATACGCATTCCGATGAAACTTTTCTATAAAAGATGATATCCTATCAATTTTCTTTTTATAAAAAATTCTTTTGTATATGTTTTTCTTCAAATCATTCTTTATGTAGCTTAAAATCATCATCATAATGACATTTTCCCATATCTCATGATATGGAGTATTCTCTAACTGTCCTCTCTGTTTTAAGCCAATGAACTTATAAAACATTTGAGGAGGAACTCGATTAAGTTCTGCTATACCTTTTCTTTTATTATTGCAATAATATACAGCATAAGCTGTTTTCCCAGAACCCTTTTCACCAACAATAAAATAAGTATTCTGATTAGATATTAATTCATAAAACTCGTCCTTTAAAAATACTCTATCAAATAATTTTTCATCGAGTTTATTTCTTGCCTCATTAAAGTCATCTGCATTCGTACTTAGTGTCCTTAATTCGCTGACTTTTTTAAATTTCTTTTCGTTTTGTACCATTATATTTCATCCCCCATTTATTTCTCACAATCAAAAAGCATTTTAAGTATAATTTTTAAAAATTATACTCCTACATTTTCTCATAATAAAATTATACCACGAATCCACCAAAAAACGCCTTTAGATAATAATATATCTAAAGACGTTTATTTTTTATCCAGCTACTTGTGTCGCTTCTTCTACTTTCACTTTCTTATCCTTCTTACTCGAACCACTCAATCGTCGTTTACTGTCTCGGATTGTGTTTAGATCCTTGAGGAGTTTGGTTAGGTGTTCCTTTTCAGGATAGGCTTCTGCACTGGCTGCGGTAAAGCGCATAAAGAGGTCGTAGATACTAGTTAGTTCTGTGCGGACTTGTTTGGTCTTGCCAACTTCCTTAGTAGACTTATAAGCACGCGCCTGACTTTCCACTTGATCATACTCCTCTTGCGCAATAGTGACTGCCTGTAGCATCGGTGTCAATCCAAGATTCGTCACAGCTGTTTGGTATGGTTCCTCACTTAGTGTTTTGAGAAGACTCTTGACCTCTGCCGTTTCAACATCGTTACTGTGCTTGGTGATATCCTTGTACTTAGTAAATACTGGCTTAAGCGTCTCATAGGCTTCCTTAAGACTGCTTTCTTTGATTTTAGCAAATCCTCTATGAAGTGTAAAGAGACCGACTAAAGCACTATCTCTTTCCTTATCCACTGTTGTCAAACTAGTAGACTCCTTCTTCTCCACACTAGCAAGTTGAGCTTGATAATCTGATAGCTTACTCTTGAAGGAATCAAGATGCTTGCCGTACATAGTCTCATCCTTGTGAGACTTTGTGAAATCTTCTAAGACTTGACTTGTGTCAATCATCAAGCTTTCAAATTCTCGATTAGTAAAGTTAGTATAGCTTAGCGGACGGATGTTATAAGTTTTTGTCATGTTGTGACCTTTCTATTTTTAATGATTATTTTCTATTTGTTCAAACCAATAATGGAACAATTCTGCTAAATAAAGTTGCGGCTGATTTGTCTTTACGATACTTCTTTGTCTATCCTTTGGAACCAAAGAACTTCCCTCTGTTTTATAGGCCTGTATTAAAATAGCTACGATTCCAATTAGACAGATCACCAAAAAACTATGAATCCAATCATCATCAACTGTTTTGTTTTTCTTCATCAGAATTTCCCCTTTAAGTTTATAGATAAATAGTAACAGATAAAAATGAAATTTTAAGCATCGTTGGCTCAACTGACTCTTTTTTCAGCTCAACAGCACACTTTTAGAATTTTTGTAACGTTCAGAGGACAAATCTAACATTTCAAAAATAAAAAATCTCTATCTGACTGGACAAATACCTTGTCTGTCAGATAGAGACTTTTACTATTTTTAGATTTTAACCTTTCTAGCTTTAGAATGCATATAAACTTTAGGAGAGACGACTATTCGAAAGTTCGAAGACCTAAAAACTTTCTCAGCTAGACTATTCGTAGCTTAGAACACTCATAAATTTATGCATTCCTTATCATTCTAAGCTTAGACCACATATAAACTTTAGGAAGTCTATATCTTCGAAACTTCGAAGGACTATCTCCCCACTCTGAGTGGCTCAATCACCTCTTCTATCAGTTGGGTATAGGCTTCTTTGATTTGTTTTTTATAGAGGAGTGGGTTGAGGGCATCTGCCACGTCAACTTTATAGTCCTTGTAGCGCTGACTCTTGGTCAGTTGGCTTTCTCCTAGTTGCTTTTTAGCGCCCTTGCGGTAGTGATTGACATAGTAGCGGAGTTCATCTTCACCCACATACCAGGTCTTACTAAATTCTTGGATATGCTGCTGGATGACTGCTTCAATCATCTGGTCAAGGATATTGGCGATGGATTGACCTCTGTAGCGGTCAGGATTTGCCTGTACTTCTTGCCAAAGTTCTGAGATGATCTGTGCCAGATTTGGATTGGTCTTCTCCAGACTTTGGATAAAGGTATCCACTGCTTCTCTATCCTGTGCGCTGAGACTCTTTTCCGTACTTTTCTCTTGCTCGAGCAGGCTTTGAATCAAGGTCAGGATATAGGCGTAGTTAATCTCATCGACTTGAATAGACTCCAGTTCGTAGTGGATATCCAGTGGCTCCCCATCTTCATCACCATCTTCTGAACGACTTTTAAGTTCGGCAAGGATATTTTGATAGAAGCCTAGATAGTTTTCCAATTCTTCTGCGGTTAGTCCAGTCTCTGCATAGATTTCTTCCTCGTCATACTCTTTATAAACTCGGATAGAAGCCAAGTATTTATCAAAGGATTGATAAGCCTTGGCTAGTTTTCTCAATTCAGGCGTAGAGATTTGTTCGATTTGGAGTCCTTCTTCGGGGTCATCGGTGATTAGATTTCGAAAGTCGCTACAACTTCTCAAAAAGTTTCTCTTTTCCTCTTCCCAGCTAGGGGCTAGGACATCATTTTCACCACCATTTGAGTAGAGCTTGAGGGCATTATCGACTGCTTCCTTAAAGGCTAGTGGCTTTTGGAAGGTGATGATATGACCATAGGTCTTACTAGAATCAAAGATCCGGTTGGTTCGACTAAAAGCCTGAATCAAGTCCTGCGGTTGCATTGGTTTACGATCGATAAAGAGGGTCGATAGACAAGGTGCATCAAATCCTGTTAAGAGACGATTGACCACGATAACCAAGTCCAACTGCTCATTGCGATAGAGATACTTGTCTTGCTTACGGGCAAGGCGGTTATTGACATCGGTATTAAAGCCACGGAGATCTGCCATGGTAAAGTGAGTATCAAACTCTCGGTTATAATCCTCTAAGACCTGCTTCATGTGGTCCTGGTTGGCTCTTGAGTCTTCTTCATTCTCCGTAACGGAGTAGGTGATGGTCGCCTTTGGAAAGTCCGGAAGGACCATCTTGACTCTCTCAGATACCTTGACTCGTGTCTGTCCAGCCTTGACTCTTTTGAGAAGGTCATAGTAGGCTTGGGCTTGAGGGATAGACTTGACAGTCAGGATGGCATTGTAGGTATTGCCCACTCCTTTTTGGAAACCCAGTTGTTGGCGGGATTTATTGATAATGGCGTCCAAGACTTCCAGCATGTGCTCCTCATTTTCATAGACAGTATCTGGTATTTCATTTTCAGCCTGGTCTGTGATGAGGGTATTGCGATAGTCTACCTTAAAGCCTAAAACAGCTCCGTCATGAATAGCTTCCTTGACCGTATACTCATGAAGACGGTCTCCATACTGTTGCTGGGTGGTTTGGGCTAGGTCGCCGACCTGCTGGCGTTTATTTTCCTTAAAGATAGGCGTTCCTGTAAAACCATACCAGAGGGACTGCGGGAAAAAGGCTTTAATGTCTTTTTGTGTTTGTGGTGTCACGGCACGGTGGCATTCATCCACGACAAAGGCCACTCGGAGACTCTTGATTTTGTCCGCATCACGTTGGTAAAGACCTTGGTCAAACTTGCGCATCATAGTGGTGATTTTCTGGATGGTGGTCACTACGACACGCTTATCATTACTTCCTAAGCGCTTGACCAAATCATGTGTATTATCCGTCTCATCGATATCGATGACATCATTGGTCGCATAAGAGAGGAAGGATGATGCGGTCTGTTGGTCCAAGTCCCTGCGGTCAACGACAAAAATAGTCTTTTGAATAGATGGAATTTGAAGGAGATTACGAGCCACCTTATAAGAGGTCAAGGTCTTTCCTGAACCTGTCGTATGCCAAACATAGCCTGATGCTTGCTGACGCGATGCTTCCTGCACCGCTTCGATGGCATGGATCTGATAGGGGCGCAAGAGGATGAGAGATTTCTTACTATCGTCAATAACAGAATACTGCATAACCATCTGATGGGCACGAGGGATAGAAAGAACTTCATGAGCAAAACTGGTCAGATTTGTCACAGGATGATTGTCCTTATCCACCCACTTGGTTAGAAATTGCTTGTTGAGTTTATTTTCGCGAGCTGCAGCGATATAGCGTGTGTCAACTTTATTGGTCACAACAAACATCTGCAAGCTAGAGTAGATACCACGGAATTTACCTTCACGGTCATATTTTTTTATCTGATGAAAGGCATCGATAAATGCTGCTTGGGAACTCTTGAGCTCAATTTGAATCATAGGTAAGCCATTGATGAGAAGAGTAACATCCAGTCTTCGGTCTTGGTCCATAGGATTTACTTTTTCTCGTTGGACTTGATTGACAACTTCGTAGCTAGACTTTCCTGCTGCGATATTGTCACGCCAAATGACTGATAAACGGATGGTACCTAGACTTGCATCTTCTCTTTGAACTTCGACTTTGGCAATGCCGTTTTCTCCAACCAACCACTTAGCAGCATCATAGTAGCTAACAAAGTTTAGTTGGTTCTGAATCTGACGTTTTTCCTGTTCTGTCAAGGGATGGTCTGTCAGCAGAGCAACGTTGTTTTGGGCTAGTTTCTCAAAGAAATTATCCCATAGTTGTTCTTCTGTTTTTAGGTCTTCTCTATAAGTCCATTGGCTTTCACCAGTTACCAGCTGGTTTATCAGTTGTTTTTCTATTTCCAGTTCTGGTTTTACCTGCATCTATATTTCTCCTTCAGAGGTTGACATTCTAGTTATTATTATATCATAGTCCTATCAGAAAAACTTCTGATTTCACTAACTTCACTTTCGTAATACAAATAGTCTTTCTCCTTAAAATATGGTATAGTAGAATCATACTACACAAGAGGAGTTTACATGTCACACGATAAACAAATGAAAGCTGTTTCTCCCCTTCTACAGCAAGCAATTAATATTTCTTCCATCATCGGTGGAGTTGGTACTTTGATTTTCTGTATCTGGGCCTATCAGGCTGGAGTCTTGCATTCCAAGGAAACCCTATCTGCCTTTATCCAACAGGCCGGTATCTGGGGACCTCCACTCTTTATCTTTTTACAGATTTTACAGACGGTGGTTCCTATCATTCCTGGTGCTCTAACCTCTGTGGCAGGTGTCTTTATCTACGGTCACATTATTGGAACTATTTATAACTATATTGGAATCGTTATTGGTTGCGCCATTATCTTTTACCTGGTTCGCCTCTACGGAGCACCCTTTGTTCAGTCTGTCGTCAGCAAGCGTACCTATGATAAGTACATCGGTTGGTTAGACAAGGGTAATCGCTTTGATCGCTTCTTTATCTTTATGATGATTTGGCCAGTTAGTCCAGCGGACTTTCTCTGTATGCTGGCAGCTCTAACCAAGATGAGCTTCAAGCGTTACATGACCATTATCGTCCTGACCAAGCCCTTTACCCTGGTCGTTTACACATACGGCTTGACCTACATCATTGATTACTTTTGGCAAATGTTCGCCTGATCACTAAAAAAAGTTGATCAAAAACTCAATTTTATACTCAATGAAAATCAAAGAGCAAACTAGGGAACTAGCCGCAGGTTGCTCAAAGCACTGCTTTGAGGTTGTGGATAGAACTGACGAAGTCAGTAACATATATACGGCAAGGCGACGTTGACGCAGTTTGAATTTGATTTTCGAAGAGTATTATCAGAAAATAAAAAAAATAAAACGCATAGGATCAAGGTTTTTCAACACCTGATATTATGCGTTTTTCTGATTGTAAAGATTTTTTCTCAACCTCTTTTTGTTAAGCTTCTTTTTTCAATAAGAGAGAAACAAGGACTGATGTCGCAATCATCCATGCTCCTAGAATAATAAATGTCATTCGACCATTCGTTGTTACTAAGCCAATTCCTGAAAGAACAAAAGGTGTTAAGGAGGCACCAAAACTACATCCCAAAACCGCATAGGAAGTCGCTTTGTTGAGGAGCTTTGCAGGGATTCTCTCAGAAATTAACTGAAAGACTGTCGTCAGAGCAATGCTATAGGCAAATCCTCCTAAGACAGAACCTGCAACGACAACCCAAAGAGAAGGTGAAAGAGCGATGATGATTTGCCCAATACCAAAGGTTACACCCGCAACCAATAACAATTTTTCCTTAAAGGCGGAGATGAGGAAAGAAAAGCTAATTCCCGCCAGAATCCCAATCAACTGCATGGCACTGAGTACCAGACTAGACAACTGAGCATCTCCAAAGCCTGCCTCAATCATGAGACTAGGAATACGGAAGGTAATAGCTGTATTGGTACATACAATGACTGCAGCTCCGACAGCTAGGAAGAAAATCAGCTGTAGCATGGAGCGAGTTAGTTTCGCTGCTTCTTCTGTCTTTTGCTTGGACTCATGAACTTCTTCTTTGTTATAAGGGACAAAGAGAAGGAAGAGTACAAGAACCACTAGACCTGCAGCGTAGGCTAGGAAGGTTGCAGTCCAGCCAAAGGCCAAAAGCTGACCGACTGTCAAGGTCAAGATAGAGGCTCCCACTACCTCAGCTGAACCACGAAAACCAAGCATCTGGATACGAGTCTTGCCATGGTACCGTTCACTGATGATAGAGATAGCCTTGGCGTTTAGCATCCCCACACCAATCCCAAAAAGAAGACGAGTAGCAAAGACAAAGTAGTAATCCTGATACCAGAAGGGAGCTGTTCCACTGATTGACAAGATCAAGAGTCCCAAGGTCAACTGAAGTCGTTCAGGAAAAATCCGTTCTAAAACTCCATTTAAAAGGAGCATAGCCATAATCCCAAAGGATGGGAGACTGACTAGAAGTTCAACCTGACCAGTCGAATAGCCCTGATAATAGTCAAACATGGATGGTAGGGCACTTGATATTGAAAATGATGTGATCAATACTAACGATAGAGAAAGTATACTCACTTTTTCCAAAAATTGTTTCATTTTATCCTCATTCATTATTTATGTTAAGTCAAAAGAGCTAGATATTACTGTAGAAATAAAAGATTTCTTTCATCTAGTCCCTATAACTCTTTTAGCAAAAAGGTCCTTTCCTATCATACACTGTTTCCCAAAAATTGGCAAGAAACTGATACTCAATGAAAATCAAAGAGCAAACTAGGAAGCGAGCCGCAGGTTGCTCAAAACACTGTTTTGAGGTTGTGGATAGAACTGACGAAGTCAGTAACAAATATACGCCAAGACGAAGCTGACGTGGTTTGAAGAGATTTTTGAAGAGTATGGTTTATAAGTTCAACATAAAAAGTAGGACCATCTGACTCGGTCAAGCCTCGATGGTATCCTACTTTTATAGATTTTAGTAAACTATCTTACTTAGATTTTCAAGAATCGACGCATTGAGATTCCTGAACCAAGTGAACCGATACAGATTCCGATGAGGAACAAAAGACCAATCATCAATGGAATAAAAGCATCTGGGGTAATCAGAGATAGATTTTGTCCAACCAAAGATGGGTTAACTGATTGGTAGACTCGGTTATAGATAAAGTAAACCATGATTGATGGAATAGTTGCTCCTAATAGCCCAATGAAGGCACCTTCTAGCAAGAATGGACCACGAATGTAGCTATTTTTAGCACCAACCAAACGCATGATTTGAATTTCACGACTACGTGAAATGATAGTGATACGAATGGTATTTGAAATCAAGAAGACTGCGATGAAAATCAAGAGTCCTGCAATGACCAATCCCCAAACACGGATGAAGGAAGCCAACTTGAAGAGACGCTCCGTATTGGCACCACCGTCTTGAACCTCAGAAACTCCTTCGATTTTCTTAGCTTCTTCAGCGACTGGTTTCACATCACTTGGTGAATTGGTATCGACAATGTAGGCATCATGAAGTGGATTGGCATCTCCTTCAAAAACCTTCCAATCGTCACCCATGGTTTCAGTCAGCTTTTGGTACTGCTCTTCTTTACTTGAGAAGGTTACACTTTTAACAGCTGGCATAGCCTTGAGAGCATCATAAACCTTGTGGTAATCATTGTTTGTAACTGTCTGGCCTTCTTTGACGATGGTTTCACTATTGTCTTCAATATCCTTACGAACATAAACCATGACTCGGACGTTGTTTTCGATATCCGTTGCCAATTTTGCAGTATTAAAGATAACTGAGGCAAAAATAGCAACCAAGGTCAAGGTAATCATTACTGAACTGACAGCAGCAATGGTCATCCACCCATTACGCTTTAAACTCTTTAAAGCTTCGAACAAGTGGCGGAAAAATCTACTAATCATCGTATCCGTACTCTCCTTTCGCTTCGTCACGAACCACACGACCATTCTCGATGGCAATGACACGGTGGCGCAAGGTATTTACGATTTGGCTGTTGTGGGTAGCCATCAAAACAGTCGTACCTTGGAGATTGATGCGCTCCAAGAGGTTCATGATTTCCCATGAGTTATCTGGGTCCAAGTTACCTGTTGGTTCGTCGGCAATCAAAACCTTAGGATTGTTTACGATAGCACGCGCAATGGCGATACGTTGTTGCTCACCACCTGACAATTCATTAGGGAATGAACGAACCTTATGCTTCAAGCCGACAAGATCCAAAACTTCCATAACACGTTTTTTGATATTGCGACGGCTTTCACCGACAACCTCCATTGCGTAAGCAATGTTCTCATAAACGGTTTTCTTTGGCAAGAGTTTGTAATCCTGAAAGACAACTCCAACACTTCGACGAAGAAGCGGAATATCTTTCTTTTTAATCTTAACAAGATTAAAACCTGCAACTTGCAAACTTCCTTTTTCAACTTTAACTTCACGGTACAAGGCACGGATAAAAGTTGACTTACCTGCACCCGAAGGACCTACGATATAGGCAAATTCTCCTGGTTCAATTTTCACAGAGACGCCACGTAGGGCTGTTGTCCCGTTGTCATACTTTTTGACAACATCTCTCATTTCAATGATCGACATGTGACTTCCTTTCTTTTAACTAATACGCCATTTTAGATAAGCATCGATGAAACCATCTAAGTCCCCATCCATGACCTTATCTACCTGCGCAACTTCAAAACTGGTACGGTGGTCTTTCACCATGGTATAAGGGGTGAATACATAGGAGCGAATCTGGCTTCCCCATGTGATTTCTTTCTTGTCCCCCTTAAGGGCATCTACCTCAGCAGCTTTCTTTTCCTGCTCCATCTGATAGAGTTTTGCCTGGAGCATCTTCATCGCACGGTCACGGTTTCCGTACTGAGTACGGTCAACGGTTGATGCAACGACAATCCCTGTCGGAATGTGGGTCAAACGGACACCTGTTGAAACCTTGTTGACGTTCTGTCCACCTGCTCCACCTGAGCGGAAAGTATCCATCTTGATATCATCTTCTCGAATATCAACTTCAATAGTATCATCCAACTCTGGCATAACTTCTACAGAAGTAAACGAGGTGTGACGACGCTTAGCTGAGTCAAATGGCGAGATACGTACCAGACGGTGAACTCCCATCTCTGACTTGAGAAGTCCATAAGCATTTGGCCCTTCAAAAGACAAGGTCACTGACTTAATACCTGCTTCATCACCAGCTTGATAATCCAAGACTTCAACCTTGAAACTTTTGGCATTACCATAACGAGTATACATACGAAGAAGCATATCGCCCCAGTCTTGGGCTTCTGTTCCACCAGAACCTGGGTGAATCTCTAAAATAGCATTATTATGATCATAAGGCTCTGACAAGAGCAGAGTCATCTCGTAGCTAGTCATCATCTGATCTAGCTCAGCTAACTTCTCCACCAACTCATCCTTAACAGACTCATCCTCTGCTAAAAAGTCTAGTAAGATTTCAGCTTCATCCTGCAACTCCTCCATCTTGTGGAAAGTATTGTAGGTATTTTTTAGTTCATTTAATTCTTGCGACGTTTTTTGGGCTGCAATATTATCGTTCCAAAAATCAGGTTCTGTCATTTTGTTTTCCAAAATGGCAATTTCTTCTTCTAACCCTTCGAGGTCAAAGAGACCCCCTAAAAGAAGCTAATTTTTCACGATTGGCGTCAATTTTTTGACGAATTTCTGAAATGTCCATATATACTCCTTTTTTGTATCGTTTTATTATACCATAATTTTTCTTATTTATCTAATCGGTGTTTTTTAAAATTTCTTATCAAAATATTTCTATTTGAAGACGAGAGAGGTATTCTCAATCATTTAGTGTGTGAGAAATCGAAAAACATCTCAGAGCTGATCAAGTTTCTTGTCCAAAAAACATTGATTGATTCTCTGAGATGTATATAAATACTATTTTAAAAGAAAAGTATCTGACAGGTCTGAACACAGCACCTAATCAACTTTCTAGCAAAGCAACTAAGATTATTCTTTATCTGCCTTCAAAGTCGGTTTTGTTTCAGCAGCTTCATCTTTTTCAGTCGCTTCTGCTGATTTTTCTCCCTTCTCTACTGGCTTATCAGAATCCTTCTTAGGATCTTCTTGACTTCCCTGAACTTCTACTTTATCAGGATTCAAGCTCCAAATGCCATCTTGATTGACCTTGTAGCCATCAGGTGTTGTGCCATTTCTCAATAAGGAACCATCTGCTTGGAAATAATACCAGTTGCCATTCAGTTGTTTCCAACCAGTCTGCATAGCACCACTTGCATTGAGATAATAACGAGTGCCATCGACATCTAGAAGACCGGTTGCCATGACACCATCATCAGGTTTGAGATAGTACCAAAGTCCTTTGTCTTTGAACCAACCTATCTTCATGGCTCCACTTTCTGTAAAGTAGTAATATTGGTTATCTAGCAATTTCCAGCCTGTCTCCATAGCGCCACTTGCATTGAGGTAATAACGAGTGCCATCAATTTCTTGAAGACCTGTTGCCATGACACCATCATCAGGTTTGAGATAGTACCAAAGCCCTTTATCTTTGAACCAACCTGTCTTCATGGCTCCACTGCTTGTGAAGTAATAATAATGGTTGTTCAACAATTTCCAACCAGTCTCCATAGCGCCGCTTGCATTGAGGTAGTAACGTGTGCCATCAATCTCTTGAAGACCGGTTAGCATGATACCATCTTTATCTAGATAGTACCAAGTATCCTTATCCTTGATCCAACCTGTTTTCATAGCTCCACTGCTTGTGAAATAACTATAATGATTGTCAAACCATTTCCAGCCTGTCTGCATGGCTCCACTTGCATTGAGATAATAACGAGTGCCATCAATCTCTTGAAGACCGGTTAGCATGATACCATCTTTATCTAGATAGTACCAAGTATCCTTATCCTTGATCCAACCTGTTTTCATAGCTCCAGAACTTGCAAAATAGTTCCAATGACCTTCAATCATGGCCCAACCAGTTTGCATAGCCCCACTTGCATTGAGGTAATAACGAGTGCCATCAATCTCTTGAAGACCCGTTAGCATGACACCATCTTTATCTAGATAATACCAAGTGTCACCATCCTTAATCCAGCCTGTTTTCATCGCTCCAGAACTTGCAAAATAATTCCAATGACCTTCAATCATGGCCCAACCAGTTTGCATGATCCCATTGTTATCAAAATAGTAGGTTACTCCATTGATTTTCTTCAAGCCCACTGTTCGAAGACCATCTTCATCATAATAATACCAGTTTGAACCTAGCTTTTGCCAGCTTGAAGCTGTCCCTTCTGTTTGCAAAGCACCGCTACTTGCAAAGAGCATCTTCTTACCTTTGAAGACTTGTAAACCAGTAAGCATTTTACCATCTTTATCAAACAGATACTTTTGCCCACCAATTTCAGCTAATTCATTGTATCGTCTTGCACCATTCGACTGAATATAGTACCAAGTATTATCATGATAGAACCAACCACCAATATGCATTTTACCATCTGTATTAAGATAATACCAGTCGCCGTCACTATGTGGATCCCAGCCGTCATTTACATGCACCCATCTACCAGACTGCATTTGACCTTTTCCATTAAAGAAATATGTTGCTCCAGAAATTTCTTTCCAACCGATAGCCATCTGACCATCTTTCAAACGATATTTCCAATGGCCATCTTCTTGATACCATTTCTCATCAACAGTAGGAATATTTGGAAAATCCCCTGAAACGTTTGTAAATCCTTTATCACTAATATCAAACACAGTCGCATCCTGAGTTTGACTAGATGCGTGAATCACTTGGATATTTTTCTTTTGAAGATAGTCTCTCGTTGAAGCGAGGTTAATATCTCCTCCAGTTGTTTGGATGACCATACTAGGAGAGAGATGGTCTATAAATCCAATTGTATTGGAAATCTTGGCATCGTAGTGATGATTCCATTTCATCATATCCACTTTTCCAATAACAGGTCCTAATTTATCTTCAGCTCCCTCAGCATTATCCAAATCACCACCAAGATAAATTCTTTTTCCTGCTACAGTCACTACTGCAACAATTGAATTGGAATTATCATCAAGAACTCTTTTTAGGTTTCCATCAGCATCATATTCATTTTTATAATTATAAAGTTGAATATCCATATCCCCAAATTTAAAATGGCTATCTTCATCCTTTATATCTTGAATAAGTTTAACTCCCTTGTTCTGTGCAGCGCGGAGAGCATTATCGTAATTGAAAAGATTATCCCACAATCCCCAAGTACTTGTAATTCGTTTATCCGAATATTTTTTCAAATAAAATTTATCAACCTGATAACGATTAAGAATTTCATCTGCTCCACCTATATGGTCACTATGAACATGAGTTCCTAGTATAAAATCCAATTTCTTTACACCTAACTGATCAAGGTGGCGAATCAAACGATCTTCCATGACCTGATAATTTCGAATGGATATCCCCCAGCGAATTGGATAGCGTGGATCCGAACCATCCGGGAAATCATAATCTTCTCCCATATCAATCAAGGCATAATGACCATTACTTTCTAGTAGGATAGCATCACTTCCAGATTTAGCTTTTGTATTGATAAAATGGATTCGATTCCCTGCACCTGCTGAGATAGTATCTGCATTGACTGTCGGTGCTTGAATTATTGATGCCACTAAGAACAAGGCACTGAGTAATATTGATTTTTTAATAGATTTCATAATACATCAAACTTTCTCTATTTCTTCCAGAATTTTTCCTTAATCAATCCAATAATTCTTATCTCCTCCTGGAACTTGTTGCTCAATAGGGGGTGGAGTCATATAGTTTTCTCCAAATTCATAAACAAGTATTTCATGGTATTTTCTAGGAGCCTTTACTACGATGTTTTCGTATGGTAGATCAATCAGATCATAGAGCCATTCTTTTTTGATTCCCTCTGGAAAGCTAGGATCAAATATCGTACAAGCAAGATACTTAGATTGATCTAAACTATATTTCAAAGCCAGATTCTCTAGTTTTTGATTCCAAGTTTGTGGGGAACTTAGTTGAAAAATAGTTGACCCAATGTAGCGAGGTAGATTTTTAAGTCCCCCATTCTCAGACTTAATCCCCTTAAAATTTAAAGAAGAGAGGCGAATAAGATATTGGTAGAGTTTCATTTTTTTACGGTCACTTTTCTCCGTTGCAACACCATCATACGGAAATACATCAACACAGGTTCCTAACACAACCGTAGAATCTCTAAGATTGGCATCTCTACGTGTTCTTATATCATAGACTCTCATATAACTATATGGATAGCCCTTTGTTTCTCTAAAGGAAATCATTTTATAGTATGGATGATTTTCATTTTTTAAAACCTTATAAAGTTTTTCAAATTCATCCCGAGCTAAGGAAATATCTGTATCATCATCCCAAGGAATAAAACCTTGGTGACGTACAGCTCCTAGCAAGGTTCCAAAATCGATGAAATACTTAATATCATGTTTTTCACAGATTTTATGTAAATACTCTAGAATATCAAGTTCTACTTGCTTGATTTCTTCTAAGCTTAAAATTCTCTCAGACATCTTTGTCACTCCTAATTTTTGCTCTTTTCTAAGACGAAAAAATTATCCATTCTCTATAATTTTCCATAGTTTGAAATCATGGTGAGAAACTTGTTGCTCTACTGGTGGCAACTGCATGTAGTCCCCATAATCTGAAGTGAGAATTTCATGGTAGTGGTTTGGTATCATGAATTCCTTACCTTCAAAATTGCCAGTTTCAACATTTTCTAACCATTCGCGTTTCCAAACAGGTTTATTCATATCTTTATAAATAAGGTAGTCTACTTGTTCATAATCCTCTACTTTTCTAGATTTTGCTAATTCATCGATTTGAGAAACATACTTATTTGTGTTTGTGAAATAAAAGATCATAACAGAAATATAGCGAATCATTGAATTGACTACACTTTTAGTATTCGTAATTCCTTTGAAAGTATAACAACTTAATTGACGTTTTTTAATGATTTTGGTCATTTTATCCTTAAACGCCTGATCATCTTCATAACCATCTACAGGGAAAATATCTACATAGATCCCCATATTCGAATCAATTCGCACATCCTCCTCGACTAGATAGGTCTGATTATCTTTGATCTTCATGAAAGGATAAACATAATTGATATTATTTTTATAAGACATGAGTTCATATCGTTCATCTGGATGTGCAATCAGATAATCTTGTAATTTTTCATAATCATCTCGAAGCATACAAATATCCATATCGTCGTCCCAAGGAATAAAACCTTTATGACGAACTGCCCCAATTAGACTACCATAAGCTAAGAAATATTTGGCACCAATTTTCTGACAAACTTCATGAATGTACTCCATAATTCCTAATTCCATTTTTTGAATTTCGGAAATATCTGTTACTTCCTCATAGCGGATACTTTTTTCTTTCAAACAAATCGTTAAACCATAACCAATTACTAACCAGAAAATTATGTTGATAAAATTTGTGGAGTAGATGATCTGACTTTCAAATAATTGACCAAATAAAATCCCAAAAAATAGAATTATAATTAATTTTTCATCATTTTTCTTAGTCACAACTAAATAAGTTATAAAACGTAAACTTACATAAGCGATTATGAGTATGAAAGAAATGAGTCCTAATAATCCAGAACTTACAAAAATTGTAATCAATATATTATGGAAATTACCACCAATTAGTGAATTTTGAATTTCAAATTTGCTAAAGTACTCTGTATAATAATCAGTGACGTTTCGAACACCATATCCAAATAATGGTTTTGCACTTCCCATTTTAATAGCATTTTCCCAAATATAAGTACGTCCGCTTGGAGTTGTTTCGATTAGGTGAAGTTCACCATTTTTCTTAGCTACGTCCGAATCTGTCTCAGAATAAGACTCACCTTTATTTAAGTCAATGACTGTTGCCTTAGCAGCTAAAATATATACTGAAGTTACATAACTAATACCAATATTGCTAGCTACAATTAAGGTACCAGCAACCAGAAATGTGAGACATTTTTTCAGTAGATTTCCTCTGGCAATAAAAAGCGAATAAAATCCCAGCATTAAAACGGCTGATAATAAGGCACCTCTACTTTGCATAGCCGCAAAATTTAGAAATTGAATTACATTATTTATCTTCAGATAAATCGAGTACTTACTTCCTTTGTGGATGAGATACAAAGCAAAAACAATACTAATATAAGAAAAAATAGCACTTGCATTTGGGTTAACAACTCCCCATAAACGACCATTCATAACACCATAATAATAGGAGTGTTCTCCAATTTTAAATAATATTAAAATTCTAAATATTAAAAGAACAAAGGCAAATATAGCAGAGAAAAAAGAAACAAATTGAACCGTTCCAGCAATCAAGCGAATTAACTTCTTAAGATATTCTGAATTCACCATAGTAAATAGCAAAATGTAGGCTATCATAAAGAAGATTTCAATCATATTCCCAAGCAAGTGACCCGAACGATTAACCACTGTTGCTACTAGATGACTACCTGCTAAGAGTCCAAATAAACCTAGATATTTCTTATCAATTTCTATTCGTTTCCAATTTAAAAATAAGGTTAAACAAATACAAAGAACAACAATTGCTGACAATCCTTTATAAATAGGACTTGTTACTTTATACACTAGTGAACTCATGCTTAAAATCGAAATAAAAACAAACAGATATGAAATCCAAAATTTTGATTTTTCAAAGCATTCATTCGTTTTTGAAAAATTCATTTTCAACTCCTTTAAATGACATTATTGATTTAAGCCGACGATTTGTCTATAGATCCATGGAGAAACAAGGAGGGACAAAACGGCTATTTTTCGAAAATTAGTAAAATAAGGATCTTTTAATATCTCAGATAAATGTTTAATAATCCACTTTCTCAACTTAATTTTTTCTGTTGGATATTGACTTGAATCTGTAAAGATTATTTTATCGTACACTGTGATATATGACCAACATTCTCTATTCACTAATTCAGTTTTTAGTTTTGGAAATATTTGAAAAACTTCAGAAATAATAATTTTATAGACCTCTATGGTATCAAATACATGATCGTTGACAGAAGTTGTTGCACTTCCCTGACGATGATCATAATAGTAGATTGGTTTATCAATAAATACACTAGTACATCTGGTTTTTAGTAAAACTTCTGTTAAAAACAAAGCATCTTCAGCCAAATGATAGTCTGTATTGAATGTAAAACTTGAAACAATCTCTCTTTTAAATAATTTTGCAACAGGGAAAAAAGAAGTTCTAGTTGTCGTCAATAATTCTCTCATCGTCTGCTCTGTCGACCACTTCTCTTCTTTTCCTGAAAAATCCGGTAATTCTGTAATTTGACCATTTTTTATATGATGGAGACGTGCTATACTAAAACCTATAGACTCGTCACTGTCAACTACACTTATTAAAATTTCCAAGTAATCTGGTGTAATAAAATCATCACTATCAATAAAAGTAATCCATTCTCCTCTTGAATGTTGAATACCTATATTTCTAGCATTCGAGACTCCTGCATTCTTAATATGAAAAACTTTGATATTTTCATTTTTAGATGCCAACTGATCGCACAAGGCACCACTCTGATCTGTCGAACCATCATCAATAAGAAGCAATTCAAAATTGGTATAAGTCTGCTTTAAGATTGACTCAACACATCGTTCCAAATAAGCTTCTACATTATAGACTGGAACAATAACGCTAATTTTTTCTTTCATCATGCTCCATATTCTCCCTTATATTCAGTGTAACTCTTATCCATATCTGCTATAAGGGCATCGTGGTGAGGCACTTGCTTGTCTGCCGGCGGTGGTGTCATGTAGTCACCAAAAGCTGTGCTGAGATAGGCATCATAACCAACTGGAATAGGCATTTCTGTTCCTTCGAATGGTAGGAAAATATTATCTTCAAATGCTTGAATTGGATATTTCTTTTTCATGTATCCTGGACCTGAGCATAATTCCGTGATGCCATCACTTTCTGCTAGACCATACTTGGTCATTTCTTTCTCAGCTTTTTTCCAGATACGATAACGAAGGGATTTAGGAGTTAATCCTAATAAAATAGTGCTGCCCCATTTCATGAGGGCTCCATGTTTTTCTGGAATGGTTTGTGCACAGAAGAGGGAATAAATCAAAGCCCAACGTACTTGTTTCTTACGTTCAGCTGGATTTTTAGGGTAGTAGTCCAAGGGAAGAACATCCAGAGCCAAGCCGTGTGGGAGGTCCAAATCTTGTTGGTAAGGCTTGATGCAAGTTGTTTCCTTGTCTCGAATAGTGATAAAGAGGTTGCGGTCAACAAAGTCTCTATCACTTTTTGATAGGAAGTAACGCTTATCCGCATAACGAGGCCATAGCTCTGCTAATTTTTCATAATCCTTGCGAGGCATAAAGAAGTCTAAATCATCATCCCAAGGAATAAAACCTTTATTTCGTAGAGCTCCAATAGCTCCTCCACCACACAAATAACAGAGTAAATCGTGTTCTTTACAAAAGGCGACAAAATATTCAGCCATCTCTAAGCTACGAGTTTGAATTGCCTTTAAATCACTCATCTTATTCTCTTCCTCTCCTGATAGAATACATCATTCTATTATACCATAAAAAACGTTTATAAAACCATCTAACCATGTTAAAAATCAAAGCCCGAGACACCTGTTGCCATAGGTATACCAAGCTCTGATTCGTTTTTTTCAGTTTACCTAAATCCCATCTGGGCCAGTTTATTTTGGTAAGCTTTTTGGTCCACTCGAAGGGATTGACCACCGTATACGTCAAAGTCGTCTACCCAGTCTCCAAGTTCTGGAACTGTCAATCTTTCAATACCATTCTGACCTCCTTCAAGGACTGATAAGCCATTGGTCAATAAGAAAGTATATGGAAGGTTTGTAGAGGTCATGGCAAATACTTTTCCTAGTGCTTCTGAGCCCGTGAAAAGTTTTGTCGGATCTTTAATCTGCTGCAAGACAGCTGTCATGACCTGCTGTTGTCGACGAGTACGGCCATAGTCCCCCTCATCATCATCACGGAAACGTGCATAGTTGAGAAGAGTCGAACCATTCATCTGTTGTTTCCCAGCTCGAATAGTTTGAGTCGGTGACTCAGTTTCCGTTGCGTGCAAGTCATCTCCTACAGTCGCTTCTGTAACTGGAACCCCATTTAGAGTTGAAAACTGAGCATCAATAGTCACACCATCAGGGAAAAGCGTATCAATGGCTGTCGCAAAGGCTTGGAAATCGACAAGGGCATAATATTTGATGTCTAGATCAAAATTATCCTTGAGCACCTTTCGGACCATTTCGGCTCCTTGTTTACCTTCTTGTTCCCCTAATTCGTAGGCTAAGTTCAACTTATGGTCTGCTTGTTTTTGACCGTTAATAACTTGGCTATATCCATCGATATAAACTAGGTTGTCCCGCATAAAACTAACCAGCTTAAGCTTCTTATCTTTACCACTAACATTCAGAACCATGACAGAATCCGTCCGTGTTTCTGCACTATTCTGTCCGATACGGCCATCTGTTCCCAAAATAAGAATATTAACACCATCTCGGGTATCCTGTCCATTAAAAACCTCAACCTGAGCAGCTTTGGCATCTTTGGGCCCATTTGAGCTATTAGGATTCGCCGATTGGAATCCCTTTAAGAACATGACGATCATTCCAACTGCTACACAAAGCAATAACATCCCTAACCAAGCAAATAAGCGTTTAAAACGAAAACCTCTTTTTTTCTTTGGCTTCTTAGCTTTTGGAACCTTTGTTTCCAGTTGAGCCCCACCACTACGGCGGCTAGAACGGCTACGATTAGCATAGGTTGGCAGGTCGATACCAGAGTCTGAAAGAAGTTGTTCTTTGGCTTCTGGATTGAAAACTTCCTCTGTACCTTTTTGACCTTCTAACTTAGCATGTAAAAAGTCAAATTCTCTCTTTTCTTTCTCATTCAAATAATGAATATTTTTCAAAAGATAGTCATATCTCAGTTTTTCATGGTGTGTCAAAGGATTCTCTCTAGTCATTCCTTCTCCTTTCCTTTATCCTGTATTGTATAGATAGGATAAGCACCTAGTACTTTATACTGGATTCCAATCGTTTCTAGTTCTTTTTGAGCAAAATGGATCAGTTCTTTATCAGTATAAGCGACATCAATGATAAAAAAGTATTCGCCCAAGGCTGTTTTTAGAGGACGACTCTCAATTTTAGTCAAGTCAATCCCGCGCCATGCAAAGGTAGAAAGTGCTTTGTATAATGCACCTGGAAGATTATCTGGCAAGGTCAAAGCTAGACTCATCTTTTCAGAACCTGCATTCAAGGGGATTTGTGGTAATTTAGGTCCCAAAACCCAAAAACGAGTAAAATTGGCTTCCATTTCTTGAATATCTTGAGCGATGAGTTCTAAACCATATTCCTCTGCAGAACTTCTTGGGGCAATCGCCGCAAATGGTTGATCAGGATGCTCAGAAACATAGCGCGCAGCGTAGGCTGTACTGGCAGTGACTTCTAGTTGCGCATCTGGATAATGCTCGTCAATAAATTTCTTCCCTTGTGCCAATGCTTGTGGGTGAGAAAAGATTTTCTCAATTTTAGATTGCCCTGGCACTGCCATCAACTGTTGGTGGATTGGCTGAACAATCTCTGCCACAGCTTGAATGCGAGCCTGATGGAAAAGATAGTCCAAAGTCTCATGGACACTACCTTCAATGGAATTTTCAACCGGCACTACTGAATAGTCTACCAATCCCTGTTCATAGGCCTTGATAACATCTGTAATATTTGAAAAAGGCTCTAGTTCCTCATGTGGAAAAGCCGTCTGCACAACATGGTGCGAAAAAGATCCTTTGGGACCTAGATAGGCAATTTTCATATCAATTCCTCAATAATTTCCTCTGGGATTAGCTTGGACACATCGATAACTTTACTAGCCACTTCCTCATACCAAGCCTGTCTTTCATTAAAAATTGCAGCTAAATCTTCCTTGCTATTGTTTAGAAATAGCGGGCGTTGATTGTCCTTATCGGCTGAAATTCGCTGGTAAAGGGTCTCAAAATCCGCTTTTAGGTAGATATTCTCTGGATTTTGTTTGAGCAAGGCACGATTTTTCTGAGAAATGACCACTCCACCACCAGTAGACACGACTTGGTTCATTTTTAGTAGGTCAGCCAAAACTTCTTCTTCTATCTGACGGAAGGCTGCTTCTCCTTTTTCTTCAAAGAAACGAGCAATTGGCATCCCCAGTCGGTCTTCAAGCAAGGCATCCATGTCTACAAAGTCAGGATCTAATCCTCTAGCAATAGTAGATTTTCCTGCACCCATAAAACCTAGTAAAACCTTAGCCATGGATCAAGGTCTCCAAATCATCAAAGAAGCTTGGATAGCTAGTATTGATAGCTTCTGCACGGTCCAATTCGACTTCTCCATCTGCAACTAAGAGAGCTGCAATGGCTGTCATCATACCGATACGGTGGTCTCCAAAGGTGTTGACTCTGGCTCCATGGAGGACAGATTTCCCTTTGATTATCATTCCGTCTGCTGTAGGAGTGATAGTTGCCCCCATGCTATTTAAAGCATCTGCGACAACTTGAATGCGGTCCGTCTCTTTGACTTTAAGTTCTTCAGCATCTTTGATAACCGTTTTCCCCTGAGCTTGGGTAGCAAGGAGCGCAATAATCGGCAATTCATCAATTAAGCGTGGAATCAAAGCTCCACCAATCTCTGTTCCCTTCAAATCTGAAGTTTCAACAGTCAAGGTTGCAGACTTGGCAATTGGATCAATATCAGTAAGTTCTAGTTTCCCACCCATAGCACGGATAACATCGATGATACCTGTACGTGTTTCATTAATACCAACATTCTTAAGCACCACACGAGAATTTGGAACAATCAAACCTGCGACTAACCAAAAGGCTGCACTGGAAATATCTCCAGGTACGACAACTGTTTGTCCACTTAGTTTCTGTGGCCCCTGAACTGTGATTTTCTTACCATCGACACTCAAGTCTCCACCAAATTGACGCAACATATCTTCTGTATGATTACGAGTGCACTCCTTCTCAATGATGACAGAATGACCCTGAGCCTGCAAAGCTGCAAAAATTAAGGCTGACTTAACTTGAGCAGAGGCAATCGGCAATTCATAATGAATAGGTGTTAAATTTTTTGTACCTTTTAAGTGCAACGGTGGCAAGTCTCGCTCTGTCTGACCAGAAATGCTAACTCCCATTTTTTTCAAAGGAAGGGTCACACGGTCCATAGGACGTTTGGAAAGACTATCATCTCCAAACATCTCCACTTCAAAATCTGCACCAGCAAGGACGCCTGAAATCAAACGAATAGAGGTCCCCGAATTCCCCATATCGAGAGCATTCTTAGGGGCTTTCAATCCATCCATACCAACACCTTGAATGGTAACGATACCGTCTTTGTCCTCTATCTCAACACCGAGGTCACGAAAAACTTGCATGGTTGACAAAACATCTTCACCACGTAAGATATCATAAACTTTAGTCTCACCCTCAGCCAAGCTCCCAAAAATGATAGAGCGATGACTGATGGACTTATCCCCTGGTACTCGAATACTACCATTCAAATGGTTAATGTTTGTTTTTAACTTCATACTAGACCTCATACTGACAATACTTTTTCTTATTTTATCATAAAAAGTCAGAAATTTCTTAAAAATTCCTGACTTTATGAGGTAAATTCTTATTTCGTAACTTCTCAAAGTAACTTCCATCTCTCCCCCAAAACTGGAAGTTAATCTCAGATGACGAATTATGCTAGAATTAAGTCTGAGACTTTTCGTGAGGAGGCACCTCATGACGAAAAAACAAAAACA
>NZ_JASHGH010000003.1:0-154215 GCF_047460405.1 Streptococcus infantis | reverse complement strand
CTAACAACTTGACAGATGCAGAAAAAGCTAAAGTAGCTGAAGAAGTTAAGAAAGCTAACCCAACTGCGACAGATGTTAAAGTTAACAATGACGGATCAGTATCTGTAACTTACCCAGATGGATCAGTAGCAACATTAACACCAGCGAAGACAGTTAAAGAGTCTGAAGCAAATGGAGCTAAAGTACCGGCTCTTACTCCAGTAGTAGATCCTAACAACTTGACAGATGCAGAAAAAGCTAAAGTAGCTGAAGAAGTTAAGAAAGCTAACCCAACTGCGACAGATGTTAAGGTTAACAATGACGGATCAGTATCTGTAACCTTTGCGGACGGATCAGTAGCAACAATTGCAGCTAATAAAGTTGTTAAAGAAGCTACTAAAGAGTCATCTGCTCAAGCACCATCTAAGAAAGCAGGAGCGAAAGAATTGCCAAACACTGGTACTAAACAATCTAACGCTTCACTTGGACTAGCACTTCTTGCAGCAGTGACAGGAGGACTCCTTATCTCTAAAAAACGTAAGGAAGAAGAGTAAACCATTACTCGGATAAAGCAAATCTTAGAATCTTGATTCTATGAGATTGCTAGAAAAGAAGCTGGGTAAAAACTCACTTCTAAATATCAAAACAACGAGCATTTCCATAGTTGGAGATGCTCGTTGTTTCTTATTATTTTCATAAAAACTCTTGTGTATGAAATTGAAAATAATAGGAAGTTGAGAATGCTTGATAAACAGTATCCACTGATAAGAATCTTGTTAACGGTATGTAGCGTAAAATAATTTCAAGAGGCAAACAAAATCCTTGTTTATTGGAGGGAAATTCGATAAAATAGAAAGGATTTAATATTTTATTATAAAGGAAAAAGTTAAGTGATGAAACATCAATTTTACGGAGAAAAGCGCCAGCGTTTTTCTTTTAGAAAGTTATCAGTAGGTCTGATATCAGCGACTATTGGAAGCTTCTTTTTGGGTTCTGTAGTTGGGACTAGTACACAGCCTGTTGAAGCAGCAGAGTTAGCAGCGAATCAAGCTGTTCAGATTCAGTATAAGTATGTTATAGAATCAGAATTGACAGATGCTGAAAATGCGATGGTTGTTAAGGAACTTCCAAAATTTGTAGAGGAAAGTACAGATGCATACTACTTGGTTTATCGTCCTAAAAAAGAAGGAAGATTGATAGGAAACTTACCAAGTACTGGCTACTCCGGTATATGGGAAGCAATCTTTGCAACAGCTGGTATTGTTCTTGCGGTCTTGGTAATTTCTAAGGGGAAAAACGGGAAAAGATATCTATCTTCGATTTTATTGGTGACTGGACTAGGATCCATTCTTCTTTCTCCTTCAATACTTGCAGTTACAAATATTGAGCTAGCTGCTTATAATCAGCTTTTAAATTTGGGACTAGGAGAGCAACTACCTCAGCCCTTGAACATTGAAAATTTTGAATACATTGGTTATCTGAAGAGTCAGGCTATTTTGAAAAATTCTCTGGAGCAAGGTGAAGAATCTAAGCATAAAGCTAATCAGACTGTGAATCAATCAGTGGACGGATCTGAAAATGACAAAGCGGTGGCAGTATCAAAAGCAGATAGTTCAGACAAGTCGACAGATGAAAAACTGGAGCTTGTCAATGGAGCAAACCGAGTGCCATCGGGAAGCTCAATTTCTGATCGCTCTGAGTTACAATTATCTAGTCAAGATGAAAGTCAAACGCAAGTGCTTCCTTATCAAACAGAATATCGCTATTCGGATAATCTTGTTAAGGGGCAAACAAAGACCATTCAGGTGGGTGTATCTGGGGAACGTACAGTGATTACTCGTCGCTACAGTGCTAATCAGAAGGTGATAAAATCTGAGTTGGTGTTTGATCAAGTGACAGTCCAACCTATTTCAGAGATTATTTTGGTGGGCACGGCAGAAAGTAATCAATTGCTTAAAGAATCTCCTGTTCACGACTTGCCAGAGTACCCAGCTCCTGTGGGTACAGCTGGCACAGACCCAGCTCCCGTTCATGAAGTTCCAGAATATACAGATTCAGTAGGGACGGTAGGTATAGAACCCGCCCTCGTTCACGAAGTCCCAGCCTACACAGAATCAGTAGGGACGGTAGGTACAGAACCTGTTCCGGTACATGACGTTCCCGAGTACACAGATTCAGTAGGTACATCTGGTGACGAACCAGCCCCTGTTCACGACGTTCCAGAATATACAGAATCAGTCGGCACAGCAGGCGACGCCCCAGCCCCCGTACATGACTTGCCGGAGTATACAGATCCAGTCGGCACATCTGGTGTAGAGCCTACCCCAGTTCATGAGGTTCCCGAGTACACAGAATTAGTCGGCACAGCAGGTGCAGATCCAGCCCCAGTTTACGAAATTCCCGAGTATACAGAATCAGTAGGAACATCTGGTGTAGAGCCTACCCCAGTTCATGAGGTTCCCGAGTACACAGAATCAGTCGGCACAGCAGGTGCAGATCCCGCTCTGGTTTATGAGGTTCCCGAGTACACAGAACCTGTAGGCACAGTGGGTGACGCACCAGCTCCAGTTCACAGCGTTCCAGAATACACAGCTCCAGTCGGCATAGCCGGTGCAGAACCCGCTCTCGTTCACGAAGTCCCAGAATATACAGAACCAGTCGGCACATCTGGTGTAGAGCCTACACCAGTTCATGAGGTTCCCGAGTACACAGAACCAGTCGGCACAGCCGGTGACGACCCAGCTCCAGTTCATGAAGTCCCAGAATATACAGCTCCAGTCGGTACATCTGGCGAAGAACCCGCTCTCGTTCACGAAGTCCCAGAATATACAGAACCAGTCGGCACAGCAGGTGCAGATCCAGCCCCAGTTTACGAAATTCCCGAGTATACAGAATCAGTCGGCACATCTGGTGTAGAGCCTACCCCAGTTCACGAAGTCCCAGAATATACAGACCCAGTCGGCACAGCAAGTGACGAACCCGCCCCGGTTTATGACTTGCCAGAGTACGCAGAACCAGTCGGCACAGCCGGTGACGATCCATCCCCAGTTCACGAAGTCCCAGAATATACAGATCCAGTCGGCACAGCTGGCGACAATCCAGCCCTGGTTCATGAGGTTTCAGAATATACAGAATCAGTCGGCACAGCCGGTGACGAACCCGCTCCAGTTCATGAAGTCCCAGAGTACACAGAACCAGTCGGCACAGCCGGTGACGAACCCGCCCCGGTTTATGACTTGCCAGAGTACGCAGAACCAGTCGGCACAGCCGGTGACGAACCCACCCCGGTTCACGACTTGCCAGAGTATACAGAATCAGTCGGCACAGCTGGTATAGAACCCGCTCCGGTTTACGAAGTCCCAGAGTATACAGCTCCTGTGGGTACGGTAGGTTCAGAGCCCGCTCCTGTACATGAAGTTCCCGAGTACACAGATTCAGTCGGCACAGTGGGTGACGAACCTGCTCTGGTTTATGACTTGCCAGAGTACACAGAATCAGTCGGTACAGCTGGCGACGCCCCAGCTCCGGTTCATGAGGTTACCGAGTATACAGATCCAGTCGGCACAGCAGGTCCAGAACCTGTTCCAGTACATGAAGTTCCCGAGTACACAGCTTCAGTAGGTACAGCTGGTGACGAACCCGCTCCGGTTCACGAAGTCCCAGCCTACACAGCTTCAGTAGGCACAGCCGGTGAAGACCCCGCTCCGGTTCATGACTTGCCAGAGTACACAGAACCAGTAAGTACGGTAGGTTCAGAGTCCGCTACTGTACATGAAGTTTCAGAGTATACAGAACCAGTCGGCACAGCTGGTGCAGAGCCTACACCAAGTTTTGACCTTCCTGAGTTAGAGCTTAGCTATGTAGATGAAACGAGAGTTGAAAAAGTAGCCTTTAAGATTGAGGAGCAGTATACTGATGAGATGGTCAAGGATTCACGTATTGTAAGTGTTCCTGGAGTGGAAGGCGAGCGTACAATTAGAACAAGAGTCTACTTTTCAAATAACCAAGAATTGGATCGTCAAGAATTGTCTAATGAAGAGACCTTGCCACCAGTGACTCAGATTGTTAAGATGGGAACAGCAAGTCCATTTATGATTCCA
The DNA here is from genome assembly GCF_047460405.1 of Streptococcus infantis. Classification (GTDB taxonomy): domain Bacteria; phylum Bacillota; class Bacilli; order Lactobacillales; family Streptococcaceae; genus Streptococcus; species Streptococcus infantis_Q. Next base: position 150,136 of record NZ_JASHGH010000003.1, on the reverse strand, counting down.
AATGATGCTCCAAAGGTTGAAGCATTGGACGAATTTGATTTAATTCCACTCTACAATCTATTGTCAGAAGCAGAGCAAGTTAAATCACAGGCACGTTATTTTAACGATATCTCAACTCGCCAAACTAGTTACGACTCGGCACTCCTTATAGGTCAAGAGTTATTGACACAGTCAGAAGCTAGTCAAGAGCAAGTCAACCAAGCAGTTGCAAGCATTAAAAATGCAAAAGAGCAATTACAGGGTTCAGATGTCACTAAGGAAGCTTTACAAGCAGAATACCGAGATAGTCAAGACATCCAGGATAGCTTCAAATACAAAAATGCTGATTCAGATAAGAAAACAAACTTTACAAGAGAATTTGCAAATGCAGAGACAGTTTTAGCAAATAGACTAGCTAATCAAGTTCAAGTTGATCAAGCCTTGGCGAACTTGACAGCGGCTAGAATAGCTCTCAATGGAGTTGCAAAAGTTAGACCAAATCTAAGTATCCTCAGTCTTACAGAAAATCCAGAAGATCGTTCTGTTACAGTTCAGTACAACCTGACTGATGAAACTCAATCATTACGTACAGCTACAGCAGAATTATATGAAGGTGACCAGCTTGTACGCTCACTTCCGATTACGAATTTTGCAGGCAGTCTCAAAATTGGTGATTTAGATCATTATACAAATTATACTTTGAAGACAAAATTGACCTATGAATTAGATCAAGGCCAGGTTACAGACTTTGAAAAGGATAGTCGTCAATTTGAACTCGAGTATAAGAAAATTTCTATCCGAAATGTAGAGTCGGTTGAATTCTATAGCAAGGAAAATGATCAGTATAAACGCTTGATTTCTATGAACGCAGTTCCAAGCGATTTGTCAAATTACTTTGTCAAAGTTAAGTCTGCCGAGTCGAAAGAAATGCTCCTGCCAGTTCAGAGTATTGCCGAAAGCACTAAAGATGATAGGGAAGTTTATAAGGTTACTGTATATCTACCTGAGCTTGTCCAAGAAAGTGAAACGGGTTATAAACCAGGATATGACTTCTACATCAGCAAGTCTCATTCAAATCAGCAAGGCGTCTATACTAGTTTTGCAAGTCTATTAGAAGCGATGAAGAGCAACATGGCAGGCAACTATGTGCTAGGAGCTGATTTAGATGCTAGTGAAGTAAGTTTGGCAGCAAGCGATTATGTTTATCTACGAAATAACTTTACAGGTAGCCTTACAGGTAGTCATAATGGTAAACAGTACGCCATCTATAACCTAGCCAAGCCTTTGTTTGAGAATCTCAAGAGTGGTGCTAGAATTTCAAACATCGATTTGAAGGATGTCAATATTGTTGGGACTTATGATTCTGCAAGCTTGGCCCGTTCTGCGGAAAATGCTCACATTCAAGACGTATCTGCTCAAGGGCGAGTAGCTGTTGTAGGAAATGCCAGTCAGGTTGCGGGGTTAGTGGTTGTTGCAACTAACACGCAAATTACAAATAGTTCCTTTACAGGTACCATCCAAACTAACGACAAGCAAAGCAAGGCCTATAATGTTGGGGGGTTAGTCGCAAATCTGAAAGGAAATGCTTCCCTGCTGACACAAAGTAGAGCAGATGTTACGATTTTAGCGAGTGCCAAGACTAATGAGCAACGCTTTGGAGGTTTAGTTGGGCGCTTGGAAGCCAATGCTCGTATTACTAATTCCTATGCATCAGGGAAAATTCAGAACTCAACCAAGAATGGTCAAATTGGTGGAGTAGTTGGTTCAAATTACTACAATGGTTTGATTGACAATGTTTTGAGTAATGTCAGTGGTTCAAGAGTCTATAGCATCTCTGGTGATCAAGGTTATAAAAATGACCGTATCACCAATGCCTATGCAGTCGAAGGAATTGAAACACTAGCAGAAGATCCATTTGCTAGCTCTAAGCTTAGTCTTGAACAAGCCCAAGACAAGCTAGGAGAGTTTGGAATCACGACAAGCCTGGACGACACCAATCTGAACCTCTATGCAGTAGATTATAGTAAGGCGAAGAAAGTAGACAGTAACCGTGCTATAGCTTACTTAAATATGGAAAAACTTCTGCCATTCTATAATAAGGAAACAATCGTAGCTTATGCCAACAAGCTAGCGGAGGATCATAAGCTCAACACCAGCTATTTGCTCGATGTAGTTCCGATGAAAGATCAGCAGATCATCACGGATATTCATGGAAATAAGACAGGCATCAATCGTCTCATGCTTCATTACGAAGACAATACCATTCAGTATCTAGAAGTTACCTATAAGGGAGACTTTAAAAACAAGGCTATAGCAGAATATACTATCAAGGACTTGAATCTTCTCTATACCCCAGAAACCTTCCTGTCTGACTACAGCAAGATTCTCACCAAAGTTTTACCAGAACTGAACAAGGTGACTTTAGATTCAGCTGCTGTGAGAACGGTCTTAGGTATAAATACAGAAACATCTCTGGATGATCTTTATTTGGATAAAGCCTTTGATCAAGTCAAAGCTAACTTATCTGTGGAGTTACGCAAGGTTCTTGCTATGGACAAGTCCATCAATACTGAGGGAACTGTAGTAGATGATTATATCGCTAAGAAAATCACTGATAATAAAGAAGCCTTCTTAGTTGGTTTAACCTATCTAAATCGTTGGTATAACATCAATTATGACACCATCAATGTCAAAGATTTATCTGCCTATAAGTTTGATTTCTTTGGTAATAACGATGCGTCGACACTAGACACGATCATTGCCTTAGGTCGCTCTGGTTTTGAAAATCTCAAAGCCAAAAATACTTATCAAACTTATGATACTTCCTTGTCTGAGGTAACAGGTAAGCGGGGCTTGTTCAATTATCTAGAAAGTTATCGTAATCTTTTCTTGCCGTATAAGACTAATAATGAATGGCTCAAGGATAATACAAAAGCCTATATTATCGAGGCCAAGTCGGACATTGCAGAAGCCAAGGCCCTCCAAGACAATGCAAACGATAAGAGTAAGTATTCTGTCGGAGTTTATGATAAGATTACATCAGACAATTGGGAACATAAGGGCATGTTGCTACCACTTTTGACCATGACTGAAAAGGGTGTCTATATCATTTCTAATATGTCTACCATCTCTATGGGAGCTTATGATCGTTACCGAGATATTGTTGATGGGAAGGTCCGTACAGATGCTGAACTTGCTAGCTATGTTGAAGATCGAGTGAGAAAGTCAGCTGAATGGCAGAGAGACCATTATGATTTCTGGTACAAGATTTTAAGTGATGAAAGCAAGGATAAACTCTTCCGCTCGGTCTTGGTTTATGATGGTTTTGCTCTCAAAGATAAGAATGGTCAAAGATATTGGGCTCAACCAAATGACAAGCAATCCACTGCAATGCAGGAATTCTTTGGACCAGCTGGTAAGTGGTATCCAAGCAAGGGCTATAATGCTTACGCAACAGGAAGTATGACCCATTTTGACAATGCTCGTCTGCTAGAAGATTACGGAAACTCTGTTTATACACACGAGATGACACACAACTCTGATGGAGCCATTTATTTTGAAGGCTTTGGTCGTCGTGAAGGTCTAGGAGCAGAACTTTACGCTCGTGGTCTTTTACAATCTACACCAAGCCCAGATGAAGCGACAATCACCCTCAATACTCTATTCAAGGTTGATAAGGATTCTAAGACACGTCTCCATACTTATAACTTTAAAGAGCGCGTTCAGAATGAAGCAGACCTAAAAGACTATGTTCATGGTATGTTTGATATGATCTATACGCTTGATTACCTAGAAGCAAGCTCTATCTTGAAGCAGACAGATGAAGCCAAGATGAAGTGGTTTAGAAAAATGGAAAACTACTACATTACTGATAAGTATGGCAAACAAACCCATGCTGGTAACCAGACACGGACCTTCACTGCTGAAGAGATTAAGAAACTAAAAACCTTTGAATCCTTGATTGACAATGATGTCATCACTCGTCGCGAAAACAAGGATAGTGGCAAGTATGCACGAAATGGTTATCTCAGTCTCAGTCTATTCTCTCCAATTTATTCAGCGCTTAGCAATCCAACTGGTGCGCCAGGTGATGTCATGTTCCGTCGTACAGCCTATGAGTTGCTGGCAGCTAAGGGCTATCATGAAGGATTTATCCCATATGTATCTGGTAAATTGTCAGAAGAAGCTCTGAAAGAGGGCAGCACAACTTGGGATGGATGGCTCGGAAGAGATGTTGGTCTAGTGACAGACCAGAAGGTTTTGGAAAATGTATTTAAAGGTGAGTATGACACTTGGGCAGCCTTTAAGAAGGCCATGTACCAAGAGCGGATTGATCAATTGACAAAATTGAAGCCGATCACCATTGAATATGAACTCAGAAACCCAAATAGTACGAAGCAAGTAACTATTCGATCTTATAAAGATATGCAAAGGCTAATGGATGAGGCGACAGCAGAGGATGTTCGTAATATTGACAATGCTACAAGCCGCGTCGAAGCTAGCTGGGTTAACTTACTGAAGAAAAAGATTTATAATGCTTATCTTCGTACAACAGATGACTTCCGTCAGTCTATCTTTACCAAATAAGCTGCAAACTTACTTTTAATAAGTAGCATTATCCCTAGGTCTAAAAGGACTTAGGGATTTTTGTTCTGGAAATTCATATATAACAAATTGAGTTTAGAATAGTACATCATAGTTTTTTTAAGCATTGTTAGAAATTACTTTAAAATTACCTCATCAATTTGTCCATATTCTATTTCAATCTACTATAAAAAAGGAATTTATAGAAGAGTGAATCTAGAATAGTACATTACGACTGCTAAAAATATTTCTAGAAATTAGTCCGACTTTCCTAATCGAATTGTTCATACCTTATTTCAATTTACTATATGACTTAAGGAAAATAAAGTGCCACTGATGATATTATGGTCTACTTGGAAAAGCTTTGAATTTAACCTAAAATATGGTAGAATAACAATTATCAAAATTTGAAGGAGACATTTATGAAGACAAAAACACTAGCGCAAATTGCTGGAATTATTGGGACTATCTCAGGCTCGCTCTTGGCAATTTTGCCAGTCGTAATATTAATGGTTGCATCTATTTTTGCGAATGAAGATTTTGCAGGAGTAGTTTTAGCGATTATCTTCATTGTTTTTACCTTAGTAAAAATCGCAACTCTCATTCTTGGGATTCTCTCTCTAATCTACTATAAGGATGATAAGCGCATATCAATGGCGCCATCTGTTTTGTTAATCGTTGGTTCTGTAGTAGGACTGATTCCATTTTTAGGCTGGATTGGTGGTATCGTCATTGTCATCGGTGGCGCCCTATTCCTAACAAGTTTGAAACAATTTCAAGTTCAAGAATAGTTGATCATTGAGAGGTGGGGGACTCACCTCTTCTCTTTTTAGTCGATTTTGACTAGCTTTTTTGTGAAAAATTGTGTAAAATAGAATAGATAAACGAGGGAAACCTCGGAAAATAAAAGGAGTATCCATCAAATGGTAAAATTGGTTTTTGCTCGCCACGGTGAGTCTGAATGGAACAAAGCTAACCTTTTCACTGGTTGGGCTGATGTTGATTTGTCTGAAAAAGGAACACAACAAGCGATTGACGCTGGTAAATTGATCAAAGAAGCTGGTATCGAATTTGACCAAGCTTACACTTCAGTATTGAAACGTGCGATCAAAACAACTAACTTGGCTCTTGAAGCATCTGACCAATTGTGGGTTCCAGTTGAAAAATCATGGCGCTTGAACGAACGTCACTACGGTGGTTTGACTGGTAAAAACAAAGCTGAAGCAGCTGAACAATTTGGTGATGAACAAGTTCACATCTGGCGTCGTTCATACGATGTATTGCCTCCAAACATGGATCGCGACGATGAGCACTCAGCTCACACTGACCGTCGTTACGCTTCACTTGACGACTCAGTTATCCCAGATGCTGAAAACTTGAAAGTGACTTTGGAACGTGCCCTTCCATTCTGGGAAGATAAAATCGCTCCAGCACTTAAAGATGGTAAAAACGTATTCGTAGGAGCACACGGTAACTCAATCCGTGCTCTTGTAAAACACATCAAAGGTTTGTCAGATGACGAAATCATGGATGTAGAAATCCCTAACTTCCCACCATTGGTATTCGAATTCGACGAAAAATTGAACGTAGTTTCTGAATACTACCTTGGTAAGTAAAAAATTGTAAGTCTAGGATTGATTTATATCGATTTCAAAAAGTTACACAAATAATTCAAGCGAAGGATTTGGTTCTGTCTTGCACAGAGCTGAGTCCTTTTAGTTTGATTTTATACTCTTCGAAAATCTCTTCAAACCACGTCAGCGTCGCCTTATCGTATATGTAGGATACTGACTACGTCAGTTCCATCTACAACCTCAAAACAGTGTTTTGAGCTAACTTCGTCAGTTATATCCACAACCTCAAAACGGTGTTTTGAGCAACCTGCGGCTAGCTTCCTAGTTTGCTCTTTGATTTTCATTGAGTATTTAAGTATAGTGGATTCAATCTAGAATAGTACGCTACGGATTCTAAAACATTTATAGAAATTTATTTGACTTTCCTAATTTCTTTGTTCATATCTTATTTTAATCCACTATAATAATCAATATTGTTTACAATTTCATATCACATTTGGTTCAGGGCCTTAAACATTTTCCCATAGCCTTAGAACGAGATCCCATTTCCAAGCACTAAAGAAGAGAATCATCGTGTCCTTTTTATTTATAAGAATACTTGTTATTAAAAAATTGATGATAAAAATCAGGGTGTTATTCCCGTCCTTGGTAGCTATGAGAGATAGTATACTCGGATTGGTCAATTTTGAAAGCCTCTGCTAACATGCCGTTCACTTGTTTTTGATTTGCTGAAGTAGAAAGGGTATAAGTGCTCATTCATTATTAAAGTCATATAATGCTGACCAGCAGCCAAGAAAAATCTAACATTTAGGGTGCAGGTCATTCCTGTTTTTTACCAGCAAACTCTCCTCCAGTATCTGTAAGAATGATAGGAAAGAGATAGTTGAAGTACGATTATCTGTAAGATTCATTTTGAAAATTAGTAAAAAAATGGTATAATGAATGGAAAAGATTCGGCTGAAAGTGAATTGGACTTTCAGAAAAAGAGAGCTTTTAAAGCTCTACAAACAAGTTGAAGTGACTATTCGGAGGAAAAATGAATACTATTAAATTAACAACACTTGGGGGTGTACGTGAAAATGGTAAGAACATGTACATCGCAGAAATTAACGACTCGATTTTTGTATTAGATGCAGGTTTGAAATATCCTGAAAATGAACAGTTGGGTGTCGATGTCGTTATTCCAAATATGGACTATTTGTTTGAAAATAGCGACCGTATTGCTGGGGTTTTCTTAACACACGGGCATGCGGATGCGATTGGCGCCCTCCCTTATCTCTTGGCAGAAGTTAAGGTTCCTGTATTTGGCTCAGAGTTGACTATCGAACTGGCTAAACTATTTGTTAAGGGAAATGACAGCGTCAAGAAATTTGATGATTTCCATGTCATTGACGAAAATACAGAGATTGATTTTGGCGGAACGGTAGTATCCTTCTTCCGTACAACCCACTCTATTCCAGAAAGTTTGGGTGTGGTCTTGAAAACATCTGAAGGCAACATCGTCTATACAGGGGATTTCAAGTTTGACCAAACGGCTAGTGAATCTTACGCCACTGACTTTGGGCGTTTGGCAGAGATTGGTCGCGAAGGGGTCTTGGCTTTGCTTAGTGACTCAGCAAATGCGGACAGCAATATCCAAGTAGCCAGTGAAAATGAAGTTGGTGTAGAAATCACGCAAACTATCTCTGACTGGGAAGGACGGATCATCGTCGCTGCGGTTGCAAGTAATCTTTCTCGTATTCAGCAAGTCTTTGATGCAGCTGCAGAGACTGGGCGCCGTGTTGTCTTGACAGGATTTGATATTGAAAATATTGTCCGTACAGCTATTCGTCTGAAAAAATTGTCTTTAGCAAGTGAAAATCTTTTGATTAAACCAAAAGATATGACGCGTTTTGAAGATCATGAGTTGATCATTCTTGAAACTGGACGTATGGGTGAACCAATTAACGGCCTACGCAAGATGTCTATTGGTCGTCACCGTTATGTTGAAATCAAAGAAGGTGACCTAGTTTATATCGTTACAACACCATCAATCGCCAAGGAAGCAGTTATGGCACGTGTAGAAAATATGGTCTACCAGGCAGGTGGAGTTGTCAAGCCAATTACTCATAGCTTGCGTGTGTCAGGACATGGGAATGCGCGTGATTTGCAATTGATGATCAATCTCTTGCAACCTCAGTATCTTTTCCCGATCCAAGGAGAATACCGTGAGTTGGATGCCCATGCTAAGGCTGCTATGGCAGTTGGTATGCTACCAGAACGTATTTTTATCCCTAAAAAAGGGACTACTATGTCTTACGAGCATGGGGACTTTGTTCCATCTGGTGCAGTTACAGCAGGCGATGTTTTGATTGACGGAAATGCCATTGGGGATGTTGGGAATGTCGTTCTTCGTGATCGTAAGGTTTTGTCAGAAGATGGGATTTTCATCGTGGCTATCACTGTTAACCGTCGTGAGAAAAAAATCATTGCTAAAGCTCGAGTGCACACGCGTGGATTTGTCTATCTCAAGAAGAGCCGTGATATCTTGCGCGAAAGTACAGAGTTAGTCAATCAAACAGTAGAAGACTATCTACAAGGTGAAGATTTTGACTGGGCAGACCTCAAAGGTAAGGTTCGTGACAATTTGGCTAAATTCCTCTTTGACCAAACCAAGCGTCGCCCAGCTATCTTACCAGTAGTCATGGAAGCAAAATAGGATCAAATAGCAAGAGAAAGTCGAGTTTCGGCTTTTTCTTATCTTAAACGAATAAGGAGCAAGTTATGGCAGTAATGAAGATTGAGTATTACTCAGAAGTTTTAGATATGGAGTGGGGAGTGAATGTTCTCTACCCTGATGCGTCTCGGGTTGAGGAGCCAGATTCTACAGATATTCCTGTTCTTTATCTCCTTCATGGGATGTCAGGGAATCACAACAGTTGGCTCAAACGGACCAATGTAGAGCGCTTGGTGCGAGGGACCAATCTGATTGTTATCATGCCTAATACAAGTAACGGTTGGTATACAGATACTCAGTATGGCTATAACTACTATACAGCTCTAGCAGAAGAACTGCCTAAAGTGCTCAAATGTTTCTTCCCTAATATGTCTAGCAAGCGTGAAAAGACTTTTATCGCTGGTCTATCAATGGGAGGCTACGGTTCCTTCAAGTTGGCTTTGTCAACCAATCGTTTCTCACATGCAGCTAGTCTTTCTGGTGCTCTCAGTTTCGAAGAGTTTTCTCCAGAAAGTCAAAATCTTGGGTCGCTTGCTTACTGGCGAGGTGTTTTTGGTAAGCTTGATAACTGGGAAACTAGTCCTTACTCACTTGAAACTCTTGCTAACAAATCAGACAAGAAGACCAAACTCTGGGCTTGGTGTGGTGAACAAGATTTCTTGTATGCTGCCAATAATCTAGCAGTGAAGAATCTCAAGAAACTTGGTTTTGATGTGACCTATAGCCACAGTGCAGGGACCCATGAGTGGTATTATTGGGAAAAACAATTGGAACGGTTTTTGGCTACCTTGCCAATTGATTTTGTTTTGGAAGAACGCTTGTCTTAGTTTTAGTTTTCTTTCAGCTTACTCAAGTAAAATAAGGAATCTATCTTTAGAATGGGAATCCATGGCTTAAAGATGGGTTCTTATTTTTTTAGAAAGGCGGGAAATCATGTTCTGGATTATTCGTGTTCTATGTCGATTGTTACTAGGGATTTGGCGCATGTTCTGGCGCCTTGTGTGGACTCTTGTAGTCTTAATTCTCATTGCTTTAGGGATTCTCTGGTATGTGACGGGAGATTTATCTGGTATCTTCAATCAAGCGGGGCAACTTGTTCAAGTTGGTCAAGCAGGTTGGCATCAATGGCAAGAAACTGGTAAGTTGCAAGGCTTGTCTCAGACTGATCATCATCAAGATTCAGGAGTAAAATGGCCCCAAGCGCAGGCGACAATTTATATTGATCCTCAAATGGATGCAACCTTTCAAAAGGCTTATGCCGAAGCTATTGCCAACTGGAATCAGACTGGCGCTTTTAATTTTGTACTTGTGACAGAACCTGACCAAGTAACTATTTTTGCGACTGAAATGAATGATGGTTCCACATCTGTTGCCGGTGAGGCAGAGAGTCAGACAAATCTCCTGACTAAACAATTTACTTCAGTAACAGTTCGTTTGAATCATTATTATCTATCCAATCCAAACTATGGCTATACCTATGATCGTATCTTGCATACGGCAGAGCATGAGCTAGGTCATGCCATTGGCTTGGAACATACTAATGAAGTGTCAGTCATGCAGCCAGCAGGTTCTTATTATGGTATTCAGGCTCAAGATGTTCAAGCAGTTCAAGAACTATATGAGTCTGGAGAATAAGTGATTTTCGAACGAAAAATAGAGCTCCTTGATGTAAGCAATGAAGGGGGCTTTTTGCTATAATGGAACTATGAATAACTTGATTAAATCAAAACTAGAGCTCTTGCCGACCAGCCCTGGTTGTTACATTCACAAGGATAAAAACGGTACGATTATCTATGTAGGAAAGGCTAAAAATCTACGTAACCGTGTACGGTCCTATTTCCGTGGGAGTCATGATACCAAAACAGAAGCCTTGGTGTCTGAAATTGTAGATTTTGAGTTTATTGTTACGGAATCCAATATTGAGGCCCTCCTTCTGGAAATCAACTTGATTAAGGAAAACAAGCCTAAATACAATATTATGCTCAAGGACGACAAGTCCTATCCTTTCATTAAAATTACCAATGAACGCTATCCTCGCTTGATTATCACACGTCAGGTCAAGAAAGACGGAGGTCTCTATTTTGGACCCTATCCGGATGTGGGGGCGGCCAATGAAATCAAACGGCTATTGGATCGGATTTTTCCTTTTCGTAAGTGTACTAATCCACCCTCAAAGGTTTGTTTTTATTACCATATCGGCCAGTGCATGGCTCACACGATTTGCCACAAGGATGAGGCCTATTTCAAAGCCATGGCCCAAGAAGTCTCTGATTTTCTAAAGGGTCAGGATGATAAGATTATCGATGGACTCAAGGAAAAGATGACTACTGCAGCTCAGACGATGGAATTTGAGCGTGCGGCTGAGTACCGAGATTTGATTCAAGCTATTGGAACGCTCCGGACCAAGCAACGGGTTATGGCCAAGGATCTCCAAAATCGTGATGTCTTTGGCTACTATGTAGACAAGGGCTGGATGTGTGTTCAGGTTTTCTTTGTCCGTCAGGGCAAGTTGATTGAACGCGATGTCAATCTCTTTCCTTACTACAATGATCCAGATGAGGATTTCTTGACCTATGTAGGACAATTCTATCAAGAAAAATCTCACCTGGTTCCTAATGAAATTTTGATTCCTCAGGATATCGATGAAGAAGCCGTCAAGGCCTTGGTGGATACCAAGGTTCTAAAGCCCCAACGTGGGGAGAAGAAGCAACTGGTCAATCTGGCTATAAAGAATGCTCGAGTCAGTCTAGAACAGAAGTTTAATCTTCTGGAAAAATCAGTTGAAAAGACTCAAGGGGCCATTGAAAATCTTGGGCGACTTTTACAAATTCCGACACCTGTCCGTATCGAGTCCTTTGACAACTCCAATATCATGGGGACTAGTCCAGTTTCTGCCATGGTTGTTTTTGTCAATGGGAAACCGAGCAAGAAGGATTACCGCAAGTACAAGATAAAAACAGTTGTGGGACCAGATGACTATGCTAGCATGCGAGAGGTTATTCGCAGACGCTATGGTCGAGTTCAACGTGATGGCTTGACACCGCCAGATTTGATCGTCATTGATGGGGGACAAGGTCAGGTTAATATAGCTAAGCAGGTTATTCAAGAAGAGTTGGGGTTAGATATTCCCATTGCAGGTCTGCAAAAAAATGATAAGCACCAAACCCATGAATTGCTCTTTGGAGATCCGCTTGAGGTGGTAGAGCTGTCTCGCAATTCTCAGGAATTTTTCCTCCTGCAACGCATTCAGGATGAGGTACACCGTTTTGCCATCACCTTCCACCGACAACTCCGTTCGAAAAATTCCTTCTCCTCTCAATTGGATGGAATTGAAGGCCTGGGTCCAAAACGTAAGCAGAACTTGATGAAATATTTCAAATCTCTGACAAAAATCAAGGAAGCCAGTGTGGATGAGATTGTCGCAGTTGGTATACCAAGAGCAGTAGCAGAAGTCGTTCAAAGAAAGTTGAACCCTCAGGAAGAAGTGGAGTTGGCTCAAGTAGCGGAAGATAGTGTAGATTACCAAACAGAAGGAGAGTATCATGAACCATAAAATCGCAAATTTATCAGATATTCATGGCAATGCGACGGCACTAGAAGCAGTGATTACAGAATCTTCGGCAGATTTAGATAGTTAATATATAAACAAAAGGCCGTAAAAACGGTCTTTTGTGGTATAATTATGATTAAACTAAGCTTTAGAGGTGAAAAATGATTCCGATAAAAAAGGGCAATTCTAAACAAGTATATGAATTGTGTCGTTATATTTATGAGAAATTACCAGAAAAAGACGAATTAGATATGTTAATTTTTAAGAATTTTGGATCTCACAATGGATTGGAAGACTATTTTACACAACAAGATAGAGCCTTTCTAAAACTTATGACGGCGGACTACTCTACCTTACTAAACGTAAAGGAAAAAATAGATAGCTCATCTGATGTTGAATGGGTTTTTAAAATACATGTGGAGAAATTTTCTGATTTGGTTAATCATATTTATAGTCATTTAAAAAACGATTTTATAGAAAAGTGTGATGAGGAAATTAAGCAGCTAAAAATAGGGCATATTAGAGGAGTAAGTACTAGTATTAATCTGAAAAGAATATTATCATATGAGATTGATGATAATCTAGATAAAATTCGAAAAAAGAAAAATTTGACTGACAATATACGGATTATTGTTGATAGAACAAAGAATACAAGAGAATTTATCGACTTGATTAAGAAGAATTTAAAATCTGAATTCGTAAAGGACTTTGAAGATATATTTCCGGATAAAATGGATATTTTGGTTGAAATGATGAGCTCAAAAAAATCGTTTAATGATTTAGTGCAAAGCTACAAGTTTGATGGAATTTATACTAAAAAATCTCATACAAAATTGAAGGATTATATTGTTGAACGATACAAAGAAAAGTTGGAATCCCATTATAATAAAATAGACAAAAAAGAGTTAGTTCGCATAACTGGTGTCACAGTTTGTCCATATTGTAATCGTAATTTTATTAATGTGACGGAAGAAGCAAATACGAGCCAACTGGATCATTTTTTCCCTAAGAATGAATATCCTCTATTCGCTTTATGTTTTTACAATCTAATTCCTTCTTGTTATGGTTGTAATAATAAAAAGAGTACGAGTAAATTTTATATCTCTCCCTATGACGAAAGTATAACTGATATTGATGAATTGTTGAAATTTTCTTTGAATATAAAGTCTGCAGATTTTATTAATAATTCAGAAAGTATTGATATTATAATCAAGGATGACATATCGGAGGAGGAGTTAAAACAATTAGAAAGCAAGGATAAATTAAGTGTCAGACAGAAATTATTGAAGGATAAATATGTGATTGATACAAGAAATCTATACAAACTACATGCGGATATAGTTCAAGAGTTGCTATGGAAACATGAAATTTATAATAAAGATTATAAAGCAGGTTTATGTCAAATATTTGCGGATTCAAGTAAATATTTTTCAGACTCTGAAATAGATAGAATGATAGTTGGTTATTACACAGACCAAGAAAATTATGGGAATAGACCACTTTCAAAAATGGTTACAGATATTAGCAAAGAAATTGGACTAGTGGGAGAAGAAGAATGAAATTAATTGCTTTGGTGATTAAACAGTATGATGAACTTTTTAAAAATCAAATTTTTAATTTTTCAGACGAATATAAAGTAAATTTTGATTTTGAAACGAATGAATTAAGAATTGATAAAAATCCAGACTATATTGAAAACTTTTATGGAGAGTCTATTTATAATATTTCACCAATAGTTGGGATAAATGGGACTGGAAAGACAACGATTTTAAACATAATTAGTAATCACTCACCATATAAATACGAACAAGACCCTGATAATCAATATTTATCCCTTTTTGAACTAGGAAAACAGGAAGATCGAGTAAGATTTAATATTTCTTCCAATAATCTATTTGTTGATACTGATGGTAATCAGAATAGGAGTTTTAATTATATTCTAGAAGATAATTATGATCCTCAAAAGATCCTATACGTTAATTTGCTAAATAAGGGAGGAGGAACTATTGGATATCATACAACATTGAATCAAGAAGGATTGGCAATGTTTATATATTCGTATTTGTGGTTGAGCAATCGTAAAATTGTTAGTTCAGTTTTATCTTGTTCATTGGAGATTGACCCCTATGGTTTAAAAGATTATAGCGACTCAATTCCGAGAGGGATAAATGCCATAGGTTTTTTTATATATAAGTCCATACATAATATTTTTTATGAGGAAGATGAATTTATAAAGAAATGCTTATCTGAATCTTTATTATCTAAATGTGAAAAATATTTAAAAGAAGATGTTTTTGATTATGAGAAGTCGGGATTTAATTTGCTTTTAGATATAGTAAAAGAATTAAACCAAAATGAAGTAAAGGAGGAAGAAAATGAATTAAGGGATGAAACAAGAAAAGTAAAAAAAGATTATGTGGAATCCATAATTGATATAGTTAAAATTTTTAAAGAAATCCGAGAAAATGGTTCTTTAATTGATAATTATTCTTCTTCAATTTTGCTAAAATACTCCAACAATAATAGAAGATTATTTGAAGACCTTAATGACAGACTACTTCAGTATACAAAATCAAAAGGACCAATGCGTGATTTATGTTATGATTTAAATAAAAGCTTTAATAATTATTATTTGTTAAAAGAGACTCCTGATTATCATATGTCAACTGGGGAAGGAAACTTGATTGAAATATTTTCACAGCTTTATACGTATCTATCTATGCATGAAGAAAGTTCTGGGGATATTATACTGCTAGTTGATGAATTAGAATCGGGAATGCATCTAGAGTGGTCTAGGAGATTAATTAAAATTCTCATTGATAATCTTTCTGAAATATTGGAAGACGAGGGAAAAGGTAGGGAGATTCAACTCATCTTCACAACTCATTCCCCTTACATGCTTTCGGACATTAAACCAGGAAATGTGATTATGATTGAAACGAATCAAGAAACGGGATATTCAGAAGGAAAAGTTTTACAAAATACTTTCGCTAAAAATATACAAGAAATCATGAAGGAAAATTTGATTGATAATATTTATGGTGATTTTGCCTTAGCAAAGATTAATTCTATGATAAGTAGACTAAATGGAGAAATGACGCAGGCAGAAAATGAAGAAGAACTATTAAAAGAAATTCATTTGATTAGCGAGCCTATTCTTCGTAATAAATTATTAGAGATGTATGATAAGAAATACAATACCTCAGAATTTAGTATTGAGAAACAACTACTAAAATGGGGTCTCACTGATGAACAACGCCAGAAGGTCAGAGAAATGGTCAAAACAAATAATAGGGCTGTTAATACGGAAATTTAATTAGGTTTTTTAAAATGTTGGAGTGATTAAAGTAGATACTTTTAAAATTAGTAATGGAGTATTATAGTCTAATATATGTTCTCTCTCCCTATTTACTCAGCTTTTTCATCTGAATAGAGAAATACCTATTTGTGTGGTTTATTTTAAAGAATGTAATGAGTATGTCTTAGACTCTGAGATGGCTACATCACTTAAACTCCCTCTATTTTGTCGAGTCACCTCTTGCATATAAAGATTAAAGTAGTAAGGAAAGGTTTTTGCTTTAGCGAGTGCAAGCTAGTCAGAATTGTGGTAAAATAGATAAGATATGACTAAAGAATTTCATCATGTAACGGTCATGCTCCATGAAACCATTGATATGCTTGATGTAAAACCTGACGGTATTTACGTTGATGCGACCTTGGGTGGAGCAGGCCATAGCGAGTATTTATTAAGTAAATTAAGTGAAAAGGGGCATCTCTATGCCTTTGACCAGGACCAGAATGCCATTGACAACGCCCAAAAACGTCTGGCGCCTTATATCGAAAAAGGAATGGTTACCTTCATCAAGGACAACTTCCGTCATTTGCAAGCACGTTTGCAGGAAGCGGGTGTAGAAGAAATTGATGGCATTTGTTATGACTTGGGAGTTTCTAGCCCGCAGTTGGATCAGCGTGAGCGTGGTTTTTCTTATAAAAAGGATGCGCCACTGGATATGCGGATGAATCAGGAAGCTAGCTTGACAGCTTATGAGGTTGTTAATCACTATGACTATCATGACTTGGTGCGAATCTTTTTCAAATATGGAGAAGACAAGTTTTCCAAACAGATCGCTCGGAAGATTGAACAGGCGCGTGAGCTGAAGCCGATTGAGACTACGACAGAATTGGCCGAGATTATCAAGTCTGCTAAACCTGCCAAGGAACTCAAGAAAAAAGGTCATCCGGCCAAGCAAATTTTCCAAGCTATCCGTATTGAAGTCAATGATGAACTTGGGGCTGCAGATGAGTCCATCCAACAAGCTATGGAATTACTAGCAGTGGACGGAAGAATCTCTGTCATTACCTTTCATTCACTGGAAGATCGTTTGACCAAGCAATTGTTCAAGGAAGCTTCAACAGTAGAAGTGCCAAAAGGCTTACCTTTCATCCCAGATGATCTTAAGCCCAAGATGGAATTAGTCTCTCGCAAACCGATTCTACCAAGCAAGGAGGAGTTGGAGGCCAATAATCGTTCCCACTCAGCCAAGTTACGAGTAGCTCGAAAAATTCATAAGTAAGGGGATAAAATGGTAGAAAAAAGAGAAACAACGAGCCAATTACTGCAAGCTCGTATCAAGAGATTTTCACGTGTTGAGAAGGCCTTTTACCTTTCGATTGCCATTACAGCTCTTGTCTTAGCCATCAGTGTGATCTATATGCAAACCAAGCTCCTGCAAGTTCAAAGTGATTTGACAACTGTCAACAGACAGATTGAGGAGAAAAAGACGGAGCTGGACGACGCTAAGCAAGAAGTCAATGAATTGATTCGCTCAGAACGTCTGGCGGGTGTCGCGGATTCGCAAGACTTGCAATTAAACAATGGAAATATCCGATCGGCGGAGTAATATATGAAAACATGGAAAGAAAAAATAGTACACTTTGCCATTAAGAATCGCAGAACTCCTCTAGAAAACCGCAGACGAGTTGGAAAAAGCCTTAGTCTCTTGGCTGTCATTCTCTTTGCTGTTTTTTTGGTTAACTTTGCGGTGATTATTGGTACGGGAAAGAAGTTTGGTGTTGACCTGGTCAAAGAAGCTTATAAGGTTCATCAAACAACTCGAACAGTCCCTGCTAAGAGGGGAACCATTTATGATCGTAATGGAACTCCGATTGCAGAAGATGCAACCTCCTATAATGTTTATGCGGTCATTGATAAGGATTATAAGTCTGCGAATGGAGATATTCTGTATGTTGAGGAATCTCAGTACAATAAGGTAGCCGAAATTTTCCATAAGTACTTGGATATGGAGGAGACCTACGTCAAAGATCAACTCTCTCAACCCAATCTCAAACAGGTTTCCTTTGGTACTAAAGGAAATGGGATTACCTACGCAAATATGATGTCCATAAAAAAGGATCTAGAAGCTGCCAAGGTTGAGGGAGTAGATTTTACTACAAGCCCCAATCGAAGTTATCCAAATGGGAAATTTGCTTCATCCTTCATTGGTCTAGCCCAGCTTCATGAAAATGAAGATGGTTCAAAGAGCCTTATTGGAACATCTGGTATTGAAAGCTCCTTGAATAGATTGTTAGCAGGGACAGATGGTATTATTACCTATGAAAAGGATCGTTTGGGGAATATCGTTCCTGGTACGGAACAAGTCACTCAACAAACCGTAGATGGAAAAGATGTCTACACGACAATATCTAGTCCTTTGCAATCCTTTATGGAAAGCCAAATGGATGCCTTCCAGGAAAAAGTGAAAGGCAAGTACATGACTGCGACCTTGGTTAGCGCCAAGACAGGAGAAATTCTGGCCACGACTCAAAGGCCGACCTTTGATGCTGATACCAAAGATGGGATTACTGAGGATTTTGTTTGGCGTGATATCCTTTACCAAAGTAACTATGAACCGGGTTCAACTATGAAGGTGATGACCTTAGCGGCAGCTATAGATAATAACACCTTCCCTGGTGGAGAATATTTCAACAGCAGTGAACTAAAGGTGGCGGATGCTATCATCAAAGACTGGGATGTCAATGAAGGTTTGACCAGTGGTGGAATGATGACCTTCTCGCAAGGTTTTGCTCACTCTAGTAACATCGGTATGACTCTCCTTGAGCAGAAAATGGGAGATGCTACTTGGTTAGACTACCTCAATCGTTTCAAATTTGGAGTTCCGACTCGTTTTGGGATGAGTGATGAATACGCTGGTCAACTCCCTGAAGACAATATTGTTAATATTGCTATGAGTTCCTTTGGTCAAGGGATTTCAGTTACGCAAACTCAGATGCTTCGAGCTTTTACAGCTATTGCCAATGATGGGGTTATGTTGGAGCCTAAATTTATCAGTGCCCTTTATGACCCAAATGATCAAACGGTACGTAAGTCACAAAAGGAAGTTGTGGGAAATCCTGTTTCCAAGGAAGCAGCTAGCTTGACTCGAGACCACATGGTGATGGTTGGTACAGATCCTGCCTATGGTACAATGTACAATCATAGTACAGGGAAAGGAACAATCAACGTTCCTGGCTATAATGTGGCATTGAAATCAGGAACTGCCCAGATTGCGGATGAACAAAATGGAGGCTATCTAAAAGGTTCAACCAACTATATTTTCTCAGTTGTCTCTATGCACCCAGCTGAAAATCCAGATTTCATCCTCTATGTGACCGTTCAACAGCCAGAACATTACTCAGGAATACAGTTAGGAGAATTTGCCAACCCTATTCTGGAAAGAGCTTCAGCAATGAAAGATACACTCAATCTTCAATCAACAGCTAAAAGCTTGGATCAGGTAACATCTACAACTAGTTATGCCATGCCAGAAATGAAGGATTATAGCCCTGGAGATCTAGCTGAGGAACTCCGTCGTAACCTTGTACAACCAATTGTTATCGGTTCGGGAACAAAAATCAAAGAAAGCTCTGTAGCAGAAGGAACCAATCTAGACGCCAATCAGCAAATCTTACTCCTTTCAGATAAGGTAGAAGAGATGCCTGACTTATATGGCTGGTCTAAGAAAAATGTTGAAACCTTTGCCAAATGGCTGAATATCCAAGTTGAGTTTGAAGGCACAGGAGAAACTGTTAAAAAGCAAAGTGTTCGTGCCAATACAGCTTTAAAAGATTTACAGAAAATAAAAATAACATTAGGAGATTAGAATGCTTATTTCTATCTTTGCTGGAGTGATTGCCTTTATTCTAACAGTCATAGGAATTCCAGCCTTTATCCGTTTTTACCATAAAGCACAGATTACCGGTCAACAGATGCATGAAGATGTCAAACAACACCAAGCAAAAGCCGGGACACCAACAATGGGAGGACTCGTCTTTCTCCTAGCAGGAGTTTTAGTTAGTCTGGTCCTTGCTCTCGTGACTAATCAATTAACCAATAATGTCGGAATGATCCTCTTTATCCTGGTCTTATATGGTTTGGTCGGTTTCTTGGACGATTTCCTCAAGGTTTTCCGCAAAATCAATGAAGGACTTAATCCTAAACAGAAGCTCTTGCTTCAGTTGGTCGGAGGAGTTATCTTCTATTTCTTCTATGAAAGAGGTGGAGATATCTTAAATGTATTTGGTTATCCCTTGCAATTAGGTGTTCTGTATATTTTCTTTGCCCTCTTTTGGTTAGTCGGTTTTTCAAATGCAGTTAACCTGACTGATGGAATCGATGGCTTGGCAAGTATTTCGGTGGTGATTAGCCTATCTGCCTACGGAGTGATTGCCTATGTGCAAAATCAGCTCGATATCTTACTAGTGATTGTAGCTATGATTGGTGGTCTTCTTGGCTTCTTTGTCTTTAACCACAAGCCAGCTAAAGTCTTTATGGGGGACGTAGGAAGTCTAGCCCTTGGAGGAATGTTGGCTGCTATTTCCATGGCTCTTCACCAAGAGTGGACGTTACTCTTGATTGGTTTGGTCTATGTTTTTGAGACCACATCTGTTATGATGCAAGTCACCTACTTTAAGTTGACTGGAGGAAAACGTATCTTCCGTATGACACCAGTTCACCACCATTTTGAGTTGGGGGGCTTTTCTGGGAAAGGCCAAGCTTGGAGTGAGTGGAAGGTCGACTTCTTCTTCTGGGGAGTGGGCTTGCTCGCTAGTCTCTTGACTTTAGTTTTCATGTATTTGTTCTAAAAAGAGAGTGTGGAATCATCAGATAGAGAAGGATTAAGTTCCTTCTCTTTTTTATTTCCATCAGTTTATTGCATCCCCTTCTCAAAAATAGGTAAATTTATGGTAAAATGGAAATAGAAAGTTGAAATGATGAGTTATTTTAAAAAGTATAGATTTGACAAATCCAAGTTTAAGTTAGGGATGCGAACTTTCAAGACAGGGATCGCTGTTTTTTTAGTTCTCATGATTTTTGGTTTTTTTGGTTGGAAAGGACTTCAGATTGGAGCCTTGACTGCAGTTTTTAGTTTAAGAGAAGACTTTGACAAGAGTGTTCATTTTGGTACTTCTCGTATTCTCGGAAATAGTATCGGTGGTTTTTATGCCCTGATTTTCTTTCTCTTAAATAATCTTTTTCACGGCTCCTTCTGGGTAACCCTCCTTGTTGTTCCAATTTGCACCATGTTAACCATTATGACAAATGTTGCTATGAACAATAAAGCAGGTGTTATCGGTGGAGTTGCGGCTATGTTGATTATTACCTTATCAATTCCAAATGGTGAGACTGTTTTGTACGTGTTTGCCCGAGTTTTTGAAACATTTATGGGTGTTTTTGTGGCAATTCTTGTAAATTACGATATTGATCGTTTACGAAGTATTTTAGAGAAAAAAGAAAAATAATGTTATAAGATATAACATTATTGATTGACGATTGAATTTTTTTAGACTATAATAGACAGAAAGAAGGAAGTGTACATGAAGGAAAAAGAATTTCGTCGCAATATGGCAGTTTTCCCTATTGGCAGTGTTATGAAACTGACCGATCTTTCGGCGCGCCAAATTCGTTACTATGAAGACCAGGAATTGATTAAGCCTGATCGTAACGAGGGCAATCGCCGTATGTATTCTTTGAATGACATGGATCGATTGCTTGAGATTAAAGATTATATCTCTGAAGGTCTTAACATTGCTGCCATCAAGAAAAAATATGCTGAACGTGAGGCGAAGTCTAAGAAACCAGTGAGTCAAACTGAAGTGCGTAGAGCGCTTCGGAATGAAGTTCTCCAGCAAAGTCGCTTCGCTTCTCAACAATCACCTTTTGGTCGCGGTTAGGCAACCGCAAGTCGTCATATATAAGGAGAAAAACCATGCCAATCACAGCTGCAGATATTCGTCGTGAAGTTAAGGAAAAAAATGTAACCTTTATCCGTCTCATGTTTTCAGATATTTTGGGAACTATGAAAAACGTCGAAATTCCTGCTACAGATGAACAACTAGACAAGGTCTTGTCAAACAAGGCTATGTTTGATGGATCTTCTATTGAAGGGTTTGTTCGTATCAACGAATCAGATATGTACCTCTACCCTGACTTGGACACTTGGACAGTCTTTCCTTGGGGAGATGAGAACGGTAGTGTCGCAGGATTGATCTGTGATGTCTATACAACAGAAGGGGAACCATTTGCTGGAGATCCTCGTGGAAACCTCAAACGTGCTCTTCGCCACATGGAAGAAGTTGGATTCAAGTCTTTCAACCTTGGACCAGAACCAGAATTCTTCCTATTTAAACTGGATGAGAATGGTGATCCAACTCTTGAGGTAAATGACAAGGGTGGTTACTTTGATTTGGCGCCTACAGACCTTGCCGATAACACTCGTCGTGAGATTGTTAACGTCTTGACCAAAATGGGATTTGAAGTAGAAGCGAGTCACCACGAGGTTGCGGTTGGACAACACGAGATTGACTTTAAGTACGATGAAGTTCTCCGTGCCTGTGATAAGATTCAAATTTTTAAACTTGTTGTTAAAACTATTGCTCGCAAACATGGGCTTTACGCAACCTTTATGGCCAAACCAAAATTTGGTATTGCTGGATCAGGTATGCACTGTAATATGTCCTTGTTTGATGCTGAAGGGAACAATGCTTTCTTTGATCCAAATGATCCAAAAGGTATGCAACTATCAGAAACAGCTTATCATTTCCTTGGAGGTTTGATCAAGCACGCTTACAACTTTACAGCTATTACCAACCCAACAGTGAACTCATACAAACGTTTGGTTCCAGGCTATGAAGCGCCTGTTTACATTGCTTGGGCTGGTCGTAACCGTTCGCCACTTGTGCGCGTGCCTGCTTCACGTGGTATGGGAACTCGTCTTGAGTTGCGTTCAGTGGATCCAATGGCTAATCCGTACATCGCTATGGCGGTTCTGTTGGAAGTTGGTCTGCATGGTATTGAAAACAAAATCGAAGCACCAGCTCCTATCGAAGAAAATATCTACATCATGACAGCAGAAGAGCGTAAGGAAGCTGGTATTACAGACCTTCCATCAACTCTTCACAACGCTTTGAAGGCTTTGACTGAGGATGAGGTGGTTAAGGCTGCTCTAGGAGATCACATCTACACCAGCTTCCTTGAAGCTAAACGAATCGAATGGGCAAGTTATGCAACCTTCGTTTCACAATGGGAAGTTGATAACTACCTAGATCTTTACTAATAACAAATAATAAGATTGTCCGAGAGGACGATCTTTTTTTCTTGCATTTTATATCGAGGTGTGATATATTTTATATAACGAAGTGCGATATATCGAACTGAATTGGAGGTCTGGTTAAATGGAATTAACAGATAAGATTAGGAGGGTCTACCTTCCTATGACTGAAACGGGTTTTTATATTCTGTTCTGTCTGCAAAAGGAGAACCATGGTTATGGTATTACGCAAAAGGTCAAAGAGATGACAGATTCGCAGGTTTCGATTAGTCCTGGAACTATGTATGGAACCCTGTCAAAGATGGAAAAGGATGGTTTGATTTCCTTTGTCCGAGAAGAGGAAAAACGTAAAATCTATCAGATAACAGACTTAGGAAGAAAAGTTTTAGAGATTGAGTTGAAACGTATTGAACGACTCTACAGAAACAGTCAGGAGGAGTTTTGATGGAAAAGAAAGTTGTTTATAGGATTTGTACCATTGCGGATTATGATAGAGAGGCTCTCTATCTCAGGGGAATGCATGCTCAGGGCTGGAAACTTAAGGAAGTAAGCTACTCTAACTTAGTAGTTGCGGTTAAGTATACTTTTGAAAAGTGCCAACCAGAGCAGGTGATTTATCAGTTGGACTTTTATCCTATGAAAAAGTCAGAGAGAGTTTCCTATTTACAACTATTTAAAGATTGTGGCTGGGAGCATATTACAGACTTTAATGGTTTTTCCTACTTTAGAAAGCTTCATTCTGGAATTGAGTCGGATGCCGAGTTTGAAATTTATAATGACGCGGCCGGGAAGTTAGCAATGGTCAAGAAGATTTTAACAATGCGGATGCTTCCTATTTTGCTTCTCTTTTTAGCTCTACTACCGGTTTTCTCAAAGTTTGTCACTGGAGGTAGTTCTTTCAGTTGGGAAATGTTTTTGATTGTTATCATAGACTGTACTTTATTGATAGTTTTCGCGATTCAGATTTCTTATATTTTTTGGAGATTGTTTCAAAAGTGGAAAGAATTATCTGATAAATAAAACCATGCATGTTTTCTAATTTGGAGGTCATACAATGATTAGCAAAGTACAATTTCGAATGTTTACCATTTTTGATTTGGATAAGGTAGAAGATTATTTGCATGAGATGCATTTGAAAGGTTGGAAATATAAAGCGAACCGTTTTGGCTTTTTCTATTTTGAGCAATGCCAACCAGATGATGTGGTTTACTGTGTATGGAATACTAGCTACCTTAGAAAAAATGAGCTAGATTTACAAAGAATTAAGGATAGAGGATGGGAATTTGTGGGAAATTGTTCTTATTCTGTTTTTCGAAAAGCAACTTGTGATGTAGATTTAAATGATCAATCTTTCATGAACAATCATCTTCGATGGGATGTTGTGAAATCTGGACTTCGTACATCGATAGTTTCTATCTCTGGAGGTCTAGTTGTTTGTATGAGTCTGTTTCGCGAAAGCCTCTCTCATTCTTTCTTCCTTATTTTTGCCCTATATGCTCTTATGATTACTTATCTAATCTATAGTTTTTACAGACTTAAACGGAAATATCTGGTTGATTGACAATAGTTTCTAGGTCCTCAGACTGATTTTTAGCACTCTTGGCAAAAGAGTGCTAATTTTTTGAGTTTTTGTCTTGACATTCTCTTTTAAGGGTGTATAATAGAATCATAAGTTAGCACTTGGATGTGTCGAGTGCTAAAAAAGATCTATCAGAGAGGAGTAGCGAGATGGTTACAGAACGTCAGCAGAATATTTTAAATCTGATTATTGACATCTTTACCAAAACGCACGAACCTGTTGGATCCAAAGCCTTGCAAGAGTCTATCAACTCTAGTAGTGCTACCATTCGAAATGATATGGCAGCTCTAGAAAAGCAAGGTTTGCTTGAAAAGGCTCATACTTCCAGTGGTCGGATGCCCAGTGTGGCTGGATTTCAATACTATGTCAAACACTCCCTATCCTTTGACCGTTTAGCTGAAAATCAAGTTTATGAGATTGTAAAAGCCTTTGATCAGGAGTTCTTCAAGCTTGAGGATATCCTTCAAGAGGCAACGAAAATCTTGTCAGACTTGAGTGGTTGTACGGTTGTAGCACTGGATGTCGAACCAAGTAGGCAGAAGCTAACAGCTTTTGATATCGTTGTCCTCGGACAACATACAGCACTGGCAGTTTTTACGCTTGATGAGTCTAGAACAGTTACCAGTCAGTTTTTGATTCCGAGAAATTTCTTGCAGGAGGATTTAAATCGCCTCAAGACCATGATTCAAGAGCGTTTCCTGGATCAAACTGTTTTGGATATTCACTACAAGATTCGGACAGAGATCCCGCAGATTATTCAACGTTACTTCACAACAACGGACAATGTTATGGACCTCGTTGAACATATCTTTAAAGAAATGTTCAATGAAAATATCGTGGTTTCTGGGAAAGTCAATCTTCTGAATTTCGCTAATTTAGCGGCCTATCAATTTTTTGATCAGCCACAAAAGGTAGCTTTGGAAATTCGAGAGAATCTGATTGGCGACCAGATGCGAAGTGTCCGAGTTGCGGATAGCCAAGAATCCTGCTTAGCTGATCTAGCAGTGATTAGCAGTAAGTTCCTGATTCCCTATCGTGGGTTTGGAATTCTGGCGATTATTGGTCCAGTAAATCTGGATTATCAACAATTGGTTAATCAACTCAACGTTGTCAATCGAGTTTTGACCATGAAGTTGACGGATTTTTACCGCTATCTCAGCAGCAATCACTATGAAGTGAATTAAGATTGAAATCATTAAAGGAGGCGAAAATGGCCCAAGATATAAAAAATGAAGAAGTAAAAGAAGAGGAAGTTGTGGAAACAGCTGAAGAAACAACTCCTGAGAAGTCTGAATTGGACTTGGCCAATGAACGTGCCGAAGAATTTGAAAATAAATACCTTCGTGCTCATGCAGAAATGCAAAACATTCAGCGCCGTGCCAATGAAGAGCGTCAACTCTTGCAACGTTATCGCAGCCAAGATTTGGCAAAAGCAATCTTACCATCACTGGATAACCTAGAACGTGCCCTTGCTGTTGAAGGTTTGACGGATGATGTGAAAAAGGGCTTGGAAATGGTCCAAGAAAGTTTGGTACATGCTCTGAAAGAAGAAGGAATTGAAGAAATTCCAGCAGATGGAGAATTTGACCATAACTACCATATGGCAATTCAAACAGTCCCAGCAGATGACGAGCATCCAGCAGACACCATCGCACAAGTCTTCCAAAAAGGCTATAAACTCCATGACCGCATCCTACGCCCAGCCATGGTGGTTGTATATAACTAGGCTAGAGAACTTAAAAGCCTTGTCCGAAACGACAATAAACTATGAAGAAAGATAAGAGGCAAGCCGGAGGCTTGCAAGGAAGATATTTCCCGCCGTGGTGAAAGTTTCAGTAGCTTCTGCTACTGAAACAGGGAATTTTTGAGACAATAGGCTCAAAAATAAGTGATGAAATCCCGAAGGGAGTTGCTCACGTCCCCACCACTTAAGGGAAATATCAAAAAATCAAAATTCGAATTAAAATTTAAGGAGAAAAACACATGTCTAAAATTATCGGTATTGACTTAGGTACAACAAACTCAGCAGTAGCAGTTCTTGAAGGAACTGAATCAAAAATCATCGCAAACCCAGAAGGAAACCGTACAACTCCATCTGTAGTTTCTTTCAAAAACGGTGAAATCATCGTTGGTGACGCTGCAAAACGTCAAGCAGTAACAAACCCAGATACAGTCATCTCTATCAAATCTAAGATGGGTACTTCTGAAAAAGTTTCTGCAAACGGTAAAGAATACACACCACAAGAAATCTCAGCTATGATCCTTCAATACTTGAAAGGTTACGCTGAAGAATACCTTGGTGAAAAAGTAACCAAGGCTGTTATCACAGTTCCAGCTTACTTCAATGATGCTCAACGTCAAGCAACAAAAGACGCTGGTAAAATCGCTGGTCTTGAAGTAGAACGTATCGTCAACGAACCAACTGCAGCAGCTCTTGCTTACGGTTTGGACAAGACAGACAAAGAAGAAAAAATCTTGGTATTCGACCTTGGTGGTGGTACATTCGACGTATCTATTCTTGAATTGGGTGATGGTGTCTTTGACGTATTGGCAACTGCAGGGGATAACAAACTCGGTGGTGACGACTTTGACCAAAAAATCATCGACTACTTAGTAGCAGAATTCAAGAAAGAAAACGGCATCGACTTGTCAGCTGACAAGATGGCTCTTCAACGTTTGAAAGACGCAGCTGAAAAAGCTAAGAAAGACCTTTCTGGAGTGACTTCAACTCAAATCAGCTTGCCATTCATCACTGCTGGTGAAGCTGGACCTCTTCACTTGGAAATGACTTTGACTCGTGCTAAATTCGATGATTTGACTCGTGACCTTGTAGAACGTACGAAAACTCCAGTTCGTCAAGCCCTTTCAGATGCAGGTTTGAGCTTGTCAGATATCGACGAAGTGATCCTTGTCGGTGGTTCAACTCGTATCCCTGCCGTTGTAGAAGCTGTTAAAGCTGAAACTGGTAAAGAACCAAACAAATCAGTGAACCCTGATGAAGTTGTGGCTATGGGTGCTGCAATCCAAGGTGGTGTCATCACTGGTGATGTAAAAGACGTTGTCCTTCTTGATGTAACGCCATTGTCACTTGGTATCGAAACAATGGGTGGAGTATTTACAAAACTTATCGACCGCAACACAACTATTCCAACATCTAAATCACAAGTCTTCTCAACTGCAGCAGACAACCAACCAGCCGTTGATATCCACGTTCTTCAAGGTGAACGCCCAATGGCAGCAGATAACAAGACTCTTGGACGTTTCCAATTGACAGATATCCCAGCTGCACCTCGTGGTATCCCACAAATCGAAGTAACATTTGACATCGACAAAAACGGTATCGTATCTGTTAAGGCAAAAGACCTTGGAACTCAAAAAGAACAAACAATTGTTATCCAATCTAACTCAGGTTTGACAGACGAAGAAATCGATCGCATGATGAAAGATGCAGAAGCAAACGCTGAAGCAGATAAGAAACGTAAGGAAGAAGTTGACCTTCGTAACGAAGTAGACCAAGCAATCTTTGCGACTGAAAAGACAATCAAAGAAACTGAAGGTAAAGGCTTCGATGCAGAACGTGATGCTGCCCAAGCTGCCCTCGATGAGCTTAAGAAAGCCCAAGAAGACAACAACTTGGACGAAATGAAAGCAAAACTTGAAGCATTGAACGAAAAAGCACAAGGACTTGCCGTTAAACTCTATGAACAAGCCGCAGCAGCCCAACAAGCACAAGCAGGAGCAGAAGGCGCACAAGCAACAGGAAACGCAGGCGATGACGTCGTAGACGGAGAGTTTACTGAGAAGTAATAAAGGATATACAATGTTAAAAGAAACAATTGAAGCGCTTAAAAAAAATCCTATTGATGAGCAATCTATCGCAGATCGTATTAATCGATATTTTTATGAGCAAGGCCTAGAAGATCTAATTGAGGCAGTTTATTTGGTAGAGAAATACTATGGTCATTATTGGTATGTGGGAGATTTCTCTATGAATACTACCGTAGTTAATGGTGGATTTCGCATTGGTTTAAATGATGAGTATGGTAAAACGAACATTTTTGTGGATGAAAATGGTGTAGATAGGATTGATGTAGATCGTCAAGAACTTCCTAATTTAGTAAAATTGTATTCCAACTTATTAGAATTGAATCTTGCTGATGAACTAGATAAGATGTTGTCAGGATTAGTTGATTAAAAACGAGAAATCCAGAGGTTGCAACCCAGCCTCTGTTTTTCGGTAAAATAGAGGATGTTGCGTATGAAAAAAGTACTTTGTATCATTTATCCTAATTTTTCTCTTTATGAAATAACCGCTTTAACGAGTACTTTAGCTCTGTCTTTTGACGTCACGATTGATTATGTCGCTTCAGATCACTCGATGGTGGTCTCTGAGGATGGTTTGCCCTGTCAACCAACGAAAACACTAGATCAGATCCGTATAGAAGAGTATTCTTGTGTGATTTTGCCAGGAATGGTAAACATAGGATCTGCCCTACAGGATGAGAAATTGATTTCGTTCTTGAGGGACCTTGGTGAGCGAGATGTCTTGATTGCAGCCATTTCTTCAGCGCCTCTTTTATTAGCGAAAGCAAGTTTGCTGAACGATACGAAATTTACAGGTGGAATTTGGCAAAACTTCTTTGATTATTTTGAATTTCTTCTACGTGAGAATTTCCAACCGAAAGTGCTTGTGCAAGATAAACAAATCATTACGGCTATAGGCTTTGCGCACCAAGAGTTTGCAAGAAAAGTAATTCTTAGTCTAGGTTTGGCAGAAAATACTGACAACTATTTTAAAGAACAGAACGAGTATGCTGAAGAGGATTTGATATTTACTCTATCAGACTAGGAGTTTGATCAAGTGAAGCGAAGTATAGAAAACATCCTCTAAAGATTACATGAAAATTATAGAAAGGAACAAAGAGTGTTCGGGGAATTGAACCCGAGTTCTAAAGTTTCTTACTCAATATGAAAGAAAGGAATTGAACCCGACCTACATCGTGGTTTGATTTACAACATCAATAGAAAGGAACAAAGAGCGTTCGGGGAATTGAACTCGAGCGGAAAGCTTGGAAATTAGATAAACCTCCTAAGAAATCAGGATTTCTTGTCGGTTTCCTAAATTTCAGTCGCTTTCTGTTCGCTCTTAGTATCTTGTATGAACAATACTGAATTTTATGACCGTTTGGGCGTTTCGAAAAATGCATCTCAAGATGAGATCAAGAGAGCCTATCGGAAATTATCTAAAAAATATCATCCAGATATCAACAAGGATCCTGGAGCAGAGGACAAGTACAAGGAAGTTCAAGAAGCTTATGAAACTTTGAGCGATGAACAGAAACGTGCTGCTTACGACCAATATGGTGCGGCTGGAGCCAACGGTGGCTTTGGTGGAGCAGGCGGTTTCGGTGGCTTCGATGGAGCTGGTGGCTTTGGTGGATTTGAGGATATCTTCTCAAGCTTCTTTGGTGGTGGCGGTGCATCACGTAATCCAAACGCCCCTCGTCAAGGTGACGACCTCCAGTATCGCGTTCATTTGACTTTTGAAGAAGCCATCTTTGGTACAGAAAAGGAAGTTAAATACAATCGTGAAGCTAGCTGTCGTACTTGTAATGGGTCTGGTGCTAAACCTGGAACAAGTCCAGTTACTTGTGGACGCTGTCATGGTTCAGGTGTGATCAATGTTGATACCCAAACACCTCTCGGTATGATGCGTCGCCAGGTAACCTGTGATGTCTGTCATGGCCGTGGTCAAGAAATCAAAGACCCATGTACAACCTGTCATGGAACAGGGCATGAAAAGCAAGCACATAGTGTGCATGTTAAAATCCCTGCTGGTGTGGAAACAGGTCAACAGATCCGCCTAGCTGGTCAAGGTGAAGCAGGATTTAACGGTGGACCATATGGTGACTTGTACGTGGTGGTTTCAGTTGAAGCTAGTGATAAGTTTGAACGTGAAGGAACCACTATCTTCTACAATCTCAACCTCAATTTTGTTCAAGCAGCACTTGGTGATACAGTAGACATCCCTACAGTTCACGGTGATGTTGAATTGGTTATCCCAGAGGGAACTCAGACTGGTAAACGATTCCGTCTACGTGGTAAAGGTGCGCCTAGCCTTCGTGGTGGTGCCCTTGGTGACCAATACGTTACTGTCAATGTGGTTACCCCAACAGGTTTGAATGACCGCCAAAAAGCAGCCTTGAAAGAATTCGCAGCTGCAGGTGATTTAAAAGTAAATCCAAAGAAAAAAGGCTTCTTTGACCACATTAAGGATGCCTTTGAAGGAGAATAAAGCATAAAGTAAAAAGAGCCTTCGGGCTCTTTTTCGTGCAATCTTTAGAATGTTATACTCAATGAAAATCAAAGAGCAAACTAGGAAGCTAGCCGCAGGCTGTACTTGAGTACGGCAAGGCGACGCTGGCGTGGTTTGAATTTGATTTTCTAAGAGTATTAGCATGGGAGAAATCATTCTCAGACTAGTCTGTTATTGATATTTTTGAGTGAGTAAGCCAGCCTCATCCATCTCCTGGATGAGGTGCTTGAGTTCCGCTTCCTTGCCAGGTTTCACGGTGACGGTATCAATGTGCTTAATTGCCGAATTATCCTGAATATCCACCAAGGTCAAAGCTTTTTCATAGAATGAGATCCCCTTTTTCATGCTTTCCAGATCATTTAAAGTTAGAATTGTGTAAGAAGAATGTGATTTCTTTCCATTTTCTCGGAAATACTTCTCGCCTTCCTCCTCTAAAAATTGGGATAAACCATGATTGAATAAGTTGTCTTCTACTGAATGGTAGGAAATATCTCCTGTGTTTAGGACATAGACTTTGAGTCGGTTTTTAGTGAGGTTTGGACTTTCTTTTAGAACTGGGTGGCTATTGACAACCTCATCAGAGAAAGTCACATAAAAATCTAAGCCTCCACCCTCGAATTGATAGCTTCCATTTGATTCTACTTTCTCAGGAGGCAGGTCAAGGGAAATGAAGATTTGTTTTAAGGCTTCATTTCCTTCTCGGATGTCACTCGGTGAGGCCTTGAACAGATTGGCCAGTATTAGAAATGCTAGGGCTGCAAGAAGGCAGAGGCCACCACAAATAATCAGGATGATCCGCGTCAGGACTTTAAAAAACTGTTTCATTTTCATGCCCTCCCTGGTCTGTTAGGATTTGCTAACCCAAATGGATTTAAAGGGGAAATAAGGAAAATTGGAGTTTCCCTTTCCTTAGTTTTCTTCAGTTTCCTGCATTTCTTTTAGTACAGCAAGTCTCGTTTGAACATCTTTTTCCAGGACTTTAAACTTATAGGTCAAATCTTTTTGATATTCCTTGATGAGTTCTTTTTGTTGGTTGATAATTTGCAGGCTATCTTGGATGATATCCAAGTCATCCTTAATGGCTTCAACACGATCAGTTGTATCTAGAAGCTCTTCAGTGATAGCTTGGCGGTTCTTAACGAGGAGGTATGAACCGACTGCAGAACCTGCAAAAAGTAGTAAGTTTGATAGTTTCATAGTGACTCCTTAAGCATTTTTGATCGTTTCAGCGACTTGGGCAAGTTTGTCAAAGTCTGGTTCATGTGCGATAAAGTCAATCTTGAGGTCGTCATCTGCACTATAGCGAGGAACCAGGTGGACATGGGTATGGAAAACGGTTTGTCCAGCAACCTCTTCGCAGTTGGCGATGATATTCATACCTTCAGCTTTGGTAGCTTTCATAACTTTTTGAGCAACCTTTGGTACTTGGGCGAACAGTTGGCTGGCACTAGTAGCATCCATTTCTAAAAGATTGCGGTAGTGTTCTTTTGGTACGACCAAGGTGTGCCCAGGTGTTACTTGTGAGATATCAAGGAAGGCAAGAACTTGATCATCTTCGTAAACCTTTGATGCGGGAATCTCTCCTGCGATAATTTTACAAAAAATGCAATCTGACATAAAATCTACCTCTACTGTATTGAATTTTGATATAATATAGCTACATTATACCAGATTTGGAGAAAATATGTTAGAAATTAAAAACCTGACTGGGGGCTATGTTCATGTTCCTGTCTTGAAAGATGTGTCCTTTACAGTCGAGAGTGGACAGTTGGTCGGTTTGATTGGTCTCAATGGTGCTGGAAAATCAACGACCATCAATGAAATTATTGGACTTTTGACACCTTATAGTGGAGAAATAAACATTGACGGGCTAACCTTAGGTGCCAATCCTCGTGAATATCGTCAACAGATTGGTTACATTCCTGAAACTCCTAGTTTGTACGAAGAATTAACTCTCAGAGAACATATCGAAACGGTTGCCATGGCCTATGGTATTGAGCAAAACCTAGCTTTTGAACGTGTAGAACCTCTTTTAAAGATGTTCCGTTTGGATCAGAAGTTGGATTGGTTCCCTGTTCATTTTTCAAAAGGGATGAAGCAGAAGGTCATGATTATCTGTGCCTTTGTTGTGGATCCGAGTCTCTTTATCGTCGATGAACCTTTCCTTGGCCTTGATCCCTTGGCAATTTCGGACTTGATTCAGCTTTTGGATCTTGAAAAGAAAAAAGGGAAGTCTATCCTCATGAGTACCCACGTTCTTGACTCTGCTGAAAAAATGTGTGACTCTTTTGTCATTCTCCACAAAGGTCAAGTCAGAGCTAAAGGGGATCTTGAAGAGCTGAGACAAGCTTTTGCCATGCCAGAAGCAAGTCTCAATGATATCTATTTGGCTTTGACCAAAGAGGAGGACCGATGAAAGACTTGTTTCTAAAGCGAAAGCAGGCTTTTCGTAAAGAGTGTGTCGGTTATCTGCGCTATGTGCTCAATGATCACTTTGTCTTGTTTTTACTGGTCTTAGTAGGTTTTCTAGCCTATCAGTATAGTCAGCTGCTTCAGCATTTCCCTGAGAATCATTTACCAATCCTAGGTTTAATTGGGATTGTCTCTGTTTTACTCTTGCTTTGGGGTGGAATCGCGACTTATGTGGAAGCGCCTGATAAGCTCTTTCTTTTAGTAGCTGAAGAAGAAGTGAGAGAACACATCCAGAAGCAAAGTTCAGTTTCCTTCTTCTTTTGGGTTAGTGTACAGACTCTCTTTTTGCTCTTTTTTGCTCCTTTATTTTTAGCCATGGGCTTAGGCTTAGGAGTTTTTGGGGTCTATGTTCTTCTTTTGGGAGTCGGGAAATATTTCCTGTTTCAGAAAAAGGCTAGCAAGTTTTTTAGTGCAAATCATCTGGACTGGGATTATGTCATTGCCCGAGAAAGTAAACGCAAGCAGTTCTTACTTCGTTTCTTTGCCCTCTTTACCCAAGTCAAGGGAATTTCAAACAGCGTCAAGAGACGAGCTTATCTAGATGTTATCCTAAAAGCAGTTCAGAAGGTGCCGAGCAAGATTTGGCAGAACCTCTATCTTCGTTCTTATCTGCGAAATGGAGATCTTTTTGCCCTCAGTCTTCGCCTCCTCTTCCTATCTTTGCTGGCGTTGATCTTTATCGAGCAAGCTTGGATAGCGACAGCAGTAGTAGTTTTATTTAACTATCTCTTGCTCTTTCAGTTGCTGGCCCTCTATCATGCTTTTGACTACCAATATTTGACCCAACTTTTCCCGCTAGACAAGGGGCAAAAGGAAAAGGGGTTACAGGCAGTTGTCCAAGGATTGACTGGTTTTGTTTTATTGGTTCAACTGATAGTTGGGGTGATTACCCTCCAAGAAAAACTAGCCCTTCTAGCCCTCCTTGGAGCTGGACTGGTCTTGCACATCTTGTATCTCCCTTATCAGGTGAAACGTCAGATGCAGGACTAATACTCTTCGAAAATCTCTTCAAACTACGTCAGCTTCCATCTGCAACCTCAAAGCAGTGCTTTGAGTATCCTGCGGCTAACTTCCTAGTTTGCTCTTTGATTTTCATTGAGTATAACATTGCTTATATGATATTAAAAAAGAAGTTGAGTTCAATCTGTCTCAGCTTCTTTTTAGTTACTACAAGATAATAGTTGGCCCGTAGAGACTTATACTCTTCGAAAATCTCTTCAAACCACGTCAGCTTTATCTGCAACCTCAAAGCGATGCTTTGAGCAACCTGCGGCTAGCTTCCTAGTTTGCTCTTTGATTTTCATTGAGTATAACATTGCTTATATGATACTAAAAAAGAAGTTGAGTTCAATCTGTCTCAGCTTCTTTTTAGTTACTACAGGACAATGGTTGGTCCGTAGAGACTTATACTCTTCGAAAATCTCTTCAAACCACGTCAGCTTTATCTGCAACCTCAAAGCGATGATTTGAGCAACCTGCGGCTAGCTTCCTAGTTTGCTCTTTGATTTTCATTGACTATAACATTGCTTATATGATACTAAAAAAGAAGTTGAGTTCAATCTGTCTCAGCTTCTTTTTAGTTACTACAAGATAAGGGTTGGCCCGTAGAGACTCAACTTGGTTTTGACTTGGTCAAAGTGGAAGCGGTCATAAGCTCTCCAAGCGTCGCGAGTAGGAGCATCTGGATTGAGGGCACTGAGGCCCAGGAGAAGACTGGAAGTTTGGTAAAATTTTTCCAGCTCAATCAAGAATCGATTATCCACTGTCTCAGTTTTGGAGAGAAAGCGGAGGATATTGTCCAGTTGCTCCTGAAAGCGGATATCATCAGCTGTTGCCTGTTTGCAGACTTGGTAAGCTTTGTTTAACTCAGTTATCAGTGTCTGAGCAGTTTTGATTGGGTTTGTATCCGTCATGAGAATTCCTCCTTTGTGATGGTTTTAAAGTTGTTTGAAGCCTTTGTCTTTCTATAATCCTAACCTATCACTTTTTACTCATTTTTTACTTTCAAATCTTTAATTGTCATTGAAATTTCCTGAATGGTAATAGTGGGATTTTATGATAAAATAGTTGTAAGGTTATCATAGTTATTTTGAAAAAACTTCGACTCTTTAGGAATTTTTAAGAACCGTTTAGGATTTGGCAAAAAATGATTTCTAGACTTATGGTATCCTCTCTTCAGGAGGTTTTATCCATGAGCTATATCATCATCCAAAAAGAGAAAGAAATTTTCAAATTAAACATAAAGGATATCTACTACATCCAAACGCATCCAAGGAAAGCTCATACCGTGCAGATTGTTACAGAAGACGCTAGCTTTGATCTGTTTCAAAATTTAAGCAAGCTTGAGAAACAATATGGGGAAACCTTAACGAGATGCCATCGAAATTGTCTGGTCAACCTTGAACGAGTAAAATCCATGGAACTCCAATCGAAGACTCTTTTTCTTGGAGAAGAAGGTCGATATGCCGTTCAGTATTCCAGACGTCGCTATAGAGAAATTCGCCAAAAATGGTTGAAACAAGGAGAGTAAGAAGATGAGAATATTTGTTTTAGAAGATGATTTTTCCCAACAAGCTAGAATTGAAACGACGATTGAAAAACTTTTGAAAAAACAGAGTATCATTCCCAGTTCTTTTGAAGTCTTTGGGAAACCAGACCAACTGCTGGCAGATGTGCATGAGAAGGGGGCGCATCAGCTTTTCTTTTTGGACATTGAGATTCGAAACGAAGAGATGAAGGGTCTGGAAGTGGCTAGAAAGATTCGGGATCGGGATCCTTATGCCCTGATTGTCTTTGTGACGACTCACTCAGAGTTTATGCCCCTGTCCTTTCGCTACCAAGTTTCAGCTTTGGACTACATTGATAAGGCCTTGTCGGCAGAGGAATTTGAATCTCGTATCGAGACAGCCCTCCTCTATGCCAATAGTCAAGACAGTAAAAGTCTGGCGGAAGATTGCTTTTACTTTAAATCAAAATTTGCCCAATTTCAGTATCCCTTTAAAGAGGTCTACTATCTCGAAACGTCCCCAAGACCCCATCGTGTTATTCTCTATACCAAGACAGACAGGTTAGAATTTACGGCGAGTTTAGAGGAGGTTCTCAAGCAGGAGCCTCGTCTCTTGCAGTGCCATCGCTCTTTTCTAGTCAATCCAACTAATGTAGTTCGTTTGGATAAGAAAGAAAAACTCCTTTTCTTTCCCAATGGTGGAAGCTGTCTGATCGCGCGTTATAAGGTTAGGGAAGTGTCTGAAGCTATCAATAACTTGCATTGAGTTAGGAGAACTTATGTATAATATTTGGATTATATTGTATACACTTGTTACTCAGGGACTAGAAATTGTCATTTTTTTTAAGGTGGATGGAATTGGTCTCACTTTTGAGAGAATTTTTAAGGCCTTTCTTTTTAAGATACTATTGGCCTTTGTTTTTGTAATGATTAGCTATATAGTAGGAAATACTTACCTATCTTATTTTATGGAACCCTTGTACGGCATCGGCTTATCTTTCTTATTGTTAAGAGGGTTTCCTAAAAAACTCCTTGTCTTTTATGGTCTCTTTCCAATGATATTGGTGAATCTCTTTTATAGAGGTGTTTCTTATTTTGTGCTTCCATTTTTGGGACAAGGGCAAGTATATGATGGCTACTCATTTACTGGGTTATGTATAATAATTTTCAATTTCTTCATTTCTCTAGCCTTTTTGAAATGGTTAGACTATGATTTCACTAGCTTGAGAAAGGAGATTCTCGATAAAGCTTTTCAAAAGTCCCTGACTAAGATTAACTGGATAATGGGGGGCTACTATCTAGTCATGGAAACTCTGTCTTTCTTTGAATATGAACAAAGCATTCAATCAAAGACTGTTCGTCATCTCATCCTAGTGTTTTACCTGCTCTTTTTTATGGGAATTATCAAGAAATTGGATACCTATTTGAAGGACAAACTCCATGAGAGACTGAACCAAGAGCAGGACTTGCGTTACAGAGATATGGAGCGGTATAGTCGGCATATAGAGGAGCTTTACAAGGAAGTACGGAGCTTTCGTCATGATTATACCAACCTCTTGACCAGCTTACGTCTGGGCATTGAAGAGGAGGATATGGAGCAGATAAAAGAGGTCTACGACTCCGTCTTGAAGGACTCTAGCCAAAAATTGCAGGACAATAAATATGACCTTGGCAGATTGGTGAATATTCGGGATCGTGCCCTTAAAAGTCTCCTAGCAGGAAAATTTCTAAAAGCCAGAGAAAAGGATATTGTCTTTAATGTCGAAGTTCCTGAGGAGATTCAAGTCGAGAGTATGAGTCTGCTTGATTTTCTGACTATTGTGTCTATCCTTTGTGACAATGCCATTGAAGCTAGTGCAGAGGCCAGTCAACCTCGTGTCTCAATCGCCTTTTTAAAAAATGGAGCACAGGAGACCTTTATCATCGAAAACTCCATTAAAGACGAGGGGATCGATATTTCTGAAATCTTCTCCTTTGGAGTTAGTTCTAAAGGGGAGGAGAGAGGAGTTGGTCTCTATACCGTTATGAAGCTTGTGGAAACTTATCCCAATGCCAGTCTCAATACCACCTGTCAAGATCAAGTCTTTCGTCAGGTGCTTACTATGATACATACAGAATGATGAAAATAAGACCGAGAATTCTTGTTTCTCGGTCTGTATGGCTGAATAGTTAATCAAAGTAATTTTGAGTTACAGTAAATTGCTTGTATAAAATAATTTTCTCTATCATCAACCATCGGGAGAGGTTTCTAATTTTTGAAATTTAATAGCTAAATCAATCATTTTTTCTCCTTTTGTATTTCTTATAATTAACATGACACGATATAATGGAAGTAATAATTAACACACCTCCAATAATAAAGTTTAATAAATCCTGATGCTCTACAACTATGTACAGACCAAATAAACATAGGCCAAATTGCGAACTACAGTTTTGAAATTTCATCAAGCCCCCACCCCCATTTTACAAAATTGATATACACTCTAACTTGGTCCATACAATATACCTTATAGGTATTTACTATGAATAAAACCTATAAGATTAATACATTTCTTTTTTGTCTTGTTGCAACTTTGACAAGTTTAGTATAGTACTATTTTTAAAAAATTTTCATCCAAATCTTGAATGGTTATTGAAACATCTTGAATTGAACAAAGAACTTTCTCCTTACCAAAATAATGAATATCATTCAGAAACCAAAAATAATATATACTCTAGTTTGTGAGGTATCCTATATGAATAAGAAATCCTATTTTATAGCTTGTTCTCTACTAATCATCCTATCAAATCTTCTCATTTTTTCTCTAGTCAAGGAGGGAGAAGGTACAGGAGCTAATCTGATTATAATTGTTACAACCTGTGTCTTGCTACCAGCCTTTTTACATGCAGTTGAAAATCAGCAGACATCATTGGTAAGGGCAGAATCCTTGCTCCTCATTCAGATGGCAGTGGTTTCCTTAGTCCGTCTTATCAGCCGAATAGAGAGGACACCTGAAATCTTACATACAGGCCTCACCCTTCTAGTTTTAGCAAGCTGGCTAGCCTTTATCCTCCTAGCTATCATGAGAATGTATCAGAAAAAAGGGAAGTAAAGATGAGTGCGTTTTGATTTGTTAAGATATATTAGGGCAAGCATGTTTTCCATGCTTGCATTTTTTCTACAATTTAGGAGGTTTTGACGACCATTCATGATTTGGGGGAATTAAGGCCGAAAGGAGTGCTATACTAGCAGTGTAAAGGATATAGCTCAACTAAAATAAAGCACACATTTAGGAGGACATCTTATGAAGCAAAAAATACTTGTCATTTTCATCTTGTATCTAATCATGTCTCCGCTTGGGGAGAGTAATTGGTATCATTTATTTTATACCATAGCCTATCTGATTGCAGTTATGATCTATTTTGCTTTAATGAAAAAGAAAGGAGCAAAGAAATGAAAACTATTCTTGCTAAAAAACGGAACATCTTCCTTGCGAGATTGTTCCTAGGTCAGTTGCCCTTGCTTGTCTCTACTTATCTATTTCTATCACGTCAGTTTTTAAATTTTTCCTTGGTTTTTCAATTGCTTCTAGTGATTATCAACTTGTCTTCTATTTTGGTGATTGTTTACCTCACTAGGGAAATGAGAGTGAGAAAGTTTGAAGATGATGAGTTGGTCAATCCTAGAACCAATCAACTCATGTTCATCGGATTGACAGGTTTTATGTCGATTATAGGTTTGTATAGAGGTATAACGGCGGTAGAATCCTATCAGCAGCTGATTGGTTATATTGCTTCTGTTCTCTGCTTAATCATCATGCTGCTGCTCATTTGGGGCTTGAATTATTATAAAAAGTAAGATAAAAAAGAACTTACAGGCAGTGTTTTCAGACTGCTGGTCTTTTTTAAGAGAAATTCTTGTAATTTAAGAGTTTTTGACGACCGTTTAAGATTTGGATGCAAAACCTAAAAAAGCAGTGCTATACTGAGTGTGTAAAAGTTACAAGGATACCAATGCTAAACTGAAATAAAGGAGTTATTCTTATGGCGAAAAAAATAATTACGATTGTCATCTTGTATGTAATCATGCAAACTTGTCTTTATCCGCTTAGAGGAAATGAGTGGTATTATGTAATGGATGCACTAGCATACTTTGCTTCGGTTTATATCTTCGTTCAGTTCAATAAAAAATGGAGAAAAAGCCACTTTGAATCTTGAACATAGAAGTTTTATAGGTCTAGAATGGATCATCTAAATAGAATGAATAGTTTTAAATTAATATCTGCTAAGTATTATCTGTGAAATACAAAATTCTTGCATCCTTATTTTGATAATTCTAAAAGGAGGAATCGTATGAAAAAGTATGTCGAATTGTTAGATTTATTTGCCCGAGTTGTAATAATATTGCTTTCTCTTGTTCTTTGTATAAGAGTACTCATGATTTCAACAGAACTCTGGAGACATGTCCTTGTACTGGTGAGTACCCCTGTTACGATCTATAGTCTGCTAAAACATAGACCAGGCAAGAAGAACATAAAAACCCTGTGAGAGTCCTAAAAGAAAGATTAAAAAGATGCAAGCAAAATATAAAAATCAAATAGTAGAAGTTTGGGAAATTGGTAAAGATACTCCGAAACCAAGTTGGGTAGAAGACGCCTTTCAAAAGAATTACATAGTATGGCTAGACAAACATGTCCGAATTTTAATGGCAGGGCTTCAGTCTTCTCTTGTAACCAATCTCAAAATTGGCCTAGTCG
This sequence comes from Streptococcus infantis, assembly GCF_047460405.1. GTDB lineage: Bacteria > Bacillota > Bacilli > Lactobacillales > Streptococcaceae > Streptococcus > Streptococcus infantis_Q. The sequence goes on along the minus strand of NZ_JASHGH010000003.1, from coordinate 109,517 downwards.
GAACGGCAGGAGGAGGTTTTGCCGGTTATAGTATGTATGTCCTTGGCTATCCAGGAGATTATCTTGACCTCACAAATCATAGAGTGGTATCTGCCAAGGCTTTTCATCGAGACTATCAAGTTTTATAAAATGATTAGGTAGAAAAAGGATGATGGTCTATCATTTTGTAAAGAATTGACTGCCTAGATGATGAAAAATATAAAGTTTTTAACAGCAACAAAAGTACACAAGGGTAGATGTATTGGCTTATCAAAGTTATGGTGATAGCTACCGAGACTGAATGCTGGAGGATTAATACTCAATGAAAATCAAAGAGCAAACTAGGAAGCTAGCCGCAGGTTGCTCAAAGCACTGCTTTGAGGTTGCAGATAGAACTGACGAAGTCAGTAACATATATACGGTAAGGCGACGCTGACGTGGTTTGAATTTGAGTATAAATGATAATTGTTGGCAGTTACGATAGCAAAGCCATTAGGGAATTTCTATGAAAAAATATTCTATTCTTTTCAAAACAAGTGCAGTCATTTCTTATTTATTTTTGTTTTTCGGATTGTTTTGGACTACCCAATTTTGGAGAAATTATTGGGAGTTCTCGTCTTGGGTAGGAAATGTCATCTGGATTCGAAACATCATCAGTCTTCTCTTTATTGGCTTGATGATTTGGATTTTGGTTAGGTCGGGTCATGCTTATCTCTTTTGTATCCCTAGGAAAAAGTGGTTGAGCTATTCTGTTCTGACGGTGTTAGCAGCTGTCGTTCTTATAAGCTTTAACTATCTGACAGCTAAACACGTTCAGGGAACAAACGAAAGTTGGAATTTGTTTATTGTCTATAGTGAGACGAATTTTGCGGAGTTCGGTGTTTACCTAACCTTAATCGTACTAGGACCTCTGATGGAAGAATTGGTATGTAGGGGACTGCTTCAACATGCCTTCTTTAAGAATTCAAGATGGGGACTGGATATTCTATTTCCGTCAGTTTTGTTCGCCTTACCCCATTTTTCAAGTTTACCTAGTCTACTAGACATCCTGGTTTATACAACAGTTGGATGTATATTTGGTGGTTTGACACGCTATACCAAGAGTATCTATCCTTCTTACGCGATTCATATTGTTAATAATATCATCGCAAACTTACCATTTTTACTCACTTTTCTACATAGGGTCTTGGGGTAAAAAACCAAAAGGCTTGCTTTTCAGCCATACAGGAGGTCATCATGTATAAACACTTATTTTTCCTAGATTCAAAAACCTTAGACTGGTTGACACCCTATATTCTAGATTTGGCTTCTGACACCATTGCCTTTAATGTTTTTGTGCTAACCTTTGTATCTGTGGTGGTCTTTTATTTCCTAAATCCCATGCTATCTTTAATGGCTATCTTCTTAGGGGCTGGTTATGTGGTCGGATTTTGGTTACTCAAATGGTTTGTTTTGGAAAGACTAGCACTAAAGGATGACTTGTAGGAAGTCTGTTTGGTGGGGAGGATAATTTTATGGAGTTTTTTGATAAATTTCATGCCTTTTGTTTTGGATTTTTAGTACTAATAATCGTAATTACAGTTCCTTATACGATTAACCATGGGGATTTTTTTCAAAATGAATCTGCATTGATTATTGTAAGTTTTCTAGTAACCTCGCTGAGTGTTGCTTATGCTAGAAAGTTTGAAATGATTTCTTTTGGGATGTTAAGCAAGAAACAACTTTTGCTTTTCATTGCAATCTTTCTTCTAAGTGTGCTTGAGACGCTAGTTTATATTCATTTCTTCGCTGTTTCTTCTGGCGCAGGAGTTCAACACTTGGAGGAAGTCAGCAGAGGAATTTCTCTGTCTTTGATTTTGACTACCTCAGTTTTTGGACCCATCCAGGAGGAACTCATTTTCAGAGGACTTCTTCAAGGTGCGGTTTTTGAAAATTCTTGGTTAGGGCTTGTGCTAACTTCCTCTCTTTTTTCTTTCATGCATGGACCTTCTAATGTCCCTTCGTTTATTTTTTATCTACTTGGGGGCTTGTTACTGGGCTTTGCTTATAAAAAGAGCCAAAATCTATGGGTTTCTACTCTAGTCCATATGTTTTACAACAGTTGGCCACTCTTATTTTATTTATAAAAATCATGAAAGGTAAGTAGGAGATTGTGCTTACCTTTTTCTTTCTATAATGATAATCCAAACCACCCCAGAGGCTTTTATTTGAGAATCAGGTCTGGACTGGTTGACGAATAGCCTAAAAACTAGTAGAATAGTAAGGAAACTTTATACGGAGGAAAGAAATGGACTTGGGTGATATTGAGCTAACGCTGACCCCTATACCTGGGAAAAGCGGAAAAGCTTATATGGGAAGCTACCCTGATGGGAAGCGCGTCTTTATTAAAATGAACACCTCTCCAATCCTACCTGGTTTAGCCAAGGAACAAATCGCTCCTCAATTATTATGGACTCGCCGTTTATCGGATGGGCGTGATATGTGTGCCCAAGAATGGTTGAATGGTAAAATTTTGACCCCTTATGATATGAATCGCAAGCAGATTATCAATATTCTGAGTCGTTTGCATCGTTCGCGTCCTTTGATGACGCAATTGACTCGTTTGGGCTATTCTTTAGAAACACCTTTAGACTTGCTTCAGGCTTGGTTAAAAGATGTTCCAGAATCCTTGAAGAACAATCAGTATCTAAGAATGGTAGTAGAGGATTTGCGAGGAAGCTTGCCAAACTTTAGGGAAGATTATGCAACGATCGTTCATGGAGATGTACGACATAGTAATTGGATTGAGACAGAGAGCGGTCTTGTTTATTTAGTGGATTGGGATTCCGTTCGTTTAACGGATCGCATGTTTGATGTAGCGCATATGCTATGTCACTATATTCCAGACTATCAGTGGAAAGAGTGGTTGACTTATTACGGTTACAAATACAACCAAACAGTCATCAACAAACTATTTTGGTATGCTCAGTTATCCTTCTTGAGCCAGATTGCCAAATATTATACAAATGAAGATCTAGAAAATGTCAATCGGGAGATTTATGCCTTGCGTATCTTCCGCGACAAGTATGGAAAGAAGAGATGAGAGTTAGAAATCGTAAAGGGGCAACAGAATTACTAGAGGCTAATCCTCAGTATGTTGTCTTAAATCCTTTAGAAGCCAAAGGAAAATGGCGAGACCTCTTTGGAAATGACAATCCTATCCATGTTGAGGTTGGTAGTGGTAAGGGAGCCTTTGTGTCAGGTATGGCCAAGCAAAACCCTAATATCAACTATATCGGGATTGATATTCAAAAGTCTGTTTTGAGTTATGCTTTGGACAAGGTTTTGGAAGTTGCAGTCCCCAATATCAAGTTGTTGTGGGTTGATGGTTCAGATTTGACTGACTACTTTGAAGATGGTGAGATTGATCGCTTGTATCTGAATTTTTCAGATCCATGGCCTAAAAAGCGCCATGAAAAACGTCGTCTAACCTATAAGAGTTTCTTGGATACCTTCAAGCGTATCTTGCCTGAACACGGTGAGATTCATTTCAAAACGGATAACCGTGGCTTGTTTGAATATAGCCTAGTGAGTTTTTCTCAATATGGCATGAAGCTCAATGGAGTTTGGTTGGACTTGCACGCCAGCGACTTTGAAGGCAATGTCATGACTGAATATGAAGAAAAATTCTCAAGTAAGGGTCAGGTCATCTATCGAGTTGAGGCAGAATTTTAAGAAAAAGCTTAAAATCAAGCCTTCTGAGTGCTTATACTTTACATAAGTAGTCAAAAGTGTTATACTGTAAGTAAGAATATGAGAAAGTGAGGCGGGGAAATATCTTCGCCTCTTGCTTATGAGGAGGTGGACGCAATCGCAACTATCGTAGAATTAGTCAGAGAAGTCGTAGAACCTGTCATTGAAGCTCCCTTTGAACTCGTGGATATCGAGTACGGAAAGATTGGCAGTGACATGATTCTTAGTATTTTTGTAGATAAACCAGAGGGAATTACCTTGAACGACACAGCGGACTTGACAGAAATCATCAGTCCTGTCCTAGATACTATCAAGCCAGATCCCTTCCCAGAACAATATTTCCTAGAAATCACCAGTCCAGGCTTGGAGCGTCCTTTGAAAACCAAGGAAGCAGTTGCTGGAGCAGTTGGGAAATACATCCATGTTGGACTTTACCAAGCCATCGATAAGCAAAAGGTCTTTGAAGGAACCTTGCTAGCCTTTGAAGAGGATGAGTTGACGGTGGAATATATGGACAAGACTCGTAAGAAAACAGTCCAAATCCCATACAGTCTGGTATCGAAAGCACGTTTAGCAGTAAAATTATAGTAAAAGAAAGGAAGCTTTTGAAGATTCAAAAGTGAATAGAAGATGAGTAAAGAAATGCTAGAGGCCTTCCGCATTTTGGAAGAAGACAAGGGAATCAAAAAAGAAGACATCATTGATGCAGTGGTGGAATCACTTCGTTCAGCCTATCGCAGACGCTATGGGCAGTCTGATAGTGTAGCCATTGATTTCAACGAAAAGACAGGTGACTTTACAGTTTATACTGTTCGTGAAGTTGTTGATGAAGTATTTGATAGCCGTTTGGAAATCAGCTTGAAAGATGCTCTTGCCATTAACTCAGCTTACGAGCTTGGGGACAAGATTAAATTTGAAGAAGCACCAGGTGAGTTTGGTCGTGTAGCAGCTCAGTCTGCCAAACAAACCATCATGGAAAAAATGCGCAAGCAAACACGTGCCATTACCTACAATACTTACAAAGAGCATGAACAAGAAATCATGTCTGGTACGGTAGAACGATTTGACAACCGCTTTATCTATGTCAACCTTGGCAGCATCGAAGCACAATTGTCAAAACAAGACCAAATCCCTGGAGAAGTTTTTGCTTCTCATGATCGTATCGAAGTTTATGTCTACAAGGTTGAAGACAATCCTCGTGGTGTGAACGTATTTGTGAGCCGTAGCCATCCAGAAATGATCAAACGCTTGATGGAGCAAGAAATTCCTGAAGTCTATGACGGAACTGTTGAAATCATGAGCGTAGCTCGTGAAGCAGGTGACCGTACCAAGGTTGCTGTTCGTAGCCACAATCCAAACGTGGATGCGATCGGGACAATCGTCGGACGTGGTGGTGCTAACATTAAGAAAATCACTAGCAAATTCCACCCAGCTCGCTACGATGCTAAGAGCGATCGTATGGTTCCAATCGAAGAAAACATCGACGTTATCGAATGGGTAGCCGATCCAGCTGAATTTATCTACAACGCTATCGCTCCTGCTGAAGTTGACCAAGTTATCTTTGATGAAAACGACAGCAAGCGTGCCTTGGTCGTTGTGCCAGATAACAAGCTATCTCTTGCCATCGGTCGCCGTGGACAAAACGTTCGCTTGGCAGCTCATTTGACAGGATATCGTATCGATATCAAGTCTGCAAGTGAGTTTGAAGCCATGGAAGCAGCAGAAGAAGCTGACCAAGTAGAAACAGACGAATTGGTCGAAGAATAAAAGCTGCTAGAGGAGGGAAAGATGAAAACGAGAAAAATCCCTTTGCGCAAGTCTGTCGTGTCCAATGAAGTGATTGATAAGCGGGATTTGCTCCGCATTGTCAAGAACAAGGAAGGACAAGTCTTTATCGATCCGACAGGCAAGGCCAATGGCCGTGGCGCTTATATCAAACTAGACAATGCAGAAGCCCTTGAGGCCAAAAAGAAAAAAGTCTTTAACCGTAGCTTTAATATGGAAGTTGAAGAAAGCTTTTATGACGAGTTGATTGCCTATGTCGATCACAAAGTAAAAAGAAGAGAGTTAGGACTTGAATAAGCAAAAGATAAGTAATCTCTTGGGACTTGCTCAGAGAGCAGGGAAAATCATCTCGGGTGAAGAAATGGTGGTCAAGGCCATCCAAGACCAGAAAGTAAAACTGGTCTTTCTCGCCTATGATGCTGGACCCAATCTAACCAAGAAGATTCAAGATAAAAGTCATTATTATCAAGTAGAAATTGTAACCGTGTTTTCAACACTGGAATTAAGCATAGCAGTCGGAAAATCGAGAAAGGTTTTGGCTGTAACAGATGCTGGATTTACAAAGAAAATGAGGTCTCTTATGGAATAGAAGAGGAGGACATGATTTGTCTAAGAAAAGATTGTACGAAATCGCAAAAGAACTTGGAAAAGAAAGTAAAGAAGTTGTAGCGCGTGCAAAAGAGTTGGGCTTGGATGTGAAAAGCCACTCATCAAGTGTGGAAGAAGCTGTCGCTGCAAAAATCGCTGCCAGCTTTAAGTCTGCTACTCCGAAAGTAGAAGCAAAACCTACAGAACAAAAAGCAAGTGCAGAAAAGAAAGCCGAGAAATCTGAGCCAGCGAAACCAGCTGTAGCTAAGGAAGAGGCAAAAGCGGCTGAGCCAGTTGCCCCTAAAGAAGAAAAAGTGGCACCAGTAAAACCACAGAGTCGAAACTTTAAGGCTGAGCGTGAAGCCCGTGCAAAAGAGCAGGCAGAACGACGCAAGCAAAATAAGGGCAATAACCGTGACCACCAACAAAATGGAAATCGTCAAAAAAATGATAACCGTAATGGTGGTAAACAAGGTCAAGGAAATCGTGACAATCGTCGCTTTAATGATCAAGGAAAAAAACAACAAGGTCAGCAAAATCGCGGAAATGATCGCCGTCAACAAGAGGACAAACGTCCAAATCAAGCTGGCCCACGCATTGACTTTAAAGCCCGTGCAGCTGCTCTAAAGGCAGAGCAAAATGCAGAATATGCTCGTTCAAGTGAGGAACGCTTCAAGCAAACTCAAGCTGCCAAAGAAGCCTTGGCTCAAGCAAACAAACGCAAGGAACCTGAGGAAATCTTTGAAGAAGCTGCTAAATTGGCTGAACAAGTACAGCAAGTTCAACCAGTGGTTGAAGTAGCTCCTGCAGCTAAAGAACCTGTAGTGGATACACGTCGTAAGAAACAAGCCCGACCAGACAAAGAACGTGATGATTTCGATCACGAAGAAGATGGTCCTAGAAAACAACAAAAGAATCGAAGTAGTCAAAATCAAGTGAGAAATCAAAGAAATAGTAACTGGAACAATAACAAAAAGAATAAAAAAGGCAATAACAAAAACAACCGTAGTCAGGCACCAAAACCTGTTACAGAGCGTAAGTTCCATGAATTGCCAACAGAATTTGAATATACAGATGGTATGACCGTCGCGGAAATTGCAAAACGTATCAAGCGCGAACCAGCTGAGATTGTTAAGAAACTCTTCATGATGGGCGTGATGGCGACACAAAACCAGTCCTTAGACGGTGAAACAATCGAACTCCTCATGGTCGATTACGGTATTGATGCGAAACAAAAGGTTGAAGTGGACAATGCTGATATCGAACGTTTCTTCGCTGAAGATGGTTATCTCAATGAAGATGAACTTGTAGAGCGTCCACCAGTTGTTACCATCATGGGACACGTTGACCATGGTAAGACAACACTCCTAGATACCCTTCGTAATTCTCGTGTTGCAACAGGTGAAGCAGGTGGTATCACTCAGCATATCGGTGCCTACCAAATCGTGGAAAATGGCAAGAAGATTACCTTCCTTGATACACCAGGACACGCGGCCTTTACCTCAATGCGTGCACGTGGTGCCTCTGTTACCGATATTACTATCTTGGTAGTAGCGGCAGATGATGGGGTTATGCCTCAGACTATCGAAGCCATCAACCACTCAAAAGCAGCTAATGTTCCAATCATCGTTGCCATTAACAAGATTGATAAACCAGGTGCCAACCCAGAACGTGTTATCGGTGAATTGGCTGAACATGGTGTTATGTCAACTGCCTGGGGTGGAGATTCTGAGTTTGTAGAAATCTCAGCCAAGTTCAACCAAAATATCGATGAACTCTTGGAAACTGTCCTTCTTGTGGCTGAAATCCAAGAACTCAAAGCAGACCCAACAGTTCGTGCCATCGGTACTGTTATCGAAGCTCGTTTGGATAAAGGTAAAGGTGCGGTTGCAACCCTCCTTGTTCAACAAGGTACTTTGAACGTTCAAGATCCAATCGTTGTCGGAAATACCTTCGGACGTGTCCGTGCCATGACCAACGACCTTGGACGTCGTGTGAAGGTTGCAGGACCATCAACACCAGTATCGATCACTGGTTTGAACGAAGCGCCAATGGCGGGTGACCACTTTGCCGTTTACGAAGATGAAAAATCAGCTCGTGCAGCTGGTGAAGAACGTGCTAAACGTGCTCTTATGAAGCAACGTCAAGCTACACAACGTGTCAGCCTTGAAAATCTCTTTGATACCCTTAAAGCTGGCGAACTCAAGTCAGTTAACGTCATTATCAAGGCAGACGTACAAGGTTCTGTTGAAGCACTTTCTGCTTCACTTCAAAAAATTGATGTTGAGGGCGTGAAAGTTACTATCGTCCATGCAGCTGTCGGTGCCATCAACGAATCTGACGTGACTCTTGCCGAGGCTTCAAATGCCTTTATCGTTGGTTTCAACGTACGCCCTACACCACAAGCTCGTCAACAAGCAGAAGCTGACGATGTAGAAATCCGTCTCCACAGTATCATTTACAAGGTTATCGAAGAGATGGAAGAAGCCATGAAAGGGATGCTTGACCCAGAATTTAAAGAAAAAGTTATTGGTGAAGCGATCATCCGAGAAACCTTCAAGGTATCTAAAGTGGGAACAATCGGAGGATTCATGGTTACCAGCGGTAAAGTTACCCGTGACTCTAAAGTCCGTGTTATCCGTGATGGTGTTGTTATTTACGATGGCGCTCTAGCTAGCTTGAAACACTATAAAGATGACGTTAAAGAAGTTACAAACGGCCGTGAAGGTGGTCTCATGATTGACGGCTACAATGATCTTAAGATGGATGATGTGATTGAAGCCTATATCATGGAAGAAATCAAACGATAATAGAGAAACGATAGCTCATTTGACTCGTCGTCAACAGCGCCTTGATGAACCCGTAGTTCTATCTAAGGCTTGTTTCCTAGATTCAAATGGCTCTAGTTCCTCTATCTACTAGACAAAGCTAGGTCTGCTGGCCTAGCTTTTGGTTCAATTGAGAGAAAGGAAGAAATATGGCAAATCATTTCCGTACGGATCGTGTGGGCATGGAGATCAAGCGCGAAGTCAATGAGATTTTGCAAAAGAAAGTCCGTGATCCACGAGTCCAAGGTGTGACTATCACTGATGTTCAGATGCTAGGTGACTTGTCTGTAGCTAAGGTTTACTACACTATTTTGAGTAACCTGGCTTCAGATAATCAAAAGGCCCAAATTGGCCTTGAAAAAGCAACCGGAACTATCAAACGTGAGCTTGGTCGCAATTTGAAATTGTACAAAATTCCAGACTTAACTTTCGTCAAAGACGAATCCATCGAATATGGAAACAAGATTGACGAGATGCTACGCAATCTGGATAAAAACTAAGTAGAAAGAGGGTGACCCCTCTTTTTATATTCAACTCCTATTAGACAATAATAAAGGAATTCTTAGGCAGCAAGTTTTTCAAATTGCTTTATAAAATTTCTATAGTATGATATTATAAATATAACTAGTAAAACTGATGATCTATTTGGAGCCAGGCTCACAAAGTGAAAAGTAGCTAAAAGCATTGGATTGATGTTGAAGCCTATTATGGGTATGAATGTTTCTTGAGTGGATAATCAAATCGATAGTGAAAATTCTAGAAAAATTGTAAAGATAATCCTTTATGGTGAAGTGAAATAGTAAGCTGTATCCATGCTATCGGAAATGAAGGAGGGAAACATGGGAGTCATTAAGATATTAGCTAAAACATATGGTAATTATGTTCTTACAAGGCAAGCTTTAAAAGTTGCAGAAACCATAAAAAAAGATGAAAACACAGTCGTTAGTTTGGGAAAATTACTTCTCGTAGATAAGCTTATGGATACAGCTACTTGGTTGATGAAGCCGGAGGATAAAGAATGAAATCTTTTTGGAAGCTCTTCACTCTTCTTTTTATAACACCAATTGTCGGTCTGATAAAAATTCTCTGGTTTTTAATCTCTTTCGCCTTCCAATTACTGTTCTATAAGATTCTTTTCAAGATCATAGACTGGTTTTTCAAACTTCTTTAATGATAATACTAAAGATACATTAAGACTTTGGGATATTTACTAGGAAGAGTCTATATATTTAGAAATAATGAAGTGATACGAAATAAACTAGCAAGTCTTCTACTGCTAGTTTTTTAATCTTTGCCCTTGTGGTATAATAAAAAAGAAAAAACTGTTAGAGAATAAGATGGAGGTTATGATGGACAATATCATTGATGTATCTATTCCTGTTGCGGAAGTGGTGGACAAACATCCAGAAGTTTTAGATATACTAGTGGAGCTCGGTTTCAAGCCTCTTGCTAATCCCTTGATGCGAAATACAGTCGGTCGCAAAGTATCGCTCAAACAGGGGTCTAAGCTCGAGGGAACTCCTATGGACAAGATTGTACGCACACTGGAAGCAAATGGTTACGAAGTGATTGGATTAGACTAATGACAGATGAACGAATTCATGTCCTACGGGATATTTTATTAGAATTGCATAATGGAGTCTCACCTGAATCCGTTCAGGAGCGCTTTGATGCGACCTTTACAGGTGTATCAGCTATCGAGATTTCTCTCATGGAGCATGAGTTGATGAACTCTGACTCAGGTGTGACCTTTGAAGACGTCATGGAGCTCTGTGATGTCCATGCCAATCTCTTTAAAAATGCTGTTAAGGGTGTCGAAGTTGAAGATACAGAGCATCCTGGTCATCCTGTGCGTGTCTTTAAAGATGAAAATCTAGCCCTCCGTGCTGCCTTGATTCGTGTTCGTAGATTGTTAGATACATATGAGTCTATGGAAGACGAGGAAATGCTTGCGGAGATGCGTAAGGGTTTGGTTCGGCAGATGGGCCTTGTAGGTCAATTTGACCGTCACTACCAGCGCAAGGAAGAACTCTTCTTTCCTATTATGGAGCGTTATGGACATGATTCGCCTCCAAAAGTCATGTGGGGAGTGGATGACCAGATCAGGGAACTCTTTCAAAGAGCAATGGAGACAGTCAAATCCTTACCAGAGATACCAATTAGCACTGTAAAGGAAGCTTTTGAAGCTTTTGCGACAGAGTTTGAAAGTATGATTTTCAAGGAAGAATCTATCCTCCTCATGATTCTACTCGAATCCTTCACCCAGGATGACTGGATTCAGATTGCTGAGGAAAGTGATGCTTATGGCTATGCCATTATCCGTCCGTCTGAAAAATGGATTCCAGAACGTAAAAGCTTTGTTGAGAAGAAAAGTGTAGAAGAACCAAGTCAGCCAGAAACTGTAGATGGACAGGTTCAACAAGTGATTGATACGCCAGAAGGTCAGTTTACCATCACCTTCACACCTAAGGAAAAGGAAGCAGTGATGGACCGAAATAGTCAGCAGGCTTTTGGAAATGGCTATCTTTCAATTGAACAAGCTAATCTTATCCTTAATCATTTGCCGATGGAGATTACCTTTGTTAATAAGGATGATATCTTCCAGTATTATAATGACAATACACCAGCGGATGAAATGATTTTCAAGCGAACACCTTCTCAAGTAGGGAGAAATGTTGAGCTTTGTCACCCGCCCAAGTACCTTGATAAGGTAAAGACCATTATGAAAGGTCTTCGTGACGGGGTCAAGGACAAGTATGAGATGTGGTTCAAGTCCGAGTCACGAGGTAAGTTTGTCCATATCACCTATGCTGCAGTACACGATGAGAACGGGGAATTTCAAGGTGTGTTGGAATATGTTCAGGATATTCAACCCTACCGTGAGATTGATACAGACTACTATCGAGGAATAGAATAAGGAGAAACAATGAGTTACGAACAAGAATTTATGAAAGAATTTGAAGCCTGGGTCAATACCCAGATCATGATTAATGATATGGCTTTCAAGGAAAGCCAAAAGGTCTATGAAGAAGACCAAGATGAGCGTGCTAAAGATGCCATGATTCGCTATGAAAGCCGCTTGGATGCCTACCAGTTCTTGCTAGGAAAATTTGAAAACTTCAAGGCAGGCAAGGGGTTCCATGAATTGCCAGAAGGTTTATTTGGTGAGAGACATTATTAAGAGCTATAAAAAAAGTGTGGTCTATAAACCGCACTTTTTACATATGATGGGTATGTTTGGTAATCCATTGTTCTGTTTTTATTTTTAACCAAAATGAATAGATTCCAAGAGTGATAATCGTCAGTAAGAACTATTTGATCCAATTTCCAAATAACTGGGCGCCAGTTCCATCAAAATATAAACGTTGACCATCGATGACAGTATGTCTGACTTTCCAACCTTGCATAAAACAAACGGCCCAAGGTGTGGCAATTCCTAGAGTTAAGGCGATGATGAAAAAAGCGACAATCGAGTGCCCGATAAAGCTGAGTAATCCACCGTCGAAATAGCTTTCTTTGTTCATTTAGAATATCCTTAGAATTTTATGGATAAGTAAATCGTTACTTTGAGGTATTGTAGCATAGGAGGAGATAGGAGTCAATATTTCTTGAAATGAGGTACATATAGTTCAAATGAAAATAGCATTCACGATTTGTCCTACTTATCTTTTTGTGTTACAATGTTAGCATGAAAACGAAAAATATTTTTAAGACAGGTCTTGCCATAATCGGCCTTGGAGCACTTGCTTTTGGAGCTAAGAAAGTAGCTGATGACCATAAACTCATGAAAACGCAGGAAGAGTTGACCGCTATTGTGCGTGACTCCTTTTCAGAGATGGGTGAAATTGCGACTCTCTATGTCCAAGTCTACGAAAGTAGCTTAGAGCGTCTCGTTGGTGGTGTCATTTTTGAGGATGGTCGTCACTATACCTTTGTCTATGATGATGATGCTCTCATCTATGAGGAGGAAATCTTATGATAAATCCTCATAGTTTGGAAGAACTAGCTAATCTAGTTGAACAGGATGGCAAGAAGGTCTTCCTTTTTATTGCGGATTGGTGTGGCGATTGTCGTTATATCTACCCTGCTTTGCCAGAGATTGAAGAATCAAATCCAGAGTTTACCTTTATACGAGTAGACCGTGATGAGTACATGGAACTAGCTAAACTTTGGGATGTTTACGGGATTCCAAGTCTTGTTGTTTTAGACAAGGACAAGGAGATTGGGCGCTTTGTCAATCGTGACCGTAAAACCAAGGCACAAATTAACGACTTTTTAGCAGGATTAAAATAGGAGAAAAGAAAGAATGATTTTTACATATAACAAAGAACATGTTGGTGATGTCCTTATGGTCATCGTGAAAAACAGTGGCGATGCCAAACTAGATGTTGAACGTAAAGGCAATGTGGCGCGTGTTTTCCTAAAGGAAACAGGTGAAACTGTTGCTTGGAATATTTTTGAAGTTTCTAGCATGTTTGAAATCGCTGAGCGCGGGCAAGTCTTTTTAACTGATGACCAAGTAGCTCGTTTGAATCAAGAATTGCAGGCACAAGACTTTACCGAAGAGATTATCAACGACAAGGAACCAAAATTTGTGGTTGGAGAAATTGTAGAGATGGTGGCACATCCAGATAGTGATCACTTGAACATCTGTCAAGTTGCTGTTGGGAATGACAAAACAGTACAAATCGTGGCAGGTGCTCCAAATGCGCGTCTTGGTTTGAAAACCATTGTAGCTCTTCCAGGAGCTATGATGCCAAAAGGCAATCTCATTTTCCCAGGGGAACTTCGTGGTGAAAAGAGTTTTGGCATGATGTGTAGTCCTCGTGAATTGCATTTGCCAAATGCTCCACAAAAACGTGGTGTCATTGAATTGTCCGAAGACCAAGTTGTTGGAACTCCATTTGACCCAGCAAAACACTGGACAGCTTAAATTTGTTAAGTTAGATAGGAGAAAGTAAGATGGCAAAAAATGTTGTGATAACAGGTGCAACATCAGGTATTGGTGAAGCTATTGCGCGTGCCTATCTAGAAAAAGGTGAGAATATTGTTCTCACAGGACGTCGAACAGAAAGACTTGAAGCTCTCAAAACTGAGTTCGCAGAAATCTTTCTAAATCAAAAAGTTTGGACCTTTCCTTTAGATGTTACGGATATGCGCATGGTTAAGACTGTCTGTTCAGATATTCTAAAAACTGTGGGTCAGATTGATATATTGGTCAATAACGCTGGACTTGCTTTAGGCTTAGCTCCCTATCAGGATTATGAAGAGTGGGATATGCTGACCATGCTGGATACCAATGTCAAGGGCCTGATGGCTGTTACTCGTTGTCTCTTGCCTTCTATGGTGACTGCAAATCAAGGCCATATCATTAATATGGGTTCAACCGCAGGTATTTACGCTTACGCTGGTGCAGCAGTCTATTCAGCAACCAAGGCTGCAGTCAAAACCTTTTCAGATGGACTACGGATTGATACCATTGCGACTGATATCAAGGTGACAACCATTCAGCCTGGTATTGTAGAGACTGATTTTTCAAAAGTCCGTTTCCATGGAGATGAGGCACGGGCTGCGACGGTCTATCAGGGGCTCGAAGCCTTGCAAGCACAAGACATCGCTGATGCCGTTGTTTATGTGACCAGTCAACCACGTCGTGTGCAAATTACAGATATGACCATCATGGCCAATCAACAAGCAACTGGATTTATGATTCACAGAGATTAACATTATTTAAAAAAGTTACAAATTTTGTAACTTTTTTCTTTTACCTTCGAATAGATAAGTAGGAGGATGAAAAAATGTATAATAAAGTTATTATGATCGGACGTTTGACGTCTACACCAGAGTTGCACAAAACCAACAATGATAAGTCTGTTGCACGAGCAACTATCGCAGTGAATCGCCGTTATAAAGATCAAAATGGGGAACGTGAAGCAGACTTCATCAATATTGTGGTCTGGGGAAAATTGGCTGAAACCTTGGCTAGTTATGGAAGCAAGGGTAGTCTCATTTCTGTGGATGGGGAACTTCGTACCCGTAAGTTTGAGAAGAATGGCCAGACCAACTATGTAACAGAAGTTCTCTGTACAGGTTTCCAACTCTTAGAAAGCCGTGCCCAACGTGCTATGCGTGAAAATAATGCAGGACAAGACTTAGCAGATTTGGTCTTGGAAGAAGAGGAACTTCCCTTCTAAAACGATAGGAGTTTGAGAGTTTTCTCCAACTCTTTTTTATGCTATAAATCAGACTTTTTTCTTGACTATTTTTGACCAAGTGATACAATAGAACTATGGTTTAGCACTCGTATACAAAGAGTGCTAATAATATGATTGAATTATGGAGGAAAACAGATGTTGAAACCATTAGGAGACCGTGTGGTCTTAAAAATTGAAGAAAAAGAAGCAACTGTTGGAGGCTTTGTCCTCGCAAAATCAGCTCAAGAAGAAACTAAAACAGCTACAGTAGTGGCTACTGGACAAGGTGTTCGTACCTTGAGCGGTGAGCTAGTTGCTCCGAGTGTAAAAGTTGGAGATCAAGTTTTGGTAGAAGCTCATGCAGGTATTGATGTCAAAGATGGGGATGAAAAATACCTCATCGTGGGTGAAGCTAGTATCTTAGCAATCGTTGAAGAATAATAGGAGAAAGTAAGTATGGCAAAAGACATTAAATTTTCATCAGACGCTCGTTCAGCTATGGTTCGTGGTGTTGATATTCTAGCAGATACTGTTAAAGTAACTTTGGGACCTAAAGGTCGTAACGTTGTTCTTGAAAAATCATTTGGTTCTCCATTGATTACCAATGATGGTGTAACAATCGCTAAAGAAATTGAATTGGAAGACCATTTTGAAAATATGGGTGCCAAATTGGTATCAGAAGTAGCTTCTAAGACTAATGATATCGCTGGTGACGGGACAACTACTGCAACAGTCTTGACTCAGGCTATCGTTCGTGAAGGAATCAAAAACGTAACTGCTGGCGCAAATCCAATTGGTATTCGCCGTGGGATTGAAACTGCGGTCGCTGCAGCCGTTGAAGCCTTGAAGAACAATGCTATTCCAGTAGCCAATAAAGAAGCTATCGCTCAGGTCGCTGCAGTATCATCTCGTTCTGAAAAAGTTGGTGAATACATCTCTGAAGCCATGGAAAAAGTTGGTAAAGATGGAGTTATCACTATTGAAGAATCACGTGGGATGGAAACAGAGCTTGAAGTTGTAGAAGGAATGCAATTTGACCGTGGTTATCTATCACAGTACATGGTCACTGACAATGAAAAAATGGTTGCAGACCTTGAAAATCCATACATTTTGATTACAGATAAGAAGATTTCAAATATCCAAGAAATCTTGCCACTTCTAGAAAGCATTCTTCAAAGCAGTCGTCCACTCTTGATTATTGCAGACGATGTTGACGGTGAAGCTCTTCCAACTCTTGTTTTGAACAAAATTCGTGGAACCTTCAACGTAGTTGCTGTTAAGGCGCCTGGATTTGGTGATCGTCGTAAGGCTATGCTGGAAGATCTTGCCATTTTGACAGGCGGAACTGTTATCACAGAAGATCTTGGTCTTGAATTGAAAGATGCTACCATTGAAGCACTTGGTCAAGCAGCTAAAGTGTCTGTTGATAAAGATAGTACAGTCATTGTAGAAGGTGCAGGTAATCCTGAAGCAATTGCTAACCGTGTTGCTGTCATAAAATCACAAATTGAAACAACAACTTCAGAATTTGACCGTGAAAAACTCCAAGAACGCTTGGCTAAGTTGTCAGGTGGGGTAGCAGTTATCAAGGTTGGTGCTGCAACAGAAACAGAATTGAAAGAAATGAAACTCCGCATCGAAGACGCTCTCAATGCGACTCGCGCAGCTGTTGAAGAAGGTATCGTTGCAGGTGGTGGTACTGCCCTTGTCAATGTTATCTCTGCTGTTGCGACCTTGGAGTTAGAAGGTGATGAAGCAACAGGACGTAACATTGTTCTTCGTGCCTTGGAAGAACCTGTACGCCAAATCGCTTATAATGCAGGTTATGAAGGTTCAATTGTTATTGATCGTTTGAAAAATGCAGAACTTGGAACAGGTTTCAATGCTGCAACAGGTGAATGGGTCAACATGATTGAAGCAGGAATTATCGATCCTGTTAAGGTTAGTCGTTCAGCCCTTCAAAACGCCGCTTCAGTAGCAAGTCTTATCTTGACAACAGAAGCAGTTGTGGCTAACAAACCAGAACCAGTAGCCCCAGTACCAGCTATGGATCCATCAATGATGGGTGGTTACTAGAGAATATAAAAATAACAGGTAGAGATGAAAGATTTTCTACCTGTTTTTTTACATGAAATGCAAAAGAGGAAGCTCGACTTCCTCTTTTTATGTTTATTTTATTATGGTTTAATGACTTCAGCACCACCCATGTATGGACGAAGTACTTCAGGAATAGTAACAGAACCATCTTCGTTTTGATAGTTTTCAAGAATTGCTGCCACTGTACGTCCAACAGCAAGTCCAGAACCGTTCAAGGTGTGGAGAAGTTTAACCTTACCATCGGCTTCATCACGGTAACGAATTTGCGCACGACGGGCTTGGAAATCTTCTGTATTTGAACAGCTTGAGATTTCGCGGTAGGTGTTTTGTGCAGGAATCCACACTTCCAAGTCGTAAGTTTTTGCTGCTGAGAAGCCCATATCTCCTGTAGAGAGAGCTACCACACGGTATGGAAGGTTGAGTTTTTGAAGGATGTTTTCAGCGTTGGCCGTCATCTTTTCTAGTTCTTCGTATGACTCTTCAGGTTTGGCAAATTTCACCATTTCAACCTTGTGGAATTGGTGTAAACGAATCAAACCACGAGTATCACGACCAGCTGAACCAGCTTCAGAACGGAAAGATGGGCTCATAGCAGTAAAGTAGATTGGCAAGTCTTTCCCATCAAGAATTTCATCACGGTAGTAGTTGGTCAGAGGAACTTCAGCAGTAGGAATGAGGACGTAGTTAGTATCTTTCAATTCAAATGTATCTTCTTTGAATTTTGGATATTGACCAGTACCGAACATAGAATCATGGTTAACCATGTAAGGTGTGATGACTTCAGTGTAGCCTTCTTTTCCATGTTCATCCAACATAAAGTTGTAAATAGCACGTTCCAAACGAGCTCCAAGGCCTTTATAGAAGAGGAAGCGGGCACCAGTTACTTTTCCACCACGTTCCCAGTCAAGAATACCAAGATCTTCACCTAGATCCCAGTGAGCTTTTGGTTCAAAGTCGAACTCGCGAGGAGTTCCCCAACGGCGAACTTCTACGTTATCGTCTTCGTCTGCACCGATAGGCACGCTATCAGCTGGGATATTTGGAAGTGTTGTGGTAAATTCTGTCAATTTAGCATCGATTTCAGCCAATTCTGCATCAAGAGCTTTTACCTCGGCAGAGAGGGTTTGCATAGCTGCAATCTTGTCGTCTGCATTTTCCTTGTTACGTTTAGCTTGGGCAATCTCAGCAGAAACTGTGTTACGTTCAGCCTTGAGAGTTTCAACTTTAACCAAGATGTCACGTCGTTTGGCATCGATTTCTTTCATCTCGTTCAAGATAGCAGCATCTACACCACGTGTAGCTAGTTTTTCTGCGACAGCATCAAAGTCTGTACGAATACGTTTGATATCTAACATATAAACTCCTTTATGAAAAAAGCACACCTGACAAAGCGTTGGAGTGGCAGGGCCACGGTTCCATCCAACTTCACAGGTGTGCACTTGATTCTGTATTTGATTTAAAACAACGGTAGAATTTCAATTAAATCTTCTATCTGCTCGCAGCACCCGCAGACTTTCTGAAAGAAGGAAGTAACCTACTTATCCGTTTCTATGATTATACTAAACTTTCTATTTTTTTGCAAATAGATTTTTAATTTTTCGACCAATGATTTGGACTAAGGTAGGAAGTTTGACTACCTTGTCATTTCCCAATTTTTCACGAGCAATCTTAAGAATTTTTCCAGAGTCTTTTGAGGCGAAGAGGAATTTTCCTTGATCTGTAAAGATTTCAAAATGACGACTAACCTTGCGGCCTGAAACATTGGCTCCGATTTGATTAACGCTGGACCAAGGGATTTGAATATAGTCCTCGACATTACGATCTGAGTAAAATTCTAGGGCATGATCTCCGACCAGAAATTTTCCAACCTTTCCTGTAATGGAGAGATAGGAGGTTCCAGTTGTTTGCAAGTCGACGACCTTATTGAGGGATTGTGCCATGTTTAGTCTTCCTTATTTTCACCGAAAAATGCTTGGTAGAGAGCTTTAAGAGCGGCTTTTTCTTGGTCTTTGTGGACAACAAACATGATAGAAACTTCACTAGAACCTTGTGACATCATTTGGATGTTGATGTTGTTTTCAGATAAGGCACGAGTGGCTGTAGCAGTTACCCCGATATGACGCTTCATTTTTTCCCCAACAATCATAATGATAGAGAGGTCGTGTTCGATTTCAGCGTGGTCTACCTCTGCTTTTTGGACTAATTGACGAAGGATTTCTTCTTCCTTAATCGGAGTCAATTCTCGTGAACGTAAGATGATAGACAGGTCATCGATACCAGTTGGCATATGTTCCCAACCAATATTAAGGTCCTCAAGGATCTGAAGAACTTTACGACCAAAACCGATTTCGCGGTTCATCAGATATTTAGACATATTAATGCTGACAAAGCCAGAATCACCAGCGATCCCAACAACTGGGAATTTGTCGCTGCTATGTTGTAGCACAATGCGAGTACCTGGGTGGTCTGGATTGTTGGTATTTTTAATGACAAGAGGAATTTTCCCACGGTAGGCTGGTAGAAGTGCTTCATCGTGTAGTACAGAGAATCCAGCATAGGCTAATTCACGCATTTCACGGTAGGTCAATTCAGGGATAGAGTGTGGTTTATGGATAATACCAGGGTGGGCTGCAAAGATTCCATCTACATCCGTAAAGTTTTCATAGAGGTCAGCTTTGACACCAGCAGCAATGATAGAACCAGTGATATCTGAACCCCCACGTGAGAAGGTACAGATTTGATTTTCCTTGGTAACTCCAAAGAAACCAGGAATGACAAGGACTTCATTTGCATTTGTCAATTCTTCAATCTTGTCATAACTTGATGGAATGATGCGAGCGTTGCCAGGTTCACTTGTTACCACAATCCCAGCTTCTCTAGGGTGAACATAGCGTGCATCGATACCGTTTTGGTTAAAGTAGGCAGCAATCAATTTGGCATTGTTGTTTTCACCGGCTGCTAGGAAAGTATCGTAGAGAAATTCGTTTTCTTCTATAGGAAGAGTTGCAAGAGCACGGATGCTTTTTGAGATTTTTTCTAGAACTGTTGGTTTGAGTTTTAGCTCACTAACCATGGCAGCATAACGATCAATAATCCAGTTTTGACGTTTACTGATATCGTTACCAGCTACATAGTCGCGGTAGTATTTAATTAAGGCATCTGTCACCTTAGTATCCTCGGCGTCACGTTTGCCTGGAGCAGATACAACTACGAAACGACGTTCAGGGTCACTTTTTACAATGTTTAGAACTTTTTCTAACTGACTAGCAGAGGCAAGCGAGCTTCCACCAAATTTAACAACCTTCATAAGAACTCCTAAAGTAAGTATTTTATACGATTATAGCAGAAAGAGGGGCTTTTTTCAATCTGGAAAATGTCCTATATAATTGTTTGAATGTCTCATCAGGAAAGCTTATAATAAAGGTATAGGGGGAAAAACTCTTCTGATGAAAGGAGTTGGGAAAGATGATTAAAAGAGTGTTTTGTTTAATACTATTTCTTACCTTCGTGATGATTCCTACAAGTATCGGAGCAACTTCTCATCCTCTTTCCAGTGGTCGTTTGACTGGAGAAGAATTAGCGATTGAGTATGCTAAGGAAGGTCAGATATCAGTTGAGAGGGCTAAAATTATCTTATCTATCGGCTTGTCAGATAGTAAGTCAAGGACTTATCGAATTCTCTCTGAAAAGGTTATCGTCAATCCTAACTATGAAGCTATAGTCAAGTTTTACTGTCGAACAGATGAAAGTGGACAATTTAGAGGAATCACGAAACTCTTAGCTGCAAGTCTGGTCAACAAGGACGGGGATAAGGAAGCTCCTTTTACAGGGAATCTTTTTGCCTACCTAGAAGATCCCAATCGTATTTTTTACATGGTTTCAGGAGAATTCTACCATAAAGGATTCAACAAAGAACAGCTCTATCAGAGAGAAGGAGGGCGGATGCTTGAAGTCATTTATGATTTCATGGATGATAGAAGTACTGGTTTTCCTTTATTTTTAGAGACCAAACTAAGTTTTTAAAATCGGCCGAGACATTTTCGGTCGATTTTTCTCTTGTTTAATAAATCAAAAAAAGATATAATTTGAAAATAAAATAATTTAATCTTCGTTGCAAATTGAAAGGAGTGCCTATGGATCATATTCTCTATCAAGTTCAAGACGATTTAGCGATACTAACTTTAAATCGTCCTGAGGTGGCCAATGGTTTTCATATTCCTATGTGTCAAGAAATTCTAGAAGCATTGGAATTGGCTGAAAAAGATGCTTCGGTTTCGTTTATTCTCATCAATGCTGCTGGCAAAGTCTTCTCTGTTGGGGGCGATCTAGTAGAAATGAAACGTGCTGTCGAAGAGGATGATATTGCCTCCTTGGCTCAGATTGCAGAATTAGTCAATGCCATTTCTTATAAAATTAAGCAAATTCCTAAGCCTGTCATCATGGAAGTAGATGGAGCAGTTGCTGGGGCGGCGGCTAATATGGCTTTGGCAGTTGATTTCTGTATTGCTTCTGACAGAGCTAAATTCATCCAGGCCTTTGTAGGTGTGGGCTTAGCTCCTGATGCAGGTGGCTTATTCTTGCTTACACGATCACTTGGTGCGACTCGGGCAACGCAATTAGCTATGACAGGTGAAGCTTTCACAGCAGAAAAAGCACTGGAAGCTGGAGCTGTCTATCGTCTGTGTGCTAGTGATCAATTAGAAAAGACAAGAGAACAATTGTTGAAGAAGTTGAGAAGAGGCTCCTCTAACTCCTATGCTGCTATTAAGAAGTTAGTTTGGGAGAGCGAGTTTAAGCAGTGGCACGAGTACGCAGAGCTAGAATTGGAATTGCAAAAATCTCTATCTTATACGGAGGATTTCAAAGAAGGTGTTCGTGCACATTCTGAAAGAAGACGTCCAAAATTTTTGGGGAAATAATAAAATACTTGCGCAATTCTTTGAAGTTTGATATACTTTTTTTGTCAAATGTTTTGATAGTTAAACTTTTTTTGATGAGGGAGGGAAAAGAATTGGACTACCAACGGATCAATGACTATTTAACATCTATTTTTAATAACGTCCTGGTGATTGAGGAAGTGAGTTTGAGAGGTAGTCGTTTCAAGGATATCTCCATCAAGGAAATGCACACGATTGATGTGATTGGCAAGTTTCCAGATGTGACTCCAAGTCAAGTGTCCAAAGAGTTGATGGTAACTCTAGGAACAGTGACAACTAGCTTGAACAACTTGGAACGAAAAGGTTACATCGAACGTTTACGTTCAGATCAGGATCGTCGTGTAGTACATCTGCATTTGACCAAGAAAGGTCGACTCGTACATCGTCTCCATAAACGTTTCCACAAGGCCATGGTCGAAAGGATCATCGAAGGCATGAGCCCAGAGGAAATGGATGTCATGAGTAAAGGTTTGACCAATCTTTATCAATTTTTGGAGGATTTGAAATAATGGCTTTTGCGAAAATAAGCCAGGTTGCTCATTATGTTCCAGAGCAGATTGTCACAAATGAAGATTTGGCTCAGGTTATGGATACGAGTGATGAATGGATTTCAAGTCGAACTGGGATTAAGGAACGTCGCATTTCTAAGACAGAATCAACTGGAGATTTGGCAACGGCAGTTGCAAAACAACTCCTAGAGAAGTCAGGGATTTCTGCTGAAGAGTTGGATTTCATCATCCTAGCTACGATGACACCTGACTCAATGATGCCTTCTACTGCAGCACGTGTACAGGCTCGTATTGGTGCTCGTAAGGCCTTTGCATTTGATCTAACCGCCGCTTGTAGTGGTTTCACCTTTGCCCTTTCAACTGCTGAGAAATTCATATCATCTGGACGATTTAGAAAGGGCTTGGTCATCGGTAGTGAAACTATGTCCAAAGCCTTAGACTGGACAGATCGTTCAACAGCTGTCCTATTTGGAGATGGAGCTGGTGGCGTCTTGTTAGAAGCAAGCGATAAGCAACATTTCCTAGCGGAGAGTCTCAATAGCGATGGTTCACGTAGTGAGTGCTTGACCTATGGGCAGACAGGCTTGACTTCCCCATTTTCAGTTCAAGAAAAGCCAGATGCTTTCTTGAAAATGGATGGTAGGGCAGTTTTTGATTTTGCAATTCGAGACGTTGCTAAGTCTATCAAGGAGACCATAGAAATGAGTCCTATATCTGCAGAAGAGCTAGACTATCTCCTGCTTCATCAGGCCAATAACCGTATCTTGGATAAGATGGCTAGAAAAATCGGTGTAGATCGTGATAAGCTTCCCGCAAATATGACCAAGTATGGCAATACTAGTGCGGCAAGTATTCCGATACTACTTTCAGAGTGTGTAGAAGAAGGGCTCATTCGTTTGGATGGTAGCCAAAAAATACTCTTGTCAGGCTTCGGTGGAGGTTTGACATGGGGCACACTTGTTGTTACAATTTAGGTAATCATGTGGTGAACACATTGTTATAAAAACTATTTATTTTAAAGGAGTCTATCATGGCAGTATTTGAAAAAGTACAAGGAATTATCGTTGAAGAACTTGGGAAAGATGCATCAGAAGTAACACTTGAATCTACTTTTGATGATTTGGATGCAGATTCATTGGACTTGTTCCAAGTAATCTCAGAAATTGAAGATGCTTTTGATATTCAAATCGAAGCAGAAGATGACTTGAAAACAGTTGGTGACTTGGTTGCCTACGTTGAAGAGCAAACAAAATAATTAAAATAAATGAAGAAGGAGTAGGGGGAACCCGCTCCCTCTTGTTCAGGTAATAGTTTGACGGTCAAAGTATAATATGGTCGAACTATTACCTAAGCAAGAATCATGGAGGCACTATGAAAACACGTATTACAGAATTATTGAATATTAAATATCCTATCTTTCAGGGAGGAATGGCCTGGGTCGCTGATGGTGACCTGGCAGGTGCTGTTTCCAAAGCTGGTGGTCTAGGTATCATTGGTGGAGGAAATGCTCCCAAGGAAGTGGTTAAGGCCAATATTGATAAGATTAAATCATTAACAGACAAGCCATTTGGTGTCAACATTATGCTTTTGTCTCCATTTGTTGAAGATATCGTTGATCTTGTGATTGAAGAAGGGGTTAAGGTTGTTACAACTGGAGCTGGAAACCCAAGTAAATACATGGAACGATTCCATGAGGCAGGAATCACCGTTATTCCTGTAGTTCCTAGCGTAGCTTTGGCAAAACGCATGGAAAAAATTGGTGCGGATGCCGTCATTGCTGAAGGTATGGAAGCTGGGGGACACATTGGCAAGTTAACAACTATGACCTTGGTTCGTCAAGTTGTAGCTGCTGTTTCAATTCCTGTTATCGCTGCTGGTGGTATTGCAGACGGTGAGGGAGCTGCAGCTGGATTTATGCTTGGTGCAGAAGCTGTGCAAGTAGGAACTCGTTTTGTAGTTGCTAAAGAATCGAATGCTCATCCAAACTATAAAGCTAAAATTTTAAAAGCTCGTGATATTGACACAACTATCTCAGCACAACATTTTGGACACGCAGTTCGTGCCATTAAAAATAAATTGACTCGTGATTTCGAGCAAGCTGAAAAAGATGCCTTCAAACAAGAAAATCCAGATTTAGAAATTTTTGAACAAATGGGCGCAGGAGCCTTAGCTAAGGCTGTTGTCCATGGTGATGTGGATGGCGGTTCAGTAATGGCCGGCCAGATTGCAGGTCTGGTTTCGAAAGAAGAAACTGTTGAAGAAATCTTAAAAGATATTTACTACGGTGCAGCTGAAAAGATTCAATCAGAAGCTGCTCGTTGGGCAGGAGTTACAAGAAATGACTAAAACAGCCTTTCTATTTGCAGGTCAAGGAGCCCAGTACCTTGGAATGGGACGTGAACTATACGACCAATATGCTATCGTCAAGGAAACAATTGACCAAGCTAGCCAAGTCTTAGGCTATGACCTTCGTGACTTGATTGATAATGATGAAACAAAGCTACATCAGACTCGTTACACGCAACCAGCTATTTTAGCTACGTCCGTTGCTATTTACCGACTACTAAAGGAAAAAGGTTACCAACCTGATATGGTGGCAGGTCTGTCTCTTGGAGAATATTCTGCCCTTGTAGCTAGTGGTGCCTTGGATTTCGAAGATGCAGTGGCTCTAGTTGCTAAACGTGGAGCTTATATGGAAGAAGCGGCACCAGCAGGATCAGGGAAAATGGTAGCTGTGCTTAATACACCGGTTGAAGTAATTGAACAAGCTTGTCAAGAAGCTTCTCAACTTGGTGTTGTGACTCCAGCTAACTACAATACCCCAAGCCAGATTGTTATTGGTGGTGAGGTGGTTGCTGTGGATCGTGCAGTTGAACTCTTGCAAGAAGCAGGAGCAAAACGCTTAATTCCGCTAAATGTTTCTGGACCTTTCCATACAGCTTTATTGGAATCTGCTAGTCAGAAATTAGCTCAAGCCTTGACAGAGATTGAGTTTTCTGATTTTGCTTGTCCACTAGTTGGAAATACAGAAGCAAAGGTCATGGAAAAAGAACGCATTGCAGAACTCTTAACTCGTCAAGTTAAGGAACCCGTTCGCTTTTATGAAAGTATTGCAGTGATGCAAGAAGCGGGTGTCACTCGTTTTATCGAGATTGGACCTGGTAAAGTTTTGTCAGGATTCGTCAAAAAGATAGATAAAACAGCTCAACTTGCTAATGTGGAAGATCAAGCAAGTTTACAAGCACTCTTAGAAAATTAGACCAAAATGGTAGAAGTTTTGAAAGGAGAAACATGAAACTAGAACAGAAAAATGTCTTTATTACAGGCTCAAGTCGAGGAATTGGTCTTGCCATTGCTCATAAATTTGCCAGCTTGGGAGCCAATGTTGTCTTGAATAGTCGTGGTGAAATCTCCGAGGAGCTTCTAGCCGAATTTAAACCATACGGAGTGAAGGTCCTTGCTATTTCTGGTGACGTTTCTGATTTTGCGGATGCTAAGCGCATGGTGGACCAAGCGATTGAGGAGTTGGGCTCAGTTGATGTTTTAGTCAACAATGCCGGGATTACCCAAGACACTCTCCTGCTCAAGATGACAGAAGTAGACTTTGAGAAGGTTTTAAAAGTCAATTTGACAGGTGCCTTCAATATGACACAAGCAGTCTTGAAACAGATGCTAAAAGCTCGTGAGGGTGCCATTATCAATATGTCCAGTGTTGTTGGTTTGATGGGAAATATCGGTCAAGCGAACTATGCTGCTTCAAAGGCAGGATTGATTGGTTTTACCAAGTCTGTAGCACGTGAGGTTGCCAATCGCAATGTGAGAGTAAATGCTATTGCGCCAGGAATGATTGAATCGGATATGACCGCTGTCTTGACAGATAAAGTAAAGGATGCCATGTTGGCGCAAATTCCGATGAAACAGTTTGGACAAGCAGAGCAGGTGGCTGATGTGACAGCCTTTCTTGCTAGTCAAGATTATCTAACAGGACAAGTAATTGCAATTGATGGTGGACTAACCATGCAATAAGAGTTAAAATAGAGGTAGAAGAATGAAACTGAATCGAGTAGTAGTGACAGGTTATGGAGTGACATCTCCAATCGGCAACACACCAGAAGAATTTTGGAACAGCTTAAAAACTGGTAAGATTGGAATTGGTGAAATTACTAAGTTTGATCATAGTGAATTTGCAGTGCATAATGCGGCAGAAATCAAAGATTTTCCTTTTGACAAATATTTTGTAAAAAAAGATACCAATCGTTTTGATGCTTATTCTTTGTATGCGCTATATGCAGCACAAGAAGCCGTTAATCATGCAGGTCTTGATGTAGAAGCTCTGGATAAGGATCGCTTTGGTGTTATCGTTGCTTCAGGTATCGGTGGAATCAAGGAAATCGAAGATCAAGTCATTCGCCTTCATGAAAAAGGTCCAAAACGTGTGAAACCGATGACCCTTCCAAAAGCTTTACCAAATATGGCCTCAGGAAATGTTGCTATGCGCTTTGGTGCTAATGGTATTTGTAAATCTATCAATACTGCTTGTGCTTCTTCAAATGATGCAATTGGGGATGCCTTTCGTTCCATCAAGTTTGGTTACCAAGATGTTATGCTAGTTGGTGGTTCTGAGGCTTCTATCACTCCATTTGCCATTGCTGGTTTCCAAGCCTTGACAGCTCTTTCAACAACTGAAGATCCAAGTCGTGCCTCGATTCCTTTTGATAAAGACCGTAATGGTTTTGTCATGGGAGAAGGATCAGGAATGTTGGTTCTTGAAAGTTTAGAGCATGCTGAAAAACGGGGAGCGACTATCTTAGCAGAAGTTGTTGGCTACGGGAATACCTGTGATGCTTATCATATGACTTCACCACATCCAGAAGGTCAAGGAGCTATTAAAGCCATCAAACTTGCCTTGGATGAAGCAGAGATCACACCAGATCAAGTAGCTTATGTTAATGCTCACGGTACTTCAACTCCTGCTAATGAAAAAGGAGAAAGTGGAGCAATCGTAGCTGTTCTTGGTAAGGAAGTACCTGTATCTTCAACTAAGTCATTTACAGGCCATTTGCTAGGAGCGGCAGGAGCTGTTGAAGCAATCGCTACTATTGAAGCTATTCGTCAAAGCTATGTTCCAATGACAGCTGGAACGATAGAATTATCAGACTACATTGAAGCAAACGTTATCTATGGACAAGGATTGGAACGTGAAATTCCATATGCTATCTCAAATACCTTTGGATTTGGTGGGCATAACGCAGTTCTTGCTTTCAAACGTTGGGAGAATAAGTAAAGATGAATTTAAATGAAATCAAAGACTTGATGGCACAATTTGACCAGTCAAGCTTGAGAGAATTTTCTTATAAAAATGGAACGGATGAGTTGCTTTTCAGTAAAAATGAAGCAAAATTTATCTCAGAAACAAGTCCAGCACCTCAACCAGCGGTTTCAGTAACTGAATCTACACTTGCACCACAAACTCCAACTACAACACCAGTTGTAGAAGCAGTTTCAGAATCAGGTGCTAGTGAATCTGAAGCTGAAGGGGACCTTGTAGAAAGTCCACTTGTCGGAGTTGCTTACTTGGCTGCCGGACCAGACAAACCTAATTTTGTTTCAGTCGGTGATACTGTTAAAAAAGGCCAAACTCTGGTCATCATCGAAGCTATGAAGGTCATGAACGAAATTCCAGCACCTAAAGACGGTGTCGTAACAGAAATTCTTGTTGAAAATGAAGAAATGGTTGAGTTTGGGAAAGGCTTGGTACGTATCAAATGATTAATATTCAAGGAATTAAAGAAGCTTTGCCACACCGTTATCCCATGCTCTTAGTAGATCGTGTCTTAGAAGTTAGTGAAGATACAATTGTTGCCATTAAAAATGTGACGATTAACGAACCTTTCTTCAATGGTCATTTTCCTCAATACCCAGTTATGCCTGGAGTCCTCATTATGGAAGCCTTGGCTCAGACAGCAGGTGTTTTGGAATTATCAAAACCTGAAAACAAAGGGAAACTTGTCTTTTATGCTGGTATGGATAAGGTTAAGTTTAAGAAACAAGTTGTTCCTGGTGATCAGCTTGTCATGACAGCAACGTTTGTCAAACGTCGTGGCACAATCGCCGTAGTAGAAGCGAAGGCAGAAGTAGATGGTAAGCTTGCAGCAAGCGGTACTCTGACCTTTGCTATTGGAAACTAGGGAGGTTTTCCATGTTTCGTAAGATTTTAATTGCCAATCGTGGTGAAATTGCTGTTCGTATTATTCGTGCGGCACGAGAATTAGGAATTGCAACAGTCGCTGTCTATTCGACTGCTGACAAGGAAGCTCTCCACACGCTTTTGGCTGATGAGGCTATCTGTATCGGCCTTGGGAAGGCTACAGAATCTTATCTGAACATCAATGCCATCCTTTCAGCTGCGGTCTTGACTGAAGCTGAAGCCATTCACCCTGGATTTGGCTTTTTAAGTGAAAATTCCAAATTTGCAACCATGTGTGAAGAAGTTGGGATTAAATTTATCGGACCATCAGCTCGTGTCATGGATATCATGGGAGATAAAATTAACGCCCGTGCTCAAATGATTAAGGCTAATGTTCCCGTCATTCCGGGTTCAGATGGAGAAGTTCATACTGCAGAAGAGGCTCTTGCTATTGCTGAAAAAATTGGTTATCCAGTTATGCTGAAAGCTTCAGCTGGAGGTGGTGGAAAAGGGATTCGTAAGGTTGAAAAAGCAGAAGATCTCGTGTCAGCCTTTGAAACAGCCTCTAGTGAAGCCAAAGCCAACTTTGGTAATGGAGCGATGTACCTTGAGCGTGTGATCTATCCTGCTCGCCATATTGAAGTACAGATTCTTGCTGACCAGATGGGTCATGTTATTCACCTAGGTGAGCGTGACTGTTCGCTTCAACGGAATAACCAAAAGGTTTTAGAAGAAAGTCCTTCGATTGCTATTGGAAAAACCCTTCGTAATGAAATTGGTGCAGCGGCAGTACGTGCAGCGGAGTCTGTTGGTTACGAGAATGCTGGTACCATTGAATTCCTACTAGATGAAGCGACTGGGAAATTCTACTTTATGGAAATGAATACTCGGGTCCAAGTAGAACATCCAGTAACTGAATTTGTATCTGGTGTGGATATTGTCAAGGAACAAATCCGTATCGCAGCAGGTCAACCTTTGACCTTGAAACAAGAAGATATTGTTCTAAAAGGACATGCTATTGAGTGCCGTATCAATGCGGAAAACCCAGCCTTTAATTTTGCACCAAGTCCAGGGAAGATTACCAATCTTTATCTACCGAGTGGTGGTGTTGGCTTGCGTGTTGACTCAGCAGTTTATCCAGGTTATACCATTCCGCCATACTATGATAGTATGATTGCTAAAATTATTGTTCATGGCGAAAATCGTTTTGATGCTCTCATGAAAATGCAACGAGCTCTATATGAACTCGAAATTGAAGGGGTTGTCACCAATGCTGATTTCCAACTCGATTTGATTTCAGATCGTCGAGTAATTGCTGGAGATTACGATACTTCCTTCTTGATGGAGACCTTCTTACCACACTATCAAGAAAAAGAATAATGTAAAAAGACTATGAGACCGAAAAGGGGGATGTATGGCTCTATTTAGTAAAAAAGATAAATATATTCGAATCAATCCCAATCGTTCGACTGTAAATCAACCTCAGATCAAGCCAGAGGTTCCAGATGAACTCTTCTCCCAATGTCCAGGTTGCAAATATACGATTTACCAAAAGGACTTGGGGAGTGAGCGTATATGCCCTCACTGTGGCTATACCTTCCGTATTTCAGCTCAAGAGCGTTTAGCTTTAACCATTGATATGGGTACGTTTTTGGAAATGTTTAAAGGGATTGAGACTCAGGATCCTTTGAATTTTCCAGGCTATCGTAAAAAGTTAACTTTGATGCGTGAAAAGACAGGTCTTGATGAGGCTGTTGTAACAGGAACAGCTTTGATTAAGGGAGAGAAGGTTGCCCTTGGCATCATGGATTCAAACTTTATTATGGCGTCAATGGGGACAGTTGTTGGTGAAAAAATCACTCGCTTGTTCGAATATGCGACCGCTGAAAAATTGCCAGTCGTCTTGTTTACGGCTTCTGGTGGTGCCCGTATGCAAGAAGGAATCATGAGTTTGATGCAGATGGCTAAAATCTCTGCAGCTGTTAAACGCCATTCCAATGCAGGTCTCTTTTATCTGACAATCCTTACGGATCCAACAACTGGAGGTGTTACAGCTTCCTTTGCTATGGAAGGGGATATCATCTTAGCGGAACCTCAAAGTCTTGTTGGTTTTGCTGGACGCCGTGTGATTGAAAATACGGTAAGGGAAGACTTACCAGAGGATTTCCAGAAGGCAGAGTTTCTTCTAGAGCATGGCTTTGTAGATGCAATTGTAAAACGGCGAGAATTGCCAGATATGATTGCTCGATTAGTAAGGTTGCATAAGGGGGATTGTTGATGAATATAGCGAAAATCGTCAGAGAAGCACGTGAACAAACCCGCTTAACTGCCTTGGACTTCGCAACAGGAATTTTTGATGACTTTGTGGAGCTACATGGGGATCGCTCTTTCAGAGATGATGGTGCTGTGGTTGGTGGTATCGGATGGTTAGGAGACCAAGCAGTAACTGTAGTTGGAATCCAAAAAGGTAAAAGTTTACAAGATAATCTTAACCGTAACTTTGGACAACCCCATCCAGAAGGCTATCGCAAGGCCCTTCGTTTGATGAAGCAAGCTGAAAAGTTTGGTCGTCCTGTTGTTACCTTTATCAACACTGCTGGTGCCTATCCAGGTGTAGGGGCAGAGGAACGTGGACAAGGTGAAGCTATCGCCCGTAATCTCTTTGAAATGAGCGACCTAAAAGTGCCCATTATCGCCATTATTATCGGTGAAGGTGGATCTGGTGGAGCTCTTGCACTTGCAGTAGCTGACCGTGTTTGGATGCTTGAAAATTCCATCTATGCCGTACTGAGTCCTGAAGGATTTGCTTCTATCTTATGGAAAGATGGAACTCGTGCCATGGAAGCAGCTGAGTTGATGAAAATCACCTCGTATGAGTTGTTGGATATGCAAGTTGTTGATAAGGTCATCTCTGAGGTGGGTCTATCAAGTAAAGAACTGATCAAGCAAGTGAAAGAACAACTCCAAGCAGAAGTCGATGCACTTGGTAAACTTCCGTTAGATCAACTCATTGAAGAACGCTTCCAACGCTTTAGAAAATATTAAAAAGAAAGAGAGTGGGACAGAAATCGGTAATTCGTTAGAATTCGATTTCGTCGTCCCACCTCCGCACAGTTGAGTAGGGCTGTAAAAGCTGATGAAATCAGCGTAGTAGAGCCCACTCAACCACTGCGTCTTGCTCGACAATCCAAAGACAATTGAGAGGCCAGGACTTTTGTCCCAGCCTCTTTTTGGCTGCTATAAAAAAGACATTTCAGGATTAAGAATTGACAGTTGAGGAAATAACTGCTAAAATAATCAAAAAAATATGTATAATGAACATATAGGCTTAGAAACATATCATTTAAGAAGCTACTTGACAGCTACATTTACAGTTCTTTCGTTTGAAGAGTTAGAGCAAGTTTCAGGTGGTGGTATGATTTGGATGTTTGATGAAAGAATTTGGACTTGACCTAGTATAGCAACAAATCAGAAAACTATACTTGCTGATGTGACTAGACGTAGTTCTGGTGTTGGCTATTGATAAGTTAAAGGAGTGAGTATGAAAAAACTAGGGCATTTGGGAGTCTTTGTCTTACTGGTATTTCTATCGGTTTATCTACCAGAGTTAGGGATTATGTATCTGACTAAGTTTTTAGGATGGGGGATAGATGGCTATTCTATCTTTTTAACAGTTGAAGTAACAGCTCTTTTGCTATTATTTATCTACTGGCTCAAAAAGAAAGAGATGCTCTATATTTTTGAAAAAAAGGGTTCTAAGAAGTCAAGATTCTTTTACCTTGTAGTTGGTCTAGTGGCTACTTATTTTGATCGTCAATTGGTGGATGCTTTTCAATTACAGTTTCATCACCTAATTGATAACAAGTATATCTTTCAAGACCTTATTTCGATTCTATACTCCAATGGGCAACCAACTTTTCTATCAACTGTTCTCAGTTTTAGTTTAACAGTAGTCGTCGGACCTATATTGGAGGAACTGATTCATAGAGGGTATTTTATGAATACCTTCTTTCCAAACTCCAAGTATTATCTGGATGTTATCTTATCAGCCCTCATCTTTGGACTTAGTCATTTGATCCTAACTCACCGAGATCCTATCAGTTTGATCATTTATAGTTTAGGCGGTCTCTTCTATGCCCTGGTCTACCGTTGGACAAAGAACCTGAAAATTACAATCCTGTGCCATAGTTTTTTCAACTTTCTCATTTATGCAAAGCCCATCTGGATTTTTGTTTATAATTTTATCTATTATCATTTTTTAAGATAGTAGTAATAAGAAAAGTGTTTGGCAGAAGTCAAGCACTCTTTTGATTCTTCCCCGAAGAAAGTTAGCTCTCTATTTTAAGTGATTAAGAGATGCTTCAACAGTAAGGTATACATTTCGGGATTAAGAATTGACAGTTGAGGAAATAGATGTGAGTGTGGTCAAAAAAAGATGTATATTATATAATAAGGAATGATAATCTGATGGACTAGTCACTAGGCTAGGAAGAAAGAATGAAAAAATTTCAGATGCCCTATTCTACTACTTTAAAAGCGTTATTGAGGTATAGTAGTAAATTGGAGAGTTGACTAGTCATTGAGAAGATCTGTAGATTTGGTAATTTTGTTGATTAGAAAGAAGTAATGATGAAAAAACTAAGACAATTTGGAATGTTTTTGCTGATTAGTTTCCTATCTACCTATTTACCACAAACGATTGGTTTGTATGTGACGATCATTTTAGGTCTAGGTATAGATAGCTATTCTATTATTTTAACAATGGAGTTAGTGCTGATCCTATTTCTTTTAGTTTGGTGGTTACAAAGGAAAAAGATGCTCTTTGTCTTTGAAAAAAAGAGTTGGAACTGGTCAACGATATTTTACTTGCTTGCATGCTATGTGGTGAATCAAGTTTTAGGTCGCTTTTGGGAACGCTATGCTCATTTGATTGATTACAAGAATATTCATGATTACCTTTATACAATGGTGCTTTCTAATGGACGACCAACTTTTTTATCGACTATTCTTAGTTTTATCTTAGTAGTCATCATTGGTCCTATTTTGGAAGAGACGCTTGATCGTGGATATTTTATGAATACCTTTTTTCCCCAGTCCAAGTATTATCTGGATGTCATCTTCTCAGCTCTTATATTTGGATTCAGTCATTTGATACTATCTCACCGAGATCCGATTAGTTTATTATATTTTAGTTTTTTCGGTTTCTTTTTCGCTCTTGTCTATCGTTATACATCTAATCTACGATTGACCATTCTTTGTCATTGTTTGTTCAACTTTTTCAACCACGCTAAACCTATTTGGATTTTTGTTTATAATTTTATCTATTATCGTTTTTTTAGATAGTGCTAGTAATAAGAAAATAAAAAAAGTGTTTGATTTGAGTCAAACACTTTTTCTATACTTAATCTTCTTCTGTCACAAATTGACTGAGGAGTCCGTTGATAAAACGGGCTGATTTTTGATCTGAAAAGCTTTTAGCAAGCTCAATGGCTTCGTTAACAGCTACGAGTTGAGGAGTGTCAAATGAAGTAATTTCAAAAACTCCTAGGCGTAGAAGAGTTTTTTCCACTAAAGTCAGACGATCGATAGTCCAACCAGTTTTCAAATGTTGAGTGATTTGTTTATCCAGATCATCCTTTTTAGCTTGGACACCAGAAACGAGCTCCACAAGGAAGTTAGGAAGTTGCACATCTGCATCTTCGCGATCATGCGTGTAGGCGAAGCGACAAGCGGTTTCTAGATCTGAACCAAATTCAAGACTCATCAAAGCTTGGAAAGCACACTTACGTAGCTCACGTCTAGATTCTAATAATGGACTAGTCATTGAGGAAGTCCTCGTCGAATAAGTCTTTCAATTCTGGTTTTGGTGTTTTATCTGGAACGATACCAGCAACGTGAATGTTGACTGCAGTGATTTCAACATCAGCCATATTGCGGACAGCATCCTTAACAGCTTTCTGGATAGCCATAGCAACCTTAGGAACTTTGACACCGTACTCTAGGTAGAGATAGATATCAGCTGTAAGTTCATCGTTGGCTTCTTTTAGGTATACGCCACGACCAAGAGAAAGTTTTGAAAGGGTGTCAGATACTGATTTGTTTGAAAAAGAGTGTACGCCTTCAACTTTCGCAGTTGCAATAGCAATGATTTTTTCTAGTACACGTGGGGCGATGACGATTTCGCCAAGTTGTTCTTCAATTCCCATAGAATGACCTCTTTCTAGTTTCTAGAGATTAGGCGCGAGAAACGTAAGTTCCTTCTGCAGTGTTGATAATCAATTTTTGTCCTGCTTCGATAAAGTCTGGAACGTTCACGACAAGACCAGTTTCCATAGTTGCTGGTTTACCAGAACCTGTAACAGTAGCACCTTTGATAGATGGTTGTGTTTCAGCAACTGTCAATTCAACAGTAGTTGGTACAGTTACACCGATTACTTCAGTTCCGTAGAATTGGATTTTTACATCTGAGTTTTCAAGGATGTAAAGCAATTCGTTTTCAACATTCACAACAGGAATTTCGTATTGGTCATAAGTTTCTGTGTTCATGAAGTAAGCTGTGTCGTCCATTTTGTACAAGTATTGAGCTGGAACTGTTTCGATAATAGCTTGCTCAAATTTTTCTTCTGGGCGGTAGCTTGTTTCAAAAGTTGAACCAGTACGGACATCACGCAATTTCATACGCATGATAGTGTTTCCTTTACCTGGTTTGTGGTGGCTAGCTTCCAAAACACGGATCAATTTTCCTTCTGCTGTTTCAAAGGTCATACCAGCCTTTAGTTTACTTGCTTCAATCATGTTTTTACCTCTTTTATAAATATTATTACTCTTCATTTTACCATAAAATCTTCTGGAAATAAAGCCAAAATAGTTATTGGGAGATGGTAGAGGAGAAAAAGAATATTGCCTAGTCAGGTGGAGTGGTTAATGTTAAATAGTATCCACTATATTTCTTCTCATACTCAATGGAAATCAAAGAGCAAACTAGGAAGCAAGCCGCAGGCTGCTCAAAACACTGTTTTGAGGTTGCAGATGGAAGCTGACGTGGTTTGAAGAGATTTTCGAAGAGTATTATATTTCAAAAGGCCGTAGTAAGCTTACTCCGACCTGTTAGTATTGTCTTAAAAAGATTGATTTTTATTCTGGTTCTACCAAAATTTTAATTTGTGACTTATCTTGAGTTAATTCGATAAAGCCTTCTTCGATGATATTTTCCAATTTAATTTTCTTAGTAACTAATTTTTCAGCAGAGAAGTAGCCTTGTTCCATCAATTCTAATACTTTAGGGAAGATATGACGATAAGCAATGATTCCTTTTAGTGTCTTTTCTTGGATTGCAAATTCATTCGGATTAATATTTGCTTCTCGTTCCCAGATAGAGACCACCATGCACTCACCTGCTTTATGTACGGCAGCTAAGGCTTGTCCTAAAACTACTGGCACACCCGTTACTTCATAAGAAACATCTACACCACCGTTTGTTAAACGATGAATAGCTTCAACAGCTGTTTCACCTTCTTCCGGACGGACAACGATAGCTCCTAACTCTTCAGCTTTTGCTTGACGTTCAGGTGATAGTTCAACAGCATAAATCTTAGAAGCACCCGCTGCACGAAGGGCTTCTACAATTAAGAGACCAATCGGACCTAAGCCAAAGACAGCAGCAGTATCACCAGTTTTTAGTGCTGATTGACGAACTGCATAAACTGCAACAGCAGCTGGCTCAGTGAGAGCAGCTTGCTCATAGCTTAAGCTATCTGGAATGACATGTACTAAGTCACCGTCTAAAACACAATATTTGGCAAATCCACCGTCTGCAGCCAAACCGACAAAATTAAGGTTTGGATCCAAATTATAATTACCAACTAAGTTATTCTTAGCTAGAATTGGTTCTACAGCAACACGATCACCAATTTTAACACGAGTAACATCGCTTCCGACTTCTACAATTTCACCAGAAAATTCATGTCCCAGTGTTACTGGTGCTTTTTGACCAGAATAGACATGTTCTTCTGTTGGGATGAAGATAGGGCCATCTAAAAATTCGTGGAGGTCAGTACCACAAATTCCTGTGAATTTAACAGCAACTTTTACTTGGTGCGGAAGTACCTCAGGAACTTCTACTTCTTGAATACGAACATCTTTTGCTGCATGCCAGCGAGCTGCTTTCATTGTAGTTATATGAATAACTCCTTATTGTTGCGATTTTTAGTTTTCCTTTTAGGAAACTTTACATGTAATATTGTAAACGCTTTCCTTGTATTTGTCAAGAAAAACCAACCTCAGGGCTGGTTTCTTTTACATATTAATTTTCTTTCAACTTAGCCAGTTCTTGGGCAAGTAGCTTGAGGGCAACCTGTGGGTTGGCTTGTCCTTTGGTTGCTTTCATAAGGAAGCCTGTGAAGGCCTTGTCTGCGTTGCGTTTGCCTGACTTGAAGTCGGCAACAGCAGCTTCGTTATCTGCAAAGACTTGGTGGATAATTGGAATCAAGATTTCTGGATCTGAGATTTGAACCATACCTGCTTTCTCCACGTATTCACGCGCACCTCCGCCATTTTTAGCCAGGTGAACAAAGACTTTCTTGGCAATCTTAGACGAAATCGTACCGTCTTCGATGATGGCAATCATTTCAACCAAGTTTTCTGGTGTCAATTCGATTTGTTCCAGTGTCTTGCCTTCCGCGTTCAAGAATTGAGCGACTTCACCTTGGAGCCAGTTAGATACTTGTTTGGCATCGCCACCGAGGGCAACAGCTTTCTCAAAGAAGTCAGAAGTAACTTTATTAGCTGTCAACTGACTAGCATCGTAGTCTGATAATCCGAGTTGAGAGACATAGCGTGCACGGCGCTCTTTTGGAAACTCTGGTAACTCCGTACGCATTTCTTCGATCCACTCATCAGAGATTTCAAAGAGCGGTAGGTCTGGTTCTGGGAAGTAACGGTAGTCTGCAGCTCCTTCCTTAACACGCATGAGGATAGTTGCCTTGTTAGCTTCGTCATAACGACGTGTTTCTTGGCGGATTTGACCACCAGAGCGAAGGATTTCAGCTTGGCGTTGAACCTCGTATTCGAGACCCTTACGAACGTTTGAGAAGGAGTTAAGGTTCTTCAATTCAGTCTTGGTACCGAATTTCTCTTGACCATAAGGACGAAGCGAGATGTTGGCATCCACACGCATAGAGCCTTCTTCCATCTTAACGTCAGAAATACCAGCATACTGGATCACTTCCTTAAGAGCTGTTAGATAAGCATAAGCTTCTTCTGGTGAACGCATGTCTGCTTCAGATACGATTTCAATCAAAGGCACCCCTTGGCGGTTGAGGTCAACATAAGAGTAACCATCTGTACCATGCGTGTTTTTACCTGCATCTTCTTCTAGGTGAGCACGTTCGATACCGATTTTCTTAGTCGTACCATCTTCTAGTTCCACTTCAATCCAACCGTTGTAACCGATTGGTTCATCAAACTGAGAAATTTGGTAGGCTTTGGGATTATCAGGATAGAAGTAGTTCTTGCGGTCAAAGTGCATCTTTTTGTGGATGTCCATGTTAAGAGCGAGTGCAGCCTTGATACCAGCATCGACAACACCTTTATTGAGAACTGGTAGTACGCCTGGGAAAGACCAGTCAATCACGTTAGTGTTGGCATTTTGGTCATTTCCAAAGTGAGCAGAAGTAGGTGAGAAGATTTTTGAATTGGTGTTGAGCTCTACGTGGACTTCAAGTCCAATGACTGTTTCAAAGTTCATTAGTTATCACCTCCAAAAATCACGGGTTGTTGCTTGTGGTAGTCTGTTGTTGCTTCAAAAGCAGCAGCAGCTTGGTAGATAGTCTCTTCTGAGTATTTAGGACCAATCAATTGGAGCCCGACAGGTAGACCTTGGGCAAATCCTGCAGGAATTGAAATTCCTGGAAGTCCAGCCAAGTTGACTGGGATGGTCAAGAGGTCAGCCAAGTACATGGCAACTGGATCGTGGTTGAGTGAATCCAAATCAAAGGCCACGCTTGGAGCTGTTGGACCAAGGATGAGATCGTAATCTGCAAAGACTTTTTCAAAATCTTGGATGATGAGGGTACGAACTTGACCAGCCTTCTTGTAGTAGGCATCGTAATAACCTGATGAAAGGCTGAAAGTTCCAAGCATGATACGACGTTTCACTTCATCACCAAATCCTTGGCTGCGAGTATTAACGTAAATCTCGTCCAAGTTTTTAGCATCTTCAGCACGGAAACCATAGCGGATACCGTCAAAACGTTGTAAGTTTGATGAAGCTTCTGATGAAGCGATGATGTAGTAGACTGCCACACCGTATTTAGAGTGAGGAAGGCTCACTTCTTCAACGATAGCACCAAGTTTTTCAAAGTGCTTAGCGGCGTTGAGGATAGTTTCCTTAACTTCTGGGTCAATCCCTTCGCCAAGGTATTCCTTAGGCAAAGCAATTTTCATGCCCTTAATGTCTTGACCGATTTTTGAAGTAAAGTCAGCAATTCGGACTGGAGCAGAAGTAGAGTCTTTTGCATCTTCGCTGGCAATAGCATTGAGCAAGAGGGCATTTTCCTTAACAGTTGGAGCAAAAGGACCAATTTGGTCTAATGAGCTACCAAAGGCAATGAGACCGAAACGTGAAACTGTTCCGTAAGTTGGTTTGAGACCAACAATCCCGTTAAAGGCAGCAGGTTGGCGGATAGAACCACCAGTATCAGAACCAAGTGATAAGCGGACTTGTCCAGAAGCTACAGCTGCAGCTGAACCACTTGATGATCCACCAGGAACCTTGCTGTGGTCCCAAGCATTTTTAGTAGCACCGTAGTAAGAAGTCTCACCTGATCCACCCATGGCAAACTCGTCCATGTTGGTTTTCCCAACAACGATCAAGCCCTTAGATTTTGCATTGGCAACAGCTGTGGCATCAAAGATAGGCTCGTAGTTATAGAGCATTTTTGAAGCTGCTGTTGTTAAGAGACCATCTGTAGAAATGTTATCCTTAACAGCCAGGGGAATTCCAGAAAGAACATTGTCAGCATCGATTCCAGCTTCATCAATAGCTTTAGCCTGAGCAAGAGCTTGATCTTCAGCGATTGTAACAAAAGAATTGAGGGCTTCCTCGCGAGACTTGATATCTTCAAGAGTTGCTTGTGTCAACTCAGTTGCTGAAATTTCCTTAGAAACAAGGAGATTGTGCAAGTCTTCAATCGTTTTATTGTTAAAAGTCATTAGGCATCTCCTCCATCATCCAGGATAGCTGGTACCTTGATATAGTAGTTATCTTTTTCAGGTACATTTTTAAATAAGCGGTCACGGTCAGTTCCTTCTTCGGCTACGTCTGGGCGAAGAACGGTCTTGCGATCTGCCATGGTAGTCGTTGGTTCAACACCAGTAGTGTCGACTTCGCCCAGCAATTCGACCATATCAACAATCTTAGACAAGGTAGTCGCAAAGGCAGCAGTTTCTTCTTCTGAGAATTTTAATTTTGAAAGATTGGCAACGTGTGTTACCTCTTCTTGCGTAATTTTCATCTGATATCCTTTCGTGAAATGATGATTATTTATCTGTTCTATTTTACCATATTTTCCTATAAATAAGGGAGGTAAAGCTGAAAAAAGACATCTGGCAAGTCAAGAAAGAGATTTTTAAAGAGACAAAAAAATAGCCGTCCTAACTTTGGCGAGTTAACGAGCTATTTTTTAGTTATGTAATTACAGCCACCGTCTTAAACGGCTCTGTGGGGTGTTGTTGTCGCAACACCTTTTTCTATATTCATTGCAACATTTACTTTAAAAATTGCAAGGGGAGTAGGATGGTTAGCACCTAAGTGGGGCAATAGTTGAATAGTAGGCATTAAAATTGCTAGATAGTTTTTGTTTGTTGTTGATTAGCAAACTAAGATTCTTTGATTTTAATATGCACTCTTTTGGTATTCATTCCATAAATCCTGAAGTTCATCTGCATTTTCTAAGACATATTGCCTTATCATTTTTAGGTCTTTTGCTTTTGCTTTACCATCTCTCAGTTCACCGTTCAGAAACATTGAATCCACTTCTTTTCCGTGGATATAAAAGTGAATATGCGCTTTTTGACCTTTATGGTTATGTTCGTTAGGATGAATTTCAATACCATACTTTTATACTCAATAAAAATCAAAGAGAAAACTAGAAAGCTAGGCACAGGCAGTACTTGAGTACGACAAGCCGACGCTGACGTGGTTTGAATTTGATTTTTGAAGAGTATTAGGAAAGAATATTTAGGCATGTAGTAGTCCCACGTAGTCCTTCCATGTTTCAAGGTAGTTATCGCGATTTAACTCAATTTGCTTTTGAGCAAAACGAATGTCATAGTCTGCCAAGTCCAAATTTTCTAATACTTCTCCAGTTAGAATACTAAAGGTTCCAATTAATTCATCGTCATCATACATGCGTAAAATAGGGTTGCTTGGATTCTTGTAAATATCATCTTTTGTCACTTCTAAATTAGTTACACCAAATTCCTTGAACATGAGTGCTTCTCCTTTTTCTTTTATTATATCATTTTTGCTAGAATTGTCACGGTTTTCGATATATTTGACTACAAGGAATAGCTTTTATTCAAGTATAGTCTAAGTATAGTCTAACATAAAATAGAAATTGAAAAAAATGGCAAAATCCGATATAATGGAGTGTTGAAAGGAATGGTAAAATCCAATGTAGAAATCATTCTTAGTTATTGAAACAAGAAAAATAGAGAATCAAAGAAAGAGAACTTATGAATATTCAAGAAGAAATTAAGAAACGTCGTACCTTTGCCATCATCTCTCACCCGGACGCGGGGAAAACAACCATTACTGAGCAGTTGCTCTACTTTGGGGGCGAGATTCGTGAGGCTGGTACCGTAAAAGGAAAGAAAACTGGGACTTTTGCCAAGTCTGACTGGATGGATATCGAGAAGCAGCGTGGGATTTCCGTTACTTCATCTGTTATGCAATTTGACTACGACGGCAAGCGCGTGAATATCCTAGACACACCAGGGCACGAGGACTTCTCAGAAGACACCTATCGTACCTTGATGGCGGTGGATGCTGCTGTTATGGTCGTGGACTCTGCCAAGGGTATCGAGGCTCAAACCAAGAAATTGTTTGAGGTCGTGAAACACCGTGGCATTCCAGTCTTTACCTTTATGAACAAGCTAGACCGTGACGGTCGTGAGCCACTGGACCTCTTGCAAGAATTAGAAGAAGTCTTGGGCATTGCGAGCTATCCGATGAACTGGCCAATCGGGATGGGGAAAGCCTTCGAAGGCTTGTATGATCTTTATAACCAACGCTTGGAACTTTACAAGGGGGATGAGCGTTTTGCTAGCCTAGAAGATGGAGACAAGCTTTTTGGAAGCAATCCTTTCTATGAGCAAGTCAAAGACGATATTGAGCTTTTAAATGAAGCTGGGAATGAGTTTTCA
This sequence comes from Streptococcus infantis, assembly GCF_047460405.1. Classification (GTDB taxonomy): domain Bacteria; phylum Bacillota; class Bacilli; order Lactobacillales; family Streptococcaceae; genus Streptococcus; species Streptococcus infantis_Q. Next base: position 67,256 of record NZ_JASHGH010000003.1, on the reverse strand, counting down.
GAGGAAGCAATCCTTGCTGGAGAATTGACGCCTGTCTTCTTCGGTTCAGCCCTGACAAACTTTGGTGTGCAGACCTTCCTTGAAACCTTCCTCAAGTTTGCTCCAGAACCACATGGGCATAAGAAAACAGATGGCGAAATTGTGGATCCTTACGACAAGGATTTCTCAGGATTTGTCTTTAAAATCCAAGCCAACATGGACCCTCGTCACCGTGACCGTATTGCCTTTGTCCGTATCGTGTCAGGTGAATTTGAGCGTGGGATGAGTGTTAATCTGCCTCGTACTGGTAAGGGGGCTAAACTGTCTAATGTCACTCAGTTTATGGCGGAAAGTCGTGAGAATGTGACCAATGCCGTGGCAGGTGATATTATTGGAGTTTACGATACCGGTACTTATCAGGTTGGGGATACTTTGACAGTTGGAAAAAACAAGTTTGAATTTGAACCGCTGCCAACCTTTACTCCTGAGATTTTCATGAAAGTTTCTGCTAAGAATGTTATGAAGCAAAAATCCTTCCACAAGGGAATCGAGCAATTGGTGCAAGAAGGAGCTATTCAGCTTTATACCAACTACCAAACAGGTGAATATATGTTGGGTGCCGTTGGTCAATTGCAGTTTGAAGTCTTCAAACATCGTATGGAAAATGAGTACAATGCAGAAGTGGTTATGAGCCCAATGGGTAAAAAGACCGTTCGCTGGATCAAGCCTGAGGACTTGGATGAACGGATGTCATCTAGTCGTAATATCTTGGCCAAGGACCGTTTTGACCAACCAGTCTTCCTCTTTGAGAATGACTTTGCCCTCCGTTGGTTTGCGGACAAGTATCCAGATGTAGAGTTGGAGGAAAAGATGTAGATCTCCAAAGTTACTTGATTGTGTAACAATCTAAGTAACTAACGCCAAGTTTCTATGGAACTTGGCTAGGCGCTCCACTAGTAAAGTTTTACGAATATTATCGATTCGTAAAACTTTACGTCGTAACGATTAGATAGTGTATGTCCTAACTGCCTTGCTAACTACATTTGGCAAATATGATCGATTTGCTAAACTCTGTGTCGTAATCCAATAATCGGTAACCGCTATGGCGGTTTACCTAAACGCTTCACTAGGAAAAATCCACGAATGGTATCGATTCGTGGATTTTTCCGTCGTAATGGTAAGGAAGCGGTCTAGCTACCTGCCTTACTAACTGCGTTTGGCAAATGAAATTGATTTGCTAAACTCCGTGTCGTAGTTCAGTAAATTTATGTGGTTGTATAACAATCTAAGTAACTAACGCCAAGTTTCTATAGAACTTGGCTAGGCGCTCCACTAGTAAAGTTTTACGAATATTATCGATTCGTAAAACTTTACATCGTGATGGGTAGAAAGTGGCCTGATTGCCTTACTAACTCATCGACGAAAAATAATCGTTTTCTCCTCTTCGTGTCGTAATCTATCAATTGGTAACCGTTAAGGCGATTTGCCTAAACGCTTCACTAGGCAAAACCCGCGAATGGTTTTGATTCGTGGATTTTTCCGTCGTAATGGCAAGGAAGCAAAGTGTCTGCCTATCTCACTAACTTCGTTTGGCAAATATGATCGATTTGCTAAACTCCGTGTTGTAGTGTAACAATCGGTAACCGCTATGGCAGTTTGCCTAGTAACAGAAAGGAAGCGGTCTAGCTGCCTGCCTTTCTAACTACGTTTGGCAAATAAAATCGATTTGTAAAACTCAGTGTCGTAACGTGTAGAAAGTGGCCTAGCTAACTGCCTTACTAACTTCGTTTGCCAAATAGAATCGATTTGCCAAACTCAGTGTCGTAGTGAAAAAGAGTATCTGAGTTTGTAACTTACCTTAAAACTATTGCAAAAAGCCAAGAAAATCCCTTCCTTGGCTTTTGTTGTGACTTGCTATTTAGAATTTTCCTAAAACTCCGTCCCGATTTGGGACGGAGTTTAGGAGGTCTTTTAGGTCGCTAATCGGTAAACAGCTTCAGCATAGATATCCATAGCCTGATAGAGATCATCTAAGATAGCATATTCATTTGCTTGATGTTCTGTTTGCTCTCTTCCTGGGAAGAGGGCGCCAAAAGCGACACAGTTTGGCATCGTACGTGCAAAGGTTGCACCGCCAGATGATAGAGCGGGACTCTTGTCACCAGTTTTTTCTTCATAAACTTGCATGAGAGTAGTGACGAGCATACTATCTCTTGCCACGTAAAGTGGTGCTAGGTAGTCAAATTCTTGGTAGCTAAGTTGGTAAGCTTTTGCGCACTCTATCAGCTGATGAACAAGGGCATCCTTGTCTGCAAGGACTGGGATTCGGATATCAATTCGAATCTCAGAACTTTCGGGAGTAATGGTTAAGGCGGCCACATTAAAGGATAAATGTCCAGAAGGCTGGTCGCTGATATCACCAAAGATTCCTTTTCCTTGACCATCTTGACCAACTTCTTTGGCAAGAAATGTAAGTGCAGGATGGGATTGAATAGAATCAAGGATGGTGGCTAGACGAATGACTGCATTAATCCCTTGACTGGCATCCTTGGCATGCTTAGATAGTCCTAGAACAGTAAGGGACTGATCATTTTGTTGATAATCATAACAAGCAACTACTAGACCTTCTTGGAGTTGTTCCATAAGTGGTCCTTGATAAGTTGCCTTATCAGGTACGACATTAAAGGCTCCACCTATATCTAAGGAGAGTTGTTCTGACCCAGGTCCATGAAGTTTGACTTGAAGGAGCCCTTTTTCTGCATAGGTTAATGGGAATGATGAGTCAGGAGCAAATCCCATGCTGGCCTGTTCTTCAATGGCATTATATCTTGCCATACAACGCCAAAGGGTTTCTTCATCAGTACCAAATATGAAACGAACCCGTTTTTTGAATTGAATTCCTTGGTCAAGCAAGCTTTTGACTGCGTAAAGGGCTGCAAGAGAAGGTCCTTTATCATCCTGCGCACCCCGACCATAAATCCGTCCATCTCTGATACTAGCTTCAAATGGAGGAGTTTCCCAGTCTGTCAAATCGCCTGCAGGAACGACATCTAGGTGGCAGAGGATAGCAAGGAGATCCCCCTCACCAACTTCTGCATAACCATAATATCCTTGAGGATCCAGATAGGTTTTAAAACCAAGTTCTTGACACAAGTCCAGAGTTTTTTTCAGGACATCTTGAATGGCTTGACCAAAGGGAGTGCCATTTTCGCCTTCATTGAGAACAGAAGGATAAGAGATGATTGTTTTCAAACTTTGAAGAAAATCTTCTTTGATTGATTCTGTAATATAGGATTTCATCCGTATTTCCCTCTTTACTATAAGAATGGCACTAAGGTACCTAAGATGAGAAGTAGAATACTTGCAACGACAATGACGATGACGAGTTTTCCAACAAATTTCCACCAAGTTCCAAGGCTGACACGACCAAGAGCAAGAGCACCCATAACAATACCTGAAGTAGGAGTCACAAGGTTAAGGACACCAGATGCAGATTGGTAGGCAGTGACGATAAGACTTGCTTTAACATTGACGAACTCTCCAAGAGGAGCCATGATACCCATAGTTGCACTAGCAAGACCAGATGAAGAAGGAATAAGGAAGGACATAGGTAGGTAGAAGATATAGGTCAATACGATGAAGACTTGAGGAGAGAGACCTTGAAGGCCAACTTCACCCCAGTGTAGGATGGTTGCAGTAATCATACCATCGTTCATGATAACTTGGATACCACGAGCAACCGCACAAATCAAGGCAACTGAAAGTAAATCTGCAGCACCAGTTAGGAAGGTTGAGACAATCTTGCTTTCTTTGAGACCATAGACAACCCCGATCAAAATCCCCATAACGGCAAAGAGCATAGCGCCTTCTGGGAAGTACCAGCTACCAAATGGTAGAGCAGATGAACCGATAACTCCTCCAATTACAGGAAGGCCGATTAACCAATTCTTGAAGTCTTCAAATACAGTAACATGCAAATCAACCCAAGGGATGAAACTTGCAATCATAATGATAAAGGTTAATACAAATAAAGCGAGGACATGTTTTTGTTTCTTGCTCAAAGTAGATGGTGCATCATCATTTTCTGAAACATTGAAGTGTTTGATATCTTCTTCGCGTTGAGCGTAAACGAGTGATTTAGTCGGATTTTTCTGAATCTTTTCTGCATAACGATAGACAAAGTAAGTGCTGATACCTGTCATTACAAACCAGAAGATAACACGGAGAATAACCCCATCCATAGAAGAGATTCCTGCAGTATCAGAAGCGATAACAGTAGCAAATGGATTCAATGTAGATGCCAAACAACCAACTTGAGAACCTAGTAAGATGATGGCTACGGCAGTGATACTGTCAAAACCAACTGCCATCATTACAGGAATAAGAAGGGGATAGAAGGCCATGGTTTCTTCTCCCATACCATAGGTAGTTCCTCCAAGTGCGAAGAGGGGCATGAGGATGAGAATCAACATTTTTTCGCGGCCCTTGTATTTTTTAACGATGGAGGCAATCCCTACATCGAGTGTACCAGTAGCGTTTACGACACCAAGGAAACCTCCGACCATAAGGATAAAGAAGGCAACATCGATTGCTGCGCTAGTTGGTTCGTGACCGAGCATGGCACGAATTGGTGCCATAAAGACATCGTAAATCCCTTGAGGATTTGAGTCAACAGTTTGATAGGTACCTGCGATGAGGTTACCTGCTTCATTGGTATCATACTTACCTGCAGGAATGACCCAGGTCAAAAATGCCATAATGGCAATGATGATGATCAAAACAGTGTATGATGAGGGCATTTGAAACCTTTTTTTATTTTCACTCATTTGTTTTTCCTCCTAAACTATGTCACACAGTATAAAAACGAATGATGTGGCAAGAGTGCTGACTAAACTTTCTTGAAAGGTATGACTAAACTATTATTCTTTCACGATGATTGTTCCGCTATCAGATTCAATCAAGGCTCCCAAATTGCTGAGGGAAGTGATGACGGCTTTTCCTGCTGGACGATTGGTCACAAAATCAATGGCAGCTTGGATTTTTGGTAGCATACTACCAGGAGCAAATTGCCCCTCTTTGATGTATTCTTGAAGTTGGTTAACAGTTACCTGCTCCAATTTTTCTTGATTTGGTTTGTTATAGTTGATATAGGCATAATCGACGCCAGTTAAAATGATGAAGAGATCTGCTTCGACTAGCTCTGCCAAGCATTGCGATGCAAAATCCTTATCGATGACAGCTTCTACTCCTGAGAAGTAACCGTTTTCATTTTTGGTTACAGGAATACCTCCACCGCCTGCTGCGATGACAATTTGTCCCTTATCTAAGAGTGCGCGTATACTATCGATTTCTTTGATATAAACAGGTTTTGGAGAAGCCACTACCTTACGCCAGCCACGTCCTGCATCTTCTTTAAAGTTAGCCCCAGTTTTTTCGCTTTCTGCTTTAGCCTCTTCTTCTGAGTAGAATGGACCAATGGGTTTACTTGGATTGAGAAAGGCAGGATCATTCTTGTCCACGACAACTTGTGTGACAACAGAAACGACAGTTTTATCAAGATGAATATCCTGTAAAGCATTTTCCAGAGCATTCTGGAGCCAAAAACCGATGCTACCCTCAGTCATAGCAACAAGTGAATCGAGAGGAAAGGCAGGATTTTTTTCGGAATTCGCTGCTAGGTGTTGGAGGAGAAGGTTACCAACTTGCGGTCCATTGCCATGGGTGATAATCAATTCATCACCATTTTGGATGAGTTTCACCAGATGGCGTGCTGTTTCTGCCAGAGCGGCTTCTTGAGCTTGAGCAGATGGATCTGTGGAAAGAATGGCATTTCCTCCAAGAGCGACAACGATTTTACGATGAGACATGAGCGCTCCTTTCTTTTGGATGAACAAAAGCTAATTTTGGTTAAAAGCTTGGATTTGGAAATTGAGAAGAAAGACTTTGTAGGGACGAGTTGAGTTGGAATTTCGAAATGCGAATAACTGGAAGGCAGTTACTTGTTATGAGGTTTTTGCTTGAATGGTGACTATTGGGGAATTCCAACTCAGAGCTCGTAACTATTACAAAAAGGGACCGGACTAAAACACTAGTCTCAGCCCCTAAGCTGTTTCTTATAGTGGGTATCACACTTTAGGAATGTAGAGATTTCCTAGTGTAGCAGTCATAACGGCTTTGATGGTGTGCATACGATTTTCTGCTTGATCAAACTGACGAGCATATTTGCTATGGAAGACCTCATCAGTTACTTCCATTTCTTTTACGCCAAATTTCTCAGCTACTTGTCTGCCGTAGATTGTGTTCGTATCATGAAAGGCTGGTAAGCAGTGAAGGAAGATTAAGTTTTCATTGCCTGCTTTCTTAACAAGATCCATATTGACTTGATAAGGTTTTAGCAAAGCGACGCGTTCTGCAAACTTATCTTCTTCGCCCATAGATACCCAAACATCAGTGTAAAGGACATCAGCCCCTTTTACAGCTTGATCAGCATCTTCTGTGATGAGGATGTGAGCCCCACTTTCTTTGGCATATCCCTCAGCCAGTGCAACAACTGCTTGATCTGGGAAGAGTTCTTTTGGTGAAAAGACATGAACGTTCACACCAAGGATGGCTCCTGTTACTAGAAGGCTATTGGCAACATTGTTACGACCGTCACCACAGTAAACCAATGTCAAACCTTCAAGGTGTCCGAAATTTTCTAGTACTGTCAAGTAGTCTGCAAGCATTTGAGTTGGGTGCCATTTATCCGTCAAGCCATTCCAAACAGGAACACCAGAAAATTTAGCTAATTCTTCAACCATATCTTGACTAAAACCACGGAATTCAATACCATCAAACATACGTCCCAAAACTTTTGCGGTATCTTCCGTAGTTTCTTTTTTACCTAGTTGAATATCGTTTGCCCCCAGGTATTCTGGATGTGCACCAAGATCGATTGCAGCAGTTGTGAATGCTGCGCGTGTACGGGTAGAAGTTTTTTCGAATAAAAGAGCAATATTTTTACCAGCTAGATAGCGGTGTTCGATGTTTCGTTTTTTAAGATCCTTCAAGTGAGCTGAAAGTCCAATCAAATATTCGAGCTCTGCACGGGTAAAATCTTTTTCAGCTAGAAAACTTCTTCCTTGAAATACTGAATGTATCATTCTATATATCCTTTTCTAACAAGCATGATTCTGCTAGCAGATGCTAGGCAGAAATAGGAAGAATTTAAATGTCTTCGCGTTCAAACGGCATTGACATACAACGAGGTCCACCACGACCGCGTACCAACTCCCTGCCGCGAATCTTAATGAGACGAAGTCCATGTTCTTCAAGTTTCTTATTGGTCACAGTGTTGCGTTCATAAACAACTACGACACCTGGTGCGATAGCGAGTGTGTTAGAGCCATCATTCCATTGTTCACGAGCAGCTGCAACGATATTCCCATCACCACAAGGAATGAGTGTAACTTTTTCTAAACCAAGGTTTTGAGCAAGGAGCTCTGCTAAATCTCCTTTTTCTTCAACAATCTTGAGTTCTTCATTTTCGTAAGTGACGGAATAGACGCGAAGATTGCCTTGGATTTCTGGGTGGATTGTAAATTTGTCATAGTCTACCATGGTGAAGACAGTATCCAAGTGCATGAACTTACGGCTGTTTGAAAATTCAAAAGCTAAAACTTTCTTGAAGCCAACATTCTTTTTGAAGATATTAACCAAAAGTTTTTCGATAGAAGCGGCATCAGTCCGTTGAGAGATCCCAACTGCTAGGACATCTTTTGAAAGAACAAGTTCATCTCCACCTTCAATCCGAGTAGTTTCTTCACGGTTATAGATGAGCTCTACTTTGCCACCATAAATTGGGTGATGCTTGAAGATGTACTTACCATAAAGTGTTTCGCGATTGCGTGTATCGGCGTACATGTGATTAAGTGATACTGCATTCCCGATAGTCGCAAATGGGTCGCGGGTGAAGTAAAGATTTGGCATTGGATCAATGGCAAACGGATAGTCAGATTCAACCAAGTCAGTTAATCCTTTGCCTTCTTCAGGGATGTCAGGTAATTCAACTTTTTGAACACCTGCCATTGTTTTCTTGATCAGTTCAAGATTGTCGTCAATATCATGAAGCAGTTTTCGGATGGCATTTTTAGTTTGTCGACCACGAATATTTGCTTCGTTGAGATATTCTTCGATGAACTGGTCGCGTATTTCTGGAGAAGTTAATGATTCAGCAGCCAACTGTTCAAGATAGAGCACTTCGATTCCTTCGTCACGGAGTGCTTGAGCAAAGGCGTCGTGTTCACTTTGGGCATCTGCTAAAAATGGAATGTCATCAAAGAGCAACCTCTCAAGGTGATCTGGCATCAAGTTTTCTAATTCTTGACCCGGACGGTGCAACATAACTTTTTTCAGTTTCCCAATTTCTGAGAAAACATGAATTGGATGTGAAGACATGTGTATCCTCCTTTTTTTCTCGTGTGTACCAAATGATATTGGTATCGCTTACAAGTTAATAGTATCACAATTTAATATGCATTACAAGGGATATGATAAGGCCTAAAAGGCTTTAAAATGGCTATTTTAAAGGATTTCTTACATTTTTTTATAAGATTATTCATAGACATGTATGTTAATTTAACTTATTTTTATATTCTATAAAATTTATGCATAAAAATATTTTTAAAATTTTTTTAAAAAAATTTTGAGATTGTAGAAAAAAGTGGCTTTTCTGAGGTGAAAAGTTTGTTGAAATAAAAAAATCCCTTAGACTAGGACGATTGATCTAGCCTAAGGGAAGAATAGTTGGGTATTAGATACCGAAATTTTTCATAAAAATTGTAAAGAGTGCCAGTAAGATGAAACTGATACTATTAAGTAGCATATGGACTGAGATAGACATTTCCAAACGTCTGGTACGATAAGCAGTCCAAGTGAGGACAGCAGACATCCAGCCATAAATCAAGAAGGAAGGGAGATTAGAAGGTCTGTGTGCAAGGAGGAAGATCAACCAACCAATAACATAGCCAAACTTTTCGTAGCCTTGGAAGAGTTTGGTAGGAATAATCCCGCGACAGATGATTTCTTCACAAATAGGTGCGATTAAAACGATGAGGAAGAAACTGCTAATCAGAGAGCTTTCAGAAATAAGGTTGTTAATTACTTGCTGATTAGAAGTTGTTGTTTGTTTTATGAGTTGTAGCCAGATGCCACCTACAAGATTTCCAACAAAGATTGTCAAATAACTCAAAACAATACGAGGGACATCGTTAATCGCTAAGAGTTTAGGTTTAAATACCAGCAACTTGCTCTTATGGGCACCGAACAAAAAGATGGCGATGACAAGAATCGAAATAAGAGCTACGATAAGTGTTGACCAGATAGGATCGATCTGACTTAGTGCTAGTAGAGCTAGAGTTTGCATCGGGATTTGAGAGAGAAAGATAGCTACTAACAAGATCCCAAACCAAGCGAGTCGTTTACGAAAATCCTTAAAAAAGTTCATTGATATGTCTCCTAAAAAATTTTATCTAATTATAGCACAATTGCTGAGAAGATTCTATTTGTTACCATAAGAGCAAAGTACAGACGACAAATAGAATATCCCGAATCAAATGACCGTAGAATGATACCTCCTGTCTCAAATTTTTTGGGAATAAAAAACTGAGAAATAGAGCACCAAGGCCAATATAAAAAGCAATCGATAAAATGGTGATTGGATTACGTAGGAAGATTAAAATAGAAATGATGATGACGGAAAATCTCACTTCCTTGCTACTGGAATCTTTTTGTAACCTTCTCCATTTTTTCAAGGGGAGAAAGGTAACGAGATCAACTCCAAAGAGAAAAAAGAAGGAGGGAAGGATGAGTTCTACAGCTTCTTTTTGAAGTAAGTTAACAGTGACGATACTCTCTGACAGAACAAGTCCGACACCACAGAGATTGACAATAACCATCATACTATACAATAAAAAGATAAAGCGACTCCTATCAATCAGTCTATCTCTTTTCAGGTTGTGACTAGATAAATAATGCATAAAGGCACAAGACCCAGATAAGCCCAATAAAGCTAGTAGAAAATAAAAACAGGATTGTTTGAGGGCTAGAGAGGTTCCAGACCAAAAGATACAACTACAAAGTGCCAGTTGGATTAAGGCAAAGAATAAGAGTAGTCGAATTGATTTCATGACTTTTTCCATAAAGTATCCCCTATATTTTTTTCTTATTATAGCTAAAAGATAGGAGAGAAAAATCCTTAAATTCCCAATTGTCGATTTTTAGAGCTGTCTTGTCTTTTGAGCCCTAAAAATCCCCCTTCAAGGGTTTCTTGAAGAGGGGAGATAGGGTGTACAGTTGATTGTTCTAACGTTTAGACCAGGTTCGCTTCATAAAGAGTAGTATGATTGGATAGATTTCAAGACGTCCTGCAATCATAGCAAAGGATAGTAGAAGTTTTGAAAATGGACTAAAAATTGAGAAACTTGCAGTTGTTCCTAAAATAGGACCGATATTGTTAAAACAACTGAAAACAGCACTCGTAACAACCATTAAATTATTGGTATCTAAACTGACGATGAAAATCAAACTGAGTAAAATCATGATATAAACCACAAAGTACTTCAGAATCTTGTGCTGGGTATCCTTATCAATAACCGTTTGATTAACCTGAAGGGTTAACACACGGTGAGGTGATATGGTAGACAAGACTTGATTTTTAGCAATTTTAGATAGGATGACTCCGCGAATAACCTTGAGACCACCTGCAGTGGAGCCGGCAGAACCACCAATTGCCATCAGCATTAGCAAGATGTATTGAGAGAACAAAGGCCAGTTCGTGATATCCCCATATCCAAAACCGGTAGTGGTAATGATGTTAGATACTTGGAAGAAGGCCATCTCAAAGCTTTGTGAAACTCCGCTATAGAGGTGGAGTGTGTTAAGCGTGATTAAGCCAGTTGATATGGCTACAATCAAGAGATAGGCTCGGAGTTCTTCATCAAAAAAGAATTCCTTAATACGACGGAGCATGAGATAGTAGTAGAGGTTGAAATTGACACCAAACATCAAAACCCCGATACTTGTCAGATAGGTAATGAGAGAACTGTGATAGTGGGCAATACCGTCGTTATAGACAGTGAAACCTCCAGTTCCAGCGGTTCCCATAGCAATAACAAAACTATCGTAGAGTGGCATCCCAGCAAGGTAATAAATAACTACAAAGAGGGCAAACATAGCCAGGTAGAGGATGTAAAGGATTTTGGCTGTATTTTTTAGCTTAGACACAACCTTACCAAATACTGGTCCTGGAACCTCAGCCTTCATAACTTCTAGGTGACTATTTTTAGCATTGTCCATAATAGCTAGGGCAAAAACCAGCACCCCCATCCCTCCGATAAGGTGAGTAAAACTCCTCCAAAATAGAAGGGAACGGCTTAAGACAGAAACATCATTTAAAATGGTTGCTCCCGTTGTTGTGAAGCCAGAACTAATCTCAAAGAAGGCGTCTATCATATTGGGAATTTGTCCTGAAAAGACAAATGGAAGGGCACCAAAGAATGACCAGAGAATCCAACAGAGAGCAACAATTAAGACCCCTTCTTTTGCATAGATTCGCTGTTTTTTAGGCTTACTGATAATTCCCAGAAGACCTAGAACAACAAGGATTCCGATGGTAGAGAAAAGAGCTGTAAAAACTTGACTCGATTCTTGATAATAAATAGCAATGCTAACTGGAACTAAGAGTAGACCAGCCTCGATCAAGAGTAGCTTTGCAAGAAGAAATCGTACCATACTTCTATTCATAGCTTACCTCTCTAACAGATCATAGATCTTGGTGATATTTGATAGTAGTGTGATGACAACTAACTTATCACCGACTTGAAGGCTATCTTCACCTGTTGGGAAGATTGTTTTTCCGTTGCGGATAATAGCAGCAATTAAAATATCTTTTTTGAGTTTCAATTGAGACAAGGGTTTGCCAGTCATTTTATTGGCTTCCTTGATGAGAAATTGAAGAGTCTCAATATGTCCATTTGCAAGGTGGTGCATCGCTTGAAGATCTGAATATTGGGCATTGGCACGACCGTGGATAAAGTGCATGATAGTATCTACAGCGATGGTTTTGGGTGTGATAATACTAGAAAACTCAGGTGCATGGATAATCTCTAAAAGGCTAGTTCGATTGACCTTGGTGATGTTTTTCTGAACACCAACACTATCTAAGAACATAGATGTAATAATGTTTTCTTCGTCAACGCCAGTGAGGGTTGCGACAGCATCGTAGTGTTGGGCGCTTTCTTCTAGGAGGATATCTTTTGCGGTTCCATCACCTTGCACAATATAGAGTTTGGGATATTTTTGGCTGAAAAATGCTGCACGATCTGGATTAAGTTCAATGACCTTGGTATCAATACGGCTATCTTTCAAAATACCAACAAGGTAGTAAGCGATTTTTCCAGCTCCAATAATGAGTAAACTTTTAACGACACGAGATTTGACATAGTTATGAAAAAGCATCATGTCTACACGATGACCTGTTACAAAGATACGGTCTTTATCTTCTAAAATAAGGTCGCCACTAGGGATCATCAGTTTATGATCGCGCTCAATGGCACAAACGATAACATTACCAAACTTTTTACGGAAATCAACAATAGACATCTGACAAATATTACTATCAATTCGAACCTTGAATTCCATCAAACTAACCAAACCACCTACAAAACGCTCAACAGAAAGAGCGTTTGGGAAGTCGATGATGTTAGCAATAGCACGAGCCGCTAGGAGTTCTGGATTGACAATGAGAGAGAATCCGAGAATATTTTTTTCTTTGAAATAGGGGTTGGAATACTCAGGATTGCGGACACGGACGATGGTTTCTTTAGCCCCCATCTTTTTAGCTAAGACAGCAGAGACCATATTGACCTCGTCATATTGAGTCATAGCGATGAAAATATCGCAGTCTTGAACATTGGCAGCTTCTAGCATGGCAAAGTCAGCCCCATTACCTGCAATTCCAATAATATCAAAACGGCTTGTCATGTAATTAAGAACGGTTTCGTTCTGTTCAATTAAGACAACATCATGATTGTCAGCGACAAGTGAACGACAAAGGGCAGAACCAACTTTCCCCCCTCCGACAAGAATAATCTTCATGTTATATAACCTACTTTTTCAATATGTATCTATCATACTCTTTTTTAGAATAAAATGCACTCGGCAACCGACTCTTTTCATTATTAGGGTGGGAAATTGTCCCATTGATAATCTTCCTTATTAAAAATTTAATATATAAATCAGCTATTTTCGTGTAATTCTAATGAATATAGAAGCATTTTTAACTAATGTAAATATGTTTGTAAAAAAATTGAAAAAATCAAGTCATTTCTATTGACAATCAAGCTGAAAGTGATATACTAAAACAGTAGTTTCGCTGATTTACTTCAAACCTGTTGTGAGGTAAGTTAACGATGCCTTAACCACGCTGTTTGCTGAGCTAGACTCCGGGCAGTGTGGCTATTTTTTTGCACTAGTGAGAGGAAACAAGGCATGGCAAATCACATTGTATTATTTGAACCCCAAATTCCACAAAATACGGGTAATATTGCTCGTACCTGCGCAGCAACGAATGCGCCCCTTCATATTATTAAACCGATGGGCTTTCCGATCGATGACCGTAAGATGAAGCGAGCAGGTCTAGATTATTGGGACAAGCTTGAGATTCATTTTTATGATAGTTTGGCCGATTTTATGGAAAAAATGGATGGTCAGCTCTACTTGATTTCCAAGTTTGCAGAAAAAGTCTATTCAGATGCAGATTTCACGACAGAAGGAGATCATTATTTTCTTTTTGGGAGAGAAGATAAGGGCTTGCCTGAGGAATTTATGCGTGAGCATCCAGAAAAAGCTCTCCGCATTCCCATGAATGATGAGCATGTTCGTAGTCTCAATGTTTCAAATACAGTTTGTATGATTGTTTATGAAGCACTTCGTCAACAAAACTTTGCGGGTCTCGAACTGGTTCACACTTACGAAACAGATAAGTTGAAATAAACACTTAGATAAAATGCTTGCGCTTGCAAGCTTTTTTTGTTATCATAAAGGGGTCTTCAGGGCAGGGTGAAATTCCCGACCGGCGGTAAATTTGACTAGCTATTTTAGCTTTCTCGTCGTTGTCTTGTCTCGATATACTTTAAGTATTATCTTCGACTACGACGCCTAGATAAATCTAAAATATCTTAGCCAAATAAGTCCGCGAGCGCAAGCTGATGTGGTGAGATTCCACAACCGACAGTATAGTCTGGATGGGAGAAGACGAAAGAATGGCTTTGTCTATTCTAATTGATTTTTTATAGGTAAATTGCAACCGCTTGCTAAAAAAAGAGTGAGGGGGAACTTTTGGAATATAAAAATAAAGGATAGATAGAGGAATCCTTTCCAACTTCTTCTGATTTTATAGAAAATTGGAGGAACCTGTTATGACAAACACACGTCGACTTTCGACCATTGCAATTCTATCAGCACTTTCATTTGTGTTGATGTACTTTGACTTTCCGCTTTTGCCAGCGGCATCCTTTTTGAGGATTGAGTTCAGTATTTTACCGGTCCTTGTGGGCTTGGTAGTCTTGGATTTACCAGCAGCTTTTGGAGTGCTTTTCCTTCGGTCCTTGTTGAAAATCCTTCTGAACAATCAAGGGGTTAGTACCTATATTGGTTTACCGATGAATATTGTTGCCTTGGGAGTCTTTGTACTTGCTTTTGGTTTGATTTGGGAAAAAGAGCGAACAACCATGCGTTTCGTCCTAGCTTCACTAGCTGGTACGCTTGGTTTAACTCTAGCTATGCTAGTTCTAAACTATGTTTATGCTGTTCCTTTGTACGCTAAGTTTGCTAATTTTGATATTGAGAAAATCTTAGGATTGAGCAACTACCTGATGACTATGGTTTTGCCTTTTAATCTGATTGAAGGTATTATCTTTGCCATCTCTTTCTGGTTGTTGTTTGTCCTTTTGAAACCAACTTTAAAATACTATGAAAGATAAACAAACATTTATGATGAAGGGCTCTTTTGCCCTTTTACTTTTTATGATTATTGGCTATATTGTCAAATTTTATCCAGAAATGCTGGTCGGTTTTGATCAGCCGATTCAGACTGCCATTAGAGGTGATTTACCTGAGACCTTAACGCTTCTTTTTCGGGCAATTACGCACTTAATTGATATCCCAGTCATTATTAGCTGGGTTTTAATTGTAGCTTTTATATTTTATCGTAAGCAATGGAAGATGGAAAGTTATCTCATGCTGGGGAATTTGACTTTAGCTGGAATCTTAATCGTAACTTTTAAAAATATCTACCAAAGACCACGGCCAGAAATTCTACACTTGGTAGAAGAAAAAGGTTTTTCTTTTCCAAGCGGACATTCTCTGGCAGTAACGATTATGGTTGGATCTTTGATTGTGATTTTGAGCCAACGGATTAAGAATACAACCTGGAGAAAAGTCGTGCAAATCGGACTTGGTATATACTTAGTCAGTGTATTGGTATCAAGAATTTATCTGGGAGTTCACTACCCATCAGATGTGATTGCCAGCCTTTGTGTAGGCCTAGGAGTTTTGTTTATGGAGTTTCCTTTCTACGATAAACTGCGTTTTCAATGGCGCTTCAAAGGAAAGCAGAAGTAGGAATTGCCCCTTCTTGAGGAGATAAAATGGAAGTCAACATAAAAGATCTTCATCCGACTCAACTATACTTATCAGAAAAGAAGTTACAAGATATCCAGATGCTTTATCAGTCGAAAGAAAAGCCCAATATCAATCCAATTAGCGTTCTTGCGTTTGGAAATTGCTTCTTGATTACAGATGGCCATCACAGGGCTTATCAGGCTTTGTTGGTAGGCCAGGATACAATTTCTGCTGAGTGGGATAGAGATGGAGGTGATGAACTATATCATCTCTATGCGCAAGCTTGTGAGAAAAGAAAGATATACTCTGTTCTGGATTTAAAAAATCATATCTTACCTCAAGATGAATATGAAGCAAGATGGTATAACTGGTGTGATGGTTTTAATCAAGCAGCGGAGCTAGTATTAGGAGTAGAAAATGATGACAAAAATCATTCAGATAGATAATTCCTTGCGTCTAGTTCCCTATTTTTTAGCAGATCATCATGATGCAGCTTTGGCCTGGTATCAAGATATGGATTTGGTGGAACTTGTAGACGGTATTAAAATACCCTATAGTTCAGAAAAATTAAATGCCATGTATTCCTATTTAGAAAGACACGGGGATTTGTTCTGGATTGAGTTTCGAGAAAAGGGAGAGTGGCTTCCAATTGGGGATGTCACCTTATCTCAGGAGAATCTTCCTATTGTGATTGGCAATCCAACTTATCAACATCAGGGACTTGGACGCAAGGTTTTGAAGGCTTTGATTGATCTAGCTCGGCAAAAGGGTTGGAAACAATTGAAAGTTCAAGAAATCTACACTTTCAACCGTATCTCTAGAAGATGTTTTGAGTCTCTTGGATTTGTGGAAAGTGGTACTACTGAAAATGGAGTGAGCTTTGTACTGACTTTGATTGAATGAATTCACTCCATCGTGATAGAAGATTCTGAAGATTGATTTCACCAAAAAATTGTAACATAAAGAAATATCAAAAATAAAAATTTCTCTTGCATTTTTTAAAAAATAGTGTATAATAGATGGGTATGTGTAAAGCATACTTGTGGGAGGTAAAAATCTCTAAATTACCGCCAAAACCACAAAGGAGGATTTAAAAATGGCTAAAAAAGTCGAAAAACTTGTAAAATTGCAAATCCCTGCTGGTAAAGCTACACCAGCTCCACCGGTTGGACCTGCTCTTGGTCAAGCTGGTATCAACATCATGGGATTCACAAAAGAGTTCAACGCTCGTACTGCTGACCAAGCTGGTATGATCATTCCAGTTGTTATCTCAGTATACGAAGACAAATCATTTACTTTCGTTACAAAAACACCACCAGCTGCTGTTCTTTTGAAAAAAGCTGCAGGTGTTGAAAAAGGATCAGGTACACCTAACAAAACTAAAGTTGCTACAGTTACTCGTGCACAAGTACAAGAAATTGCAGAAACTAAGATGCCAGATTTGAACGCTGCAAACATTGAGTCTGCAATGCGTATGATCGAAGGTACTGCTCGTTCTATGGGATTCACTGTTGTTGACTAATCAATAACATCCCTATATAACCCGCAAGACTTCATCATTTCGAGAAGTGACGTGGGAGATGAAAATCGATTGAACCACTTACAAGGAGAATAGAAAATGGCTAAAAAAAGCAAACAACTTCGTGCTGCTCTTGAGAAGATCGACAGCACAAAAGCATACAGCGTAGAAGAAGCTGTAGCTCTTGCAAAAGAAACTAACTTCGCAAAATTTGACGCAACTGTAGAAGTTGCTTACAACCTGAACATCGACGTGAAAAAAGCTGACCAACAAATCCGTGGAGCAATGGTATTGCCAAACGGTACTGGTAAAACAGCTCGCGTTCTTGTATTTGCACGTGGTGCAAAAGCTGAAGAAGCAAAAGCTGCTGGTGCAGACTTCGTTGGTGAAGATGATCTTGTTGCTAAAATCAACGACGGTTGGTTGGACTTCGACGTAGTTATCGCTACGCCTGACATGATGGCTCTTGTTGGACGTCTTGGACGTGTCCTTGGACCACGTAACTTGATGCCAAACCCTAAAACTGGTACTGTAACAATGGATGTTGCTAAAGCAGTTGAAGAGTCTAAAGGTGGTAAAATCACTTACCGTGCAGACCGTGCAGGTATCGTACAAGCGATCATCGGTAAAGTTTCATTTGAAGCTGACAAGTTGGTTGAAAACTTCAAAGCATTCAACGAAACAATCCAAAAAGCTAAACCAGCTACTGCTAAAGGTACTTACGTAACAAGCTTGACAATCACAACTACTCAAGGTGTGGGTATCAAGGTTGACGTTAACTCACTTTAATTAGTAATGATTTAACATGAAAGGTTGAAGACAAGTTTGTCTCAACCTTTTTTCTATTAAAAAATAAAAATACGTATAAACTTTCTAATCTATTTGATATTGTAAAGTATCTAGATAGAAAATTCAGAAAATTTGCTCTTTTCCCTTGAAAATTTTTGAAAAAATGGTATCATAGTAACAAGCTATTTTTAAGAGAAGAGAAAGGGGAACGATGGAGAAAATCATTTTAGACTCACCTAAGTCGGGATCGGATCTTGTTTTGGAAACACTTCGTGACTTAGGAATCGATACGATTTTTGGTTATCCTGGTGGAGCGGTACTTCCTTTATATGATGCTATTTATAATTTTAAGGGAATCCGCCATATTCTAGGTCGCCATGAGCAGGGCTGTCTTCACGAAGCTGAAGGTTATGCTAAGTCAACAGGAAAACTGGGTGTTGCAGTCGTCACAAGTGGACCAGGAGCTACAAATGCCATTACAGGGATCGCAGATGCTATGAGCGATAGTGTTCCCCTTTTAGTCTTTACTGGCCAAGTGGCACGTGCTGGAATTGGGAAAGATGCTTTTCAAGAAGCTGATATCGTTGGTATCACCATGCCAATCACTAAGTATAATTATCAGGTTCGAGAAACTGCGGATATTCCACGGATTATTACGGAAGCTGTGCATATTGCGACTACAGGTCGTCCAGGGCCAGTCGTCATTGACCTTCCAAAAGATGTTTCTGCGCTTGAGACAGACTTTATTTACTCTCCAGAGATAGATTTACCAAGTTATCAGCCAACACTTGAGCCAAATGACATGCAGATCAAGAAAATCTTGAAACAGTTGTCTAAGGCTAAAAAGCCAGTTTTGCTAGCTGGTGGTGGGATTAGTTACGCTGAGGCTGCAGCAGAGTTAAATGAATTTGCAGAGCGTTATCAAATTCCTGTTGTGACAAGTCTTTTGGGACAGGGAACAATCGCAACTAGCCATCCACTATTTTTGGGAATGGGTGGAATGCACGGTTCCTTTGCAGCTAATATTGCCATGACTGAGGCTGACTTTATGATTTCTATTGGTTGTCGTTTTGATGACCGTTTGACAGGAAATCCTAAAACCTTTGCTAAGAATGCAAAAGTAGCGCATATAGATATCGATCCTGCAGAGATTGGTAAGATTATCGCAGTTGATATTCCGGTTGTTGGTGATGCGAAAAAGGCTTTGCAGCAGTTGCTAGCTGAGCCAATTGTTCGAAACAATACTGAAAAATGGATTGAAAAAGTTACCAAAGATAAGAATCGTGTTCGTTCATATGATAAGAAAGAACGTGTTGTACAACCCCAAGCAGTTATTGAACGTATCGGTGAGTTGACCAATGGTGACGCCATTGTCGTAACAGACGTTGGGCAACACCAAATGTGGACGGCTCAATACTATCCTTACCAAAACGAGCGTCAATTGGTTACGTCAGGTGGTTTAGGAACTATGGGATTCGGAGTCCCTGCAGCTATTGGTGCTAAGATTGCCAATCCAGATAAAGAAGTTGTTCTCTTTGTCGGAGATGGTGGTTTCCAGATGACCAATCAAGAATTAGCAATCTTAAATATTTACAAGATTCCAATCAAGGTCATCATGCTTAACAACCACTCACTTGGAATGGTCCGCCAGTGGCAAGAAGCCTTCTATGATGGTCGAACTTCTGAATCAGTCTTTGATAGCCTTCCAGATTTTCAATTGATGGCACAGGCTTACGGGATTAAGAATTATAAGTTTGATAATCCTGAAACTCTTGAGAAGGATTTGGAAGTCATCATGGAAGATGTACCAATGTTCATCGAAGTAGATATTTCTCGGAAAGAACATGTTTTACCGATGGTACCAGCTGGTAAGAGTAATCATGAGATGTTGGGGGTGAAGTTTAATGCGTAGAATGTTAACAGCCAAACTTCAAAACCGTTCAGGTGTTCTCAATCGCTTCACAGGAGTCTTATCGAGACGTCAAGTCAATATCGAAAGCATTTCTGTTGGCGCAACGGAAAATCCTAATGTATCACGAATTACCATTATCATTGATGTTGCCTCACATGATGAAGTGGAGCAAATTATCAAACAACTTAATCGTCAGATTGATGTGATTCGCATTCGTGATATCACGGATCAACCCCACTTAGAACGAGAAGTGATTCTTATAAAGGTTTCAGCTCCTGCTGAAAAACGTGCAGAAATTTTGGCTATTATCCAACCTTTCCGTGCAACAGTAGTCGATGTAGCTCCAAGTTCCATTACCATTCAGATGACTGGGAATGCAGAAAAGAGTGAAGCCTTAATTCGAGTGATTCGACCATATGGTATTAAGAATATCGCTCGTACGGGTGCAACTGGATTTACCCGCGACTAAAAATCCAACTTAAATTTGTTAAACTAGCCTAAAAGGCAATAAATAATAGAAAAGAGAGAAAAACTATGGCAGTTCAAATGGAATACGAAAAAGATGTAAAAGTAGCAGCACTTGACGGTAAAAAAATCGCCGTTATCGGTTATGGTTCACAAGGTCATGCTCACGCTCAAAACTTGCGTGATTCAGGTCGCGATGTGATCATCGGTGTACGTCCAGGTAAATCTTTTGATAAAGCAAAAGAAGATGGTTTTGACACTTACACAGTAGCAGAAGCAACTAAATTGGCTGATGTTATCATGATCTTGGCACCAGATGAAATCCAACAAGAATTGTATGAAGCAGAAATTGCACCAAACTTGGAAGCTGGTAATGCTGTTGGATTTGCACATGGTTTCAACATCCACTTCGAATTCATCAAAGTTCCTGCAGATGTTGACGTCTTCATGTGTGCTCCTAAAGGACCAGGACACTTGGTACGTCGTACTTACGAAGAAGGATTTGGTGTTCCAGCGCTTTACGCTGTCTACCAAGATGCAACAGGAAATGCTAAAAACATTGCTATGGACTGGTGTAAAGGTGTTGGAGCAGCTCGTGTAGGTCTTCTTGAAACAACTTACAAAGAAGAAACTGAAGAAGATTTGTTTGGTGAACAAGCTGTACTTTGTGGTGGTTTGACTGCCCTTATCGAAGCAGGTTTCGAAGTCTTGACAGAAGCAGGATATGCTCCAGAATTGGCTTACTTTGAAGTTCTTCATGAAATGAAATTGATCGTTGACTTGATCTATGAAGGTGGATTCAAAAAAATGCGTCAATCAATTTCAAACACTGCTGAATACGGTGACTATGTATCAGGTCCACGTGTAATCACTGAACAAGTCAAAGAAAACATGAAAGCAGTTCTTGCGGACATCCAAAATGGTAAATTTGCCAACGACTTTGTAAATGACTACAAAGCTGGACGTCCAAAATTGACTGCCTACCGTGAACAAGCAGCTAACCTTGAAATTGAAAAAGTTGGTGCAGAATTGCGTAAAGCAATGCCATTTGTCGGTAAAAACGACGATGATGCATTCAAGATCTACAACTAATTTTTAAGAATATAAACAGAAGGCGAGTTGGGGGGAACCTAACTCGTTTTTTATCTTGAAAACTCATCGAGGAGGAGATTATGCTAAGTGCAAAAGATGTGGTGAAAGCCCACAAGGTTTTGAGTGGTGTAGTAGCCAATACACCACTTGACTACGATCATTATTTATCCGAAAAATACGGAGCGAAAATTTATCTTAAAAAGGAAAATGCTCAACGTGTCCGTTCTTTTAAAATTCGTGGGGCTTATTACGCAATTTCCCAATTGACAAAAGAGGAACGTGAACGTGGTGTAGTGTGTGCTTCAGCGGGAAATCACGCTCAAGGAGTTGCCTACACATGTAATGAGATGAAGATTCCTGCAACAATCTTTATGCCAATTACGACACCTCAACAGAAAATTGGTCAGGTTCGTTTCTTTGGAGGAGATTTTGTAACCATTAAATTAGTAGGGGATACTTTTGATGCTTCAGCCAAGGCTGCTCAAGACTTTACCGTAGCTGAAAATCGTACTTTTATTGATCCCTTTGATGATCCTTATGTTCAAGCTGGTCAGGGTACGGTAGCCTATGAAATTTTAGAAGAAGCTCGTAAAGAATCTATTGAATTTGATACTGTCTTGGTACCTGTTGGAGGCGGAGGTCTCATTTCAGGTGTTTCTACTTATATTAAAGAAACAAATCCTCAGATTGAGGTCATTGGAGTAGAGGCTGAAGGTGCTCGTTCTATGAAGGCTGCCTTTGAAGCTGGAGGACCGGTTAAACTTAAAGAAATTGATAAGTTTGCGGATGGGATTGCCGTGCAAAAAGTAGGACAGTTGACCTATGAAGCAACACGCAAACATGTAGAAACTCTTATCGGAGTGGATGAAGGTTTGATTTCTGAGACCTTAATTGATCTTTATTCTAAACAAGGAATTGTAGCAGAACCTGCGGGGGCTGCTAGTGTTGCAGCCCTAGAAGTATTATCCGATTATATTAAGGGCAAGACCATTTGTTGTATCATTTCTGGAGGGAATAATGACATCAACCGTATGCCAGAGATGGAAGAACGTGCCTTGATTTATGATGGTATCAAGCATTACTTTGTAGTGAATTTCCCACAACGTCCGGGAGCACTTCGAGAGTTTGTAAATGATATCTTAGGACCTCATGATGATATTACTCGTTTTGAATATATCAAACGAGCTAGCAAGGGAACTGGTCCAGTACTAATAGGGATTGCACTTGCTGATAAACATGATTATGCGGGATTGATTCACCGGATGGAAAAATTCGACCCGTCTTATATTAACTTGAATGGGAATGAGACCTTATATAATATGCTTGTTTAATATGCTATGAAATTTTTATCATATTATTTGCCTAACCTATTTACTAGTGCTATAATGTAAGTGAAGAAAGGGGGAGATTCCCATGGTTTTAAAAGTTATACTTGTTCTAATTATTCTAATGCTTATTGTAGGAGCTATATTAATGAGCTCAATCTATGTTGTTCGACAACAATCAGTAGCTATCATTGAACGATTTGGTAAGTATCAAAAATTGAGCAATAGTGGTATTCACCTAAGAGCACCATTTGGGATTGATAAAATTGCAGCTCGTGTCCAACTGCGTCTCTTGCAAAGTGAAATCGTTGTGGAAACCAAGACTCAAGATAACGTATTTGTGACGATGAATGTTGCGACACAGTACCGAGTAAATGAACAAAATGTTACAGATGCTTACTATAAACTAATGAGACCTGAGGCTCAAATCAAATCTTATATTGAAGACGCATTGCGCTCATCAGTTCCTAAGTTAACTTTGGATGAATTGTTTGAGAAAAAGGATGAAATTGCATTAGAAGTTCAAAAACAAGTAGCGGAAGAAATGTCAACGTATGGGTACATTATCGTCAAAACGCTCATTACCAAAGTAGAGCCGGATGCGGAAGTCAAGCAATCAATGAATGAAATCAATGCTGCTCAACGTAAGAGAGTAGCAGCACAAGAATTGGCCGAAGCAGATAAAATTAAGATCGTAACAGCGGCCGAAGCAGAGGCAGAAAAGGATCGCCTACATGGTGTAGGGATCGCAGAGCAACGAAAAGCAATTGTTGATGGACTTGCTGATTCTATTAAAGAGTTAAAAGGGGCCAATGTTGAATTAACTGAAGAGCAAATCATGTCAATCTTGTTAACTAACCAGTATTTAGATACATTGAATAATTTTGCAGAAAAACAAGGTAATAATGCAATTTTCTTACCAGCAAATCCTAACGGAGTTGAAGATATACGAACCCATATATTATCGGCTTTAAAAGCCAAGTAAACTAAATCTTAACGTCTTATTTGATTGGATATATGTTTTTTTATTGACAAATGCCATAAAAACGTATACAATTAAATATCGTAAAGAATAAAATAGGAGAAAAACATGGCTAAGACTAACTTTGAAAAAGTAGAATCAGTTGTTAGCTGGGTTCGTGATAAGAAGATCACTGGTTATCGTATTTCTAAAGAAACGAATGCACGTGAAATGTCTATCATTGCTCTAGCTCAAGGACGTGCAAAAGTTAAAAATATTTCCTTTGAAACAGCCCTTGGATTAATTGATTTCTATGAAAAAAATCATGAAAAATTTGAAGATTAATCTTTGGATACAAGCAGACTCTAATTAGGGTCTGCTTTTATTTATGGAATGGAGAAATAGCCATGCTATGACCTACTCAACAAATCTATTTGTTAGAATGAAGTAGGTTGACAGGGAGCTGAGTAATCTCATACTCTTCGAAAATCAAATTCAAACCACGTCAGCTTCGCCTTGCCGTACTCAAGTACAGCCTGCGGCTCGCTTCCTAGTTTGCTCTTTGATTTTCATTGAGTATCACTCATGAAAATCAAATAAAAGATTAGGAATATAGCTACAAGCAATACTTGCTCAGGAAACATAGGAAGGGATAAAAGTGATTTTTAAAGTATAAAAAGAGGTCGGGATAAAAAACTCCGACCTTGATTTTTATGTTCATGAGCCTTTGACTCAATGGTGATTGGGATTGAATAGGAAAACAACTCTTAGTTTAAGAGGTGTTTTCAACCACTTTTGTCTTATCCTAAATAGCGTTGTAAAAATTCTCTTGTACGTTCCTCTTTAGGATTTGTAAATAAATCTTCAGGTTTGCCTTCTTCTGCAATCACACCTTTGTCCATAAAGATGACACGGTGTGATACGTCACGAGCAAATTCCATTTCGTGGGTTACAACGATCATTGTCAAGCCTTCTTGAGCTAGTTCTTGCATGATTTTTAGAACTTCACCGACCATTTCAGGATCAAGGGCTGAGGTTGGCTCATCAAAGAGAATGGCATCAGGGTTCATAGAAAGTGCGCGAGCAATGGCGACACGTTGCTTTTGACCACCTGAAAGTTGCTTAGGTTTAGCTTGCCAGTAGCGCTCTCCCATTCCAACTTTTTCAAGGTTTTCTTTAGCAATTTTCTCTGCTTCTGATCGTTCACGTTTGAGAACGGTTGTCTGTGCAACAATCGTATTTTCAAGAACATTGAGATTTTCAAAGAGGTTAAAGGATTGGAAAACCATACCTAGTTTTTCACGATAGTGAGTGAGATTATAGCCTTTCTCGAGGACATTTTCACCGTGATAAAGGATTTCACCTTCAGTTGGTGTTTCGAGAAGATTGATAGAACGTAGGAAGGTTGATTTACCGCTACCAGAACTACCGATGATAGAAATCACTTCACCTTTGTGAATAGTGAGAGAGATATCTTTTAGGACCTCGTTTTGCCCGTAGGATTTTTTGAGGTGTTTGATTTCAAGGATTGGTTGACTCATTATTTCAAATCCTCCGTTTGCATTTGGTTAGCACCTGTCGTGTAGGTATCCATATCCATACGTTTTTCGATGAAGCGGAGGATACGCGTTACTGTGAAGGTGAGGACAAAGTAGATAACTGCTATGATGGTAAAGGTTTGGAAGTACTGGTAGGTTTGTGTTGCTACTGTATTTCCTGAGAAGTAAAGTTCTACTACAGAGATAACGTTCAATACAGAAGTATCCTTGATGTTGATGACGAACTCATTACCAGTCGCTGGTAGAATATTTCTAACAACTTGAGGCAAAACGATCTTACGCATGGTCTGGTTATGAGTCATACCAAGTGCAGTTGCCGCTTCAAATTGTCCCTTATCAACAGACAAAATACCACCACGAACGATTTCGGTCATGTAGGCACCGGTATTGATAGAAACAATAAAGATAGCAGCTAGCGTACGGTCTAGGTTGATCCCGAAAGCTTGAGCAGTTCCATAGTAGATAACCATAGATTGTACAATCATAGGTGTTCCACGGAAAATTTCAATATAGATATTGAGAATCCAACCGATTAGTTTTTGGATGCCAAAGATAAATTGGTTTTCAGATAGAGGTGCAGTACGGAAAACACCGATAGCAAGACCAATAGTGAGACCAACGATGGTACCGATAATTGAAATGAGAAGGGTAATACCAGCACCACGCAAGAGTTGTTGCCAGTTTTCAGTCAGAATTTTAGCGACTTGGCCAAAGAAATTACTGTTGCTTTCTTCTGTCGTTGTAGATTCTGCTGGCTGCTCTTTGATCATACGATCCATGAGCGCAACTTGTTCATCTTTAGAAATGGTTTCAATACTGGCGTTGATTTGGCTGATACGGTCATCATCTTTACGAAGTCCAATAGCGATAGACGTATCTTCTTCACCAGTTTTAAAACCAGGTTCAGGCTGAATCATTTTGAACTTAGCGTTTGCTGATTCGGCAGTTAGGGCTTCAGGACGTTCAGAAACGTAGGCATCAATGACACCAGCTTCAAGAGCTTGACGCATTTGGGCGAAATCTCCCATGGCAGTTTCCTTCTGAGCGCCTGAGATTTGTGAAATCAAATCATAAAGGTAAACACCTTGTTGAGAAGTGATTTTTGCTCCGCTAAAGTCCTCTAGTGATTTGGCGTTTGCATAGGCAGAATCCTTTTTGACCAAAAGTACTGGTTCGCTAGTATAGTAGCTGCTTGAAAATGCAATTTCTTGTTTGCGTTCAGCAGTTGGGCTCATACCTGCAATGATCATATCAATCTTACCAGAAGTAAGGGCTGGGACAAGTCCTTCCCACTTGGTTTTAACAACCAAGGGCTCTTTGCCTAGGTCCTTAGCAATCTTTTTAGCTATTTGGACGTCGTAACCATTAGCATATTGGTTGGTTCCATCGATTTTGACAGCGCCGTTACTGTCGTCATCTTGAGTCCAGTTAAAGGGTGCGTAGGCTGCCTCCATACCGATACGTAAATATTCATCGGCTTGGACCTGGCTAACTAGTCCTAAAGTAAGGGCCAGGCTAGCAAGGATAGTTAAGCATAATTTTTTCATGATTTCTCCTATTTCTAGTCTAAAATTGCTTCTCTCTATTGTATCGAAAATTAGCAAGTTTTTCAATCCTAGTAAACCCTTACTTGGAAAAAAATGATATAATGAGAAAAAGGTCAAAAGAGGCTATATTATGAAAAAAAGATGGTTAATAGTACTTATATTTACTTGTCTGATAATTGTTCCAAAATTGGTTTTTGCCGTGGATTTCAGCATTCCATCCTATAAAGGAGAACTGTATATTCATGCAGACAATACAGCGGAATTTAGGCAGAAGATAGTTTACCAGTTTGAGGATGATTTTAATGGCCAAATCGTGGGACTTGGTCGTGCAGGCAAGATGCCTAGCGGGTTTGAAATTGATCCTCATCCAAAGGTTGAGGCCTCGAAAAATGGTGCTGAACTGACAGATGTTACTAGCGAAGTGACAGAAGAAACGAATGGTTATACTGTTAAAGTCTATAATCCAGGTCAGGAAGGGGACAGGGTCGAAGTGGAACTTACCTGGCAATTGAAAAACCTTCTTTTCTTGTATAATGATATCGCTGAATTAAATTGGCAACCCTTAACAGACAGTTCAGAATCTATTGAAAAGTTTGAGTTTCATGTAAGCGGAGAGAAGGGGGCTGAAAAACTCTTTTTCCACACAGGTCAACTTTATAGAGAGGGAAGGATTGAACAGAGTGGTCATGACTATACTATTCGCTTAGACAATCTTCCGTCTAAGCGCGGAGTTGAGTTGCATGCCTACTGGCCTCGAACCGATTTTGCTAGCGCTATGGATCAGGGCTTAAAAGGGAATCGTTTAGAAGAGTTTAATAAGATAGAAGACTCGATTGTTAGAGAAAAAGAGCAGAGTAAACAACTCGTTACTTGGGTGTTTCCTTCAATACTTTCCATCTCCTTGTTATTGAGTATCTGCTTCTATTTTATTTATAGAAGAAAAACCACTCCTTCAGTCAAATATGCCAAAAATCATCGTCTCTATGAACCGCCGATGGAATTAGAGCCTATGGTTTTATCTGAAGCTGTTTACTCGACCTCCTTGGAGGAAGTAAGCCCTCTAATCAAAGGAGCAGGCAAATTCACCTTCAACCAGCTTATTCAGGCTACCTTACTAGATGTAATCGACCGTGGTAATGTCTCTATTATTTCAGAAGGAGATGCAGTTACTTTAAGGTTGGTAAAAGAAGATGGCTTGGCAAACTTTGAGAGGACCTGTCTAAATCTGGCCTTTTCAGGTAAAAAAGACGTTGCTGTTTCCGATTTGTTTGCAGATTATAAGGTATCTGAGAGCCTTTATCGTGGAGCGAAAGCTACTGATGAAAAACGGATTCAAACAAAAGGCCGTAAGCTCAAATATTCTTTTGAAAGAGCATTGAAAGAGATGCAAGAAGGGGTGAAGGACCGAGTCTCTTTCTTGGGGCTACCAGCTTATTATCGTCCCTTGACTAGCGGGGAAAAGGTCTTGCAAGTGAGTATGGGTGTTTCTACTATTTTCCCACTAATCATCGGATTTGGTTTGTTCTTGTACAGTTTGGACGTTCATGGCTATCTCTACCTCCCCTTGCCAATACTTGGCTTAATAGGTTTAGTTTTGGCTGCTTTCTACTATTGGAAGCTTCGACTAGATAATCGTGATGGTGTTCTAAATGAAGCAGGAGCAGAGGTCTATTATCTTTGGACGAGCTTTGAAAATATGTTGCGGGAGATTGCACGATTGGATCAGGCTGAATTGGAAAGTATTGTAGTCTGGAATCGCCTACTGGTGTATGCAACCTTGTTTGGCTGTGCTGACAAGGTGAGCCATTTGATGAAGGTTCACCAGATCCAAGTTGAAAATCCAGATATCAATCTCTATGTAGCTTATGGCTGGCATAACATGTTTTATCATTCAACAGCGCAAATGAGCCATTATGCCAGTGTTGCAAATACAGCAAGTACTTACTCAGTATCTTCTAGTAGTGGAAGTTCTGGTGGTGGATTCTCTGGAGGCGGTGGCGGTGGCAGCATCGGTGCCTTTTAAAGAAAACTCAACACAGCTTATAAAAGTATGATATAATGGAGGATAGAAAAAGGAGTTATCTATGTATCTTATTGAAATTTTAAAATCTATCTTTTTTGGGATCGTTGAAGGAATTACGGAATGGTTGCCGATTTCAAGTACTGGTCACTTGATTTTAGCAGAAGAGTTTATCCAGTATAAAGATCAAAATGAAGCCTTCATGTCTATGTTTAACGTAGTTATTCAACTCGGAGCTATTTTAGCGGTTATGGTTATCTACTTTAACAAGCTTAATCCCTTCAAACCTGGTAAGGATAAAGTGGAAATCCGTAGAACTTGGCAGTTATGGTCCAAAGTTTTTGTAGCGACTCTTCCTCTTCTTTTAGTCTTTAAGTTTGATGATTGGTTTGATACTCACTTCCATAATATGGTTTCAGTAGCCATTATGTTGATTGTTTATGGGGTTGCCTTTATTTATCTTGAAAAACGCAACAAAGCGCAAGCAATTGAGCCAACAGTCACAGAGCTAGACAAGTTGCCTTATAAAACGGCCCTCTATATCGGACTTTTCCAAGTCTTGGCCCTTTTACCAGGGACTAGCCGTTCCGGTGCGACTATCGTTGGTGGTTTGTTAAATGGAACTAGTCGTTCAGTAGTAACTGAGTTTACCTTCTACCTAGGAATTCCAGTTATGTTTGGAGCCAGTGCTTTGAAGATTTTTAAATTCATCAAGGCAGGAGAAATTTTGAGTTTTGGTCAATTCTTCTTGCTCTTAGTAGCCATGGTAGTAGCTTTTGCAGTCAGCATGGTTGCCATTCGTTTCTTGACCAGCTATGTTAAAAAACACGACTTTACGATGTTTGGTAAATACCGTATTGTCCTTGGTAGTGTCTTGCTACTTTATAGCTTTATTCGATTATTTGTATAAGAAAAAAACCTTGAGGGAAGCTTCCTTCAAGGTTTTAAAATCCAGTCACAGTGACACCCAATAAGCGAACGTCTTTATCTTTATCTGTCAGAGATTCGTAAAGTTGGATAGCCATTCGTGAAATAGTTTCAGCATCTTGGATCTTTTGAGATAAGCTTTTCCGCTTAGTCATTGTAGAGAAGTCAGCATAGCGGATTTTTAAAATAATAATCTTTCCAGATTTTTCATGTTTTTGAAGACTCAGGGCAACTCTTTCCGAAAGGAGAGTTAGCTCTTTTTTGATATCCTCTTCTAGATTGAGAATTTTACTATAAGTTTTTTCTTTTCCAATAGATTTACGAATGCGATTGGATTTGACGGGAGAATTATCAATTCCACGAGCCTTGCGATACAGGTCAAAACCGAGTCGACCAAAACGATCAATGAGACTAATTTCAGAAATATTTAAAAGATCAGCACCTGTAAATACCCCCATTTGATGCAATTTCTCAACTGTTTTCTTACCTACACCGTGGAATTTAGCGATATCCATTTGTTTGAGAAAATCTTCAGCTTCATCAGGGAGAATAATTGTCAGACCTCGAGGTTTTTGGTAATCGCTGGCTATTTTAGCTAAGAATTTATTATAAGACACACCAGCAGAAGCGGTCAGATGAAGTTCTTGCCAAATATCTTGTTGAATTAGTCGAGCGATTTTAACAGCTGACTTGATACCGAGTTTGTTTTCAGTCACGTCTAGATAAGCTTCATCGATACTCATAGGCTCGATATTATCCGTATAACGTTTGAAAATAGCTCTAATCTGTTGACCGACAGCAGTATATTTTTCGTAGTTTCCAGAAATGAAAACAGCTTGAGGGCAACGTTCATAGGCTTCTTTAGAACTCATAGCTGAGTGGATGCCAAAGACTCGCGCTTCATAACTACAGGTAGAAACAACTCCTCGACCACCAGTTTTTCTAGGATCACTACCAATCACAACTGGCTTCCCTTTAAGTTTGGGATTGTCTCGAATTTCAACAGCAGCAAAAAAGGCATCCATGTCAATATGGATGATTTTACGAGATAAATCATTCATTAGTGGAAAAATCAACATGGAGAAACCTCTCAGTGCTAGTTTGTTTAATTTTATTATACTCTTTTTCTGAAAAAATGAAAATCAAATAACCTCTTTCAAAAATATAATACAGTTTGTGATATATTTTGAACTGTATTAGAAAAGAAAGTATTAAAAAAGTGAGTTTTTAGTTGTTGAAATCGTTTACTGTGTGTTATACTGAATACATGAATGTAACAGATGGCTGTTACTAGAAAGAAAAAAGAGGAATTAACATGGTTGTTAAGACAGTTGTTGAAGCACAGGACATTTTTGACAAAGCTTGGGAAGGCTTTAAAGGTGTTGACTGGAAAGAAAAAGCAAGTGTATCACGCTTTGTACAAGCAAACTACACTCCTTATGATGGAGATGAAAGCTTCCTTGCAGGACCAACAGAACGTTCACTCCACATCAAAAAAATCGTAGAAGAAACTAAAGCACACTACGAAGAAACTCGTTTCCCAATGGACACTCGTCCAACTTCTATTGCTGATATTCCTGCTGGATTTATCGACAAAGAAAACGAATTGATTTATGGTATCCAAAACGATGAACTCTTCAAATTGAACTTCATGCCAAAAGGTGGTATCCGTATGGCTGAAACTACTTTGAAAGAAAATGGATACGAACCAGATCCAGCTGTTCACGAAATCTTCACTAAATACGTAACAACTGTTAATGACGGTATCTTCCGTGCTTACACTTCAAATATCCGTCGCGCTCGTCACGCACACACTGTAACTGGTCTTCCAGATGCATACTCACGTGGACGTATCATCGGTGTTTACGCACGTCTTGCTCTTTACGGTGCAGATTACTTGATGCAAGAAAAAGTAAACGACTGGAACTCAATCGAAGAAATCGATGAAGAAACAATCCGTCTTCGTGAAGAAATCAACCTTCAATACCAAGCATTGCAACAAGTTGTTCGCTTGGGTGACCTTTATGGAGTTGACGTTCGCAAACCAGCGATGAACGTTAAAGAAGCAATCCAATGGGTTAATATCGCCTTCATGGCTGTCTGTCGTGTTATCAACGGTGCGGCTACATCTCTTGGACGTGTACCAATCGTATTGGATATCTTTGCAGAACGTGACCTTGCTCGTGGTACATTTACTGAATCAGAAATCCAAGAATTTGTTGATGATTTCGTTATGAAACTTCGTACAGTTAAATTTGCTCGTACAAAAGCTTACGACCAATTGTACTCAGGTGACCCAACCTTCATCACAACTTCAATGGCTGGTATGGGTAACGACGGTCGTCACCGTGTTACTAAGATGGACTACCGTTTCTTGAACACTCTTGACAATATCGGTAACTCTCCAGAACCAAACTTGACAGTTCTTTGGACTGACAAATTGCCATACAACTTCCGTCGCTACTGTATGCACATGAGCCACAAACACTCTTCAATCCAATACGAAGGTGTTACAACAATGGCTAAAGATGGATACGGTGAAATGAGCTGTATCTCATGTTGTGTATCTCCACTTGACCCAGAAAATGAAGAACAACGTCACAACATCCAGTACTTCGGTGCTCGCGTAAACGTATTGAAAGCCCTTCTTACTGGTTTGAACGGTGGTTACGACGATGTTCATAAAGACTACAAAGTATTTGATATCGAACCAATCCGTGACGAAGTCCTTGAGTTCGAATCAGTTAAAGCTAACTTTGAAAAATCTCTTGACTGGTTGACTGACACTTACGTAGATGCTTTGAACATCATCCACTACATGACTGACAAGTACAACTACGAAGCTGTTCAAATGGCCTTCTTGCCAACTAAACAACGTGCTAACATGGGATTCGGTATCTGTGGATTCGCTAACACTGTTGACACATTGTCAGCTATCAAGTATGCTACAGTTAAACCAATCCGTGACGAAAATGGCTACATCTACGATTACGAAACAATCGGTGAATACCCACGTTGGGGTGAAGATGACCCACGTTCAAACGAATTGGCAGAATGGTTGATCGAAGCTTACACAACTCGTCTACGTAGCCACAAACTTTACAAAGACGCAGAAGCTACAGTATCACTTTTGACAATCACATCTAACGTTGCTTACTCTAAACAAACTGGTAACTCACCAGTCCACAAAGGTGTATACCTCAACGAAGATGGTTCTGTGAACTTGTCTAAATTGGAATTCTTCTCACCAGGTGCTAACCCATCTAACAAAGCTAAAGGTGGATGGTTGCAAAACTTGAACTCACTTGCTAGCCTTGACTTTGGTTATGCAGCTGATGGTATCTCGTTGACAACTCAAGTATCACCTCGCGCTCTTGGTAAAACTCGTGACGAACAAGTTGATAACTTGGTAACAATCCTTGATGGTTACTTCGAAAACGGTGGACAACACGTTAACTTGAACGTTATGGACTTGAACGATGTTTACGAAAAGATCATGTCAGGTGAAGACGTTATCGTACGTATCTCTGGATACTGTGTAAATACTAAGTACCTCACTCCAGAACAAAAAACTGAATTGACACAACGTGTCTTCCACGAAGTTCTTTCAATGGATGATGCATTGAGCTAAGAATCATAAATAGTAAAACAAAAACCAGTCATTTTGACTGGTTTCAGAACGAAGACAAACGTCATTTTTGGCGTTTGTCTTTTTCTCTTTTCAAAAATATGTTGTCTCATCATCTGATATTCCATTCAAAAATCGGATTTAGAACAAAATAAAAAGGGATATTCTCTATCCATTTCACCAGTTTTTTGATATTTAAACATGCCAAAGTAAGCCCAACCTGATCCTCCATTTTGGACTTTCCTTTCTCTCTAGTGTATCTCAAATTATGGTACTCCTTAGCCGTCCCAAAAAGCCGTTCAATTGTTTCTTTGCGCTTCTTATAGAGCTCTTTCATTTCTCTTTGGTGACGAATCTCCTCACAAAATTCAAGGGCATCTTTCCAGACATGTCTCGTTACTACTTTTTGATGATTTTGGCTTTGGGTACAAACGGATAATAAAGGACAGGCAACACATACTTTGGGATTACTCTTATACTCACGGTAGCCTTCTCGAGTGGTAGTGCGATAGCTTAATACTTGATTCTCTGGACAAATATAAGAGTCATGACTTGCATCATAAACAAACTGACTAGGTCTTAAGTTCCCCTTTACTCCCTTTGGACGAGTATAAGGAAAGACAGGAATGATGTTACGTTCTAATAAATAATGGGCAATAGCTGGGGTCTTGTAGCCTGAATCCGCAATTATATAGCGTGGAGAGAAAGGCTTTAACTTTGAAAATAAGGCAGGGAAAGCCTGGCTATCATGAACATTTCCTGCTTCAACCGTATAAGCTAAGGCCCAACCATGCTTATCGCAAGCAACTTGAGCAGAATAGGCAAATACTTCCTTGTGTTCGCCCTTGTGAAACCAACCACACTCGGGATCTGTTGTTGAGATTTTCTTTTCTTTTGCCTCACTTTCTTTTGCGGGCTTTAAGGACTTTTTTGCGTGTTTTTTCCGATCTAAATCAATCTCAACTGCCAATTGTTCACTCATAAATTTAGCTTGTTGGTCTACCATTTCCTTACGATACTTGTGACTATTAGCTGCCGCTTTGATATGGGTACCATCCACAAATATTTCAGAAGGATCAATTAAGCCAGCATACAAAGCTTGGTTGAGAACTTGGGAAAAAATCTCAGAAATGAGTTCTTTATCTTGAAAACGACGGCTGTAATTCTTGCCATAGGTAGTAAAATGAGGAACCTTATCATCTAAAGTTAGTCCGAGAAACCAACGATAGGCTACGTTTACTTCAATCTCTTTAATGGTTTGGCGCATGGAACGGATACCATAAAAACACTTGATCAAAGGAATTTTGACTAACATGACAGGATCAAGACTAGGACGACCATTATCTGGACTATAGGTATCTTCTACCAAGTCATAAATAAAGTCAAAATCAACCTTTGAATCTACTTGTCGAAGAAAGTGATCTTTGGGGACCAATTCATCTATCGTATAGAAACCATATTGCTTACGATTATAATCAGGTTTTTCTTTGTGAAACATAGGGATTACCTCACAACTCTTCTTACCTCTATTATACGACTTTACACAAAGAAAAGCCCTTAGAAACTTGAGTTCTAAGGACTTTGTCTTCAATCTGAAACCAGTCATTTTGACTGGTTTTTTGCTATAAAAAAATTTTTAAAAAAAGTTGGTCAAAGTTGGTCAAACCTCTTGACCAATACTGACCAAAGTGATATACTAAGAACATAAGGATAAGGAAATCCTTAGAAAACCTTGATTTTAAGGTGATTGTGTAATTTATCTTAAGGTCAAAGTATGGGTAAAACTTAGAAAAGAGGTACAACCTATGGTTAACATTAGTATTTTTAGAAGTCCAATCGAAAAACCTGTATTGGATAAAGAAAAACCTGAAATTATACGTAGAGTAGCAAATAGCTAGTCTAAATTTTTTGAAACAAAGGTCAGAGAAAGTCAAATTATTTTGACAAGTAAATTTGAAAACAAACGAGGTATGAAATATGAATAACAACTTTAATAACTTTAACAACATGGATGATTTATTTAACCAATTGATGGGTGGTATGCGTGGATATAGTTCAGAAAACCGTCGTTACTTGATTAACGGCCGTGAAGTAACACCTGAAGAATTCGCTATTTACCGTCAAACTGGTCAACTTCCAGGCGAAGGAAGTGAACAAGCTCAATATGTTCAAGGTAAAGCCATGAAACAAGACGGTATTCTTGCTAAACTTGGACGTAACTTAACTGCTGAAGCCCGTGAAGGTAAGTTAGATCCAGTTATTGGACGTAACAAGGAAATTCAAGAAACATCTGAAATCCTTTCTCGTCGTACAAAGAATAACCCAGTTCTTGTCGGGGATGCTGGTGTTGGTAAAACGGCAGTAGTTGAAGGTTTGGCTCAAGCTATCGTGAATGGTGATGTTCCAGCAGCAATCAAGAACAAAGAGATTATTTCTATTGATATTTCTGGACTTGAAGCTGGTACTCAATACCGTGGTAGCTTTGAAGAAAATATTCAGAACTTGGTAAAAGAAGTTAAAGAAGCTGGAAATATTATCCTCTTCTTCGATGAAATCCACCAAATCCTTGGTGCAGGTAGCACAGGGGATGGTCAAGGATCTAAGGGGCTTGCTGATATTTTGAAACCAGCTCTTTCACGTGGTGAATTGACAGTGATTGGAGCAACAACTCAAGATGAATATCGCAACACTATTTTGAAAAATGCTGCTCTTGCTCGTCGTTTCAACGAAGTAAAAGTTAATGTACCATCTGCTGAAGATACTTTCAAGATTCTCCAAGGGATCCGTGATCTTTATCAACAACACCACAATGTTATCTTGCCAGATGAAGTATTGAAAGCGGCTGTTGATTATTCTGTTCAATATATTCCACAACGTAGCTTGCCAGATAAGGCTATAGACTTGGTAGATGTGACAGCTGCTCACTTGGCAGCACAACACCCAGTGACAGATGTACATGCTGTGGAACATGAAATTGAAGAAGAAAAAGCTAAACAAGAAGCTGCAGCTGCTAAAGAAGATTACGAAGCAGCCCTTAATGCAAAAATTCGTATCGAAGAACTTGAAAAACAAATTGCTAATCATACAGAAGATCACAAGGTTACAGCCACTGTAAATGATGTAGCTGAGTCTGTCGAACGGATGACTGGAATCCCAGTATCACAAATGGGTGCAACCGATATTGAACGATTGAAAGATATGGGTCACCGTTTGCAAACGAAAGTTATCGGTCAAGACAAAGCTGTTGAGGCAGTAGCAAAAGCTATCCGTCGTAACCGTGCTGGTTTTGATGAAGGTAACCGTCCAATCGGTAGCTTCCTCTTTGTAGGTCCTACTGGTGTTGGTAAGACTGAGTTGGCCAAACAATTGGCTCTTGATATGTTCGGAACGAAAGATGCCATCATCCGTTTGGACATGTCAGAATATAGCGACCGTACAGCCGTATCTAAATTGATTGGTACAACTGCAGGTTATGTTGGTTACGATGACAACAACAATACCTTGACAGAACGCGTCCGTCGCAATCCATACTCAATCGTACTTTTGGATGAGATTGAAAAGGCTGACCCTCAAGTCATCACCCTTCTCCTCCAAGTTTTGGACGATGGTCGTTTGACAGATGGTCAAGGTAACACTGTCAACTTCAAGAATACGGTGATTATCGCAACTTCAAACGCAGGCTTTGGTTACGAAGCTAACTTGACAGAAGATGCTGATAAACCAGAACTTATGGATCGTTTGAAACCTTACTTCCGTCCAGAATTCCTTAACCGTTTCAATGCTGTCATCGAATTCTCACACTTGAGCAAAGAAGATCTTTCTAAGATTGTAGACCTTATGTTGGTTGAAGTTAACAAGACGCTTTCTAAGAAAGACATTGACTTGGTAGTGAGCGAAGCTGCTAAAGAATACATGACTGAAGAAGGTTACGATGAAGTCATGGGTGTTCGTCCACTCCGTCGTGTGATTGAACAACAAATCCGTGACAAAGTCACAGACTTCCACTTGGATAACCTTGATGCTAAACACCTAGAAGCTGACATGGAAGATGGTGTTTTGGTCATTCGTGAAAAAGC
Organism: Streptococcus infantis; assembly: GCF_047460405.1. Classification (GTDB taxonomy): domain Bacteria; phylum Bacillota; class Bacilli; order Lactobacillales; family Streptococcaceae; genus Streptococcus; species Streptococcus infantis_Q. The sequence goes on along the minus strand of NZ_JASHGH010000003.1, from coordinate 29,797 downwards.
CTAAATCAAGATTTTGAAAATAAAAAAAGGAACCAGTTCAAAAGCTGGTTTCTTTTTTATTATTAGATGACATGACGTTCAAAGGCATCGTCTGAGATTCCTTGTTGGAGAATCAATTTTGCCCATTCTTTAGCTGAAAATAGGCTATGATCCTTGTAGTTACCACAAGATTCAATGGTTGTTCCTGGGACATCTTCCCAAGTTGTTGTTTCAGCGATTTCTTTGAGTGAATCCTTGATGACAGCAGCGATTTCTGCGCTAGTATGACGTCCCCACATAATCATATGGAACCCTGTACGACAACCAAATGGTGAACAATCGATCATACCGTCGATGCGAGTACGGATTAGCTTAGCCAAGAGGTGCTCAATAGTATGAAGTCCAGCAGTAGGGATAGAGTCCTCATTTGGTTGAACCAAGCGAATATCAAAGTTAGAAATGATATCTCCCTTAGGACCTGTTTCTTCTCCGATTAAACGGACATACGGTGCTTTAACAATGGTGTGATCGAGTTCAAAACTTTCAACAATAACTTCTTTTGACATGGTATTTCCTTTCAATTTTCTCTTTTCATTATATCATAAAGATTTGTTTGAGAACTGTCAATAAAAGAACTTTTTCTCAGTTGGTTTTTAGAAAAGTTTCTCATAAAAATGTTTTTAAATCAATTTGAAAAATTCTGAAAATTGTATTGACACTTGGCTGAAAAGGGATTATAATGTATAAAAAGTCAAAAAGGAGTTTATTATGAAATTTTCAAAAGTAATGGCCCTAGCAGGGGTGACTCTGTTAGCGTCTGGTGTTTTGGCAGCTTGTTCAGGTTCAGGCTCTAGTGCAAAGGGTGAGAAAACTTTTTCTTATGTTTATGAAACAGATCCAGATAGTCTCAACTATCTGACAACTGGTAAGGCTGCGGTTGCTAATATCACAAGTAATGTCGTTGACGGTTTGATGGAGAATGACCGCTACGGTAACTTCGTGCCATCTTTGGCAGAAGATTGGTCAGTGTCTAAAGACGGGTTGACTTACACTTACACAATCCGTAAAGATGCTAAGTGGTACACTTCTGAAGGCGAAGAGTATGCACCAGTTAAAGCGCAAGACTTTGTAACAGGTCTTAAGTATGCTGCTGACAATAAGTCAGAAGCCCTTTATCTTGTTCAAGAATCTATTAAAGGTTTGGATGCTTATGTAAAAGGTGAAGTTAAAGACTTCTCAGAAGTTGGAATCAAGGCTGTAGATGATCAAACAGTTCAATACACTTTGAACAAACCAGAAAGCTTCTGGAACTCTAAGACAACCATGGGAATTCTTGCACCAGTCAATGAAGAATTCCTTACTTCTAAAGGAAGTGACTTTGCTAAAGCAACAGATCCAAGCAGTATTCTTTACAACGGTCCTTTCTTGTTGAAATCATTGGTAGCAAAATCTTCAGTAGAATTTGAAAAGAATCCAAACTACTGGGATAAGGACAATGTTCATATTGATAAAGTAAAACTTTCATTCTGGGATGGTCAAGACAATAACAAACTTGCAGAAACCTTTAAAGATGGTGGTTTCTCAATGGCCCTTCTCTTCCCAACAAGTGGAAGCTACTCTGAACTTGAAAAAGAGTTTAAGGATAACATCGTTTATACAACACAAGATTCTACAACTTTCTTAGTCGGTACGAATATTGACCGTCAGTCTTACAAATATACTTCTAAGACTACAGACGAGCAAAAGACTTCAACTAAGAAAGCTCTTCTTAACAAAGACTTCCGTCAAGCCATCGCCTTTGGTTTTGATAGAAAAGCTTATGCTTCTCAAGTTAATGGAGAAAGTGGAGCAAGCAAACTCCTTCGTAACTTGTTCGTACCACCAACATTTGTTCAAGCAGATGGTAAAAACTTTGGTGACTTAGTTAAGGAAAAATTGGTGACCTATGGTGATGAGTGGAAAGATGTTAATCTAGAAGACGCTCAAGACGGTCTTTACAATCCTGAAAAAGCAAAAGCAGAGTTTGCTAAGGCTAAGACAGCTCTCCAAGCGGAGGGTGTTCAATTCCCAATCCACTTGGATATGCCAGTTGACCAAACCAATACTACAAAAGTTCAACGTGTTCAATCATTGAAACAATCGCTTGAAGCAACATTAGGAACTGACAATGTCGTTATTGATATCCAACAACTTCAAAAAGATGAAGTTCTCAATGTCACTTACTTTGCAGAATCAGCTGCTGGGGAAGATTGGGATCTTTCAGATAACGTTGGTTGGTCTCCGGACTACATCGACCCATCTACATACCTTGATATCATCAAACCATCAGTAGGTGAAAATACTAAGACTTACCTAGGATTTGATTCAGGTACAAATAACGCTGCCGCCAAACAAGTTGGTTTGGAAGATTACGAAAAGATGGTTGTTGAAGCTGGAAATGAAGACACTGACGTTTCAAAACGTTATGATAAATATGCTGCAGCCCAAGCTTGGTTGACAGATAGTGCATTGATTATTCCAACAACTTCTAAAACTGGACGTCCAATGTTGTCTAAGATGGTACCATTCACCCTTCCATTTGCATACTCAGGTAACAAGGGTATGAGTGAAGCCCTCTTGTACAAGTACCTTGAACTTCAAGATAAACCAGTAACTGCTGATGAATATCAAAAAGCTCAAGATAAATGGAAGAAAGAAAAAGAAGAATCTAATAAAAAAGCGCAAGAAGATCTTGCAAATCATGTCAAATAAGAAAAAAGAGGCCGGACAAAAAGTCTGGTCTTTTGATATCATTGCTGAGACATCAGTTTGATATTTTGGTTATTAGTTCAAGCACTGCATTGAAGTAGTAGAACAGACATTCTAAGTCACGCTCCAGTATTACATAAAAGTAAGATATCTTTTATCTATAATTTTAAACAGTTTTCCCGACTATTTAACTTGTGTTTGGGATAAGGTTGCGATTGAGATATTAACCTGTTCAGTTGTTTCTCTACATATTTTTAAAAAGTTTGACCTGGTAGAAATTAAGATTCCACCATAAAAAACTGCATACAAAAAACTGAGAATAAATCCTCAGTTTTTTATATTTTATTGCTGCCCTTGTGTATTTTGTGGGGCTGGATTTTGTTGTTGACTATTTGTAGTTGTGTTTGGTACTGAGGCATTTGGATTGGTAGTGCCATTCGTATTATCATTCGAAGAGATTGGACTTTCAGTTGTTGAAGTTGTACTTGAACTTGAGCTCTCTGTTGTCGAACTTGCTTGAGTTGACTGTGGAATCCAGTTGTTACGAGCACCGTTCTTAAAGACGTATTCTCCGTTACGATACAAACCTTCAGGCATTGTCCAATCACCAGGATGATCATCCTCTGACAGATATCCCATCATTGAGCGGTAGATATTTGCAGCGACTCTAAATCCATCTCCTACGATTGGAGTAAGACGGTTTGAGTAACCAGTCCAAACGGCCATTGAATACTTACGGGTATATCCTACGAACATTTCATCTGGAGCAACATACCCAGTGTTCTTAATGTAGTTCTCAATTTCATCGTCTGTATAGTTTGAAGTACCAGTTTTACCAGCTTGTGGAAGCCATGACATGTAGGCTCCACGACCAGTTCCGTAAGTTAATACGGTTTTCATCATTTCTGTCATCATGTAGGCGGTTGTTTCCTTCATGGCGCGAGTACCTTGGTCTGAAAACTCTTTTGAACTGCCATCACTAAAGACAACTTTATTGATATACATTGGTTTGTGATAGATACCGCCGTTAGCAAAGGCAGCATAGGCAGCAGCCATTTTTTCACTACTTGCTCCGTACTGTTTATGAGATTCAACTGTATTACTTGAGATAGCATTTGCGTATACCATTGATGGGTAATCAATTCCTAAACCATTTAAGAAGGTCTTAGCATGGTCTAATCCAACTTTTTCAAGTGTTTTAACGGCTGGTACGTTACGAGATTGTTGAATTGCGTACTGGAGAGTGATATTTCCAAAGTAGGTCTTATCCCAGTTATAGACAGGAATGTCTGTTCCAGGATAGTTATAAGGGGCATCATTAATCGTTGCTGCAGTAGAGTCGAAGATTCCGTACTCAAGTGCAGGAGCGTAGTCTGTGATAGGTTTCATAGTAGAACCCCAGTCACGGTTTGTTTCGACGGCTTGGTTGATACCGAATGAAACATTACTTGATTGGTGTCTAGAACCAAGTTGAGCGATGACTTTACCATTTGTAACATCAACGATAGTAGAAGCAGCTTGAAGGTCATCATCTGGATAGTCAACATATTCGTCTGTATTGTAAACATCCCAAAGGCGTTTTTGTACCTCTTGGTCGACGTTTGTATAGACTTCCATACCTGTTGTTAATAGATTATAACCTGTCTCTTGCTCTACTTGGTCAATAACTTCTTTAAGATAGTTATCCATGTACTGTGGATAGCTATTAACAGATTTTAGACTTTGAAGTCCATCTGTGATTGGGGTATTGATTGCTGTTTCATATTGCTCGGCGGTAAGGTAGCCCTGCTTTTGCATTTCTGACAAAACGAGGTTTCGTCTTTCAAGGGCTGCTTCGGGATGAGAATAGGGATCGTATTGGTTTGGAGCCTGTGGCATACCTGCTAAGAGTGCAAGTTGTGGGATGGACAAGTCTTTGAGGTCCTTACCATAATAGTTTTCCGCAGCTGTCTGCATACCATAGTTACCATTTGACATGTAGACCTTATTGACGTAATAGGTCAAGATTTCTTGCTTAGTTGCAGTTCGCTCTAGCTGGATAGCCAACCAAGCCTCTTGAACTTTACGGGATAGGGTTTGATCAGCTGTTGATGTTGAAAAATAAGTCAGCTTAATTAACTGCTGGGTCAAGGTTGATCCCCCTTGAAGACCACCATTACTACTGAGGTTACGTAGGAAAGCTCCTGCTATTCGAATGCTATCAATTCCTCTGTGGTTAAAGAAGCGATGATCCTCGATAGAGACAATCGCATTGACAAGATCAGTAGGAATGTCACTACTTTGAGCATTGACACGACGTTCAGCACCTAAATCTGCGATGAGTTCATTTTTGCTATCATAAATTTTACTTGATGTAGTTGCAACAAGTTTGCTTTCAGAGAGTTCAGGAGCCTTGTTTGCATAGTGAAGAAATACACCACCGCCAAGTAGGAAAGCTACGATAAATAAGCTAATCGTAACAATGCTGAGGTATTTAACGATGCGCAAGATAGTTTGTTTGTTCATATTGTTTTACCACCTAGTAAATGTTGTTTGACTGTATCAAGGTAAGGAATTTGTGGAAAAGCAGACTGCTCAATCACATAACCGAATTCTTTGATATAGTCAAGCGGCATTGACTTTTTACCCATATCCTGATGATAAAAACGGATGAGGTCAAGTGCCGGCAATAAATACGTTTCTTGATAAGAAGAAAAATGAAGAAGGACAAAGCAAATCCCTTTTTGTTCAAGGACTTGTTCCATATGCCGAATCTGATGAGGATGGAAATTCTTCATCGGAATCGCATGTTTTTGCTTGGTTTCCTTGGCTTCGAAATCGATGTAAAACCCTTCATAAACTCCAGAATAATCGGTAGTTGATGCTTGTCTAAAATAAGCTTCAACAATCTTAGCCCGACTACGCTGAGGATAGTCTACGCGGACAATCTGAACAGGAGTTGGTTTTTTGTGGATAACAGCCAAACCGTGTGTCAGATAATACTCGTTTGTAGCATTGATCATCTTTTCAAAGGTCATCCCACGATTTGCGAAATTTTTAGTTTGTGAGGTGACTTCTTGTTTTTTTTTCGATGAAAGTTTATGAGGATAGTTGACCATAATTCTCCTTATTGGTACAATAACATCACTCTATTATACCATAAAAGTGAACAGAAAGGGTGAAAAAATGCATACAGCCTTGGTTTTAGGCTATTCTAGCTTTGATTTAGGATTGTTTAATGACAAAGATATTCGTTTAAAAATTATTAAAAAAGCCATTCGTAGAGATTTAGAAAAACTAGCAGATGAAGGGTTGAAATGGTTGGTGTTTACGGGAACTCTGGGATTTGAACACTGGGTTTTAGAGGTGGCCAGAGATATGAAAGATGACTTTGGTTTCCAACTTGCGACTATCTTTGATTTCGAAACTCATGGGGCAAACTGGAATGAGGGGAATCAGGTCAAACTGAGTGAATTTAAACAAGTTGATTTTGTAAAATACGCCTATCCGAACTATGAACACAAGGGTCAATTACGAGACTATCAACTTTTCTTACTTGAAAATACAGATGGAGCCTATCTTTTTTATGATGAAGAAAATGAAACAAAACTGAAGTATTTTTACGAACTGATGAAAAAGAAAGACAACTATATTACAAAAAGATTAACATTTGAGGAATTAAACGAAGTAGCTGAAAATTTTTCCGAAAATTGAGCCTTTGACCTTGCTTTTTGTTTGCCTTTTTTTATATAATAATACTAGCAACTGAGAATGGAGAGAGACATGGCAAGTATTATTTTTACAGCAAAAGATATTTTTGAGCAGGATTTTGGAAGAGAAGTACGTGGATATAGTAAAGCAGAGGTTGATGAATTCTTGGATGATGTCATCAAGGATTATGAAACTTATGCAGCATTAGTAAAATCATTGCGTTCAGAAATCGCGGAGCTCAAAGAAGAATTGGCGAAAAAACCTCAAGTGGCACCAGCAACTTCTGAATCAGCAGATCATGGAAGTACGACTTCTATGACAAACTTTGATATTTTGAAACGTTTGAATCGTCTTGAAAAAGAAGTATTTGGTAAACAAATCTTGGATAATTCTGATTTCTAAGAATGATTTTGTTGTGCAATTTTTGGATAATCGCGTGAAGAGAATTTCTTTTCATGAGGAAAGTCCATGCTAGCACAGGCTGTGATGCCTGTAGTGTTTGTGCTAGGCGAAACCATAAGCCTAGGGACGAGAAATCGTTACGGCAGTTGAAATGGCTAAGTCTTTTGATAGGTCAGAGTAGGCTTGAAAGTGCCACAGTGACGGAGTCTCTCTGGAAACGGAGAGAGTGGAACGCGGTAAACCCCTCAAGCTAGCAACCCAAATTTTGGTCGGGGCATGGAGTGCGCGGAAACGAACGTAGTACTCTGACTGCTATCAGCTAGAGCTGCTAGTGGTAGACAGATGATTATCGAAGGAAGTGGTCCTAGTCACTTCTGGAACAAAACATGGCTTATAGAAAATTGCATATAGGTTGGGGCTGAGATATATTCTCAACCTCATTTTTTAAAGTGAATAAAGAAAGGTCTATAAAAGACTGAAATGAAAACAACATTTAATTTAATTGCGACTGCTGCGGCGGGTTTGGAAGCTGTAGTTGGGCGTGAAGTAAGAGATTTGGGCTACGATTGTCAGGTTGAAAACGGTCGTGTCCGTTTTCAAGGTGATGTGAAAGCAATCATCCAAACAAACTTGTGGCTAAGAGCTGCGGATAGAATCAAAATCGTCGTGGGAACTTTTCCTGCAAAAACATTTGAAGAACTCTTCCAAGGTGTTTTTGCTCTAGATTGGGAGAACTATCTCTCACTTGGAGCACGTTTCCCAATTGCAAAGGCTAAGTGTGTCAAATCAAAATTACACAATGAGCCAAGTGTGCAGGCGATTTCTAAGAAGGCAGTTGTTAAGAAATTACAAAAACATTATGCACGACCAGAGGGCGTTCCTCTCATGGAAAATGGTCCAGAGTTCAAGATTGAAGTTTCCATTTTGAAAGATGTAGCGACTGTTATGATTGATACAACTGGGCCAAGTCTCTTTAAACGTGGTTACCGTACTGAAAAAGGTGGAGCTCCGATCAAAGAAAATATGGCAGCTGCGATTTTGCAACTTTCTAACTGGTACCCTGATAAGCCTTTGATTGATCCAACTTGTGGTTCGGGAACTTTTTGTATTGAGGCGGCTATGATTGCGCGCAAGATGGCGCCTGGTTTACGTCGTTCCTTTGCCTTTGAAGAATGGAACTGGGTCAGTGACCGTTTGATTCAAGAAGTCAGAACTGAAGCTAGTAAGCAGATAGATCGAGAGATTGAACTGGATATTATGGGCTGTGATATTGATGGTCGTATGGTAGAAATTGCCAAGGCCAATGCCCAGGCAGCAGGAGTATCTGGAGATATTCTCTTTAAACAGATGCGCGTACAGGATTTGCGTACGGATAAGATTAATGGGGTGATTATCTCTAACCCGCCTTATGGTGAACGCTTGTCAGATGATGCAGGGGTTACCAAGCTCTATGCTGAAATGGGTGAGGTTTTTGAGCCTCTCAAGACGTGGAGTAAGTTTATCCTGACTAGTGACGAAGCCTTTGAAAGCAAATATGGTAGTCAGGCGGACAAAAAACGAAAACTCTACAATGGTACTTTGAAAGTTGATTTATATCAATATTTTGGTCAACGTGTCAAAAGAAATTTGACAGATTAGAAAGGAGTTGCCATGGATCCAAAGGATAAAAAAGAAGAGTTGTTAGAACCTGAGAAAACCTTTCAGGAGCCTCAGTTTGATTTTGAAGAAGCTAAGGATCTGACAGTTGGACAGGTTATTCGAAAAAATGAAGAAATCGAAGCAGGAGTAACTCCTGATGATACGATTTTGGACAAATACATTAAACAACACCGTGAAGAAATCGAAGCTGATAAATTTACTAACATTCAGGCGAAGAAAGAGGAACTTCGAAGTCTAGATGATTTGCTTCAAGACGCCAAAGAAACAATTGATGAAGAGGTTGAACCAGTAGAAGAAGTCCCTGACTTAGAGATTGATGCTGAAGAAGAGGAAGTAGTAATGGAAGAATTTCTCCTTCCACCCCTTGAAGAAACCTTACTTATGGATAAAAACCTAGTGGAACCTGTAACTGAGCCCCTTGTGGTCGAGGATGATGATGCTTTGCAAGAGGAATATCAATCCTTATCTCGCTCTGCTCAAGCAGAAGATGAGCCACAAAACAAAAAGCTGTGGGTCATCTTGTCAACTCTTTTAGCGATTATTGTCTTGATTATTGGGGGTAGCTACTACGTTTATCGTCAGATTACTCGTTCTTCTCAAGAAATTCAGTCTCAGTCATCTGATGCAGGTTTGGTAAGCAATCAAACAATTCTCAATCAATTTAACAGTCTTTATGATACTTTTTATACTGATGAGAATAAAACTGCCCTAAAAAATAGTCAGTTTAGTCAACTGAATCAGCTCAAAGAACTTTTAGATAAACTTGAGGGAGCTAGTGAGCATACTCTTGCCAAATCAAAATACGATAGCCTTGAAACACAAATCAAAGCGGTACAAGATGTTAATGCTCAATTTGAAACACCAGCTATCACAGATGGTGTTCTAAATACAAATGCTAAAGTAAAGGCAGATGCTAAATTTACCGAAGTTAAGACTGGGAATACTGAAATTGATAAACTGCTAGATAAGGCCATTAGTCTCGGTAAGAGTCAACTTTCAAGTTCTACAAGCTCAAGCAGTAGTCAATCAAGTTCATCAAGCCAAACAGAGTCAAACTCAGCAACTGAAAGTAATGCTAGCAACTCCACTAGTCCATCAACTTCCACTGGTGAATCTGCTTCGGCTAACAATATCCTTGATAGTGGATTATCAAGTGATGGCGTCAATCTACAAAGAGGTGTTAGTCGTGTTCCTTATAACCAATCAGCTATTAATGATAGCAGTAATCCTGCTTGGGAATTTACGGATGGTGTTCTGGAGCAAATCCTTGCGACCTCACGTGCGCGTGGCTACATTACGGGTAACCAATACATTTTGGAACCTGTGAATGTTGTTAATGGCAATGGCTACTATAATCTTTATAAACCAGATGGAACCTATCTCTTTACCCTTAATTGTAAGACAGGTTACTTTGTAGGGAATGGTTCTGGACATGCGGATGATTTAGACTACTAGTCAAATTGTTACAAAATTCTTTCTTTTCACAGATAAACATGATAAAATAAAACATATTAAACAAGAGGAGTGTCACATGACAAAAGCTAACTTTGGTGTTGTTGGTATGGCCGTAATGGGTCGTAACCTTGCCCTTAATATTGAATCCCGTGGTTATACAGTTGCTATTTATAACCGTAGTAAAGAAAAAACTGAAGATGTGATTGCTTGCCACCCTGATAAAAACTTCGTGCCAAGCTATGATATCGAAAGTTTCGTAAACTCAATTGAAAAACCACGTCGTATCATGCTTATGGTTCAAGCAGGACCTGGTACAGATGCGACCATTCAAGCCCTTCTTCCACACTTGGATAAAGGTGATATCTTGATTGATGGAGGGAATACTTTCTACAAAGATACCATCCGTCGTAATGAAGAATTGGCAAACTCAGGTATCAACTTTATCGGTACAGGTGTTTCTGGTGGAGAAAAAGGTGCCCTTGAAGGTCCTTCTATTATGCCTGGTGGACAAAAAGAAGCTTATGACTTGGTAGCAGATGTTCTTGAAGAAATCTCTGCTAAAGCACCAGAAGATGGAAAACCATGTGTAACTTACATCGGTCCTGATGGAGCTGGTCACTATGTAAAAATGGTCCACAATGGGATCGAGTACGGTGATATGCAATTGATCGCAGAAAGCTACGATCTTATGCAACACTTGCTTGGCCTTTCTGCAGAAGACATGGCTGAAATCTTTACTGAGTGGAACAAGGGTGAATTGGACAGCTACTTGATTGAAATTACAGCTGATATCCTTGGACGCAAAGACGATGAAGGTCAAGATGGACCAATCGTAGACTACATCTTGGATGCTGCAGGAAACAAGGGAACTGGTAAATGGACTAGTCAATCAGCTCTTGATCTTGGTGTGCCATTGTCACTCATTACTGAGTCAGTATTTGCACGTTACATCTCAACTTACAAAGAAGAACGTGTTCATGCAAGCAAGGTGCTTCCAAAACCAGCCGCTTTCAAATTTGAAGGCGATAAGGCTGAATTGATTGAAAAAATCCGTCAAGCCCTTTACTTCTCAAAAATCATCTCATATGCACAAGGTTTTGCGCAATTGCGTGTAGCTTCTAAAGAAAACAACTGGAACTTGCCATTTGCAGATATCGCTTCTATTTGGCGCGATGGATGTATCATCCGTTCACGTTTCTTGCAAAAGATTACAGATGCTTACAACCGTGATGCAGATCTTGCTAACCTTCTTTTGGATGAGTACTTCTTGGACGTAACTGCTAAGTACCAACAATCAGTTCGTGATATCGTAGCTCTTGCTGTTCAAGCTGGTGTACCAGTACCAACATTCTCAGCAGCTATCACTTACTTTGACAGCTACCGTTCAGCTGACCTTCCAGCGAACTTGATCCAAGCACAACGTGACTACTTTGGTGCCCACACTTACCAACGTAAAGACAAAGAAGGAACATTCCACTACTCTTGGTATGACGAAAAATAAGTAGGTCAGCCATGGGGAAACGGATTTTATTACTTGAGAAAGAAAGAAATCTAGCTCATTTTTTAAGTCTGGAACTCCAAAAAGAGCAATACCGAGTTGATCAGGTAGAAGAGGGACAAAAAGCCCTCTCCATGGCTCTTCAGACTGACTATGACTTGATTTTACTGAATGCTTACCTAGGGGATATGACAGCCCAGGATTTTGCGGATAACTTGAGTCGGACCAAGCCAGCTTCGGTAATCATGGTCGTGGACCATCGAGAAGAATTGCAAGACCAACTTGAAACAATCCAGCGTTTCGCTGTTTCATACATCTATAAACCAATCATTATCGATGATTTGGTCAGTCGTATTTCAGCTATCTTCCGAGGTCGAGATTTCATCGACCAACACTGTAGTCAGATGAAAGTTCCGACAGCCTATCGCAATCTGCGTATGGACGTAGAACATCATACCGTCTATCGTGGCGAGGAAATGATTGCCCTGACTCGGCGTGAATATGATCTTTTGGCTACCCTTATGGGAAGTAAGAAGGTTTTAACTCGAGAGCAATTGCTGGAAAGTGTTTGGAAGTATGAAAGTGCGACCGAAACCAATATTGTGGATGTTTATATCCGTTATCTACGTAGCAAACTTGACGTGAAAGGTCAAAAGAGCTACATTAAAACCGTGCGTGGTGTTGGTTATACCATGCAAGAATAGAAAAGCAGTTGCAGTTTTGTAACTGCTTTTTTTGAGTCATTGAAATGTTGACATATGATTTGAACTTTGCTAGAATCATTTTGGAGGAAACAAGAATGAAATTTTTGAAAAAAATGATGCAAGTTGCTCTAGCAGTCTTCTTCTTTGGTCTGTTAGCAACAAGTACAGTATTTGCGGATGATTTGAATTCTGAAGGCTGGAAATTTGTTCAAGAAAATGGTAGAACCTACTACAAGAAGGGTGACATCAAAGAAACGGCCTGGCGAGTGATCGATGGGAAAACCTACTTTTTTGACTATATGGGAGAAATGGTAGTAGGTTGGCAGTATATTCCTATGCCAGATGAAGGTAGTACCATTGGTCCTTACCCCAATGGTATCAGATTAGAATATATGCCAATGTCAAAATGGTATTACTTTAATCAAGATGGCGTACTACAAGAATTTGTTGGTTGGCAACAATTAGAGGCTAAGGATTCGTTAAATGTTGGCAAAAAACATGGTGAAGGCTTTGAAGGCCCAGAAGTTCTTAAATTAGCATACTATTACTTTGATCAAGACCATTCTTTAAAAACAGGTTGGCTTTATGATCAGTCTAACTGGTATTACCTAGCAAAAACAGGTTCTTCAGGGAAAGACTACCTTGGTGGTGAGAAACGTTCTGGTTGGATTAAAGACAATTCAACTTGGTACTATCTCGATCCAACAACTGCTGCAATGCAAACAGGTTGGCAATATCTTGGTAACAAATGGTACTACCTTCGTTCATCAGGTGCTATGGCGACAGGTTGGTATCAAGATGGTTCGACTTGGTATTACCTAGATGCTCAAAACGGTGATATGAAAACAGGTTGGGTGTCTATCAATGGCTATTGGTACTATCTCCGTTCATCAGGAGCCATGGCAACAGGCTGGTATCAAGAAGGTTCAACTTGGTATTATCTAGATGCTGAAAATGGTGATATGAAAACTGGCTGGATTTATGTCGATAATACTTGGTATTATCTTCGTTCGTCAGGAGCTATGGTGACAGGCTGGTTCCAAGTTAATGGTAAATGGTACTATGCCTATAGTTCTGGTGCCTTAGCTGTAAATACCACAGTAGGTGGCTACTACGTCAACTATAATGGTGAGTGGGTACAATAATGAAAACAAGCGATTGTGAAAGGAAACAATCGCTTTTTTTGTGAAAATATAATAAAATAGAAAGGAATAAAGTTCTAAAATTTTATCTAGAAACAGATGATTTTCATCTGATAGTAGGATTAAATGACAAAAGAAGTTGGTGTCGGTCAGGCACATAGTAAAATTATTTTAATAGGAGAGCATGCGGTGGTTTATGGCTACCCAGCAATCTCTTTGCCGCTTTTAGAGGTAGAGGTGACTTGTCGGGTAGTTCCTGCAGCGACACCATGGCGTCTTTTTGAAGAGGATACCTTGTCTATGGCTGTCTATGCTTCTCTCGAGTATCTGAATATCAAAGATGCTTGCATCCGTTGTCAAATTGATTCGGCTATTCCTGAAAAACGTGGGATGGGGTCTTCAGCGGCCATAAGCATTGCAGCCATTCGTGCGGTATTTGATTTTTTTGAAGCCGAACTTCCGCATGATGTTTTAGAAATTTTGGTGAATCGTGCAGAGATGATTGCCCATATGAATCCAAGTGGATTGGATGCCAAGACTTGTCTAAGTGACCAGCCTATTCGTTTTATCAAGAATGTTGGTTTTGAAGAATTAGCCATGGATTTATCTGCCTATCTGGTTATTGCTGATACGGGAGTCTATGGACATACTCGGGAAGCTATCCAAGTTGTAGAGAGTAAAGGAAAGGAAGCTTTACCTTTCTTGCATGCACTAGGAGAGTTGACCCAGCAAGCTGAAGAAGCAATAAAAATAAAAAATGCCGTGAAGCTGGGAGAAAGTCTAACCAAAGCTCATGGAAATCTAAAGGAAATTGGAGTTAGTAGCCTTGAGGCTGATGCCTTGGTTGAAACTGCTCTTGAACATGGAGCTCTAGGTGCCAAGATGAGTGGTGGTGGTCTAGGAGGCTGCATCATCGCCTTGGTTGCTAATGTAAACCAAGCGCAAGAACTAGCAGAAAGATTAGAAGAGAAAGGAGCTGTTCAGACATGGATCGAAAGCCTGTAACAGTACGTTCCTATGCCAATATTGCCATTATCAAATATTGGGGTAAGAAAGCAGAAAAAGAGATGGTTCCTGCGACTAGCAGTATCTCTCTAACCTTAGAAAATATGTATACGGAGACAACACTTTCTCCTTTACCAGCAGATGCAAGCTCGGATGCTTTCTACATCAATGGTCAGTTGCAAAACGAGGCAGAGCATGCCAAGATGAGTAAAATCATTGACCGCTACCGTCCTGAAGGAGCAGGTTTTGTTCGTATTGACACTAAGAACAATATGCCAACAGCGGCGGGTCTTTCTTCAAGTTCCAGTGGTTTGTCTGCCTTGGTAAAAGCCTGTAATGCCTATTTCCAATTAGAACTAGATCGTAAAGAGTTGGCCTTGGAAGCTAAATTTGCATCGGGTTCTTCATCACGTAGTTTTTATGGCCCCTTAGCAGCTTGGGACAAGGATAGTGGAGAAATCTATCCTGTTGAAACTGACTTGAAACTAGCCATGATTATGTTGGTCTTGGAAGACCAGAAAAAACCAATCTCTAGTCGAGATGGGATGAAACTCTGTGTGGAAACTTCAACGACTTTTGATGAGTGGATTCGTCAATCTGAACAAGACTACAAGGATATGTTGGTCTACCTCAAGGAAAATGACTTTAAAAAAGTTGGGGAATTAACAGAGAAGAATGCTCTAGCTATGCATGCGACGACAAAGACAGCAACTCCATCCTTCTCATATCTGACAGATGCGAGTTATGAGGCTATGGATTTCGTTCGTCAGCTTAGAGAACAAGGTGAATCTTGCTACTTTACTATGGATGCGGGGCCTAATGTCAAGGTTCTTTGTTTAGAAAAAGACTTGGAACATCTATCAGAACTCTTAGGCCAACGCTATCGCTTGATCGTATCAAAAACAAAGGACTTGAGCCAAGATGACGATTGTTAAAACTTGTGGGAAACTCTATTGGGCTGGTGAGTATGCCATTTTAGAACCAGGACAGTTGGCACTAATAAAGGCTATTCCCATCTATATGACGGCTGAGATTAAAGCGTCTGATGTTTATCGACTCTACTCAGATATGTTTTCCTATAGTGTAGATTTGCGACCGGATTCTTCTTATGCCTTGATTCAAGAAACAGTTGCCATAGTAGAGGAATACCTGACTGCTCAAGGAGTTGAACTACAGCCTTTCTCCCTAGACATTCGTGGGAAAATGGAGCGTGAGGGCAAGAAGTTCGGCCTGGGTTCTAGTGGCAGTGTAGTTGTCTTGGTCATCAAGGCCATGCTTACCTTCTATGAAAGATTAGCTGACAGAGAACTCTTGTTTAAATTGGCGAGTGCTGTACTTCTTAAACGTGGGGACAATGGCTCCATGGGGGATATTGCCTGTATCGTATCAGAAGACCTCGTCCTCTATCAGTCATTTGACCGTGAGAAAGTGGCACAATGGCTAGAAAAAGAAGAACTGCAAGCTGTATTAGCACGTGACTGGGGCTTTTCTATTAGGAGTGTTGAACCAGCTTTGAAATTTGATTTTCTGGTTGGTTGGACCAAGGAAGTGGCTGTATCAAGTCATATGGTCAAGCAAATCAAGGATAATATGAACGCTAGCTTTTTACAGGCTTCAAAAGAAACAGTAGCTAATTTGGTAAAGGCTTTGGAGGTAGGTCAAGAAGAAACCATTATTGACTTGCTGGGACAAGCCAGCCGACTTTTAGAAGGCTTGAGTTCAGATATTTACACACCTTCGCTCAGACAATTAAAAGATGCCAGTAGAGACTTAAAAGCTGTTGCTAAGAGTAGTGGTGCTGGTGGAGGAGACTGTGGGATTGCACTTAGCTTTGGCCAAGATTCGACCACATTACTGAAAAAACGCTGGGCTGATTTAGGAATTGAGCTCTTGTATCAAGAAAGGATGGGACATGACGATAAATCGGAAGGATGAACACATCCGCTATGCCCTTGAACAAAACAGTACTTATAATAGTTTTGATGAAGTGGAATTGATTCACTCCTCGCTACCCTTATATGACTTAGATGAAATTGATCTTTCGACAGAATTTGCAGGGCGAAAATGGGACTTTCCTTTTTATATCAATGCCATGACAGGTGGGAGTGAAAAGGGGAAAGAAATCAATCAAAAATTAGCCCAGGTGGCTGAGGCTTGTGGGATTTTATTTGTGACAGGTTCCTACAGCGCTGCCCTAAAGAACCCATCGGATGACTCTTTCTCTGTCAAGTCAAATCATCCTGACCTCCTTCTTGGAACCAATATCGGCTTAGACAAGCCTGTTGAATTGGGGATACAAACGGTAAAAGAGATGAATCCTCTTCTCTTACAAGTCCATGTTAATGTCATGCAGGAATTGCTCATGCCAGAAGGTGAGCGTCAATTTAGATTGTGGCAAAATAATCTGAAAGATTATGCTGATCAAATCTCTGTGCCCCTTATTTTAAAAGAAGTCGGCTTTGGCATGGATGTGAAGACCATTGCTAAGGCATACGAGATAGGCATACGTACGGTTGATTTGTCTGGTCGTGGGGGAACCAGCTTTGCCTATATCGAAAACCGTCGTAGCGGGCAACGGGACTACCTCAATGATTGGGGGCAATCAACTATGCAGGCTCTTATCAATGCCCAAGACTGGAAAGATAAAATAGAGCTTCTGGTAAGCGGAGGGGTTCGCAATCCACTAGATATTATCAAATGCTTGGTCTTTGGAGCAAGGGCAGTTGGGCTATCACGCACCATGTTAGAGTTGGTCGAAAACTACCCAGTAGATGTCGTTATCTCTATTGTTGAAAGCTGGAAGGAAGACCTACGTTTGATTATGTGCGCCCTTAATTGTGCAAGAATTGAGGATTTACAAGAGGTTGACTATCTCCTGTATGGAAAATTAAAAGAAGCAAAAGATCAACTATAAGGAGGTCGGGATTTTGGTCCCGGTCTTTTTATCATTCCTCAGACTGATGTGACATTTTGGTTTTGTGATACAATAAAATAGAGAGGACGGTTACATGCGAAAATTTCAAATTTTTCTATTTATTGAAGCTTGTTTATTGACAGGAGCTCTGATTATGATGGTATCAGAGCATTTTTCCCGTTTTCTACTGATTTTGCTCTTGTTTTTACTGCTGATTCGATACTATACTGGAAAACAGGGGAATAACTTTATTTTAGTGGCGGTGAGCATCCTATTTTTCTTTATCATCATGCTCAATCCCTTTGTCATTTTAGCTATCTTTGTGGCCTTGATATACAGCCTGTTCCTGCTTTATCCTATGATGAACCAGGAAAGAGAAGAAACCAATCTGTTCTTTGAAGAAGTAGTGACAGTAAAGAGGGAGAAAAATCGCTGGTTTGGAAGTCTTCATCACTTCTCAAGCTATCAGACCTGTCGTTTTGATGATATCAATCTCTTTCGCCTTATGGGGAAGGATACCATTCATCTAGAGCATGTGATTTTGAGCAATCATGATAATGTCATCATTTTGAGAAAACTGGTGGGTACGACAAGAATTATCGTACCAGTGGATGTTGAAGTCAGCCTTAGTGTCAATTCTCTGTATGGAGACTTAACCTTTTTTGACCAGCCTAAACGTGCTTTGCGTAATGAGCAATTTCATCAAGAAACGAGAGACTATCTCAAGAGTCCTAAGAGTGTTAAGATTCTTTTGACAACTATGGTTGGAGATGTTGAGGTGGTGAGAGGATGAAAAAGCAACCCTATATTTTAATTGGACTCACCTCTTTTCTCTTTGTCGCTTTTCTGTTTCGAAGTATTTTTAAGATCTTAGATTTGGAGTGGACTTCTCTTTTCCAGGATATAGAGAAGACAGAAAAAGTCCTTTTTCTAGCCCTGATGTTTAGTCTTGCCCTAGCCTTTTTATTGGTCTTGTTTTGGACAATGGTTGACGAGATTTTACGTAGAAAAATCCAAGTAAACCTTAAGAATCTGCTGGCTGGTAAAGATATTAAAAGTCTTGGGGATGCCGACTTAGACGCAAGTTTTAGAAACTTGTCAGGCAAGTTTGGTTTATTGACAGAAGCTATTCAAAAAGCGGACAATCAAGCCTTGATCAAGGAAGAACAGATTATCGAAAAGGAGCGAAAGCGAATCGCGCGTGACTTGCATGATACAGTCAGCCAAGAAATTTTTGCTGCCCACATGATTTTATCGGGGCTCAGCCAACAAGCTTTTAAATTAGACAGAGAGAAGATGCAAACTCAGCTTCATAGTGTGACTGCCATTTTAGAGACAGCTCAAAGAGACTTGCGCATTCTTCTTTTGCATCTACGACCAATTGAACTGGAACAAAAAAGCTTGGTGGAGGGGATTCAGCTACTCCTCAAAGAGCTAGAAGAAAAAAGTGAGCTGAAGGTAAGTTTTAAATATCAGGTAACTGCACTACCTAAAAAGATTGAGGAGCATGTCTTCCGAATTGTACAAGAATTGATTAGTAATACACTTCGGCATGCACAAGCTTCATGTCTAGATGTTTACCTTTATCAAACGGAAACGGAATTACAGTTGAAGGTTGCAGACAATGGTCGTGGTTTTCAGCTGGATGATGTTGATGAACTGAGCTATGGTCTGCGAAATATCAAAGAACGAGTGGAAGATATGGCTGGGACTATACAATTATTAACAGCTCCCAAGCAAGGTTTGGCAGTGGATATTCGTATTCCCTTGCTTGATTTGGATAGATAAGAGGAAGTAAGATGAAACTATTATTGGTAGATGACCACCAAATGGTGCGTCTTGGTTTGAAAAGTTATTTTGAATTACAAGATGATGTAGAGGTTGTAGGAGAAGCAACCAATGGTGCGGAAGGAATTTCCATGGCCTTGGAGCTTCGTCCAGATGTGATTGTCATGGATATTGTCATGCCTGAAGTCAATGGGATTGATGCGACACTAGCTATTCTCAAAGAATGGCCAGAGGCTAAAATCTTGATTGTGACATCTTACCTAGATAATGAAAAAATCATGCCAGTCTTGAATGCTGGAGCTAGAGGATATATGCTTAAGACTTCGAGCGCAGATGAATTGTTACACGCTGTTCGTAAGGTAGCAGCCGGTGAGTTCGCTATTGAACAAGAGGTGAGTAAAAAGGTAGAATACAACCGCAATCATATTGAATTACATGAAGAGCTGACTGCGCGTGAACGAGATGTCCTTCAACTAATCGCCAAGGGCTATGAAAATCAGCGTATCGCCGATGAATTGTTCATCTCCCTCAAAACTGTTAAAACCCATGTATCCAACATTTTAGCGAAGCTTCAGGTTAGCGACCGCACCCAGGCAGCAGTTTATGCCTTTCAGCACCACTTAGTAGGGCAGGAGGATTTCTAATACTAGCATAAGATAAAAAAATAACAATAAGGGAAAATCTATGAAATTTTCGAAATATATTATAAGCATTTTAACGATTATTCTTATACTAGGAGGGGCGATCTTTATTTGGAAAAATAGAGAAAATACGTCGTCAAGTAGTCAAGTTGAAGAAAGTATTTCATCTGCTTCTAGTCAAGAAGTGAAACGATCACCTAAAATTCAAGAGAGTCATCTAGTTCCGACAGAAGATATTGTTACCGAGGAATATACGGTTGCTTATGAAGATAAAAAACTGTATGGTCAAATCACTGCACCTAGAGATTATAAAAATGAAAAATTACCAGTAGTACTTATCTCACATGGCTTTAATAATACATTTGATATGTATAAGGATTATATTCAATTATTAGTGAAACAAGGATTCTTAGTATATGGATTTGACTATTATGGAGGAAGCCGTAATTCTAAAAGTGGTGGTCAAGATATGCTTGGTATGTCAGTTAAAACAGAGTTAATAGACTTAACGAATGTAGTAGATAAACTGACATCAGAAAGTTATGTTGATAAAGATCATCTGAGCATAATAGGTGTCAGTCAGGGTGGTGTGGTAGCTAGCCTGTATGCAGCTACTAATCCTGAACAAATCTACAAGCTCGGCCTGATTTTCCCCGCTTATGTTTTATTTGATGATGTGAAGGAAACTTATCAAAATCTTGGAAGTCCATCATTTGATCAACTCCCTGATAGTTTGACACGTCATAATGCTAGCTTGGGTAAAATTTATCTGACAGATGCACTAGATATTGATATTGAAGATGTACAGAGGAAGATTATTGGCTCCTACTCTAATTGTACATGGAACTAATGATACAACTGCTCCCTATCAATATTCAGTAGATGCAAGTCAAAGAATTCCAAATGCTAAATTGGTCACAGTTGAGGGGGGACGACATCGTATTGATGAGAATTTTGGTAAAATCGCCATACCAGCCATTCAGAACTTTTTGGCAGAGTAAAGAATTTTTAGTAGCTGACCTTAGTATCAAAGAAGTGAGCAAGTACCTCAAGCAGTCCTAAAAACTCGGTTCTAACCAGAAAAAAACATATTAGGCGGTAGCTAATAGAAGTTGTTAACAACTAGACAATAGAGAGTATCATCTCGAGAAAGATGTCTGTCAAATGAGCCTAGCGCTGTTGTTCAGACTGCAAAAAGAGACAAATGATTTAGACCAAGGATTTAGACCAAGGATTTAGTTCGGTATGCTAGAAGACTAAATCCTTTTCTACCATTTGTCAAGTATATCAAGGTATTTGATGAAAAATAGTTTGATTTCCATAGTCAAACTAAGGAAATTGTCTTTTTCTGAACTAAAGTTTAGTGAAAAAAGTGTACACTAAACCAACACCTTATCTGGTGATTTTTTTGATAAGGTGTTACAATAATATGGCATAAACAATTTTACCGATTTTGGGTAGAAGTATAATCGTAAAGTTTGTTATGCGTTATAAGGTAATACATTGTTCTAATGAGACGATGTATAGAGGCAATCGTGTGTGGTTTGGTTGAAGTCACTTGCGATTGTCTTTTCCGTTTCTCATAGAAGTCTGCGATATGACAGGGATTGGTGTGGCTAGCTGAAGCGATGTTATGAATGCACTTAAAGAGAATCTTTCTGGCATAGGGATTCCCACGTTTAGTGATATGTTCCTTGGCTAGAAAGTTTCCAGATTCATAGTGTCTGAGGTCAATGCCGATAAAAGCATTGATTTGATTGGCAGAGTGAAATCGACGAATGTCACCAAGTTCGCCAATAATACTTGTCGCTGTGGTTTCAGCTATTCCAGGAATAGAGAGAAGAATCTCGTATTCTGGCAAAGATTGAGCCAATGCTACCATCTCCTCTAAAACACCTTGTCTGTGTTCAGAAAGCCTAAGTAACTCCCCTGCATAGTATTTGACCTCTTCTATCACTGGAGAGGTTTTTTTGACCGCACAATAAGACTGATTAGCTAGTTTTGTAAGCTTATCTACTAAGTAAGTCACACGTTTTTCAGAGATGCGTTTCGCCGTAGACTGACGGATGATAGCTCTTAATGCGGCGTCATCTGACTCCAGTACAAAACTATTACATGGAAAAGTCATGACCAAGTTCCAATATTGTTCCCCAGTTGGTGCCGACAAGATGTTTTCCAATTCAGGAAAAGTGACCTGTAAAACCTTGTGCAGACGATTTTTAGCGCAGACAATATCCTCAGTTAGCGCCAAAGGACTTATCGACTTAACAAGACACCACTACTTTAACATAACGAAAAAGTAGTGAGTACTTTCTCCCGTCGTAGATTTTCTCACTACTAATCTTAGTATGTTTTTCAACTGTAGTGTTGAAAAAAGCTATAGTAGAATGAATCTAGAACAGGATACTAAGACTGCTAAAAATATTTCTAGAAATTAGTTTGACTTTCCTAATCGATTTGTTCATACCTTATTTCAATCTACTATAACATCTGGAGAGGACAGTCGTTGTTCTCTCCATTTTTATATCCAGAGATAGAAGGATTTGTTGAAAAACTAAAAGATAAAACTATAAATCTCGGAAAAAAATATTTACTAAAAATTTTTAATACTGTTAAATAAATTGTATGAATATAAAAATGGATAAATCTCTTATAGTATGGCTGAAATACATTACTAGATGCATGTTTGTTTCTTTAGTTCTATTTGTTAAAGAATTACTAAGTTTCCGATAAAAGATGTAAAAAAATATTGAATTCAATATATATAGTGCGTTTTTTATAAAAAAGTAACCGCTAACACTTGATTTTTATAAATATAGTGATATACTAAATTTGTGTAAAAAAATTAAAGGAGATAAACATGAAGTTTCATTTTAATGAGCGTCAACGCTTTTCTTTACGTAAGTATAGTTTTGGTTTAGCCTCTGTTCTTTTAGGAACTGCCTTCTTTTTGAGTGGGCAAGTTGCTAGTGCTGATGAGGTAAATGTTTCAGAAACATTGCTCACCTCCGTAGTATCTGTTAGTCCAGAAAGTTCAACAAGTACATCGGAATCTTCAGTACCAAGAACTTCTGAATCAAAACCAACAGTAGCAGATAAGTCTGCTCTATCACCAGAAACTGCCGATTCAAAACCAACAGTAGCTGATAAAGCTGTTGTAACACCAGAAACAACTGAAGTTTCTTCAGATTCTGAAAAAGTTGCAACAGAAAGTCCAAAATCTGAGAAATCAGAAGTATCAGCTAAAGAATCAAGTGAAGATACGGCAAAAACAACTGAAGGTAAAGCTGAAGTTGAAGTTGCTGAAAAAGATGATAAGTCTACTGATAAAGCTCCAGCTGAAGCACGCCGTTCAACACGTACACGTCGAGCTACTTCAGAAAATAAACGTGAAGTATCAAATTGGAGTGAGTTTGTTTCAGCCTTAGAGGATGGAAATGTCAGCGAAATCACTGTAAATGGTGATGTTGTAGCTCAAGGTGATAATGGTAATACCGACAATGGACGTTCAGGATCTGTTGACCGTAGGACTACTATTCATGCACAATCTCGCCCAGTTACGATCCAAGGTAAGGACGGCAATGCTCGTCTAGATCTTTTGTCGCATACTTTGGAATTGACAGGAGCTAGCTGGGAACTAAATCTTAAAAACCTTAAAATAGCGACTGCTAATTCTAAAGGTCCGATTGATTTATCAAGTACCAGTGGGTCAAATACAGTAACCTTTGAAAACGTGACAAGTGTTGGTTCATCACTTTATGGTGGTGGTGGTAACACCCATGTTGTTATCAAAGGAACTACAACTTCAACAGTTAGTGACAGTTATCAAGCTGCAAATGGTCAAACTCAACACGTACAACGCAATGTTGGAGCTGCTGGCCGTTCAGACCAACGTCGTGAGTCAAATATTCACGATGCTAAATCTGTAACAGTTGCTGAGGGAGCTAGTTTAACGCTTAATCGCTCTTCTCAAGGGGATGCTATCACTCTTGAAAGTGGAGCTAAGGTCAGTGTAAAAGATAAAGGTAGCCTTACTATTAACATGAACACTGACAATCGATCTGAAAATGCTCGCTACCATAATGCTGGTATTTTCATGGCTGATAGTGGGACCGTGGAAACTGGTAAGGATTCTAAGTTAGTCTTGAATACTAGTATCGGACAAGGGATTTCAATTGGTGTAAATCGTCCAGCTGATGGTATCACTGATAAGGATCGTTACGGTGGATATGTTGCAGGTAACCACGGTAGAAAAAATGGACCGAGTCGAGTTCTTATTGGCGATGGTGGAACTTTTGAATTTCATGGCCGTGATGGGATTATGATGGGAAATCACTCAGAACTTGTCACAGGTCAAAATGCCAAAGTTCGCTTTGAAAATAAAGGTCGTGGTGTTGCCCTTGATTTCGGAAATGATTCAAGAGTAGTCTTTGGAAAACATTCAAACAATACCTTCCATTCTGTAGGCAAAGGGCCTAAGAGCGGCGGTGGTCCGTCTGGAAGTTATGACGGATATAACTATATCGGTCTAAATGAGAACGGTAAGATTCTTGTAGATGACTTTGCTACTTTCCGTGTGCAAATGGACAATCGTGGAGATAATGCCTGGGATGATGTGATTTCCCTTGATTCTAGGAATGGTCGCAAGAGTGAACCAGTTTTTCAAGCGAATAAGGGTTCTATTGTAGATATTCGAGATGATAATACTAACTACTATGCTGAGTTGATCTCAGTAGCATTGGGAGCTAGTACAAACACTTATTTCCAGTTTAATAATCCGCTATATGTTTCCTTTATGAGATACACAAAATCAGATGGTACATCAGCAGGTGAAATTACCGGGAAACTACCAATAACTATTCCTCAAGGGAACAATCCACAGGATATTGGCCACGGAAATATTCTTTATATCTCAAATAAATCAGAAGCTTCAGGGAACCGAATCGAATTTAATGGTCCGACAAATAATTCAGGTGTTGGGACCTATACGGTTTATTCCATGAACAAGGATGGTAGGGATGCACAAAGTCATAATAAACAGAGTTCTGTTTGGATGAATATCCAGGGCGGATCTATGTCTATTGCTGGTTTCCAAAATAATAGAGCACACATAGAACCTGCTAATGCCACATCTGTACCAACAGGTTCTTCTACTGGGGGAGTTGTTGCCACAGATAGGACTTATGGTATTGACCCGGTAGGTGATAACCGTCAAAATATTTGGGTATCAAATGGATCAAAAATCAACCCTACTGGTGTTCATAAAAATGTCATCAAATATGTTTACGAAGATGGAACTCCAGTTAAAGAAGATGTTATTCAGTCATCAAATTGGAACCGTACCTTGGATGTCTCTATTGACCAAGAAGGCTTTAAAAAGATTTTAAAAAATTCAAGTGTTACTAATGGTGATGAGTTCTTAGCTGCCTACAGTAAGGCTAAGTATCACATTTCTGATATTGATGGAGATCATATAGCTGATACTGGTTGGAAAGTTGATGGAACAAATTCAGGTACTTATAATTATGGTACTATCGCTTCGCCAAAACTCGAAGGCTATAAAGCAGAAATCAAGTCAAGTAATGTTCCAGGATTAGTAGCTGGGGCTAAAGCTGATTCCGTTTCTATCTCATATGATTCAAGCAATGCACCAGAAACGCTTATTGAATCTCAAGCGGGTGGACGTACTATTTCAGATACCTATTGGCGTAATATTGTAGCCAAATCTGATTTGGGTGTCTATGAAACAGTTGTTGTCTATAAAAAAGTAAAACAAAAAGCTATTGTCAAATACATTGATACAAGTGCTAATAATAAGGAATTAGCAAAAGATGAAGTTGAAGGTCCAACTGGTGAAGTCATTAACTACTCAACGGATGCTAAGATTGCTGATTTTGTTAATAAAGGTTACAAACTTGTAGAAGATGGATTTACAAACTCAACTGCAGATCAAAAGAAATTTGATGATGATGAAAACATTGATCAAGAATTCGTAGTTAGATTAGAACACGATGTAACTCCAGTTGGACCAAATAATCCACATAAACCAACAGATCCAATCAATCCAAATGATCCAAAGAGTCCAAAATACCCTGCGGAAGATCAATGGAAGAAAGATGTAACGTCAACTGTTCATTATGTGGTATCAGACGGTAATGCAACTGCCCCAGCTGATAAGGTTCAAAATGCACAATGGACACGTACCTTAAATGTTGATAAAGTTACAGGTAAAGTTCTTAACCCTGATGCACGATGGACAGCGAATAAGGATAACTATGATGCAGTTTCAACACCAGGATTGACAGGTTACTACGCTGATAAAGCAAGTGTTGCTTCTAAGACAGTCACTCAAGAAAATCTTGAAGAAACTGTAACTTACAACCCACTTGGAAAATTGGTTCCAAAACCAGAGATACCAAAAGATCCAAACTTCCCATCAACACCAGAAGTGCCGTATCCAAATGATCCAAACGATCCAACCAAACCAGGTCAACCAGTTGTGCCTAATGTACCAGGCTACAAACCATACTTGCCAGATCCAAACGATCCAACGAAACCAGGTCAACCAGTAGAACCAGGAACACCTGTAACACCGGATAAACCAGGTGAAGATACGCCGATTATCTACCGCAAGGCAGATCAAAAAGCTACTATCAAGTATGTAGACCAAAATACTGGTGCAACACTTGAAAGTGATCAAGTAGGTGGTAAATCAGGTGAAGCTATTGCCTACTCAACTGCAGCTAAGATTCAGAAATACCAAGATCGTGGCTATGTTCTTGTAAGTGATGGATTCCCAGCAGGAGCTACCTATGACAAGGATGAGTCAGTTGATCAAGAATTCGTAGTTACCTTGAAGCATGGTGAAACACCAGTTGGACCAAATGATCCACATAATCCAACAGATCCAATCAATCCAAATGATCCAAAGAGTCCTAAATACCCTGCGGAAGATCAATGGAAGAAAGATGTAACGTCAACTGTTCATTATGTGGTATCAGACGGTAATGCAACTGCCCCAGCTGATAAGGTTCAAAATGCACAATGGACACGTACCTTAAAACTTGATAAGGTGACAGGTGAAGTTCTCTCATCTACTCCATGGGCATCGAATAAGGCTAACTATGATGCAGTTCCAACACCAGGATTGACAGGTTACTACGCTGATAAAGGAAGTGTTGCTTCTAAGACAGTTACTCAAGAAAATCTTGAAGAAACTGTTACTTACAAGCCACTTGGAAAATTGGTTCCAAAACCAGAGACACCAAAAGATCCAAACTTCCCATCAACACCAGAAGTGAAGTATCCAAATGATCCAAACGATCCAACAAAACCAGGTAAACCAGTTGTGCCTAATGTACCAGGCTACAAACCATACTTGCCAGATCCAAACGATCCAAGTAAACCAGGTCAACCAGTAGAACCAGGAAAACCAATCACCCCTGAAAATCCAGGAAAAGATACGCCGATTATCTATGTACCAAAAACTAATGATGTGACGCAACCAACAAAACAAACTGTTAAGTACACAAGTACAGATGGTAAAGCTCAGGTACCTTCAGATAAGATTCAAAATGACTATACTTTCACAGGTAAGAAGAATCAAGCTGATGGTACAACAACATGGACTGAAAACAGTCATACTTACGGTAGGGAAAGTGTTCCAGTAGTTTCTGGTTACTACGCTGACAAGTCTGAAGCAGGTAGTAAAACAGTCACTCCAACCAATCCTAATGCTGAAGATGTTGTAACTTATAAACCACTTGGTAAGATTATTCAAGTAGATGAATCAGGAAATGTTATTCCAGGTTCAGTATCTAAGACTTATGAAAATAACCCATTGAATCCTAAAGAAGCAGCAGAAACTAAAATTCCAGATGCACCAACAGGATATGTGATTAAGGAGGAACAACCACAAGCATGGGGTTACAATATTGTTGATAAAACTATTGAACCAAATGATGAAAGTGATCCAGATCGAATTTCACAAGATACGAAGATTGTTTATGTTAAGGCAGACCAAAAAGCAGTGATCAAGTACGTTGATCAAACAACTGGTCAAACCCTTGCCAATGATCAAGTCGGTGGTAAATCAGGTGAGGCAATCAACTACTCAACTGCGGACAAGATCAAGTACTATGAAGATCGTGGCTATGTTCTTGTAAGCGATGAATTCCCAGCAGGAGTTCACTTCGATACCGATGCATCAGTAGATCAAACCTGGACAGTAACCTTGAAACACGGTGAAACTCCAGTTGGACCAAACGATCCACATAATCCAACAGATCCAATCAATCCAAATGATCCAAACAGTCCTAAATACCCAGCGACAGATCAATGGAAGAAAGATGTCACATCTACTGTTAAGTATGTGGTATCAGATGGTAAGGTAGCAGCCCCAGCAGATCATGTTGAAAACGCGACATGGACACGTACCCTTACCTTGGATAAAGTCACAGGTAAAGAACTTTCAGCGACACCATGGGCATCAGATAAGACAGCCTACGCTGCAGTTCCAACACCAGGTTTGACAGGATACTACGCTGATAAAGCAAGTGTTGCTTCTAAGGCAGTTACTCAAGAAAACCTTGAAGAAACTGTTACTTACAAACCACTTGGAAACTTGGTTCCAAAACCAGAGAAACCAAACGATCCAAACTTCCCATCAACACCAGGTGTTAAATATCCGAACGATCCAACAGATCCAACGAAACCAGGTCAACCAGTCGTTCCTGATGTACCAGGTTATGAACCACACCTTCCAGATCCAAACGATCCAACGAAACCAGGTCAACCAATCCAACCAAGAACACCTGTAACACCTGATAAACCAGGGGAAGATACGCCAATCATCTATGTACCAAAAACAAATGATGTGACGCAACCAACTAAACAAACGGTAACGTTTGAAGGAGCAGGAACAGCTACTCCAGCTGATAAGGTTCAAGATAACTTCACCTTTACTGGTAAACAAAAAAATGGTACGACAACATGGGATCAACCTAATCACACTTATGGTAAAGAAACAGTTCCAGTAGTTAAAGGTTACTACGCTGATAAGAAGGAAGCTGGATCTAAGACAGTTACTCCAGATCAACCAGAAGTTACGGATAAGGTTACTTATAAACCACTTGGTAAGATCATTCCAGTTGATCCAGAAGGAAACCCAATTCCTAAAGCACCAACTCCACAGTACAACAATGATCCACAAGATCCAACTAAGGGTGGCGAGACTCCAACTCCAGTTATCCCAGGTTATGTGACAGATACACCAAGTGTAACACCTAATGACCCAGGATCTGATACACCTGTTGTCTACCGTAAGGCGGAACAAAAAGCTATTATCAAGTACGTTGACCAAACAACAGGTCAAACCCTTGCCAATGATCAAGTCGGTGGTAAATCAGGTGAGGCAATCAACTACTCAACTGCGGACAAGATCAAGTATTATGAAGATCGTGGCTATGTTCTTGTAAGCGATGAATTCCCAGCAGGAGTTCACTTCGATACCGATGCATCAGTAGATCAAACCTGGACAGTAACCTTGAAACATGGTGAAACTCCAGTTGGACCAAACGATCCACATAATCCAACAGATCCAATCAATCCAAATGATCCAAACAGTCCTAAATACCCAGCGACAGATCAATGGAAGAAAGATGTAATGTCAACTGTTCATTATGTAGGTGCAGGTAGTCAAACACCAGCAGACAATGTTCAAAATGCACAATGGACACGTACCTTAAAACTTGATAAAGTTACAGGTAAAGTTCTTAACCCTGATGAAGCATGGACAACTAATAAGACTAACTATGATGCAGTTCCAACGCCAAGTGTTACTGGATACTATGCGGATAAAGCAAGTGTTGCTTCTAAGACAGTCACTCAAGAAAATCTCGAAGAAACTGTAACTTACAAACCACTTGGAAACTTGGTTCCAAAACCAGAGACACCAAACGATCCAAACTTCCCATCAACACCAGAAGTGAAGTATCCAAATGATCCAACGGATCCAACGAAACCAGGTCAACCAGTTGTTCCTAATGTACCAGGCTACAAACCATACTTGCCAGATCCAAAAGATCCAAGCAAACCAGGTAAACCAGTAGAACCAGGAAAACCAATCACTCCTGAAAACCCAGGTGACGACACACCAATTATCTACGTACCAA
>NZ_JASHGH010000002.1:0-161432 GCF_047460405.1 Streptococcus infantis | reverse complement strand
GATAGGGAATATCCCTTTTTATTTTTCTCAAATACAGATTTTTGAATGGAATATCAGATGATGAGACAAACCATTTTTGAAAAGAGAAAAAGACAAACGCCAAAAATGACGTTTGTCTTCGTTCTGAGACTTGAGAGATATTCTCAAGTCCTTTTTTGTATTTACATAAATTGGGCGATAAAGACCACGATAATGATAATTGGAATGATGAAACGAAGAAGGAAAAGCCAGACTTGGAAAAGTCCTTGTTTCCAAGGTGTTTCATCAAGATGAAGTTCCTCCATTGCCAGTGTTTTCTTAAAAATATAGCCTGTAAAAAGGGACAAGCAGAGAGCACCGAAAGGCATGAGGAGGTTGGAAACCAAGAAATCCATAGCATCAAAGAAGGTTTTCCCCAAGATTTGAACATCCGCCATGACACCGTAAGATAGGGCTGAAGGGATACCAAAGATAAAGGTCAAGATACCTAAAATAAGACTCCATTTATTACGTTTTTCGTTATCTTGGTCAGTGATATTTCCAACATTAATTTCCAGCATAACGACAGAAGAAGTGACCGTCGCAAAGAGGAAAAGCAAGAGAAAGAGAATATAGAAAATAGTACCAAAAGGCATATTATCAAAGAGTTGCGGCAAGACAATAAAGAGGAGACTTGGTCCACCTTCAGATTGGATATTAAAGGCTGACATCGCAGGGAAAATCGCAAGTCCCGCCATGATAGAAACTGAGATGTTCAAGGCTACAATGGACATTCCTGATTGGACCAGCTTGGTCTTCTTGTCTAGGTAGGAAGCGTAGGTCAGCATGGCTGTAACTCCAAGGGATAGGGCAAAGAAAGATTGACCCAGTGCATAGAGAAGTCCAGCACTTGTTAGTTTTGAAAACTCAGGTTTGAGGAAGTAAACGACGCCTTCCATGGCATTTGGCAAACTGAGAGAACGCCCGATAATAACAATAAAGATGATAAAAAGTAGGGGCATCATAACCTTAGATGCTCTTTCAATCCCTTTTTGAACGCCGTGTGAAACAATGAAAATGTTCAAGAAGATAAAGGCTGCTTGAGCTCCTAAAGCAATAACTGGATTAGAAATGATGGAAGAGAATTGCTGGGCATAATCTCCATTTCCGATTAGGTGGAATAATCTTCCAATCTCGATACCAAGGTATACCAGAATCCAACCCCCAATGACACTATAAAAGGAGAGAAGGATGAAAAGAGCAAAGGCACCAATCCAACCAATAAAGTTGTACTTTTGATTGTTTCCAAGCTTGCCAAAGGTTTTGATTGCTGACACGCCAGCGCTTCGACCAAGGGCAAACTCAGCCAGTAGAAGAGGGAAACCAATTAAAATTGTCGAGATAAGAAAGACCAGTAAGAAACCTCCCCCACCATTGGCAGCGGTCATATAAGGGAACTTCCAAACGGCCCCAAGACCAATAGCAGAACCTGCAGATGCAAGGATAAAGCCCAGTTTTGAGCCCCATTGCGATTTTTCAGACATTGTTAAACTCCAATCTATTTCTAAATAATAAAAGGCTACTTGAGTTGTCAAATAGCCTTCTCTCAATTGCTCTTTTGAGCTTATTCTTTGATTGATAGACTTGATTATCCTATCATGATTTTTCAAGTCTGTCAAGAAAGCGATTTTCATGTTTTTATAAAAAATATGATAAAATACTTGACTCTCCTCAAAGGGGAGGGTATATACTATTTATGTGAGGAGGAAATCATGTACCATATCAAAGAAGCTGCGCAACTTTCAGGTGTCTCCGTCAAGACCCTCTACCATTATGACAAGATTGGACTTTTGGTTCCATTAAAGTCAGAAAACGGCTATCGAACCTACAGTCAAGAAGATTTAGAACGACTTCAGGTTATCCTTTATTACAAGTATCTAGGCTTTTCTTTAGAAAAAATAGCAGAGCTATTGAAGGAAGAAAAGACGGACTTGTTACCACATTTGACGAGACAGTTGGATTACCTGACTCGAGAAAGACAACATCTGGATACCTTAATTTCAACCTTACAAAAAACCATTCAAGAACAAAAAGGAGAAATAAAAATGACCATTCAAGAAAAATTCACTGGATTTAGCTATCAAGACAATCAAAAATACCACCAAGAGGCAGTAGAGAAATATGGCCAGGAAGTCATGGACCAGGCTCTAGAGCGTCAAAAAGGACGAGAGGATGAGGCTACAACAGCCTTTAATCAAATCTTTCAAGCCTTGGCACAAAATCTACAATCTGGTCTGCTGATAACAGCATCTGAAAACCAAGAGGAAGCAGCCAAGCTCTTGCAAGCTATTCGTACTTATGGATTTGACTGTTCTATGGAAGTCTTCGGTCATATCGGAAAAGGCTATGTCTATAATCCAGAGTTTAAGGAAAATATTGACAAATTTGGCCCAGGGACAGCTCAGTACACATCAGATGTCATTGCTCACTATGTTAGAGCTCAGACAAAATAAAAATCGGCGGAGTGACCTCTGCCGATTTACTGTTATTTGAGTTGGTAAGACCAGTCTTCTCCATCCTTATAGTAAAAGAATTCACTGAGGTCCTCTTCTAGAAAAACACGAAGCATGTCAGACATATCCTCAGTAGCTAATTTTAGATGAGGTAGATTTTCAAAATCCTCCCACCAGACATTTCCTTCGTCTGAAGATTGGAGCTCACCAGTAAAGTGTTCTGTTTTGTAAAAGTGGACAACATAACGATAGTCCTCGTCATCATACCAATCTTTGATACCACAGAGTTGAGGCTTAGAAATGGTCAGACCAGTTTCTTCCTTCACTTCGCGAATGACAGCATCGACAAAGGATTCGCCACGTTCAACATGGCCACCAGGAAAAGTAATGCCAGGCCAGTTAGGACTAACTCGGTCTTGAACTAGGACCTTGTCCCCATTTTTAATCAAGCACATGTTGACAAATTCGACTGATTCTCTTCTGCTCATATTATTTTTCCTATTTTGTTAGTAATTTTTCTACCACGTTTAACTTTCGCATGGTCAGATCAACGCCGAACAGCTTTTCAAGATAGTTGGTATTAAGTTTTTTTCGTTTTGCAGTTCTAGGGAGATAGAGGTAAAGACAATGGTTGCCGATACAAATCTCTTCTTCACCATAGTCACTATCCAATTTTTCTAATGGTAGACTTTGGATATCATTTTGAAAAAGGATCACATGTATTCGGTCAAAAAGATAGTGTTTTCCAAATGGGTTTTCTTGGACAATTTTTGCAAAATCATTTTTGTTCTTGATTACCATTTTTAAATCAGCACCAATTTTTTCCTTTATTAGAGTGTGAACCTGTTCTCGTATTTCTTCCAGAGATAAGTTACTTTCAAGAATGATATTCCCACTTTGAATATAGGTTCGAACTTGTTGAAAATCAGCCTCTATCAAGATATCTACTAGATAAGACATTTTAGGGATAGCATTTTTTCCATTAGGAGTAACTCCCCTTAGTAAGATAATATGTTCCAAAGTAGTTCCTTTCTTATCTAACATCCTTAGATACTAAATCATTTATAGATTAAGTTTGAGCCTGCCACCCAGCCAGTGCAGAGGGCAGAAGTGATGTTAAAGCCACCCGTATGGGCGTTGATATCTAGGACCTCTCCTGCAAAGTGAAGGCCAGGAACCAGTTTGCTTTCCAGCGTTTTAGGATTGATTTCCTTGAGACTAACACCTCCTTTGGTAACAAAGGATTTAGCCAAGGACATTTTTCCTGTCACAGGGATTTTGAGTGCCTTGATAGACTGGAGAAGTTGATCGCGTTCTCTTTCAGTTAGTTGTTTGACTTTTTCAGGATATCCTTGGACAAAAAATTCTGCCAAGCGTTCAGGGAGTAAAGCTTTTAAGGCATTTTTCAAGGATTTTTCACGGTTCTCTTCTAAAAAGTCAACTAAGTCACCTTCTGAAAGTTGTGGCAAGACATCTAGAGAGAGAATTTCCCCACCCTTGACAAAGCTAGACATGCGTAGCGCAGCAGGACCTGATAAACCAAAGTGGGTAAAGAGCAGGTCATGAGTGATGACATGCTTGCCATAGCTTAGGGTCACATCGTCTAGGGAAATTCCCTGCAAGGCCTTATGCGGGAAATCAGTCAACAATGGACTTTCAGCAGCCTCAAGCTCGGTAATGGTGTGTTTGAAATGGCGAGCAATCTCATGACCAAAACCAGTAGAGCCAGTAGAAGGATAGGATTTTCCACCAGTTGTGACGATGAGTTTATCACAAGTAAAGGTCTGGTCTGGTGATTTCAGGATAAACTGGTCGTCTATCTTTTTAACTGAAACAATTTCTGTTTGAGTAGCAATTTGCCCACCAAGTTCAATAATTTTCTTTTCCAAAGCTTCAATTATGGTCCGAGATTTGTCACTGGCTGGAAAGACGCGGCCATGGTCTTCGACCTTGAGTTTTACGCCATTTTCAGTAAAAAAGTTGATGATATCATGGTTGTCAAACTGGGAAAAGACACTGTATAGAAAGCGGCCATTTCCAGGGATGCCAGCTAATAGGTCATCTAGAGATCCATTGTTGGTCACGTTGCAGCGCCCACCACCAGTACCAGCTAATTTTTTTCCGAGTTTTCGATTTTTTTCGATGAGAAGGGTTTTCTGCCCATAAAAGCTACTTGAAATCGTAGCCATCATACCAGCCGGGCCTCCCCCGATTACAATAGTATCAAAATGTTTCATAAGAGTATTGTACCATAAAAAAGACGGAGGGACAGAAATCGGTAGATCAAGTTTTGCATGATAGTACCTAGTCCCGTGAATCTTTATCAAACCGGTGGCTTCTTCAAACTTATGTATTGACAAGATGAAATTGTCAGTACAAAAGTCTACTCAGCTACAGTAGAAAAGATAATTGCTGATAAAAATTGAGGTCGGGACATTGAATCCCGACCTCTGTCTTATATAAATTAGTCAATTTCATATCCCATGAGGAGTCCACCCTCTTCTGCATAAAAACTGCAGAGTCCAGAGGTTGGGATAATCTTGATTTCAGCTTGTGGAAATTTTTCACGTAAGAGCTCTGAGAGCTGTTGGCAGAATTTATCATTACTGCGGTGAGCCATGACGATACGTCCACCAGCATAGCCAGCTTTGATTAACTCTTCATAGGCAGCTTGAAGAGATTTTTTAGCACCACGAGCCTTTTGGAGGAGTTCCAAGGTTCCAGTTTCACTTGCTTCCCCAACCATACGAATATTGAGGAGCCCAACAACTGTACCGATCAGTTTACTCAAGCGACCATTCTTAACCAAATTATCCACCTTAGCAAGAACAAAAAGAAGTTTGGTTTTTACTTGATAAGCAGTGATAGCTTCCACAACTTCCTCGAATGATAGACCTTGATCGATCAGTTCGTTGATTTTTTCAACAAAAAGGTCAACTTGACCACCAGCAGATAGGCTATCAATGATATGGATGTTGGTGTCAGGATGTTCTTCTAGGTAAATATTTTTTGCCAGACGTGCACTATTATAACTACCAGAAAGAGTCCCCGTAATGGTTACTACAAAAATATTTTTAGCACCTTCGAAAGAACGAATATAGTCGTCCGGACTAGGACAAGCTGATTTAGAAGCGTGTGGACAAGCGTACATCGCTTCCATCATCTGGTCAATATCAAGGCTAGCATCATCGATAAAGACTTGATCTTCAATCTGGATAGTTAAAGGAACACTTACAAATTCAGTGTCAATCGCAGGAGTAGGTAATTGACGATAATCACAACCAGAGTCAGCTACAATCTTCCAAGTCATAGAAATTCTCCATCTTTATCACTTATACATTGACAAAGGTTCTGTCTTTTTCTACAATTATATCATGAAAGTGCTTAAAACAAAAGTCTCATTGCTCTGTCGTCACAAGTAGAAAGGAAGTGTTATGGCCGAACGAAGAATTTCTGAAAATTCACTTGAAAATCTCAGAAAATCCAATCAAGAATCCAATTTACTGACCAGAGAAGCTATCGAAACAGCTCTCTTGCAACTCTTGGAGAAAAAGGAATTGACAAAGATTAGCATTTCTGAGTTGGTCAAACGTGCTGGTGTTTCCCGTGCAGCCTTTTATCGAAACTATGACTCCAAAGAAGAGATCTTAGAAAGTGTCTTTAAACGAAGCGTCCATAACATTATGGAGCAATTGAGCCATTACGATGTTAAAACGGACCTCTATCTGGTTTGGGTTCGCCTCTTTAGAGAAGCCAAGAAAGAGGCTAAGGTTATTCAGCTTGCCTTGGACTACCACTTGGAAAAAATCTTTGTGCAAGCCATGCAAGAGTTTTTAGAAAAATACTATGGAAAATCAAAAGGAGTCAGCTCTTACCTGCATTCTTTTTGGAGTTCTGCCATCGTATCAGTTTTGCTTAAATGGATCAAGGATGGAATGAAGGTTCCTGCTGAAAAAATCGCAGATTTACGCCTACCATTTTTCAAAAAATAGATCAGGAGGAGAGAAGTTATGACAGAAAAAAGACTGGCTTGGGATGAGTATTTTGCTGCTCAAGCCCTATTGATTGCCAATCGTTCAACCTGTAAACGCGCCAAGGTAGGAGCTGTTTTAGTCAAGGATAATAAGGTTATTTCAACAGGTTATAATGGCTCTGTATCAGGAACGGAGCACTGTATTGACCATGACTGTTTGGTGATTGAGGGCCACTGTGTCCGCACTCTTCATGCTGAGGTTAATGCTATTTTACAAGGGGCAGAGCGTGGCGTTCCAAAAGGATTTACAGCTTACGTTACTCATTTTCCTTGTCTCAACTGCACCAAGCAATTGCTTCAGGTAGGATGTGAGCGTGTCGTTTATATTAACCAGTACCGTATGGACGACTACGCCCAGTATCTCTATCGTGAAAAAGGGACTGAGTTGACCCACTTACCGCTTGAGACAGTACAAGCAGCTCTTCAAGAAGCTAACTTGATTTAAAAATTAAAAAAAAAGATGGTTTAGAAGGATTTTTAAACCATTTTTTGATATAATAAGAAGAATAAATTGAAAGAAGGAATTCAGAAAATGGGAAAACTTGAAGTCATTAATCATCCACTCATTCAACACAAATTGTCAATCTTGCGTCGTACAGACACTTCTACAAAAGCTTTTCGTGAGTTAGTAGATGAAATTGCTATGTTGATGGGATATGAAGTACTTCGTGATCTTCCGCTTGAAGACGTTGAAATCGAAACACCTATCACAAAAACAGTCCAAAAACAATTGGCTGGTAAAAAATTGGCAATTGTTCCAATCTTGCGTGCAGGTATCGGGATGGTCGATGGGCTATTGAGCTTGGTTCCAGCAGCCAAAGTTGGACATATTGGTATGTACCGTGACGAAGAAACTCTTCAACCAGTAGAATACTTGGTAAAATTACCTGAAGATATCGACCAACGTCAAATTTTTGTGGTTGACCCTATGCTTGCAACAGGTGGTTCTGCAATCTTGGCTGTTGATTCCCTCAAAAAACGTGGAGCATCAAACATCAAATTTGTCTGCCTTGTATCTGCTCCAGAAGGTGTAAAAGCTCTTCAAGAAGCTCACCCAGATGTAGAAATCTTTACAGCAGCTTTGGATGAACGTTTGAACGAACATGGCTATATCGTTCCAGGTCTTGGTGACGCAGGAGACCGCTTGTTCGGTACTAAATAAGAATAAAGAATAGAGAAATTTGACATGGGAATCGATTGGGAAGAGATTTTAGGTGTAGAAGAGAATATCGCCGAGTCTTACGATGATTTAGTTAATGAAGCCATGGATGATTATCTAGATGAATCAGATGAATGGCAACGTAGTAATAATGGCCATTATGTCGTTGGTGTTTGGAATGGGAAGAAAGTTCGTTTTAAACATAAATGGTGTAATCATGAATTTTCTGAACAAGAAATAGATGATTTATTAAGTGGCAAAGAAATCCGCTTTCGATGTACTGTGACTAAAAATGAGCAGGATGTTATTGGGAAATTGGAGCATTTAGAATACAAGGGAACTAAGTATGTAGGTTTTTCTCCTTCTAATTGGAAAAAGTAATTTTCATCACTTAATTTAAAAGTATATATGAAAATATATCAAAAATTTGACCTTTTTTGACCAAGGTATTATAATAGTCATAACTTCAGTCATGTGACTAACAAAAATAAAAGTTAAAAGGAGAAATCAATGATTCCTGTAGTAATTGAACAAACAAGTCGTGGGGAACGTTCCTACGATATCTACTCTCGTCTTTTGAAAGACCGCATCATCATGCTGACAGGTCCAGTTGAAGACAATATGGCAAACTCAGTTATTGCTCAGTTGCTCTTCTTGGATGCTCAAGACAGCACTAAAGATATCTACCTCTATGTTAATACACCAGGTGGATCAGTTTCAGCTGGTTTGGCAATTGTAGATACTATGAATTTCATCAAAGCAGACGTACAAACGATTGTTATGGGTATGGCTGCCTCAATGGGAACTATTATCGCATCAAGTGGTGCTAAGGGCAAACGCTTCATGCTTCCAAATGCAGAGTACATGATTCACCAACCGATGGGTGGTACTGGTGGTGGTACGCAACAGACAGATATGGCTATTGCGGCTGAGCACTTGCTTAAAACTCGTAAGTCTTTGGAGCAAATTCTTGCAGATAATTCTGGTAAATCAGTTGAGCAAATCCATGCAGATGCTGAACGTGATTACTGGATGAGCGCTCAAGAAACACTTGAATATGGTTTCATTGATGAAATCATGGCTAATAATTCTTTGAATTAATCTTTTGAAGCAAACTCGACTGAGTTTGCTTTTTTTGATATAATAGTAAGAAGATTGTTAGAAGGAAGTTGTAATATGTTTCAAAAAGAGAATCGGTCTGGTCTGATTATCTACCTATACTATAATCGTGATGCAAAAAAACTCGATAATTATGGTGATATTTGTTACCACTCTAAAAAACACCGTTATCTGCAACTTTATGTTCCAACAGAAGAAGTGGAAGAACTGGTTAGCCGTTTAGGAAAAGAGAAATTTGTCAAAAAAGTGAGACAATGTCATATCCAAGAATTGGAAACTCCCTTTGTTGGTAGTCTCTACAGAAATAACGAAAACGTTATCATGTAAAATTTTAGATAAATGTGTTGACAATTTTCTGATAATTCGGTATATTCTTAACATGCTATTTATTTAAGAAATAAGGAGACAAAAAGATGAAGAAAAAATTTGCCCTATCGTTTGTGGCGCTTGCAAGTGTAGCACTTCTTGCAGCCTGCGGAGAAGTGAAGTCTGGAGCGTCAAACGCTGCTGGTAACGAAATCGACAAAGAACTAAAAATCGGTTTTAATTTTGAAAAAACTGGTGAAGTAGCAGCCTACGGTAGCGCTGAACAAAAAGGTGCTCAATTGGCCGTTGATGAAATCAACGCAGCTGGTGGTATCGATGGAAAACAAATCGAAGTTGTAGACAAAGATAACAAATCTGAGACAGCTGAAGCGGCTACCGTTACAACAAACCTTGTTACCCAATCAAAAGTGAACGCTCTTGTAGGACCTGCAACTTCAGGTGCCACTGCCGCAGCGGTTGCCAATGCTGGTAAAGCAGGTGTACCATTGGTAACCCCATCAGCAACTCAAGATG
The DNA here is from genome assembly GCF_047460405.1 of Streptococcus infantis. GTDB lineage: Bacteria > Bacillota > Bacilli > Lactobacillales > Streptococcaceae > Streptococcus > Streptococcus infantis_Q. The sequence goes on along the minus strand of NZ_JASHGH010000002.1, from coordinate 151,810 downwards.
ATTTGACAAAAGGTCAAGATTACCTTTTCCGTGCAACCTTCATCGATAGCTTCCAAGGACAAATCATTGCTAAATACACAACTGATAACTTGAAAGCGAAGAAAGTCGTTCTATACTACGATAACTCATCTGACTATGCTAAAGGGATTGCTGAAGCCTTCAAGAAATCTTATAAAGGTGAAATTGTAGCGACAGAAACGTTCCAATCTAAGGATACAGATTTCCAAGCCGCACTTACAAAAATCAAAGATAAAGACTTCGATGCCATTGTCCTTCCAGGGTACTACACTGAAACTGGTAAAATTGTAAACCAAGCACGTGGTATGGGAATCAAACAACCAATCATCGGTGGTGATGGATTTAGTGATGCTAAATTCGTTGAACAAGCAACACCTGCTGCAGCTACAGACATCTACTACGTAACTGGATTCTCTACTGAAGGTGAAATGACTGATAAAGCCAAGAAATTCGTAGAAGCTTATAAAGCGAAATACAACGAAGAACCTTCAATGTTTGCAGCCTTGGCATATGATTCAGTTTACATGATTTCGGAAGCATCTAAAGGTGCTAAGAACTCTGTCGAATTGAAAGACAACCTTGCGAAGTTGAAAGACTTGGAAGGTGTTACTGGTACAATGTCTATTGACAAAGACCATAATCCGGTTAAATCTGCACTTATGATTGGCTTAAAAGATGGTAAAGTTGAGTCAGTTGAGTCGGTTAAACCTTAATCTAGTAGATATCGTAAATGGGGAATGAGCTTCTACTCACTCCCTGTTTCGGTGTTTATGAAAGGATTATTTTTTTATAAAATTCTAAAAATATAAATTAGAAAGAGTGAACCATATGCTTCAACAACTTGTAAATGGTTTAATCTTGGGTAGTGTCTATGCGCTGCTAGCCCTAGGTTATACTATGGTTTATGGAATTATCAAGCTGATTAACTTTGCCCACGGTGATATCTATATGATAGGTGCTTTCATGGGTTATTTTTTGATTAATTCCTTGCAATTAAATTTCTTTGTTGCCTTGATTTTATCAATGGCAGGCACAGCAATTCTTGGTGTTATCATTGAGTTTCTAGCTTACCGCCCATTACGTCATTCAACTCGTATCTCCGTATTGATTACAGCGATTGGGGTTTCCTTCTTACTTGAGTATGGGATGGTTTATCTAGTCGGAGCCAACACACGTGCCTTTCCTCAAGCAATCCAAACAGTGCGTTATGACTTAGGTCCAATCAGTCTGACCAATATTCAATTGTTGATTTTGACTGTCTCACTTGTTTTGATGGTTCTTCTACAACTTATTGTACAAAAAACAAAAATGGGGAAAGCCATGCGTGCTGTATCTGTAGATAGTGATGCTGCTCAGTTGATGGGAATCAATGTAAACCGTACTATCAGCTTTACATTCGCTTTGGGTTCAGCCCTAGCTGGTGCAGCGGGTGTCTTGATTGCACTTTACTATAACTCTCTTGAACCATTGATGGGGATGACTCCAGGTATTAAATCATTCGTGGCTGCCGTTCTAGGTGGCATCGGAATCATCCCTGGTGCGGCTCTGGGTGGCTTTGTTATTGGTCTTTTAGAAACATTTGCTACCGCCTTCGGAATGTCAGATTTCCGTGATGCTATCGTGTATGGAATCTTGCTCTTAATCTTGATTGTACGTCCAGCTGGTATCCTCGGTAAGAATGTGAAAGAGAAGGTGTAAACAATGAAAGAAAATTTAAAAGTTAATATTTTATGGTTGCTCCTTTTATTAGCAGGCTATGGCTTAATCAGCGTACTTGTTTCAGCTGGAGTGCTCAATCTCTTTTATATTCAAATTTTAGAGCAAATTGGGATTAACATCATACTTGCAGTTGGTCTTAACCTTATCGTAGGTTTTTCTGGACAATTTTCTCTAGGGCACGCAGGATTTATGGCTATTGGTGCCTATGCGGCTGCAATTATTGGTTCTAAATCTCCAACCTATGGAGCCTTCTTTGGAGCTATGCTTCTTGGAGCACTTATCTCAGGATTAGTGGCTTTAGTCGTTGGGATTCCAACTCTTCGTTTGAAAGGGGACTATCTTGCAGTAGCAACCCTCGGTGTTGCTGAAATTATTCGTATCTTTATTGTCAACGGTGGAGATATTACTAATGGTGCAGCAGGTATTCTAGGTATTCCGAGCTTTACTAACTGGCAAATGGTATACTTCTTTGCCGTGATTACAACGATTGCTACTCTCAATTTCCTTCGTAGTCCTATCGGGCGATTAACTTTATCTGTTCGTGAAGATGAGATTGCTGCTGAGTCAGTAGGGGTAAATACTACAAAAATTAAAATCATCGCTTTTGTTTTTGGTGCTGTTACTGCAAGTATCGCTGGTACTCTTCAGTCAGGATTTATCGGATCAGTCGTACCAAAAGATTATACGTTTATCAACTCTATCAATGTCTTGATTATCGTTGTATTTGGTGGTTTAGGTTCCATTACAGGGGCAATTGTTGCTGCCATCGTGCTTGGAATCTTGAACATGCTCCTTCAAGACGTGGCTAGCGTTCGTATGATTATCTATGCTTTGGCCTTAGTACTCGTTATGATCTTCAGACCAGGTGGTCTTCTTGGGACATGGGAATTGAGCCTATCACGTCTCTTTAAAAAAGGTAAGAAGGAGGGACAAAACTAATGGCATTACTTGAAGTAAAAAATTTAACCAAACATTTTGGTGGTCTGACAGCTGTTGGGGACGTCACTCTCGAATTGAACGAAGGTGAACTTGTTGGTTTGATTGGACCGAATGGTGCTGGGAAAACAACTCTCTTCAACTTGTTGACAGGTGTTTATGAACCAAGCGAAGGGACAGTAACCTTGGATGGTCACTTGTTAAATGGCAAGCAACCCTATAAAATCGCATCTCTTGGTTTAGGGCGTACTTTCCAAAATATCCGCCTTTTTAAAGACTTGACAGTTTTGGATAACGTTCTGATTGCATTTAGTAATCATCATAAACAACATGTTTTTGCAAGTTTCTTGCGCTTACCAGCTTTTTATAAGAATGAAAAAGAATTGAAAGCTAAAGCCTTAGAATTACTAAAAATCTTTGATTTGGATGGAGATGCTGAAACTCTCGCTAAAAATTTAGCCTATGGTCAACAACGTCGCTTAGAGATTGTGCGTGCCCTTGCTACAGAACCTAAAATCCTTTTCTTGGATGAGCCTGCAGCGGGTATGAATCCACAAGAAACTGCAGAATTGACTGAGTTGATTCGTCGCATCAAGGATGAATTCAAGATTACTATTATGCTGATTGAACATGATATGAACTTGGTTATGGAAGTTACGGAGCGTATCTATGTTCTTGAGTACGGTCGTTTGATTGCTCACGGGACACCAGATGAAATCAAGAGTAATAAACGTGTTATCGAAGCTTATCTTGGAGGTGAAGCCTAATGTCTATGTTAAAAGTTGAAAACCTCTCAGTACACTATGGTATGATTCAAGCTGTACGTGATGTGAGCTTTGAAGTAAATGAAGGAGAAGTTGTTTCCCTTATCGGTGCAAACGGTGCTGGTAAAACAACCATCCTTCGTACCTTATCAGGCCTTGTTCGTCCAAGTTCTGGTCGGATTGAATTTTTAGGACAAGAAATCCAAAAGATGCCCGCACAAAAAATTGTGGCATCAGGACTTTCTCAAGTACCAGAAGGACGTCACGTCTTCCCTGGTTTGACAGTTATGGAAAACTTGGAAATGGGAGCCTTCCTTAAGAAAAATCGTGAAGAAAATCAAGCAAATCTGAAAAAAGTATTTTCACGTTTCCCGCGTTTGGAAGAACGTAAAAACCAAGATGCAGCTACCCTTTCTGGTGGTGAGCAACAGATGCTTGCTATGGGACGTGCGCTTATGTCAACGCCTAAACTTCTTCTCTTAGATGAACCATCAATGGGGCTTGCACCAATTTTCATCCAAGAAATTTTTGATATCATCCAAGATATTCAAAAACAAGGTACAACTGTTCTTTTGATCGAGCAAAATGCCAATAAAGCACTAGCCATCGCAGATCGAGGCTATGTTCTTGAAACAGGTAAAATCGTTCTTTCAGGAACAGGTAAAGAACTCGCAGCATCAGACGAAGTCAGAAAAGCATATCTAGGTGGCTAAAAAGGTCTGGGGGACCTTTTTAGTCGGCGGATAAGGATTACGTAGTAATCTTCGCATAGTCTGGGAGACTAGTTTAGGTTGCGAATAAGGATTGCGCCAGCAATCCACATTAGTCCGTGGGACCTTTTTAGTCGGCGGATAGAGATTGCTTGGCAATCATCAGAACCAGTGGATTGTGTTAGTGCGCGGGAAAGATTACCAAACAAATTACATAATCATAAGATTGAGGGCTCTAATCTAGGGCTCTTTTTATAGTATTTCAGAGTTTTCAGAATCTTGAAAAAGAGATGAAAGCGTTTGATTGATTTTCGTAAAAAGTGTATAATAAAGCTATAAACATAAAGGAGAGTTCCTATGGCAGTTAAAGATTTTATGACACGAAAGGTCGTATATATTAGCCCAGATACGACTGTAGCACATGCAGCAGATTTGATGCGCGAACAAGGTTTGCATCGTCTTCCTGTTATTGAAAATGATAAATTAGTTGGTCTAGTAACAGAAGGAACAATTGCTGAAGCCAGTCCATCAAAAGCAACGAGTCTTTCAATCTTCGAGATGAATTACTTGCTCAATAAAACAAAAGTCAAAGACGTCATGATTCGTGATGTTGTAACTGTCTCAGGTTATGCAAGTTTGGAAGATGCAACCTACCTTATGCTGAAAAATAAGATTGGCATCTTGCCAGTTATTGATAATGGGCAAGTCTATGGTGTCATTACTGACCGTGATGTATTCAGAGCATTTCTTGAAATTTCTGGTTATGGCGAAGAGGGAATCCGTGTTCGTTTTATCACAGAAAATGAAGTTGGGGTACTTGGTAAGATTGTTTCTTTAATCGTTGAGGAAAATCTAAATATTTCTCATACTGTTAATATTCCACGTAAAGATGGTAAGATTGTTATCGAAGTTCAAATTGAGGGAACGGTTGATCTAGCTACCTTTAAACAGAAATTTGAATCTGAGAATATTCAGGTTGAAGAAATTACACAAACTTTAGCAAAAAAACTGTAAAAAATAAAATAGAAGCAGTTTTTACTTGCTAAAAAAATTTTTTTCTAGTATAATAATTTACTGTGAGCAAACCTCACTTACCCCTTGCAATGTCTTGGGGTCATTAGACCAAAAGGAGGAACATATCAATGGCTAAATACGAAATTCTTTATATCATTCGTCCAAACATTGAAGAAGAAGCGAAAAACGCTTTGGTAGCACGTTTTGACTCTATCTTGACTGACAACGGTGCAACTGTTGTTGAATCAAAAACATGGGAAAAACGTCGTCTTGCATACGAAATCCAAGATTTCCGCGAAGGACTTTACCACATCGTTAACGTTGAAGCAAACGATGATGCAGCTCTTAAAGAGTTTGACCGTCTTTCAAAAATCAACGCTGACATTCTTCGTCACATGATCGTCAAAACTGACGCGTAAGAAGGTAGATTATGATTAACAATGTTGTACTTGTAGGGCGTATGACTCGTGACGCTGAGTTGCGTTATACCCCATCAAATGTAGCAGTTGCGACTTTTACTCTTGCAGTAAACCGTACATTTAAGAGTCAAAATGGCGAACGTGAGGCTGATTTTATCAATGTCGTTATGTGGCGCCAACAGGCTGAGAATCTTGCTAATTGGGCTAAAAAAGGCTCACTTATCGGGGTGACAGGTCGTATTCAGACTCGTAGTTACGATAACCAGCAAGGACAACGTGTCTACGTGACGGAAGTCGTGGCTGAGAATTTCCAAATGTTGGAAAGCCGTAGTGTGCGTGAAGGACATACTGGTGGAGCTTATTCAGCACCAAGTTCAAATTATTCAGCACCTACTCAATCAGTACCTGACTTTTCACGTGATGAAAATCCATTCGGAACAACGAATCCTTTGGATATTTCAGATGATGATTTACCATTCTAATGGACAATTAATACTATAAAGGAGAAAAAAACATGGCTCAACAACGTCGTGGCGGATTCAAACGCCGTAAAAAAGTTGATTACATCGCAGCAAACAAAATTGAATATGTTGATTACAAAGATACTGAGCTTCTTAGCCGTTTCGTTTCAGAACGTGGGAAAATCCTTCCTCGTCGTGTAACAGGAACTTCAGCTAAAAACCAACGTAAAGTAACAACAGCTATCAAACGCGCTCGCGTAATGGCTTTGATGCCTTTCGTAAACGAAGATTAAAAAAGAGGTCCGGGTGGACCTCTTTTTCAGACCCCGAGTGGTCCTCTTTTTCACGAGTTTTGAAATGAAAGAACGAGTTTGGGTCCAGTGGATCTCTTTTTCACGAGATAGTTTTTTTCTGATCTTGGCGTGCTATAATGGTAATAGAAAGAGTAAAGGTGGGTAAGTCAAAGATGAATTGTACGATTAGAAATATGATTAAGTCTGATATTGAATCCTTATCTCATGGATTTATGAATCAAGGTTGGCCTGGAAGAGAGGAAATTTTGGCTAGATATTTTCTGGAACAGGAAAGTGGGGAGAGAGAAGTCTTAGTTGCAGAGATTGATGGTGCTGTAGCGGGCTACATTGCCATTTTGCCCTCTGCTAAACATGGTCCTTTTGCAGAAGTCTATCCAGAATTATCAGATTTTAATGTGTTTGAGCCTTTTCGAAATCAAGGGATTGGGAATCAACTGCTAGAAGAAGCAGAAAAACGAGTCAAGTTTGTTTCGAATAAGGTCACTCTTGGTGTAGGTTTGCACTTAGGCTATGGCCCTGACCAGAGATTGTATATCAGACGGGGCTACATTCCAGATGGGACAGGTGTCTGGTATCGAAATCAACCCTTGGAAATGAATGCAACTAGCCAAAATAATGATGATTTGGTTTTGTATCTAGTAAAGGAATTCGGATAAGAGACAAGGATTTTATTGGGGATGTGGGATTTCTCTACTTTATGGTATAATGGAAAGAGTGAATTGAAGGAGGTAATGAGATGGATGCGAAATTAAGATATAAGGCAAAAAAGATAAAGATTATTTTTTTTGATATTGATGATACTTTGCGAAACTCAAAGACTGGTTTTATCCCAACCTCAATTCCAACAGTATTTCAACAATTACGTGAAAAAGGTATTTTGACTGGGATTGCGACTGGTCGTGGGATTTTCGGTGTCGTGCCAGAAATTCGCGAACTTAAACCTGACTTTTTTGTTACTCTGAATGGTGCCTATATTGAGGATAAAAAAGGCAATGTGATTGATAGTAACAAAATCTCTAAAGATAAGGTTGAAACCTATATTGCTTGGACCAAGGAAGTTGGGATTGACTATGGTTTAGTTGCTAGTCATACTGCTAAACTCTCTACTAGAACTGAGTTGATTAGTGAGGCCATTGATCCAATTTATCCTGACTTGGATGTTGATCCTGATTTTTATGAAAAAGAAGACATCTATCAGATGTGGACTTTTGAGGATCAGGGAGATGACCTGACTTTGCCTGAAAGTTTAGCATCGACTTTGCGTATGGTACGTTGGCATGAACATTCGTCAGATATTGTGCCGATTTCAGGTTCAAAAGCAGCTGGTGTAGCAAAAGTTGTAGAACATTTAGGTCTTAAACCTGAGAACGTAATGGTCTTTGGAGATGGTCTTAACGATTTAGAACTCTTTGATTATGCAGGTATTAGCATTGCTATGGGCATTTCTCATGACAAAATCAAAGAAAAAGCAGATTATATTACAAAAACATTAGAAGAAGATGGCATTTTCGATGCCTTAGAAGGATTTGGTATGGTAGAAAAAGAATTACATTTTCCGCAAGTAGACATTGAAGCAGTAGAAGGTCCGATTGCGACTATTAAAACAAATCATGGAGATATGCGTATTAAGCTTTTTCCTGAACATGCACCAAAAACAGTAGCCAACTTTATCGCTCTGTCAAAAGATGGTTACTATGATGGGGTCATTTTCCACCGTATTATCAAAGACTTTATGATTCAAGGTGGAGATCCAACTGGTACTGGTATGGGTGGCGAATCTATCTATGGTGAGTCATTTGAAGACGAATTTTCAGAGGAACTTTACAATATCCGCGGAGCCCTTTCTATGGCTAATGCTGGACCAAATACAAACGGTAGCCAGTTCTTTATCGTGCAAAACCAACACTTGCCATACTCTAAGAAAGAAATTGCTCGTGGTGGTTGGCCAGAACCAATTGCGGAAATTTATGCGGAACAAGGTGGAACTCCTCACCTTGATCGTCGTCACACAGTTTTTGGACAGATTGCAGATGAAGCTTCTTATGAAGTTCTGGATGCAATTGCAGGTGTAGAAACAGGTGCGATGGACAAGCCAGTTGAAGATGTCGTCATCGAAACGATTGAAATCGAGGACTAAGATGAAAATAGGTGATAAGCTAACAGGGCGAATTACAGGGATTCAGTCTTATGGAGTCTTTGTGGAGCTAGAGACTGGTATCACAGGTTTGATTCATATTTCTGAAATTCGTACAGGATTTATTGAGAATATCTATGATGTACTGAAAATCGGTGAAGAAGTTCAAGTTCAGGTTGTCGATTTGGACGAATATACAGGTAAAGCAAGTCTTTCTATTCGGACTTTGGAAGAAGAGAAACATCAGTTACCGAGACGGAGACGTTTTTCAAGTGACCGTATCAAATACGGCTTTGCTCCTTTGGCGCGCATGATGCCTATCTGGACCAAGGAAGCTATTTCTAATCTAAGTAAGAAAAAGTCTTAATTGATTTTTTCTCTCTTGAAATGTTAATATAGTTTGTTATAATAGAAGTATGGTAGAAGAATTATTAAAATCAGGAGAGAGAATCAATCAGCTCTTTTCTACAGATATCAAGATTATTCAAAATAGAGAGGTTTTCAGCTATTCGGTGGATAGTGTACTTTTGTCACGCTTTCCTCGTTTTCCAAAAAATGGTTTAATTGTGGATTTTTGTGCTGGGAATGGAGCTGTTGGACTTTTTGCCAGTAGCAGGACTAAGGCGAAAATTCTATCTGTTGAAATCCAGGAACGCCTGGCAGATATGGCTGAACGATCAGTCCGATTAAATGGGTTAGAAGAACAGATGCAGGTTATCTGTGATGATTTGAAAAATATGCCTGCTTACATTCAGGGGAGTAAGGTTGATTTGATTTTGTGCAATCCTCCCTATTTTAAGGTGGACCCAAATTCTAATCTGAACGAGAGTGAGCACTACTTGTTGGCTCGGCACGAAATTACGACCAATCTCAAGGAAATCTGCCGTAGTGCCCAAAGTATTCTCAAATCCAATGGGCGTTTAGCCATGGTCCATCGTCCTGATCGATTGTTAGATATTTTAGACACGCTTCAACAACACAATTTGGCTCCAAAGCGTCTGCAATTTGTCTACCCTAAACGGGAGAAGGAAGCCAATATGCTTTTAATCGAGGCTATTAAGGACGGCTCCACTAGTGGTTTTAAGGTTCTGCCACCACTCATTGTTCATAATGATGATGGTTCCTATACTCCAGAAATTCAAGAAATCTATTATGGATCATAAAGCTTATATGTATGTAGTTGAGTGTCGGGATGGTTCCTACTATACTGGTTATACAACGGATGTCAAAAAAAGAATAGCCGTTCACAATAGTGGTAAGGGAGCAAAGTACACACGAGCTCGGTTGCCAGTAAAACTCATCTATGCTCAAGGTTTTGATAGTAAGGAAGAAGCCATGTCGGCTGAGGCCCTTCTCAAACGTAAGAAGAGAGAGCAAAAGGAAAGATTTTTATCTGAAAACCAAGAAAAAAATTTACTCGGTCATTTTGCAGAGTAGTGGGGAGCCCTTTGACTCCTCTTACTTTTGTCAAAAATTGAAAAAAATGCTACAATAAAGAGAATAAAGAAACGAGGTATTATCATGTCTAAGATTCTAGTATTTGGTCACCAAAATCCAGACTCAGATGCCATCGGGTCATCTGTAGCCTTTGCCTACCTTGCAAAAGAAGCTTACGGTTTGGATACGGAAGCTGTTGCCCTTGGAACTCCAAATGAAGAAACAGCCTTTGTCTTGAACTATTTTGGTGTGGAAGCACCGCGTGTTATCACTTCTGCTAAAGCAGAGGGCGCAGAGCAAGTTATCTTGACTGACCACAATGAATTCCAACAATCAGTTTCAGATATCGCTGAAGTAGAAGTTTACGGTGTTGTGGATCACCACCGTGTAGCTAACTTTGAAACTGCAAGCCCACTTTACATGCGTTTGGAGCCAGTTGGATCAGCATCTTCTATCGTATACCGTATGTTCAAAGAACACGGTGTAACTGTTCCAAAAGAAATTGCAGGTTTGATGCTTTCAGGTTTGATTTCAGATACCCTTCTTTTGAAATCTCCAACAACTCACCCATCTGATAAGGTGATTGCGCCTGAATTGGCTGAATTGGCTGGAGTTAACTTGGAAGAATACGGTCTTGCAATGCTCAAAGCTGGTACCAACTTGGCAAGCAAATCAGCAGAAGAATTGATCGACATCGATGCGAAAACTTTTGAACTCAACGGAAATAACGTTCGTGTGGCTCAAGTCAATACAGTTGATATTGCGGAAGTTTTGGAACGCCAAGCTGAAATCGAAGCAGCTATCCAAGCCGCAAATGCAGCCAACGGATACTCTGACTTTGTTTTGATGATTACAGATATCGTCAACTCAAACTCAGAAATTCTTGCCCTTGGTGCCAACATGGACAAAGTAGAAACAGCTTTCAACTTCAAACTTGAAAACAATCATGCCTTCCTTCCAGGTGCTGTTTCACGTAAGAAACAAGTGGTGCCTCAATTGACAGAAAGCTTTAATGCTTAATGATTGATGGGGAAAACCATTATTAAAAAGGAGTTTCGACTCCTTTTTTGCTAGGAGGAGATCATGTTAGAAAATGGTGATTTAATCTTTGTGAAAGATGAATCGGATATAGGACAAGCCATCCAGGAATCTACTGGCAACTATAGCCATGTGGCTATTTTTTTAGACGGCTTCATCTATCATGCAACTACGGAAGGCGGAGTCATTGCCCAGTCCCCTGAAGATTTCTTTGAAGCTGAGAAAGTATATGACCTTTATCGCTATCCGAAAATGGATCTCAAAGAGGTTAAAAAACTGGCAGAGAGACTTTTAGGGTCTCCCTACAATTTCTCTTTTTATCCCGACGGAGATGGTTATTACTGTTCCCAGTTTGTAGCAGAAATTCTCCCTATTTTTGAGACCATTCCCATGAAATTTGGAGATGGTGTAGAGGAAATCAGTGATTTCTGGAGAGAATATTATAGAGAACTAGGACTAGCTGTACCTTTGAATCAGCCTGGCACTAATCCGAGTCAATTAGCAGCATCACCACTTTTAGTTTGTAAAGAAAGGAATCTTCATGATTCAGATTTTTAATCCATCTCGCTTGACGCGTCAACCATTCTTTAGAGATTTGGTAAACTATCTTGATAAGCATGATGATGTTATACTCCGCGAAATCAAGGCTCAGTTTCCAGAGGTTCCAGTTGATAAGCATTTGGAGGAATACATTAAAGCGGGTTTAATTTTGAGAGAAAACAAACGGTATTATCTCAATCTCCCCATTCTAGAATCTACAGAATCTCTTGAACTAGATCTAGAAGTCTTTGTGAGAGATGATAGTCCAATCTATCAAGAAATCCTGGAGAAAGAATTTCAGACTGAATTGCGCAATCAAACCAATGCAGCAATCCTAGAAGAGTATACGGATTTTGCTAGGGAAAAGATGACCTTGTCTAATTATTTTTATAAGGTTAAGCACCAGTATCCTTTGACAGAAAAACAGCAGGCTCTTTATGCTGTTTTGGGTGATGTCAATCCTGAGTATGCTCTCAAATATATAACAACATTCTTGCTCAAATTTCTCAAAAAAGACCAGCTTATGCAGAAACGTCGAGATATCTTTGTTGATAGTTTAGTCTTATTGGGCTACATCATTCAAAATGAAGAGGGGAAATATGAGCTAGCTGTAGAATTTGATAAAGAAAGATTAATCTTTATAAAAAAATAGAAGAAGGCTAGGAAATTTCCTAGCCTTCTTTAAGTTCTTATAGATAACGTTCTGCGATTGCTGCATCTCCAGGATAGTCTTCCTTCTTACCTTGGATGATTTGATAGCAGTCAGCTCCTTTACCAGCGATAATCACAGCGTCCAGTTCTTGACTTGTAACAGCCATAGCAGCCTTGATGGCTTGTTCACGATCTGCAATTTTTTCAACGGGATGGCTGATATAGCTACTAATCTCATCAGCAATTGATAGAGGATCTTCGTAGTTTGGATCATCAGCTGTTAGAAATACTTGAATTTCGGGGTGTTGATTGAGGAGAAGTCCAAAGTCCTTGCGACGGCTTTCTCCCTTGTTTCCAGTTGAACCAAGTACTAGAGCAATCTTTCCAGTCTGATGTGTTTCAACGACTGAGATCAATTTCTTCAAGCTATCACCATTATGGGCGTAGTCAATGAACACTTTTGCGCCATTTTTCTGAGTGAGAACTTCCATACGGCCAGGGACGCGAGTAGAAGCAATCCCTTTTTTGATGTCTTCCAAACTAGCACCTAAACGAAGGCAGGCAAGTCCAGCAGCGACTGCATTTTCTTGGTTGAAGTGCCCAATCAACTGGATGTCATAATCTCCAGCTAATTTACCTGTAGCTGAGAAGCTAAAGGCTTTGGAGTTTTTAATCTGGTTATTTGATTGGCTACCGTAGAAGTCGTGCTCTTGGTTCTCAACTTGCTCTTTTAAGACAGAGAAGTGGTCCATATCGCTATTAATGACAACTGCTCGGCTATTTTTCATCAAGAGACGCTTGTGGTAGAAGTAGTCTTCAAAGGTTGGATGCTCAATAGGACCAATATGGTCAGGACTAATGTTGAGGAAGACACCGACATCAAAGGTCAGTCCGTAGACTCGTTTAACCAAGTAGGCTTGACTGGATACTTCCATGATAAGGTGAGTTCTTCCATTATCAACAGCCTGGGCCATCATGTCAAAGAGGTCGATACTCTCAGGAGTAGTCAGGGCAGATTTAAAGAAAGTCTTGCCGTCCAAGGTCGTATTCATGGTTGATAACATAGCTGGACGATGTTCTTGACTTAAGATGTTGTAGGCGAAGTAAGCTGCCGTAGTTTTTCCTTTAGTGCCAGTGAAAGCAAGGATTTTAAGTTTCTCCTGAGGGTTGCCATAAAACTCCATGGCAATCAAACTCATAGCTTTCTTAATATCGCTAACGATAATAACGGGAATACCTACTTCATAGTCCTGTTCCGCTACATACCAACCAAGTCCTTGTTCAATTGCCGAAAGTAGAAATTCTTTTTTGAAGGCTGCTCCTTTGACAAAAAAGAGGCTATTTTTTTGTGCTTTTCGGCTATCGTAGCAGATGCTATCAAAAACGACATCGCTGTAGTTGTAGTGGTAATGTCCTTGGTCAATAATCTCACGGAAGAGATCATCTTTCTTTAAAATATCTAATACGTTTTCAATCTTTATCATACTTTCTATTGTAAACCGAAAGTCTGAATTTTACAAGTAACAAGGAAAAGTTTATAATGGAAGATAAGGAACATTTCCTAGTTATTAAAATTGAATGAGGAAGTTATGTCTAACGAAAATAATCATCAGCAGGCCCAGATGTTACGAGGGACTGCCTGGCTAACGGCTAGTAACTTTATCAGTCGCCTGCTCGGGGCCATCTACATCATCCCTTGGTATATCTGGATGGGGACTTATGCAGCTAAGGCTAATGGCCTCTTCACCATGGGCTACAATATCTACGCCTGGTTCTTGTTGATTTCAACAGCAGGTATCCCGGTGGCGGTCGCAAAGCAGGTCGCTAAATACAATACCATGCATGAGGAAGAGCATAGTTTTGCCCTGATTCGGAGTTTCCTAGGCTTTATGACAGGACTTGGTGTGGTCTTTGCTTTAATCTTGTATCTCTTTGCTCCGTGGTTAGCGGATCTTTCGGGTGTCGGTAAGGAACTCACCCCCATTATGCAGAGTCTAGCTTGGGCAGTCTTGATTTTCCCGTCTATGAGTGTTATCCGTGGATTTTTCCAAGGAATGAATAATCTCAAGCCTTATGCCATGAGTCAAATTGCTGAGCAGGTTATCCGTGTCATTTGGATGCTCTTAGCAACCTTTATCATCATGAAGCTCGGTTCAAAGGATTATCTATCAGCTGTTACCCAATCTACCTTTGCAGCTTTTGTGGGAATGGTAGCTAGTTTTGCAGTCTTGCTTTATTTCCTTTATAAGGAAGGATTGCTCCAAAAAGTTTTTGAAACACGAGATAAGATTGACAGTAAGAGTCTTTTGGTTGATACGATTAAGGAAGCAATTCCGTTTATCTTGACTGGTTCGGCTATTCAGCTTTTCCAAATCTTGGACCAAATGACCTTTATCAATAGTATGAAGTGGTTTACCAACTACAGTAATGAAGACTTGGTTGTCATGTTTTCTTATTTCTCCGCCAATCCTAATAAAATCACCATGATTTTGATTTCGGTTGGAGTTTCGATTGGTAGCGTTGGGCTACCTCTCTTGACAGAGAACTATGTCAAGGGTGATTTGCCAGCGGCTTCTCGTCTCGTTCAAGATAGTATCACCATGCTCTTCTTATTCTTACTTCCAGCAACTGTTGGAGTAGTCATGGTTGGTGAACCTCTCTATACAGTCTTTTACGGTAAGCCAGATAGTTTGGCTATGGGCTTGTTTGTCTTTGCAGTCTTGCAGTCAACAATCCTAGGTTTGTACATGGTCTTGTCACCAATGCTTCAGGCTATGTTCCGTAACCGTAAAGCAGTCTTGTATTTTGTTTATGGCTCAATTGCTAAGATTGTTTTACAATTACCATCGATAGCGATTTTCCATAGTTATGGTCCTTTAATTTCAACGACAATTGGTCTCATCATTCCAAATGTCTTGATGTACCGAGATATCTGTGAGGTGACAGGTGCACGTCGAAAGATTATTCTGAAGAGAACAATCTTAGTTACTATTTTGACTCTAGTTATGTTTATCCTTGTAGGATTCTTACAATGGATGATTGGCTTTGTCTTCCAACCATCAGGTCGTTTCTGGAGTTTCCTTTACGTGCTTCTAATCGGAACTATAGGTGGAGGCCTCTACGGTATCATGACTCTTCGAATTCGACTCTTAGATAAGGTCATTGGACAGGCTCAAGCAGATCGTCTACGGGCACGTTTAAAACTATCATAAAGATTTATAAATAAAATGAATAATTTGAACTTTTCTATCCGAAAAAGTTTAAATTGTTCATTTTTTTATTTAAAAAATAGGATAAAATATAAAATTAGTAGAAAAAAATCTATAATTTGGTAAAAAATAGATAAAATTGCTTGACTAAAAAAAACAATAGCTGTATAATGATACAAATATTTGAATTTGGAGGTTCTGAATATGAAAAAGTCTAAGGCAAAATACCTGACGCTAGCAGGCGTCGTCTTAACTGCTGGTTTGCTCTTGGGAGCTTGTGGTAACTCAACTAGCTCTTCTAAAGTCTACAACTATGTATACCCAAGCGATCCGTCTAGTTTGAACTATCTTGCAGAAAACCGTGCAACAACCAATGACATCGTTACCAATTTGGTAGATGGGTTGATGGAAAATGACCAATACGGTAACTACGTTCCATCCTTAGCAGAGGATTGGAGTGTTTCTCAGGACGGTTTGACATACACTTATAAACTTCGTAAAGATGCTAAGTGGTATACCTCTGAAGGTGAAGAATATGCTCCAGTAACTGCCCAAGATTTTGTAACTGGTTTGAAATATGCTGCTGATAAAAAATCCGAAGCTTTGTACCTGGTTCAAGATTCTGTAGCAGGTTTGGATGACTATATCAACGGGAAAACAACTGACTTTTCAACTGTCGGTGTTAAGGCGATTGACGACCAAACAGTTCAGTACACTTTGACACGACCAGAATCTTATTGGAATTCTAAAACAACATCAACCATTCTCTTCCCAGTCAATGCAGATTTCCTGAAATCAAAAGGGGATGATTTTGGTAAGGTGGATCCTTCTAGTATTTTGTACAATGGACCTTTTTTGATGAAATCCTTTGTTTCAAAATCTGTTATCGAATTCAAGAAAAATCCCAACTACTGGGATGAAAAAAATGTCTTTGTAGATGATGTGAAATTGGCCTATTATGATGGTAGTGACCAAGATGCACTAGCTCGTAACTTTGTAGAAGGAGTCTACAGCTACGCACGTCTCTATCCAAATAGCTCAAGCTTTGAAGGAATTAAAGAGAAGAACAAAGATAACATCATTTATAGTATGCAAACCGCAACTTCTTATTACTTGAACTTCAACTTGGACAGAAAATCTTATAACTTCACGTCTAAATCCTCAGATATCGAAAAGAAATCAACTCAAGAAGCAGTTCTGAATAAAAACTTCCGTCAAGCCTTCAACTATGCTTATAACCGTACAGCATATGGAGCTCAATCTCAAGGGGAAGACGGAGCAACGAAGATTATTCGTAACCTGGTTGTACCTCCTACATTTGTAAGTATCAACGGGAAAGACTTTGGAGATGTTGTTTCAGAAAAGATGGTCAACTATGGCCAAGAATGGCAAGGAATCAACTTTGCAGATGCGCAAGACCCATACTACAATCCTGACAAGGCTAAGGCTAAGTTTGCAGAAGCTAAGAAAGAATTGGAAGCTAAGGGTGTGCAGTTCCCAATCCACTTGGATGTATCAGTTGACCAATCAGCTAAAAAAGGTGTACTTGAAGCAAGTTCTTTGAAACAATCCATCGAATCTGTCTTAGGGGCTGAGAATGTGGTTATCGATATCCAACAATTATCAACAGACGACTTTGATAACTCTAGCTACCTCGCTCAAACCGCAGCTCAAAAAGACTTTGACATCTATAATAGTGGTTGGAGTGCTGACTACTTGGATCCATCAAGTTATCTTGATATCTTAAATGTCAATAACGGTGGTATGTTGCAAAACATTGGTCTAGAACCAGGTGAGGTCAATGACAAGGCTAAGGCAGTTGGACTCGATACTTACACTCAAATGTTAGAAGAAGCGAACAAGGAGCAAGAACCAGCGAAACGTTATGAAAAATATGCTGAAGTTCAAGCTTGGCTCGTTGATAGCGCCCTTGCAATTCCAAACGTTTCCCTTGGTGGAACACCGACCTTGAGAAAGACAGTTCCATTCTCATCACCATTCTCACAAGCAGGAAATAAGGGTGTCGAATCATACAAATATCTCAAGTTGCAAGATAAGACTGTAACGGCTGATGAGTATGAAAAAGCTAAAGAAAAATGGCTAAAAGAAAAAGAAGAATCTAACAAAAAAGCCCAAGAAGAATTAGCTAAACACGTTAAATAATCAGTCAGTGCAACAGGAAAAACGATAGTTTCTCAGGAAGCTATCGTTTTTGTATAGTTTGAAACTATAACTAGCTCTTGAAAACAAGAAAACGAAGGATACAAAATAAGTGGTACAATAGTTACTATAGATTTGGAGGTATTGTATGAGTAAATCATTTCACATCAACACAATTTTAGCACAAGCAGGGATCAAGTCTGATGAAGCAACAGGTGCTTTGGTTACACCTATTCACTTTTCAACGACTTATCAGCACCCAGAATTTGGTCAATCAACGGGATTTGACTATACCCGTACCAAAAACCCAACTCGTAGCAAGGCAGAGGAAGTCTTGGCAGCTATTGAATCAGCCCACTATGCTCTAGCAACTAGTTCAGGTATGTCTGCGATTGTGTTGGCCTTTAGCATTTTTCCAGTAGGAAGTAAGGTTTTGGCTGTCCGTGACCTTTACGGTGGTTCTTTCCGTTGGTTCAATCAAGTGGAACAAGAAGGACGTTTCCACTTTACCTATGCCAACACAGAAGAAGAGCTAATTGCAGAGCTAGAAAAGGATGTGGATGTACTCTATATCGAAACGCCAACCAATCCTTTGATGTTGGAATTTGATATTGAAAAATTGTCAAAATTAGCTCATGCTAAGGGTGCTAAAGTTGTCGTGGACAATACCTTCTATAGCCCGATTTACCAACGTCCAATTGAAGATGGAGCAGATATCGTCCTTCATTCAGCGACAAAATACCTTGCAGGCCATAATGATGTTCTAGCTGGTGTAGTTGTGACAGATAATGCTGATTTGTACGAAAAACTCTTTTACAATCTCAACACGACAGGGGCTGTTTTGTCACCATTTGATAGTTATCAATTGATTCGTGGTCTTAAAACATTGTCACTTCGCATGGAGCGCTCAACAGCTAATGCTCAAGAGATTGTATCCTTTTTGGAACAATCACCTGCTGTCAAAGAAGTCTTGTATACAGGTCGTGGGGGAATGATTTCCTTTAAAGTGGCAGATGAGAAGCGTATCCCTCATATCTTAAACACTTTGAAAGTATTCTCTTTTGCTGAAAGTCTGGGTGGAGTAGAAAGTCTGATTACCTACCCAACCACTCAAACCCATGCAGACATTCCTGCAGAGGTTCGTCATTCTTATGGATTAACAGATGACCTTTTACGCTTGTCTATTGGTATTGAGGATGCTAGGGATTTGATTGAAGATTTGCGTCAAGCCTTGGAAGGATAAAACTATGGGAAAATATGATTTTACGACCTTGCCCAATCGTTTTGGACATCATACCTATAAATGGAAAGAAGCAGAGACTGACCGTCAAGTATTGCCGGCCTGGATTGCTGATATGGATTTTGAGGTTTTACCAGAGATTCGTCAGACAGTCCATGATTATGCAGAGCAATTAGTCTATGGCTATACCTATGCTAGTGATGGATTGATTGAAGCAGTTCAAAACTGGGAAGAAAAACACCATGGTTATCGCTTTGATAAGGATGCACTAGTCTTTATCGAAGGGGTAGTACCAGCCATTTCAACAGCCATTCAAGCCTTTACCAAAGGGGGTGAGGCAGTGCTCATTAACACACCCGTTTATCCACCTTTTGCTCGGAGTATTAAGCTCAACAATCGTAGATTGATCACCAATTCTCTAGTGGAAAAAGATGGACTCTTTGAGATTGATTTTGACCAACTGGAGAAAGACTTTGTCGAAGAGGATGTGAAGCTCTACATTCTATGTAATCCTCATAATCCTGGTGGACGGGTTTGGGAAAAGGAAAACTTGGAAAAAATTGGACAACTATGCCAAAAACATGGAGTTTTGCTAGTATCTGATGAGATTCACCAAGATTTAGCCTTGTTTGGAAATAAGCACCAGTCCTTTAATACTGTGAATCCAGCATTTAAGGAGTTTTCTATCATTTTAAGCAGTGCTACCAAGACCTTTAACATTGCTGGAACGAAAAATTCTTACGCCATTATCGAGAATCCAAAGTTGAGACTTGCTTTCCAAAAACGCCAACTTGCTAATAATCAACATGAAATCTCAGGTTTGGGCTATTTAGCAACAGAAACTGCCTATCGCTATGGGGAGGATTGGTTGACTGAACTCAAAGAACTGATTGAGAAGCATATCAATTATGTAGTGGATTTGTTTGGTAAAGAAACTAAAATCAAGGTCATGAAACCTCAAGGAACCTATCTCATTTGGCTTGATTTTTCAGCCTATGATATTAGCGATGAAGAGCTAAGAAGTCTCTTAAGAGATGAAGCCAAGGTTATCTTGAATAGGGGCTTGGACTTTGGTGAAGAAGGAGCTATACATGCTCGCTTAAATGTAGCCATGCCGACATCTGTATTGGAAGAAGTTTGCCAACGAATCATTATTACTTTCGCTAAATTTTAAGAAGCTAGTCTTCTGGGGGAAAAGTACCCTAGAAGGCTATTTTCATAGGAAGAAATGTGGTATAATTAGGAGATAAAGAAAAGGGGAACATATGGCTAAATTGATTCCAGGGAAGCTTCGAATGGAGGGAGCTCAACTCTATGAAACTGGTCAGATTGAAATTATCAAAGAGCAAGATCATCGCCTCTATGCGCGTGTAGCAGATGAAGAAATTCGCTATAGCCTGGATGATGATTTGGTTTTTTGTGCTTGTGATTTTTTCCAAAAAAGAGGGTTTTGTGTGCATTTGGCAGCACTAGAGCATTACCTGAAAAATGATCCGATTGGCCAGGAACTCTTAGGAAATCTGGAAAATGTGTACGAACAGAAAGAAGAAGTTGAAACTCAGGTTACTTTTGGAGGAAAGTTTTTAGAATCCATTCAAATTCCTAGTCTTTCTGAAATCTATCAGTTGTCTGCTCAGGGGCAGATTGAAGCAGGGACTAATCGCATTATTTGGACTTTGAGAGTCGGTCTTATCCAGACGCAGAAATTTTATGTAATTCGAGATATCCCCCTTTTTCTGAAGGTGTTAGAAACTAGTAAACCCTATATGATTGGAAAGTTATATGAAACTTCCTTGAATATTCGTCAGTTTGATGAAAGTAGCCAATTTGTTCTGAATTTCCTTCAAGGAATTGTAGAAGATGAGGTTGAAAATGCCCTCTTTTTCCAAAATCAAGGTCGTCATCTCTATTTCCCGCTGTCTTTTTTTGAGCAGGGTGTTAGTCTGCTGATGGGCTTAGATGCATTCCAATTTGACCATCAGATTTCAAGCTACCCTCATCTTGTATTTCAAGATTTTGATGGTCAAGCAGGCTTATTTACCTTTAAAATTGAAGAAAAATCCAACTATTATGAGATGGAAATTGTCCAACAGGTAGGACTCAATTCATTTTATAAGGGACAAGTCTTGTTTACAAAAGGTACATTTTATCTTCTGTCTAAAGAACAAGCTAGACTTATAGAAAAATTAAAAAAAGTATCTATCGATAAAAGTGGTAGAAAGATTTTACAATTTGATACTAGTGATCGAGATCTTTTAGCTTCGACCTTGTCGCAGTTTAAAGACATAGGAGAGGTAAAAGCCCCTGATGCGTTTCAAATTCAGTCTTTCCGACCTTCGTTCTACATGGAAGGAGAAGAGGACGGTTCTATTCGTTTGGATATGCAGTTTCAATATGAAACTTGCTTAGTAAGGAATCGCAATGAACTGGAGAGTCTTCCATTTGCTAGTGATATTCAACTAGAGAAAGAGATTTTTCAACTAGCCCTATCAGCTGGATTTGAAGCAGATTTTCGTTCATGGCGTCAAAGTTTGAAATCTGATGCAGTTCATGCCTTCTTTCAGGAAGTATTACCATCCTTTGCAGCGCTTGGAGAATTAAAGATTTCTGAGAGTTTGCAAGACCTTTATCAGGTTCAGAAGCCTCAAGTACACATCTCATCCAAGGGAAGCCTATTAGAAATTCAATTTGATTTTCAAAATATAGATCAAGAAGAAATCGATCGAGCGATGAAAGCGCTAGTTGAGAAGCAGGATTATTACATCAGCTCTTCGAATCAGGTTTACTATTTCGATGATCAGACCAAGCGTATCCGTCAGAATTTAGAAGAATTAGGGATAGAGGACCTACAAGATGGAGCTTTTCGAGTTCGTAAATCCCTAGCTTATACTCTATCTCATCTATTTAAGGACCAGGATCAAATTTCTTTCACCGAAGAATTTCGCAATCTGGCCCATGATTTGACGCATCCAGAAGATTTTCCGATGAAAGTGCTGAATATCCAAGCAGATCTCAGGGATTATCAGAAAAAGGGAATTCAGTGGCTGCAGATGCTCCATCATTATAGCTTTGGCGGTATTTTAGCAGATGATATGGGGCTTGGGAAAACCTTGCAAACCATTGCCTTTTTAAGTAGTCAGGTTCAAGCAGATACTAGTGTCCTAATCCTTGCTCCATCTGGCTTAATCTATAACTGGGCTGATGAATTTCAAAAGTTTGCTCCAGATTTGGATGTCGCGGTCGTGCATGGCTTAAAATCTCATCGAGAGTCAATTTTGGCAGAAAATCATCAGATTTATGTGACAAGCTATGCTACTTTCCGTCAAGATAGTGAAATTTATCGAGACCTATCTTTTGATTTTCTTTTTCTAGATGAAGCTCAAGTGATGAAAAATGCACAAACGAAGATTGCTCAAAGTTTACGACGATTTGTGGTTCCATCTGTCTTTGCACTATCAGGAACACCGATTGAAAACCATCTGGGAGAACTCTGGTCGATTTTTCAGATTGTCTTACCAGGTCTCTTACCTGCTAAGAAAGAATTTATGAAACTATCAACGGAGAGGGTGTCTCAATTTATCAAACCCTTTGTCATGAGACGAAAGAAAGAAGAGGTTTTGACAGAGTTGCCTGACTTGATTGAAGTCGTCTATAAGAATGAACTGGAGGATCAACAAAAAGCTATCTATCTTGCTCAACTGCAACAGATGCAGGAGCGTTTGGGACAGGTAAGTGATTCGGAATTTCAACGGAATCGCGTCGAAATTTTAACAGGTCTCATGCGTCTGCGTCAGATTTGTGATACGCCTGCTCTCTTTATGGAGAATTATCAAGGAGAGAGTGGGAAGTTGGATAGTTTAAGAGATTTGCTGGTTCAGATTGCTGAAGGTGGACATCGTGTACTTATCTTCTCTCAATTTAGAGGCATGCTGGATCGTATTGAGCAAGAGCTACCTGACTTAGGTCTGACATCCTTTAAAATTACTGGTTCAACGCCTTCTCAAGAACGTCAGGAAATGACCAAAGCCTTTAATCAAGGTGAGCGCGATGTATTTTTAATTTCCCTAAAGGCTGGCGGGGTCGGTCTCAATCTCACTGGTGCCGATACAGTCATTTTAGTAGACTTATGGTGGAATCCTGCAGTTGAATCGCAGGCTATCAGTCGCGCCCATCGTATGGGGCAAGAGCAAGCTGTTGAAGTTTATCGCCTTGTGACTCGAGGTACAATTGAAGAAAAGATTCAAGAATTACAAGAGAAAAAGAAAAATCTTGTTTCTGAAATCTTGGATGGAACAGAGTCTCGTGGCAGTCTGAGTCTAGCTGAAATACGAGAAATTTTAGGGATTTCATGAGCCTATACTTGAAAAATCAAGACATTACGCTATAATGGAGTATTGAAAGGAAATAAATATGACACAAAAACGATTTCCAATAGTGGCAGATGATGAAGTCATGTTGACAGAAATGCCAGTTATGAATCTCTACGATGAGTCTGATTTCATCAGTAATATAAAAGGTGATTACCAAGACAAAAACTACTTGGAATGGTCTCCAATCACTGAAGACAAAAAGCAAGAGGAAGTCAAACCTCTTGTAAAACCGATTGAGAAAAAAGAAAAATCCTATGCTGAATTAGCGCGTGAAGAAGCGCGCGCGGATTTGAAAAAGAAGCGCTCGGCTAGATATTTGACTCAGGATGTAAGTCATACGAGACGTCAACCGAAGACAAGCCATGTGCGTCCAGCAAATCAACCGACAGCACCTTTCCAAAAGGAAAATCCAGGAGAATTTGCGAAATATAGTCAGAAGTTAGGTCAGTCTCACTATATTTTGGCAGAAACAGTTTCTCAAGTGGAACATCCAATTTCAGATGGTGAAACAAGTCATTCCAAGAAAAACAATTATGACTTTTTAAAGAAAAGCCAAATTTATAACAAAAAAAGTAAACAAAAAGAACAAGAACGTCAAGTGGCTCAAGAGCTTAACTTGACTAGAATGAGCGAATAGAGGGGAAGAAAATGGCAAAAACCTATCATTTTATCGGAATCAAAGGATCAGGTATGAGTGCCTTGGCTTTGATGTTGCATCAAATGGGGCACAAGGTGCAAGGTTCTGACGTTGAAAAGTACTATTTTACTCAACGTGGACTAGAGCAAGCAGGGATTACAATTTTACCGTTTGATGAAAAAAATCTTCAAGGAGATTTAGAAATTATCGCTGGTAATGCCTTCCGCCCAGATAACAACGTTGAAATTGCATACGCGGACCAAAATGGTATCAGCTACAAACGTTATCATGAGTTTCTTGGTAGCTTTATGCGTGACTTTATCAGCATGGGAGTTGCTGGTGCACACGGTAAGACTTCAACGACTGGGATGCTTTCTCACGTCTTGTCACACATTACTGACACTAGCTACTTGATCGGAGATGGTACAGGTCGTGGTTCTGCAAATGCCAAGTATTTTGTCTTTGAATCAGACGAGTATGAGCGCCATTTCATGCCATATCACCCAGAGTACTCTATCATCACTAACATCGATTTTGACCACCCTGACTATTTCACAAGCTTGGAAGATGTCTTCAACGCCTTCAATGATTATGCCAAACAAATTACCAAAGGCTTGTTCGTTTACGGTGAAGACGCTGAGTTGCGTAAGATTACGGCTAATGCTCCGATTTACTACTATGGTTTTGAAGCAGAAGGTAATGACTTCGTAGCAAGTGACTTGCTTCGTTCTACTACAGGTTCAACCTTTACCGTTCATTTCCGTGGTCAAGAGCTAGGTCAATTCCATATTCCAACCTTTGGCCGTCACAATATCATGAATGCAACTGCGGTTATTGGATTGCTTTACATAGCAGGATTTGACTTGGATTTGGTGCGTGAACACTTGAAGACTTTTGGAGGAGTGAAACGTCGTTTTACAGAAAAGATTGTTAATGATACAGTGATTATCGATGACTTTGCTCACCATCCAACAGAAATTATTGCAACACTAGATGCTGCGCGTCAGAAATATCCAAGCAAGGAAATCGTGGCAATTTTCCAACCACATACCTTTACTCGTACAATTGCCTTGTTGGATGATTTTGCACAAGCATTAAACCAGGCTGATGCCGTTTACCTAGCACAAATCTATGGATCTGCTCGTGAGGTGGACCATGGAGATGTCAAGGTTGAAGATCTTGCAAGTAAGATTAATAAGAAAAATCAAGTAATCACAGTTGAAAATGTTTCTCCACTCCTAGACCATGACAATGCTGTCTATGTCTTTATGGGAGCTGGTGACATCCAAACTTATGAATACTCATTTGAGCGTCTCTTGTCAAACTTGACTAGCAATGTTCAATAAGGAACACCATGGAATTTTCAATCACTATTCGGGAGGTTCAGCCATCAGATTTAGAGTCAATCTGGCTGATAGGAGAAAGCAACTCTGACTCCCAAGATGAAATTAGTATAGAAGTGATAAAAGAGCGTATCCGCAAGCATGCGGGTACGTTTCTGCTAGCCAGCCTTAATGAAGAAATCATTGGTTATATCATTGGTGACGAACTCACTAAGTTCATCCAAAGTGATTCTAGGAAGCAGCTTGAAGCAGCAATTCCTGACACGAGTGACTTTATCACTATTTTAGATCTTGCCGTCCATCCTGATTATCAAGGACAAGGATTTGGAACCTTGTTGTTGGGAGCTATGAAGGAGTATGCTTTTCAGAAAAATAGACCAGGCCTCTATTTGCTGTCCAGGGATGAATTACTGGCTTACTTTGAGATGAATGGATTTCTTGACTATGGTCTAGCAGATATGCCAACTAGTAGTGAAACTTATTTTCATATGTTTTGGGCAAATCCCTATTTTCAGGAGGAAAGATGATTATTAGACAAGCAAGGCTTACAGACCTTGATCGTATCCTAGAGATTGAGTTGGAAAATTTCTCTGCTGAGGAGGCTATTCCTCGATCTGTTTTTGAAGCTCATCTCAAGGAAATTAAGACCAGTTTCTTAGTGGCTGAAAAGGAGGGACGAATCCTTGGTTACGTTGAAGGACCGGTAATGCCTCATCGACATTTACAAGACCAGTCCTTTACAGAAGACATTAAAGATTATAGCCATCAAAAAGGTGGCTATATCTCTGTGACTTGTCTATCCATTGCTAAGAAAGCTCAAGATTTAGGTGTCGGACGAAAATTATTGACCGCCTTAAAAGAGCTCGCTCTTGAGCATGAGCGTGAGGGAATCAATCTAACCTGCCATGACTATCTCATTGGGTATTATGAAAAACATGGTTTTGTAAATGAAGGAAAATCCAAGTCGACTTTTGCTGGTGAAGAATGGTATGATATGGTCTGGGAAAACACGAATTAGGCATTAGAAAGGCATCTATGGTTGCTTTTCTTTAGTTTTTAAGATATAATATTATGGATTATCAAGAAGGAGGTAATACCTTTGAGCGAAAATTCAAGAGAAGAAGAAAAGTTAAGTTTTAAAGAACAAATTTTAAGAGACTTAGAAAGATTGAAAAGAGAAGAAGAGCTTAGCGCTACCGAGAGTGGTAAGGATGTGCTTTTCTCTGATTTTAGTACTCTTTCAAAGACAGATGAACTCGTGAAAGAGCCGTCTGTAGAAGACTTGATGGAAGATTCAGTTTCACTAGTGGATGAACTATTTGCTAATGCTCCAACAGTTCCACCACGTCCATCTTTATCATCAGAAAAACCTGTTGAATCAGCTGTAGTTCCAGAAAAAGTTACGCCTGCAGAACCAGCTGTGGCTCCAGAAAAAGTTACACCTGCAGAACCAGCAGAAGTTACACCTACAGAATCCGCAGTAGCTACAGAACCAGTAGTACCTACTGTAGATCGAGTTGAATCTCATGTACCTGCTCAGCCGGTTCAAGAAGAGAAAGAGTTCAATGCTAATTCGACAAGGATTCCAGTTTCTTATCGTACGAATCAGGCAAAACCAATTCCGGCTAAAAAGACTATTAAGCCGCAACCGAAACCAACGGTTCTTGGAAAAGAAACTCCGAGTCAAGAACCAGCTGCTCCAGTTGAAACTAGAACTGAACTTCCTAGAAGAAGTCGTAAAGAGTCAGTGAAACCAATCAAGAAAAAGAAAAAATCACGCTTAAAAGGATTTTTCGTAACAGTATTTGTTTTATTGATTTTACTAGGTGTGGGTGGATTCTTCGGTTACCGTTATGTCGAATCTGCACTTCAACCAGTTGATGCAAATTCAAAACAGTATGTCACTGTTCAAATTCCAGATGGGGCCAATCTTCAGCAAATTGGTGATACATTAGAAAACTCTGGATTGGTAAAACAGGGTTTTATCTTTAGTCTCTATGCTAAGTATAAAAACTATTCTGATTTAAAATCTGGTTACTATAATTTGCAAAAGAGTATGAGTACAGATGATATCATCAAAGAATTGCAAAAGGGTGGAACGCCTCAACCTCAAGAGGTTGCACTTGCAAATCTTACAATTCCTGAAGGTTATACAATTGATCAAATTGCACAAACAGTTGGTCAGCTTCAGGGAGAGTTTAAAGAACCTTTGACTGCAGATGCCTTCTTGGCAAAAGTTCAAGATGAAACTTTTATTTCTCAATTAGTTGCTAAGTATCCAACCCTTCTTGAAAGTTTACCAACGAAGGAAAGAGGTGTTCGTTACCGTCTAGAAGGATACCTTTTCCCAGCAACATATAGCATCAAAGAAAGTACAACTGTTGAAAGCTTGATTGATGAAATGGTGGCAGCTATGGACCAAAACTTGTCAACGCGTTATACTGCAATCAAAGAAAAGAATTTGACAGTAAATGAACTCCTCACCATTGCATCACTTGTAGAAAAAGAAGGTTTGAAAACTGATGATCGTAAGCTGATCGCTGGAGTTTTCTATAATCGTTTGAACCTTGGTATGCCACTTCAGAGTAATATTGCTATTCTCTATGCAGAAGGTAAGCTAGGACAAAATATTAGCTTGGCAGATGATGCAGCAATTGATACAACAATCAATTCACCTTATAATGTTTATACAAACCTTGGCTTAATGCCTGGCCCAGTAGACAGTCCAAGTCTGGATGCAATTGAAGCAAGTATCAATCAAACTAAGAGTGACAATCTCTACTTTGTAGCTAACGTACAAGATGGCAAGGTTTACTTTGCAACGACACGAGAAGAACATGATCGAAACGTTGCAGAGCATGTTAACAGTAAATTGACACAATCAAGTAGTTCAAACTAACTCTTAGAACAAGATTTGCTATTACATCCGTGAATGTAGAAAAGAATCTCTTATTTTTACGGGAATAGCAAGTCACACCAGTCTTTCCGCTATGATTAGAAACGCCTGAAATTCACAAGTTTTAGGCGTTCGGAAATTACGAAAGTAAAAACCTACCTCTTATTTGAACCTGAGTCTAGCAGTGATAGAATCATTCGGTTTAGGCACAGATTTTAAAAGGTCGCTACTGACCAAAATCATTTAAGGAAAGCTTTAAAAAGACTTTGTCTTCATTGTAAAATTATGTGGTTTACCACATAATTTTGCTTTACTACCTATAAAAATATAATTTAATTAAAAGAAAGTTGAGAAAAATGGCAGAAAAAACATACCCTATGACCCTTGAGGAGAAGGAAAAACTCGAAAAAGAATTAGAGGAGTTGAAACTAGTTCGTCGTCCAGAAGTTGTAGAACGCATCAAGATTGCGCGTTCATACGGTGACTTGTCAGAAAATAGTGAGTATGAAGCAGCTAAGGACGAGCAAGCCTTCGTTGAAGGACAAATCTCTAGCTTGGAAACAAAAATCCGTTATGCTGAGATTGTCAATAGCGATGCAGTTGCTCAAGATGAAGTTGCTATCGGGAAAACAGTCACTATCCAAGAAATTGGTGAAGACGACGAAGAAGTATATATCATCGTGGGATCAGCGGGTGCAGATGCCTTTGCAGGTAAAGTATCAAATGAAAGCCCAATTGGGCAAGCCTTGATTGGTAAGAAAACAGGTGATACTGCTACGATTGAAACACCTGTAGGAAGCTATGATGTTAAAATCTTAAAAGTAGAAAAAACAGTTTAATAGGAATGAAAAGAAGGAGTAGATATAGGGAAAGCGCTTCCCATTACTCCTTTTCTTAATTCTAAAAACTAGAGGAGACTATATGAATTCAGAAAATAAGCACAAAAAGAAAAATAAAATGGAACGTGGGTTAACCAATCGCCATGTTCAGGTTATGGCCATTGCAGGAACAATTGGAACAGGACTGTTTCTAGGAGCTGGCCGTTCAATTAGTTTGACAGGTCCGTCAATCGTCTTGGTCTATATGATTACGGGTGGTTTTATGTATCTTATGATGCGTGCTATCGGGGAAATGTTGTACCAAGATCCGGAGCAACATACCTTTATCAACTTTATTACCCGTTATCTAGGTCAGGGTTGGGGTTACTTCTCAGTCTGGTCTTACTGGCTCTCAGTAGTCTTTATCGGTATGGCTGAGATTACAGCTATTGCTCACTATGTTCAGTTTTGGTTTCCATCCTGGCCATCTTGGTTGATTCAGGTTGTATTTCTGACAATACTCGGCTTGGTGAACTTGATTGCCGTTAAAATCTTTGGTGAAGTAGAATTTTGGTTTGCTATGATTAAAATTGTGGCCATTCTTGCCATGATTGCAACAGGTGTTTTTCTAGTTTTGACTGGCTTTGAAACACCTTATGGTTCAGCAAGCCTTGCCAATATCAGTGATCATTTCTCCCTTTTCCCAAATGGAGCTATGAACTTTGTCATGGCCTTCCAGATGGTTTTCTTTGCATACTTGATGATTGAATTTATCGGTGTTACCACATCTGAAACCAAGGATCCTCGAAAAGTATTGCCTAAGGCTGTTAAGGAAATTCCTTTGCGAATTATCTTTTTCTACGGTGGAGCTCTCTTAGCCATCATGTCTATTATTCCTTGGCGTGAACTTTCTGCAGCAGATTCACCATTTGTGACAGTGTTTGAACTTGTTGGTCTTAAGTGGGCGGCAGCCTTGATTAACTTTGTAGTTTTGACTTCAGCAGCGTCAGCCTTGAATTCAACCCTTTACTCAACAGGTCGTCACTTATACCAAATTGCCCATGATTCACCAAATCGTTTCTTGAAAGCTATTAAGGCAGATACACTCTCACGTCACAACGTTCCTCAGAATGCTATCATTGCTTCTGCAGTATTGATTGGTTTTGCAGCCTTCATCAATGTTCTTCCAGGCGTATCAGATGCCTTTGCTTTGATTACAGCTTCTTCATCAGGTGTTTACATCGCCATCTACATCTTGATCATGGTAGCCCATCTCAAATATCGTAAGTCTAAAGACTTTATGGCAGATGGTTACCTCATACCCCAGTATCGCTTGCTGAATCCCATAACGATCCTCTTTTTTGTCTTTGTATTTGGAACTCTCTTTTTACAAGAATCAACCTTTATGGGAGCAGTTGGCTCAGCTATCTGGATTGTCGTCTTTGGAATCTATAGTCAGTGGAGATTTAAAAAATAAAGAAGTTGCTCATCAACCGAGGTTGGTGAGTTTTTTTAGTTTGACAGTTCTTTAAAATAGGAATATAATCAAGGCATAAGTGTCTTGGAGGAGGTTTTGATGCACATTCGATTGGAGAATACAGAATCTCAGAAAGTAAAAGAAATAGGGGAATTGATTCGCTCTTATAATCGTTCCAAAAGAGAAGCAGCTGAATGTGAGCCACTAAACCTTTATGTCGAAGATGAACATGGTCAACTCCTAGCTGGTTTAGTAGCAGAGACCTTTGGGAATTGGCTAGAAATCGAGTATTTATTTGTGAAAGAGGAGTTGCGAGGACAAGGAATCGGCTCCCAACTATTGCAGCAAGCAGAGAGTGAAGCTAAGAAGAGAAACTGTCGCTTTGCTTTTGTAAATACTTATCAATTTCAAGCGCCAGCCTTTTATCAGAAGTATGGCTACAAGGAAGTTTTTACTATGAAAGACTATCCCTACACTGGACAAAGGCACTATTATCAAAAAGTGTTGTAAACGGAAAATGAACGATCAAATAGATTGGTCCTATAATAATGGAGGTAGGCTAATGGATATCATACTAGATATGGGTAATGTTCTACTGGAATGGAACAAGGATAAGATTTTGAAAGCTGTAGCTAAAACACAAAAAGATTATCTGATCTTAGACAAGGCGATTTTCCAGTCGGGGCTCTGGGAACGATTGGACCTTGGGACCTTGACTCGAGAAGAATTGGTTGATAAGGTTCTTTCTATGATAGGGGATTGCTATCAGAAAAAGGTTGAAGAAGTCATTTGGAATTGGCCTGCCTATATCGATATTTACACGGAAGTCTTTCCGATGCTTGCACGTTTAAAGGAAAAAGGTCATCGTATTTTTGTTCTATCTAATACATCGCCAGTTTTTTATGAATTATTGAAAGACCAACTATCTCCTTTAAATGGAATCTTAGATGGTTTCGTCCTTTCTTGTGATATTAAGGTCATCAAACCTGATCGAAAAATGTTTGAAGAAATTCTCCGTAAATATCAGTTGGATCCAGCAAATTGTGTCTTTCTTGATGATATAGCAGACAACACTAAGATGGCTGAGACATTAGGCATCAAAGCATACCAAGTCAAACAGAGAAGTGACGTTGTAGATATTTTGAAAAGATTTGAATAAGCAGAAAACTCTCTATCATTTAGTTGGTAGAGAATTTTTGTTAAAAAATCGCACAAAATGTTAGATATATATTGCATAATGTAAATTATATGATATAATGAACTTGGAAAGAAGCGCAACTTTTTAAAATCATAAAGGAGGTAAGAAGTGGCTAAGAATTTAAAATTAAAACTAGCTCGAGTGGAGCTTGATATGACACAGGGTGACCTGGCAGAAGCTGTCGGGGTTACGCGACAGACTATCGGCTTGATAGAAGCTGGTAAATATAATCCTAGTCTCTCCCTTTGCCAGTCCATTTGCAGATGTTTAGGGAAAACCCTAGACCAATTATTTTGGGAGGAAGAAGATGAAAAATAGATTTTTTTATTATCAATTACTAGACGAAAGAGAAGAGCAACTGATGAATAAAGCAGGTGCGGAAACTTTTCATATCTCTATCGGATTGTTGTTTCTAGCTTATTTCATAGCAGTGTTAGCACCAAGCCTTTTTAATCCAAGTATGCTTCTCGTTATTATTATCATAGGGACTTTTTACTTTTTCACCCGTGCTCGCAATCTCGGTGTGACCTACTATAGTCGTTTTCATTTTACAATTTTAGGTTGCCTATTATTAACTCTAGTGATTACAGCTACCTTGATGCTACAGAACTACCAGTTCAATATCGAAATTTATCAGCACAACCCTCTACATATTAAGTATATTTATGCATGGATCATTACCTATCTCCTTTATCTTCCTTGGGTCTTTATTGGAAACTTAGGATTAAAAAGTTATGGTGAATGGACTCAGAAAAAGTATGAAAAAGATATGGATAAGCTCGAGAGCATGGAATAGCTTGTTAGCTTTTTATCAATATCGAGAAAATGTGTTATAATAGTACTAATTTATGAGAAAAGAAGAAACATTTTCATCTTTTTACAAATAGGGAAGAAGGACAGTATATGTACCCAGATGACAGTTTAACATTGCACACAGATTTGTATCAAATTAACATGATGCAAGTTTACTTCGACCAAGGGATTCATAACAAGAAAGCGGTTTTTGAAGTTTATTTCCGCCAACAACCTTTTAAAAACGGTTATGCTGTTTTTGCAGGTTTGGAACGAATTGTGAAATACCTTGAAAACTTGCGTTTCTCAGATAGCGATATTGCTTATTTGGAGTCACTTGGTTATCATGGTGCCTTCTTGGAATATCTCCGTAATCTCAAGTTGGAATTGACTGTACGTTCTGCTCAGGAAGGGGACTTGGTATTTGCCAATGAACCAATCGTTCAAGTGGAAGGACCTTTGGCTCAGTGTCAATTGGTTGAAACAGCTCTCTTGAACATCGTCAACTTTCAAACCTTGATTGCGACCAAGGCAGCTCGTATTCGTTCGGTCATCGATGATGAACCGTTGATGGAGTTTGGTACACGTCGTGCTCAAGAAATGGATGCGGCTATCTGGGGGACTCGTGCGGCTGTTATTGGTGGTGCCAATGGAACTAGCAATGTACGTGCAGGTAAGCTCTTTGGTATTCCGGTTTTAGGAACTCATGCCCATGCTTTAGTTCAAGTTTATGGAAATGACTATCAGGCTTTCAAGGCTTATGCCTTAACGCACAAAAACTGTGTCTTTCTAGTAGATACCTATGATACTCTTCGCATCGGTGTTCCAGCAGCGATTCAGGTTGCGCGTGAACTTGGTGATAAGATTAATTTCCTTGGTGTCCGCATTGACTCTGGAGATATTGCCTATATCTCTAAAAAAGTTCGTCAACAACTGGATGAAGCAGGATTTACGGATGCTAAGATTTATGCATCAAATGACCTAGATGAAAATACCATCCTTAACCTCAAAATGCAAAAAGCTAAGATTGATGTCTGGGGTGTAGGAACTAAGCTCATCACTGCTTATGACCAACCAGCACTTGGAGCAGTCTACAAGGTTGTTGCCATTGAAGACGAGAATGGTCACATGCGCAATACCATTAAACTTTCTAACAATGCAGAGAAGGTTTCAACGCCAGGTAAGAAACAAGTTTGGCGCATCACCAGTCGTGAAAAAGGCAAGTCCGAAGGTGACTACATTACCTATGATGGTGTCGATGTTGCTAGCATGACTGAAATCAAAATGTTCCATCCAACCTATACTTACATCAAGAAAACTGTTCGTAATTTTGATGCTGTTCCTCTCTTGGTAGACATTTTCAAGGAAGGTAAGCTAGTCTATGATTTACCAAGTTTACCTGAAATTCAAGCCTATGCTCGTAAGGAATTTGACAAGCTCTGGGACGAATACAAACGCGTTCTTAACCCACAACATTACCCTGTCGACTTGGCTCGTGATGTATGGCAAGACAAGATGGACTTGATTGATAAAATGCGTAAGGAAGCTCTAGGTGAAGGAGAAGAAGAATGAGTTTGCAAGAGACCATTATCCAAGAACTGGGGGTTAAACCAGTGATTGATTCCCAGGAAGAAATTCGTCGTTCGATTGACTTTTTGAAAAGATACTTGAAAAAACATCCTTTTTTAAAGACATTTGTCTTAGGAATTTCTGGGGGACAGGACTCGACCTTGGCAGGACGCTTGGCTCAACTAGCTATGGAAGAAATGCGAGCAGAAACAGGTGATGACAGCTATAAATTTATCGCTGTTCGTTTGCCTTATGGAGTGCAAGCAGATGAGGCGGATGCCCAAAAAGCCCTAGCTTTTATCCAACCAGATGTGAGCTTGGTCGTTAATATCAAGGAGTCTGCTGATGCCATGACAGCAGCAGTGGAAGCAACAGGGAGTGCAGTTTCCGATTTTAACAAAGGAAATATCAAGGCTCGTAGTCGTATGATTGCCCAATATGCCCTTGCGGGTGCCCATAGCGGAGCTGTTATCGGGACAGACCATGCTGCGGAAAATATCACAGGTTTCTTTACCAAGTTTGGTGACGGTGGTGCAGATATTCTCCCACTCTATCGCCTCAATAAACGCCAAGGAAAACAGCTTTTGAAGGAACTTGGAGCTGATCAAGCCCTCTATGAAAAAATCCCAACAGCAGATTTAGAAGAAGAAAAACCAGGTATTGCAGACGAAGTAGCTTTAGGAGTTACTTACAATGAAATTGATGAATACCTCGAAGGTAAACAAGTCAGCCTAGAAGCCCAAGCAACCATTGAAAAATGGTGGTACAAAGGCCAACACAAACGCCACTTACCAATTACCGTATTTGATAAGTTTTGGGAGTAAAAACCTCCAGTGGAGGTTTTTACCCTGAGCATAGAAATGAGAAAGCGAAGAAGGTCCTGTGAACCTTTTTACTCCGAGCCTGAAAATAGAAAAGCGAGGAAGGTCCGGGGGACTTTTTTACCCCGAGTCTAGAAATAGGGAAACGAGGCAGGTCGGTAACTCGAAGAGTTCGATTTCCTTGTCTCACCCCCGCAAGGCTGACTAGGCATGAAAAAACTTGCTAAAGTGCATTTTAAGTCAGACAGCGACTGCGTCATGAAATTAGAGGAAACTGTTGTTTTCTCAATGTTTATGAGTATAGTGTTTTTACCCTGAGCCTAGAAATAAGAAAGCTAAGAAGGTCCAGTGGATCCTCTTAGCTTGGACATTCAAATAGAAAGCGAGTTACGATTATGAAAGCACTAGGTACACAAATTATAGAAACTGAACGATTGATTTTGAGGAGATTTGTGGAAGGTGATGCTCGAGCCATGTTTGATAATTGGGCTTCACGCTCAGAAAATCTAACTTATGTGACTTGGAATCCACACCTGAATGTCGAACAGACTCGAAATTCTATTGGCAATTGGGTAAAATCCTATGACAATCCAAATTACTACAAATGGGCCATTAGTCTCAAAGAAAATCCAGACTATGTCATTGGAGATATTAGTCTGGTCAGTGTGGATGAAGAAAACTCTAGCTGTGAGATCGGATATATCTTAGGAATGGACTACTGGGGACGAGGACGCATGACAGAAGCCTTGAAAGCAGTTTTATCATACTGTCTGGATGAGATTGAATTTAAAGAGGTTAATGCCTGCTATGCAAGTTTAAACCCAGCATCTGGTCGTGTGATGGAAAAGGCTGGTATGACTTTTTGGAAGACGATTCCAAATGCAGTTGAACGAAAAGGTTATATCGCTGATAAAATTTATTATCAAATCAAAAAATAAGATGGAAAGTTAAGCTTTTCCATCTTATTTTTTGTAATATACTTTTTAATCAAAATAAAGCAAATCTTTGCTGGTACTTGTAAAGAGGTCGAAGCCATCCTTCGTAACAACACCGCAGTCTTCGATACGGACACCGACTTTACTAGGAATATAGATACCAGGTTCAACAGAGAAGCACATGCCTTCTTCGATAACCATGTCGTTTCCTTCCATGATAGATGGGAATTCGTGGACATCCATACCGATGCCATGACCGAGACGGTGATTGAAGTACTCACCGTAGCCAGCTTTTTCGATCACTTCACGAGCCGCACGGTCAACCTCATGGGCAGTTACACCAGGTTTGATAAAGTCAAGGGCAGCTTGTTGAGCTTCTAGAGTCAAGTTGTAAATATCTTTCTTGAATTGGTCAGGTTTACCAACAGCGACTGTACGAGTCATATCTGATGCATAACCATTCACCATCACACCGAGGTCAAAGAGGAGAAGGGCATTGTTTTCAACCTTGTTAGCTCCAGGAATACCATGTGGATTCGCAGCATTATCACCAGTCAAGACCATGGTATCAAAGCTCATTTCATAGCCTTCACGTTTCATAGCGAAATCGATTTGCGCAATGATATCAGTTTCCGTATTATCAAGAGAGATATTGTCAAAACCAACTTTAACAGACTTGTCGGCGTAAACACCTGCAACCATCATCTTTTGCACTTCGTCTGCTGATTTGATCAAGCGCATGCGTTGGATCAATGGAGTCAAGTTCTCAAATTCAGCAGTTTCAAAGACAGTTTTCAAACCGTGATATTTAGTCAAGATGAGATTGTC
Source organism: Streptococcus infantis (assembly GCF_047460405.1). Lineage (GTDB taxonomy): Bacteria > Bacillota > Bacilli > Lactobacillales > Streptococcaceae > Streptococcus > Streptococcus infantis_Q. Next base: position 115,362 of record NZ_JASHGH010000002.1, on the reverse strand, counting down.
AAACTCAACTGCTACACGTTTGAAATCAAGCTGTGGCAAGGCGTTTTGGATTTTCTTCCAAGGGTTTTCAGAGTCCACGTAGCCAACTACTGGGAAAGAGACAGTGCTAGTCGCACGTTCAACCTCAAGTGCTGGAACGAAGAGAAGCGGTTCCTGATCTGCAAGGACAAAGAGGAACATCTGGCGTTCGTGGGGATCACTGTAAAAGCCAGTGAGGTAATTAATTGTGACGGGGTCAGACACGACAGCGACGTCTAGCTTTTCTGATTCAAGATAAGTTAAGATTTGTTGTAATTTAGACATATGCTACCTTCTTTCTACCCCTCTATTTTTGCAAAAATTAGTAGAAAATGCAAGGGAGAAGGGGAAATGAAGGTAAAAAAATTCCAACAGCCGAAGCAAGTTGGAATCTAAATATTAGTTAAAATCTGCTTTGCTCTTAACATCGCCATATTCTTCAGCAATTTCTTGGCTGAGAATGTCTTCGTAAGCTGGAAGGACAAGATCCTGACCGTATTTCTTTTTGAGGGCAAGAGTTACTAGGCGATAAGCGAGATTGGCATTTCGGGAGAGGATAGGTCCGTGGAAGTAGGAACCAAAGACATTTTTATAGTGAACACCTTCACCGACCTTCTCTTCATTGTTTCCATTTCCATAAACAACTTGGCCAAGCGGTTTTTGGTCATCTGAGAGGAAGGTGCGGCCTTGGTGATTTTCAAATCCATAGTAGGTTTCATCGAATTCTTCATTGTGAATCTTAATATCACCGATGAATCGGTTATTGGTTTGGTTGAGTGTGTAATGTCCCATGACACCTAGACCTTCGATGCGTCTTCCGGAAGCTTCAATATAGTATTGGCCTAATAGCTGGAAGCCACCACAGATAGCAAGAACAACCCCATCATTTTGGATAAAGTTGTCAATGCTCTCTTTTTTATCTGGCAAATCACCAGCAATGATGCTCTGTTCAAAGTCCTGGCCGCCACCGAAAAAGGCGATGTCGTAGTGATTTTCATCGAAATCATCATGAAGTGAAACGATGTCAACTGTCACATGAGCCCCAAGCTTTTCAGCGACGTACTTGAGCATGAGGATATTCCCATTATCTCCGTAGGTGTTCATGAGGTTGCCATAGAGGTGAGCGATATTCAGCTGGTATGGATAGTTGCCGTCTTTTGAGGAAAGTGAAGTATAAACCATTAGTTCATCTCCTTTCTAACAAGTTGACGATTGGCCAGTAGTTCTCTGAATTCTAGCATAGCCGTATATGTCGCAAGGATATAGGCATGCTTGCAGTCTTGAGCTTCAATCGTTTTAAGAACTTGTTCCAAGCTGTTTGTTTCGGTGATTTTATCGGCTGGATAGCCAGTAACACGTAGACGACGAGCAATTTCAGAATGACGAACTCCACCCGCATTGATTTCAGGAATGTCCATATCAGTAATTTGCTCAAAGTCAGCATCCCAAATCCAGCTGGTATCAATCCCGTCTGCATAGTTGGCATTGAGGAGAACAGATAGACTAAATGGGTAAGGAGCTAGTTTGATCATTTCGATGGCCTGGGTAGCACCAACAGGATTTTTAATAAGAACCAGTGTGCATTCTTTGTCACCGATATGGAAGGTTTCTTGTCGTCCAAAAACTGCGCGACTCTTGTCAAATCCTTGCTTGATTAGTTGTGGCTCAGCTCCGAGGAAGCGGGCAATAGCGACAGCAGCCAGAGCATTATAGATGTTGTAGAGTCCACCGATTTGAATACCGTATTCCTGTCCGTCAATAACAAAGCGAGAACGATTGTTAGTCAATTCAACCAGTTCAGTCAGACGATAATCCAGCTCAGGACGCTTGCATCCACAATTATCACAGATATAAGCTCCTAAGTTGGCATAAGTATTGAGTTCATATTTCAGAATACTTTGACATTCAGGGCAGAGGATACCTTCAGTATTGTAGTGAGCAAGCTTTGCTGGACCTTTTTCCAAATCAAAACCATAATACTGAACAGGATTTGGAATTGTAGGTTTGTAGAAAAGAGGACTATCACCGTTTAGCAGAACAGTAGCAGTAGGAACTTTCCGAATAGCATCCAAAATCATATTGTAAGTCGTATAGATTTCCCCGTAGCGGTCCATTTGGTCACGGAAGATATTGGTGATGACGAAAAGGCTAGGCTGGATGTAGTCACAGATACGGGAAAGACTGGCCTCGTCGATTTCTAAAACTGCAATGTTTTTACTTGTTTTAGAGGATTTGGCTGTTAAGAAAGTAGTCGTAATCCCTGTGATCATGTTGGCACCGCTTGGGTTGGTCAGAACTTGACCATAAACCTCTTTTAAAATGCCGACAGTCAGGGCAGTTGTCAAGGTTTTTCCGTTGGTTCCAGTGACTACGACAATCTCGTAGTTCTTAGCTAGGTTTTGTAAAATATCTTTATCAAATTGAAGGGCGACTTTTCCTGGGAGCGTACTTCCACGGCCAAGACGGCTTAAAACGAAGTGGGAAGAACGCCCAGCAAGAAGGCCCAAAGTAGTTTTTAATTTCATGTTTCTATTATATCATAAAAGAGGGAAAAGACAGATTTGAGGTTCCGTAGAAGTAAAAACAGCCCAAAGAGGGCTGTTCGATATGATTAAATCTCAACTTAAATCGCAAACAAGTCATTCAAGTTCTCAGCCAAGGTTGGATGAGTGAAGATTTGTTTTGTGAAGTAAGTGTAAGGAATCTTGTTGTCCATAGCAACAGTGATGATGTTGATGATTTCTTGAGAACCTTCTGAGAAGATGCTTGCTCCAAGAATTTCTTTTGTTTCAGTATTCACAACAGCTTTAAAAGCTCCACGAAGGTCTCCGTTTACGTGACCACGAGGCATTGCTGCAACAGGGATTTCCTTCACTGCGTATGGAAGTTTCAAATCAGCAGCTTGGCTTTCAGTCAAACCGACTTGTGAAAGGGCAGGTGTGATGAACATAGTATTTGGTACATTGAGACGGTCTTCAAGTGTGTAGCTGCCATCTCCAGCAAGGTAGCTGTAGACAACACGGAAGTCATCAAGTGAAATATAGGTAAATTGAGGTCCACCGTTGACATCTCCAACTGCAAAGACACCAGGAACGTTTGTTTGACAATGTTTGTCTACTTTAATAGCACCACGTTCAGTTAGTTCAATATCTGTATTTTCAAGTTGAAGTGGTTCTACATTTGGTTTGCGTCCAGTTGCGTAGAGAAGGGCATCGAAACGGTAGGTTTCATTCTCTGTCACGACAAGAACTTGGTCACCATCGTTTTTGATTTCAGTAGTATGGATATTTTGAAGGAGTTCAATGCCGTCTTCTTCCATGTATTGTTTAGCAAGAGCAGCAATAGAAGGTTCTGCGCGAGGTAGGAAAGTATCTAGAGCATCTAGGACTGTTACCTTGCTTCCAAGTTTATTGTAGAGACCAGCAAATTCAAGACCGATATTTCCACCACCAAGGATTCCGAGTTTTTCTGGTAATTGTTCCAAGTTTTGGATACCAGTTGAATCAAAGACATTCTTGCTAGTAGATAGTCCTGGAATAGGCAAAACGTTTGAAACAGCACCAGTGTTGATGACGATTGTTTCAGCAGTTAGTTCTTGTTTTTCATCACCAGCTTGAATTTCGATGACTTTATTAGACACAAAGTGGGCTTCAGCATCAATGATATCAACTCCAGGACCAGCAATCGTAGCATAGTTTTTACCATTGAGGCGTGTAGTAACAGTGTTTTTAGTAGCCATGGCCTCGTCAAATGACAAGCCCTTCTCTGCGGCAACTAACAAGGTTTTAGTTGGAATACAACCGATGTTGATACAAGTTCCACCGTACATTGCTTTGTTGCGTTCGATAAGGGCAACTTTTTTACCAGCTGAAGCTAGTTTCCCAGCAAGAGTTTTACCTGCCTTACCAAATCCAATAACAATTAAATCGTATGTTAACATTTTTAAATCCTCCTGTTTGATTTCATTCTAGCATAAGAAAAAAATAATTTCACAAATCTGCTACGGAAAATTAAAGAGACTTCCGCCTTGAGAGCAAGTCATTTATGAATGTTATTGATTAATCAAATTGAAGATACTACGAATACTTAAGCTAAAAAATCGTTTACATGATTTAATCAGAGGGTCTGACTATCTTTTAACCATTTCTTGTGTTATACTAGATAAGTTGCAAAGAAAGCAGTACTTTTCTTTTGTGGAAAAGAAGCAACACGATCTTTCATAGAAGATATGAAAATACGTCATGAAAAGAAAAGTATAAACTAAGCGCTATAGGGTGGCTTCGCACCACCTTTAGAAAGAAGAAAAACGTGAAATTTAATGAATTTAACTTGTCTGCTGACCTTTTAGCAGAAGTTGATAAAGCAGGATTTGTAGAAGCAAGTCCTATCCAAGAGCAAACCATTCCTTTGGCTCTTGAGGGAAAAGATGTTATCGGTCAAGCACAGACTGGTACAGGGAAAACAGCGGCCTTTGGCTTGCCTACCCTTGAAAAGATTCGTACAGAAGAAGCAACTATCCAAGCCTTGGTCATTGCACCAACTCGTGAACTTGCAGTTCAAAGCCAAGAAGAGCTTTTCCGCTTTGGTAGAAGCAAGGGTGTAAAAGTTCGTTCAGTCTATGGTGGTTCAAGTATTGAAAAACAAATCAAGGCTCTTAAATCAGGAGCTCATATCGTAGTTGGAACGCCTGGTCGTCTCCTAGACTTGATTAAACGCAAGGCCTTGAAATTGCAAGACATTGAAACTCTCATCCTTGACGAAGCAGATGAGATGCTCAACATGGGATTCCTTGAAGACATCGAAGCCATCATCTCTCGTGTCCCAGAAAATCGTCAAACCTTGCTCTTTTCAGCGACTATGCCAGATGCTATCAAACGTATTGGTGTTCAGTTTATGAAAGAACCTGAGCATGTGAAGATTGCTGCCAAAGAATTAACTACAGAACTAGTTGACCAGTACTATATACGTGTTAAGGAACAAGAAAAATTCGACACCATGACTCGTCTTATGGATGTTGATCAACCTGAGTTGTCAATCGTCTTCGGTCGTACTAAACGTCGTGTGGATGAGTTGACTCGTGGGCTTAAAATCCGTGGTTTCCGTGCAGAAGGGATTCATGGAGATTTGGACCAAAACAAACGTCTTCGTGTCCTTCGTGATTTCAAAAATGGCAACCTTGATGTCTTAGTTGCGACGGACGTTGCAGCGCGTGGATTGGATATCTCAGGTGTAACTCATGTTTACAACTATGATATCCCACAAGATCCTGAGAGTTATGTTCACCGTATCGGTCGTACAGGTCGTGCAGGTAAGTCAGGTCAGTCTATTACCTTCGTTTCACCTAATGAAATGGGTTACCTCCAAATCATTGAGAACTTGACTAAGAAACGTATGAAAGGTCTCAAACCTGCAAGTGCAGAAGAAGCCTTCCAAGCTAAGAAGCAAGTAGCTCTTAAGAAAATTGAACGTGATTTTGCGAATGAGGAGATTCGTAGTAACTTTGAGAAGTTTGGCAAGGATGCTCGTCAATTAGCCTCAGAATTCAGCCCGGAAGAATTGGCTATGTATATCCTCAGCTTAACTGTTCAAGACCCAGATAGTCTTCCTGAGGTTGAGATTGCACGTGAAAAACCGCTACCATTTAAACCATCTGGTGGTGGCTTTGGTGGCAAAGGTAAGGGAGGTCGTCGTGGAGATGACCGTCGCGATCGAGATCGCCGTCGCGACAATCGACGTGGTGAACGTCGAGATGACTTCAAAAAAGGCAGTCGCAAAAACGACCGCTTTGAGAAGGAAAAACGTTACCGTAAGGATAATAAAAAACCACGCAATACTTCAAGCGAGAAGAAAACTGGTTTTGTAATCCGTAACAAGGGTGATAAATAATAAAAAAGCGGTTCACTGAGGTGGATCGCTTTTATATATAAGGAGACCGAGAGTCAAGAAGAGTTTCATACGAGAAAATAGATTTATATATTTGTTATCTTGTAATATTATATTATCAAAAATTCAGGAACCTGTCAACAAGAAAATTAGAAAAAACTAGTAAAAATTTTCGAACAGTCATGAATTGCAATTCAATAAACAATTTTCAGATAATTATTGAAATAATGATCAATTTATGATATAATGGAAGCGATTAAATACGAGGTGAAAAATGGCACATTTATTAGAAAAAACGAGAAAAATTACATCTATCCTGAAGCGTGCGGAGGAGAAATTACAAGATGATCTTCCATATAATGCCATCACACGCCAATTAGCGGATATTATTGATTGCAACGCTTGTATTGTTAACAGTAAGGGGCGCCTCCTTGGCTATTTTATGCGTTACAAAACCAATACAGATCGTGTAGAGCAATTTTTCCAATCAAAAATTTTTCCTGAGGACTATATTCAAGGTGCAAATATGATTTACGATACAGAAGCAAATCTGACTGTAGATCACGAATTAAGCATCTTTCCAGTTGAGAGTCGTGCAGATTTCTCAGAAGGTTTGACAACCATTGCTCCAATCCATGTTTCTGGGATTCGTTTGGGATCTTTGATTATCTGGCGTAATGATAAGAAATTCGAAGATGAGGATTTGATTCTTGTTGAGATTGCTAGTACGGTGGTTGGTATCCAGCTTTTGAACTTCCAACGTGAAGAAGATGAGAAAAATATCCGCCGTCGCACAGCAGTGACTATGGCGGTCAATACGCTATCATATTCTGAATTGCGTGCAGTCTCTGCGATTTTAGCAGAACTAGATGGCAAAGAAGGACAATTGACAGCTTCAGTTATCGCAGATCGCATCGGTATTACTCGTTCAGTGATTGTCAATGCTCTTCGGAAGCTCGAATCAGCAGGGATTATTGAAAGTCGTTCATTGGGTATGAAAGGAACTTATCTAAAAGTTTTAATCCCAGATATTTTTGAAGAAGTGAAAAAGAGGGACTATTAATGGCTAAGGCTTTAATTTCGATTGACTATACAGAAGATTTTGTAGCGGATCATGGAAAATTGACAGCTGGAGCTCCTGCTCAAGCAATATCAGAAGCAATCAATCAGGTAACTAGATTAGCATTTGACCGTGGAGATTATATTTTCTTTACCATTGATGCTCATGAGGAAAATGATGTCTTTCATCCAGAAAGTAAACTATTTCCCCCTCATAATCTGATTGGGACTAGCGGGCGTAATCTATATGGTAAGTTAGCTGAATTTTATCAGGAACAGTCCCAGGATAGTCGTGTTTTCTGGATGGACAAACGTCACTATTCAGCTTTTTCTGGCACAGATTTGGATATCCGTCTGAGAGAGCGTCGCGTGGATACAGTCATCTTAACAGGTGTTCTTACAGATATCTGTGTATTGCATACGGCTATTGATGCCTATAATCTTGGCTATCAGATAGAAGTTGTCAAGCCAGCAGTCGCATCTATTTGGCCTGAAAACCATCAGTTTGCACTTGGACATTTTAAGAATACATTAGGAGCGAAACTCCTTGATGAAAATCTAGTTGAAATCAAAGAATAATGTATTCAAAAAAACTGAAAAAAATCTGAAAAAAGTGTTGACAAAGTTTTTGAAAGTTGATATACTAGTAAAGTAATCGACGCGGGGATGGCGGAATTGGCAGACGCGCAGGACTAAGGATCCTGTGACCGCTTTAGGTCGTGAGGGTTCAAGTCCCTCTCTCCGCATAGGAAAAGAGTTAGCTTAGCTAGCTCTTTATTTTTTTATAAAAACAAGAGCATATTTTTGCTCTTTTTTTGTGATTTCATAAACATTTCATATTTGGATATTATAATGGTTTTACAAATATGGAGGTGCTATATGAATCCCACTCAAAGAGCTTGGGCTTACGTCAGCAGAAAACGACTGAGAAGTCTCATTTTATTCTTGATTCTATTTGTCTTATTGGCTGGAATATCGGCTTGTCTGACGCTTATGAAGTCCAACAAAACAGTAGAAAATAATCTCTATCGCTCACTGAATACATCTTTTTCTATTAAAAGAATAGAAGCAGATCAGACCTTTCAACTGTCTCAACTAGATGACCTTAAAAAAATACAGGGGCTTGAGGAGATTTCTCCAGAGCTTGAAACAATAGCTAAGTTGACTGACAAAGAAGTCGTTACTGGAGAACAAAGTATCCAAAGGGATGATTTGACAGAGGCTGAAAAAAATCTTATCAGTTTGATTGCATTAGAAGATTCTTCCAAGGATGTTTCTTTTACAAGTTCCGCCTTTACCCTTAAAGAAGGAAGACATCTCGAAAAAGGGGACAGTAAAAAAATCTTAATCCACGAAGATTTAGCCAAGAAAAACAATCTAAAGCTAGGAGATAAGATTAGCTTAAATCCTAGTCAAGTTGAAGGAAATAGTGGACAAAGGCTAGACTATGAAATCGTGGGTATTTTCTCAGGTAAGAAGCAAGAAAAATTCACTGGTCTTAGCTCAGACTTTAGTGAAAATACGGTCTATACAGACTATGAAAGCAGTCAAACTCTTCTTGGTAATAGGGAAGATCAAGTCACTGCCGCTCGTTTCTATCTCGAAAATCCAAAAGATATGGATAGTATCATTCAAGAAGTTGAAAAGTTATCCCTGGAAACTAAAGGTTACCAAGTTGAAAAGGAAAATAAGGCCTTTGAACAAATCAAGGATTCAGTCTCGACCTTCCAAACCTTCCTCCAAATTTTCCTTTATGGCATTATGGTTGCTGGTGTGGGAGCGCTGATTTTGGTCTTGTCACTTTGGTTACGAGAGCGAGTCTACGAGGTTGGTATTTTATTGGCACTAGGAAAAGGAAAAGCTGCTATCTTTAGCCAATTCTGTCTAGAAGTCATTCTGGTTTCATTGGCAGCAATTCTACCAGCATTTCTTGCAGGAAATGCTATTACTTCCTATCTCTTGAAGATTGTACTAGCAAGTGGAGATCAGGCTGCACTACAAGATACGCTAGCAAAAGCAACTAATCTTTCAACAAGTTTTCTATCATTTGGAGAATCTTATGTCTTTCTACTTGTGATTAGCTGCTTGTCAGTTGCACTTTGTTTTATCTTTTTATTTAGAAAATCGCCGAAAGAAATTTTATCATCCATCAGTTAAAAAGGAGAAATCATGACTTTACTACAATTACAAGATCTTACTTATCGTTACAAGAACACTGCAGAAGCAGTATTATATAAAATCAATTATAATTTTGAACCTGGTAAGTTTTATAGTATTATCGGAGAATCAGGAGCTGGGAAGTCAACACTCTTATCTCTATTAGCAGGACTTGATAGCCCAGTCGAAGGTGCTATCCTATTCGAAGGCAAGGATATTCGAGAACAAGGTTATTCCTATCACCGTATGCACCATATCTCTCTGGTTTTCCAAAACTATAACTTGATTGATTATCTTTCTCCATTGGAAAATATCCGCTTGGTTAATAGAAAAGCTAGCAAGGATACCCTTCTTGAACTTGGTTTAGATGAAAGTCAAATCAAGCGGAATGTTCTCCAATTATCAGGTGGACAACAACAACGTGTTGCCATTGCTCGTAGCCTTGTATCGGAAGCACCAGTGATTTTAGCAGATGAACCAACAGGAAACTTGGATCCTAAGACTGCTGGGGATATCATCGATTTGCTCAAATCTCTCGCTGAGAAAACAGGCAAGTGTGTGATCGTTGTGACCCACAGCAAGGAAGTGGCACAGGCGTCAGATATTACACTTGAATTGAAGGATAAGAAACTGACTGAAATAAGAACAAACAGTAACTAAAACTTTTAAACATGTTAAAAACGGAAGTAAATCTAGAAAGGAATCTTATGTTACACAACGCATTTGCCTATGTCACAAGAAAATTTTTTAAGTCGATTGTGATCTTTCTTATCATTCTCTTGATGGCTAGTTTGAGTTTGGTCGGCTTGTCTATTAAGGGAGCGACAGCCAAGGCTTCTCAAGAAACCTTTAAAAATATCACCAATAGTTTCTCCATGCAAATCAACCGTAGGGTCAACCAAGGTACTCCACGTGGTGCTGGGAATATCAAGGGTGAAGATATCAAAAAAATTACCGAGAATAAGGCCATTGAATCCTACATCAAACGGATTAATGCTATCGGTGATTTGACAGGCTATGAACTAATTGAAACGCCTGAAACCAAGAAAAATTTAACTGCAGATCGAGCTCAACGTTTTGGAAGTAGCTTGATGATAACAGGAGTTAATGATTCGGCTAAAGAAGACAAGTTTGTGTCAGGCTCTTACAAACTGGTCGAAGGTGAGCATTTAACAAACGATGACAAATACCAAATTCTCATGCACAAAGACTTGGCTGCTAAACACGGTTGGAAAGTAGGAGACAAGGTCAAACTCAACTCCAATATCTACGATGCAGATAATGAAAAAGGAGCCAAGGAAACAGTAGAAGTCACGATCAAAGGACTTTTTGATGGACATAATAAATCTGCTGTGACCTACTCACAAGAACTATATGAGAATACAGCTATCACAGATATTCACACAGCTGCCCAGCTCTATGGTTATACAGAAGATACCGCTATTTATGGAGATGCGACCTTCTTTGTAGCTGGAGATAAGAATCTAGATAGTGTCATGCAAGAATTAGGGTCTATCAACGGCATCAACTGGAAGATGTATAGCTTGATTAAGAGTTCATCTAACTATCCTGCCCTTGAACAATCTATCTCAGGCATGTACAAGATGGCTAATCTTCTCTTCTGGGGTAGCTTGAGCTTCTCTGTTCTTCTACTCGCTCTCTTACTGACACTATGGATTAACGCCCGTCGTAAAGAGGTTGGAATTCTCCTTTCAATTGGTCTTAAACAAGCAAGTATTCTAGGACAATTTATCACAGAAGCAGTTATGATTGCAATTCCAGCACTTATTTCAGCTTACTTCCTAGCCAACTATACTGCTCGTACCATTGGAAATACAGTTCTTGCAAATGTCACATCAGATGTGGCTAAACAGGCAAGTAAGGCAGCCCAAGCCTCTAATCTTGGTGGTGGTGCAGAAGTTGACGGCTTTAGTAAGACTCTTTCAAGTTTGGATATATCCATTCAACCCACAGACTTTGCTATCATCTTTGTACTTGGCTTAGTTCTTGTAGTATTAGTTATGGCACTTGCTTCAAGCAATCTCCTCTTTAAACAACCAAAAGAACTCTTGTTGGATAGTGAATAAAAAACCTGCTACCTATTCTCACTCAAATGAGATATAATATAGGTAGCATTTTTGATAGAAAAGGATTTATATGAAAATTCTAATTGTAGAAGATGAAGACATGATCCGCGAGGGAATTAGTGACTATTTGACGGATTGTGGCTATGAAACCATTCAGGCAGCAGATGGCCTTGAGGCCTTAGAACAATTTTCGAATCACCAAGTTGCCTTGGTTCTCTTAGATATTCAAATGCCGAAACTCAATGGTTTAGAGGTTTTATCAGAAATCCGTAAAAACAGCCAAGTTCCAGTCTTGATGTTGACAGCCTTTCAGGACGAAGAATATAAGATGAGTGCCTTTGCTGCATTAGCAGATGGTTATTTGGAAAAGCCTTTTTCTCTATCTTTGTTAAAGGTACGAGTGGATGCTATTTTCAAACGTTATTATGATGTAAGTCGTATCTTTATCTATAGAGACACCGAGGTAGACTTTGACAGTTATAGCGCTAAAGTAGCTGGTCAAGAAGTTGCAGTGAATGCAAAAGAACTGGAAATTTTAGACTATCTCGCAAAAAATGAAGGCCGAGCCTTAACACGGTCTCAGATTATCGATGCTGTATGGAAGGTGACAGATGAGGTTCCATTTGACCGAGTGATTGATGTCTATATCAAGGAACTACGGAAAAAACTAGATTTAGACTGTATTCTTACTGTGCGCAATGTCGGCTATAAATTGGAGAGAAAATGAGACGTTCAGGTTTATTTAAAAAAATTTTTCTCTATACCTTCTCGGTATTTTCTACCTTGGTCATTTGTTTGCATTTGGCCATCTATTTCCTCTTTCCATCAACCTATCTCAGTCACCGTCAGGAGAGCATAGGGCTCAAGGCTACAGAAATTGCCCAGTCCCTCCAAGGAAAGGACAGTCAAGCTATTCAGGAAGTCCTTGAACTTTATTCAAAAAGCAGTGATATTAAGGGAGCTGTTAAGGGAGAGATGACTCAGGATAAGTTGGAAGTCAATGATAATCTTCCCATTGATAAACAACGACAGACGGCTTCCTTGGTAATTGAGGAAAGAGAAGTTCAAACTAAGGATGGTCAGACCATGACCTTACAGTTTTTAGCTTCTATGGATTTGCAGAAAGAAGCAGAAAACATCAGTCTTCAATTTCTGCCTTATACTTTATTAGCGTCTTTCATCATTTCGCTCCTCATCGCCTTTATCTATGCTAGAACCATTGTTGCCCCTATTTTGGAAATCAAACGAGTGACTCGACGGATGATGGATTTGGATGCAGAAGTGAGGTTGCGCGTGGATTCTAAGGATGAAATTGGCGATCTCAAAGAACAAATCAATAGCCTTTATCAGCATCTCTTGACTGTGATTGCAGATTTGCATGAGAAAAACGAGGCCATTCTCCAGCTGGAAAAGATGAAGGTTGAGTTTTTACGAGGAGCTTCCCACGAACTGAAAACCCCTCTAGCTAGTCTAAAGATTCTTCTGGAGAATATGAAAGCCAATATTGGACGCTATAAAGATCGTGATCATTATCTGGGAGTTTCTTTGGGGATTGTGGATGATTTGAGTCACCATGTCCAGCAAATCTTATCCCTTTCTTCAGTGCAGGAATTGCGAGATAAGAAGGAAGTAATCAACCTTTTTGATATGACCAATCTCCTATTGAAGGACTATGACTTGTTAGCCAAAGAGAGAAAAATCACTGTAGAAAATCAACTCACTGACCAACAAACTTATCTAAATCCTTCGGTACTCAAGCTGATTCTTTCCAATCTTATCAGTAATGCGGTGAAACATTCTGTTCAAGGTGGTTATTTAAAAATTGGTGAAAAGAATTGTTGGATGTTTATTGAAAACACCTGTACATCTGAGGAACAAGATAAATTTGACCAATCCTTTACGGCTTCTAGTCGACAAAGTAAGGGATCTGGCTTGGGACTTTTTGTAGTTAAAAGTTTATTAGAAAACGAAGAAATCGACTATCGTTTTGAAAGATATAACGACCACTTGGTATTTTACATGAACCTGCCTCAGGACAAGGAGTAGATCAAGTGGGAAAAGGTTTACATATCTAAAAATAGAAGAAATTCAATCGAAACTACGGGAAAAACTAGATTTTTTTGTCAAAAAGTGATAAAATGAACAATGTAAATGGGATGTCCCATAAAAATATACAGGAGGCCTGATAAAATGGCAATCGTTTCAGCAGAAAAATTTGTCCAAGCAGCTCGTGACAACGGTTATGCAGTTGGTGGATTTAACACAAACAACCTTGAGTGGACTCAAGCTATCTTGCGCGCAGCAGAAGCTAAAAAAGCTCCAGTTTTGATCCAAACTTCAATGGGTGCTGCTAAATACATGGGTGGTTACAAAGTTGCTCGCAACTTGATCGCTAACCTTGTTGAATCAATGGGTATCACTGTACCAGTAGCTATCCACCTTGACCACGGTCACTACGAAGATGCACTTGAGTGTATCGAAGTTGGTTACACTTCAATCATGTTTGACGGTTCACACCTTCCAGTTGAAGAAAACCTTAAATTGGCTAAAGACGTTGTTGAAAAAGCACACGCTAAAGGTATCTCAGTAGAAGCTGAAGTTGGTACTATCGGTGGTGAAGAAGACGGAATCATCGGTAAAGGTGAATTGGCTCCAATCGAAGACGCTAAAGCAATGGTTGCAACTGGTATTGACTTCTTGGCAGCTGGTATCGGTAACATCCACGGTCCTTACCCTGCAAACTGGGAAGGTCTTGACCTTGACCACTTGCAAAAATTGACAGAAGCTCTTCCAGGCTTCCCAATCGTATTGCACGGTGGATCAGGTATTCCTGATGAGCAAATCCAAGCAGCTATCAAACTTGGTGTTGCTAAAGTTAACGTTAACACTGAATGCCAAATCGCATTCGCTAACGCAACTCGTAAATTTGCTCGTGACTACGAAGCAAACGAAGCAGAATACGACAAGAAGAAACTCTTCGACCCACGTAAATTCTTGGCTGACGGTGTAAAAGCTATCCAAGCATCAGTTGAAGAACGTATCGACGTATTCGGTTCAGAAGGTAAAGCTTAATCTAGCTTAACCATATAAAACAGAAACCTACCCATTGGGTGGGTTTTTTTCAATTTAATGTTTTATAGAGTTGTGAGAATAAATGTAAATCAAAGATGTTGATAAACAAGTCTTTAAAATTAGAAAAACGCATATTATCAGGTGGTAAGAACCTTGATAATATGCGTTTCATTTTGGGAATATTCACTAACTTATATGGTAGATTTAATTTTTTATCTAAGATACTTCATATGACTAACAAAGTCAACTTGAAGAACTGCCTTAAATTTTATATAAAACTGATAAAGTCAGTAACCTAGTTACATCAAGGATGCATCGACCTAATTTGAATCATATTTTTATCAGATATATAGTGTAATGAAATAAAATCTGAACAAATTGACTAGGAAAATCAAATCAATTTCTAGTAATATTTTAGAAGCCAGACTGTACTATTGTTTATTCAACACACTATAAAATTGAAGTGTCAATAGAAAAATGCTAGATAAAAAAGTCTAGCATTTTATTCTTCTAAAGTTTCTAAGATGAGGTTAATAGCATCAAGTAGTTTTTTTCGTTTTGAAATGGGTAGTTCAGAAATCAGTTCAAATGTTTTTGTCGTCTCAAAATCAGTTTCTTGATTAAAAAAGTTAAAAAATTCAGCTTCAGTGACTTCCAAAGCAATGATAATTTTCTCTAACGTTTCTAATTTTATATTTAAATTTTTATTTTCAATATTATAGATATAATTAATACCTAGATTGGCTTTCTCACTCAACTCCCACTGTGTCATTTTTTTCTGCTTTCTTAAATGTCGGATTCGAAGAGAGATATGTTTTTGTAATGTGTATTTGTTCATATAATCCCCTAATTTCTCTATTGTAACTCTTAAATTATCACCATAAATCCCCTTTATATAGTTAAAATTATGCTTAAATCACTTTACAAAATAGGTATTTTGTATTAAACTAATGGAAGAACGACTTATAAGGAGTGAAATATGGATAAACGCACAAAATGGAGTTTAGCAGCAGCTGCACTTGTTACAGCTAGCCTAGCAAAGGTTGAAGATGTCAATGCTAAGGAATTAACTGAACAGGGACTTTCTTCTCAAGTAGTCACTGAGCAAACGTCAACCAAAACCGTAGAGATTACAAAAGAACAAGTTAATCAAGCAGAACAAAACGTAAAACATGCCGAACAAACCGTTGAAAATGCACGTACAGAAAATGAAACTGTAAATAAAACAGTAAAAGAACTTGAGCAACAAGTATCAGTAGCCAAACAAAATGTACAAGATGCAGAAGAAACTCAACATGCATCTGATACATCAATCGCTAAAGCGGAGACTGAACTGACAAATGCTACTGACCATGTTACAAATGCAACAATGCAACATTCTGTATCAGCAGATCAAGTAACCCATGCTAAGCAAACAGTTGACGAACAAACAACAAAACTAAAACAAGCAACTGAACAAGTAAACGAACAAGAACATATCGTTCAATCAGCACAAGATCGTGTTCAAGAAATTGAAGAATCTATTCATCATACAAATGAACGTGAACTAACTGATGCACTTACTCAAGCAACAACAGTTGTTGAGCAATCAAAAGAAGCTGTTACAGTAGCTGAGCATCAAGTAGAAATTGCAAAAGAAGCTGATGAAAAACGTAATGAAACAATCAATATCTTAGATGAAAAAGTTACCCAAGCAACAACCAATAATGTTATTGCAAATAATACAGTAACAAACAAAGAAGCAGAGGTTAAGGTAGCAGAACAACGAGTTCAAGATGCGCAACAAACACTTACTAATGCTACTACAACGCTAAAAACATTAACAAATCAAGTTGTAAATACATTAACTCTTAGTGAAGAATATATTAAAGCACTAAAAGAAGATGATGAAGTAACCTTGAAACGTATTAATGAAATTGTTGGTGATAAAAACGAATATAAGTCAAACGAAGTTGATAAAACTCGAAACATTGATATTCGAAATTTAACATATGATCAACAATTAGAGTTGACACAATTTGCAGCTGATTTGATTAATCAAGTACGTAAACAATATGGCTCACCACTGGTTACAATCACAAAAGACTCTCTTAAATTTGCAAATACTATTGCACGTAGAGATGAAGCTAATGGATATCAAATGGATGATGGACATGATGTTAAGGTCATTAATGAGGTTGCACATGAGTTTGGCCTAAAAACCGGTAAAAATCTTCAATTTTATGAAAACCTATTTTCATATGGATTTAATGACGATGATTATGAAAATGAATACAAACACTTAGGTGTAAATGCTGATCAGTTCTATACTAAAACAATGGATGAAGCTAAAGCTACCATTTATAAATCATTAGAAGCATTCTTATTCAATGGATATGAATGGGAACACGCACGAAGTGTTGTAGGTTATACAAATGAACCAGCATATTTTGGCCTTGCTATTGGACATGGATTAGCCGTTGGTAAGACACATTTCGAATATGTAGAACCACGTTATATTAAAGACCCATCCAAATTCGATATTACTGAAATTAAAGTTGAGTCACCTGTTAAACGTATTGAACAAGCACAAGCTGAAGTATCTAATCTTGAACTTAAACTTTCTAAGGTTAAGAATGAATTAGAAGATAAACAAGCAGAATTAACAACGGTAAAAGAACAAGCTCAAGAAACAGGTATCATTCTTACACAAGCAAAAGAAGCACTTAACAAAGCGAAGGAATCTAAAGAACAGACTCCTGATGCAGTAACAAAACTAGAATTAGCTAAAGATAACCTTCGTAAAGCTGAATTTGAAAAAGAAACGGCAGAAGAAAAACTTAAATCGATTTCTAAAACAAAAGAAGAAAAAGAAAAAGATCTACTTGCAGCTAAAGAAAAGTTGAGTCAAGATAATAACGAATTAAAATCTCGTAAAGATAACCTTTCAGCTATTGAACAACGTTATAATGAAGCAGTTAAGCAATTGACAGATGCTAAAGAAAACTTTAATATCACATTAAACGTATTAACTGAAGCAAAACAAGAACTTAAAACTGCACAAGATAAAGTTACTGCTTTGAAAAATGGACCTAAACTATTAGAAGCTGCAAAACATACACTTAATCAACTCACACACGAGTATGAAAAAGCTCTAGACTTACAACATACAAGTGAACTAGAATTGAAAAAGGCAATTTCTGAGCTTACTAACGCAACTCATGAATATCAAGTAATTAAAGCTCAATATGACGCATATCAAGCAACGCTAAAACCATCAACCGATGTAAAAGATAGTAAAGATCAAAATCTGAAAGGGAAAAAAGAGACTCAAAGTGCGAATCAGGTTGTTAGCTATAGCCGTGTAGCTAGAAATAAAGAATTGCCAAAAACTGGTAGTGCAAGCTCTGTTTTAACCTTGATTGGCCTAGGTGCACTTGGCTTACTTGGAGTAACACCTTCAAAACGCAAAAAAGAGGATAGATAATGAAAAGAGTCAGTATATTTGTTTCATTGATATTCTTATTAGTTTTGTTAACAGGTTGTAGTAAGAATCTTAACGGTATTTATGAAGGGAAAAATGGGATAGTTTCATATCGCTTGGAGATCAAAGATAAAGTAGCATCTTTGAGAATGAATGCCTTGGTTTTTGAGGATAATGTGGATCTATCTGTTGATTCTAAAAATAAGGAGTTAACTGGAACATATAGGGATGACGAAGTAAGATTATCTTATGAAATGAAGGAGGAGGCTCTTACTTTAACACCGAAAAATTCAGGGGCTTTAAAGATTACCTCAGATTCAGTTGTAATGAAAAAAATAACCGGAAATGGTCAAAAAGAATCAGAAAAACAATCTTCTTCAACTCAGAGTGAAGATGCTGGAACATCAACAAAATCATCAACTAATAAAAGCTCACAAAACACTAGTTCTAAAGAAGAAGGGTCCTCGACACCTTTGGATGTGACTGCTATCCAGTCAGGAGAGTTTTCTAGTCTAGTTGGAACCTGGCAGAATGCTAACGGAAAAGTATTGAAATTTGATCGACAAGGTCTTGTCGAACCACAAGATACGCGATTGAATACAAATCGATCCACTCTTGAAGGAGGGATTTTAAAGGCTAGTTTACAGCATGGATTTACTGGTTCAATGATTTACTTGGCGCCCAGTGGAACAGTTTTTCCAGATGGAGTAGATGGAAAACATGATGCTTCTGATAGTTCAAAAGATAGAATCTGGACTGGACAACAAGGTATATTTTCAGATGCAAATGATTTTTACTACAAGATGAGCACGGAGCTTTTAGATACGACAGGAACTACTGTGAAACGTAGTGGAGAAGATGCACGTAAACGGCGTAATACTGGTGTTTGGTTAAGTGGTGGACAGTCCTCCGTTGATTATGCAAACGAAAAGCTAGGTTTTAAAGAGCGTGAAGTATTTGCAGGAAACTACGGTATGACAGATGAAATCCCCTATAATGCAGTTCATAGTACAGATGGTTCTGTAGTTTGGGTCTATCAAAACGGGGTAATCTTACAAGAAGACGGACAAATTCTTTATGAACCGTGAGTGGGAGTTAGTATAAAGAAAAGGAAATGGAAATGACGAGAGAGGAAATTTTACAATACTTACAAGATAAACGTGAGTTGACAGCTCCAGTAGCAGTAACTTTGAAAAATTTACAAGAAAAACAAGCTAAGTTAACGAAAGCTAAGCAGTTCTTAGGAAAAACTATCATTGCAATGTTTGTACTTACTTTACTAATTTTGATTACTGATAGTGGTAGAGGTTTGGAACGTTTTGTATTTCTGATGATAGGAATTGTATTATTTGGTGGTCGTCAGTTATTTTTGATACAACCAGCAGAAGCGGAACTGGAACAGGCTCAGAAATTACATAATACAGAAATTAGTCAACCAGGGTACATTAATGGGAAAAAGAATTTTCCAGAGAAATTTTATAATTATAGTGATACTTACCGTCTTTATAAACTGGTTGAAGAAGGACGTGCTTTGACATTGCAGGAGGCGTATAATCTTTTAGAAACACAACAATTTCAAGAAAATCAACTTTCTATTCAAGAAGAAACTCGCGCTTTGCAGCATGATATTGCTAGTTCAGCACGTGTTGCAGCTGTCGGCTCTGTTATTTCAGCTTTTAATACTAGAAAGTAATAAACGATTTCTCTTAGTGTATCAGAAGGAAATGAAAGAAAATATTCTTAATTCCAGATTGTCAAAATTATTTCAGAAAATGACTGCTTATTAAGGCATAGAAACTTTGTAGCCTAGTCAATTAAAATCAATGTCATATATGTCTACAAAATCTTTTAATGTTTTGTAAATAAATTGATGAATTATAAAAATCAATAAGTGGTAAATGTCTCCCAGAATCCATGTTTTTGGGGTAAATATACAAATGAGGTCAGTACAAAATTACGACCTCATTTTTAATAAATGAGATTTTTCTTAGAATTTTAGTTTCTATATCCACAACATTCAATAAACCAGTAAGTTTTTGAAACCTATAGGAGTTAGGATTACGAGAGCGCTACATGATCAATAGTTTTTGCATAACCACTTTTTTTGATGGCTAATCTTTAAACAATGTAATAGTGGTATTTCGTTTTCAGAAAACATTTATACTCTTCGAAAATCTCTTCAAACCTCGTCAACGTCGCCTTGCCGTATATATGTGATTGACTTCATCAGTTTCATCTGCAACCTCAAAACAGTGTTTTGAGCTGACTTCGTCAGTTCTATCTACAACCTCAAAGCAGTACTTTGAGCAACCTGCGGCTAGTTTCTTAGTTTGCTCTTTGATTTTCATTGAGTATTAATTGACAAGTAATGCAAATTGATGTACAATTACAGTACAAATCTTAAGTGAGGTGATAAGAATGGGAAAAACAGCTACAATTAGTGTTCGAGTTGATGAATTAGATAAACAATCAGCTGAACAGGTTTTGAAGCAGCTTGGGATGCCGATGTCAACATTAGTTACACTATTATTGAAACAAGTATCATTAACGAAGAAAATCCCTTTTGATATTGCATTGCCAGACGCCCCTTTATCAGTGAATGTAGAGGAAATGACAACTGATCGATTTGGACAAATGATGGTTGAAGCTTATCATGAAGCAGAAAACGGTCAGGTTCGATCGGTCAATGAGTTCTTTAAAGAATTTAAGGAACGGAATGCATGACTAAAATAACCATTAATATTTTAAAAAGAGCTGAAAGTGATATGGAAGCCATTTATCATTATATTGCAGATGAGCTTCAATCACCGAAAACTGCCATGAATCACTTTGAAGCTATTGCAGAAGGGATTCAAACCTTAGAAATATTTCCTGAAAGATGCGCTATTGTAGAAGAATTACTCAGTTTAGATATTAAAGTTAGACGACTACTAGTAAAAAATTATTCAGTGTTTTATCGTTTTGATAAGGATACGGTTACCATCTTGAGAGTGTTACATCAATCAAGTAGCTTGGACAGATTACTGTTTGAAATCGGGAACAAATCCGATTGACATATACGTATTTAGTCAGATTATATTCTAATTTATGTCACTTTATATAAAATCGTAGTTAAAGGTTTTCAAAAACATGTGACACTGCTCAGTAGGCTCAAGAAGGTAAAGCTTAATCTAGCTGAACAATACAAATCAGAACCTGCCCATTGGGTGGTTTTTTTGGTGTTTTAAGGAAACTATTAAACCAGAATTTTTGATGATAGCATTATTTTAAGAGAGAAATCTCTAATTTTATAATCCATAAGCAAACGCTTGCATTCCATTTTTTATTAGACTATAATAGGTTGGTATAAAGCCTTTTGTAATAATAAAATGTAGAAGGTTTAGAAAGTAAGGATTTAGAATATTTGTAGTCAATAATACAATATTGCTCTTCCTTACCATAGGGAGATAGATATGGCAATGATAGAAGTGGAACATCTTCAGAAAAATTTTGTGAAGACGGTCAAGGAGCCAGGTTTGAAGGGGGCTTTGCGCTCCTTTATTCATCCTGAAAAGCAGACCTTTGAAGCGGTCAAGGATTTGACCTTTGAGGTTCCAAAAGGACAAATTTTAGGCTTTATTGGGGCAAATGGTGCTGGAAAGTCGACAACCATCAAAATGCTGACCGGGATTTTAAAGCCGACATCTGGTTTTTGCCGGATTAACGGCAAAATTCCGCAAGACAATCGCCAAGATTATGTCAAGGATATTGGGGTTGTTTTTGGACAACGGACCCAGCTATGGTGGGATTTGGCTCTGCAAGAGACCTACACGGTCTTGAAAGAGATTTACGATGTGCCAGATTCGCTCTTTCATAAGCGAATGGACTTTTTGAATGAAGTCTTAGACTTGAAGGACTTTATCAAGGATCCCGTGCGGACTCTTTCACTAGGTCAACGGATGCGGGCGGATATTGCGGCCTCCTTGCTTCACAATCCCAAGGTTCTCTTTCTAGATGAGCCGACCATTGGTTTGGATGTTTCGGTCAAGGACAACATTCGTCGGGCTATTACTCAAATCAATCAGGAAGAAGAAACTACTATTCTCTTGACCACTCACGATCTGAGTGATATTGAGCAACTCTGTGATCGGATTTTTATGATTGACAAGGGTCAGGAGATTTTTGATGGAACGGTGAGCCAGCTCAAGGAAACCTTTGGCAAGATGAAGACTCTCTCCTTCGATCTGACGCCAGGGCAAAGTCATCTCGCTTCTCACTATGAAGGCCTGCCTGATATGACCGTTGATAGACAAGGAAATAGCCTTAATATTGAATTTGATAGTTCACGCTACCAGTCAGCTGATATTATCAAGCAAACCTTATCTGATTTTGAAATCCGCGATTTGAAGATGGTGGATACGGATATTGAGGATATTATCCGTCGCTTCTACCGAAAGGAGCTCTAAGATGGCCAAATTGTGGAGACGTTATAAACCCTTTATCAATGCAGGGATTCAGGAGTTGATTACCTATCGAGTCAACTTTCTTCTTTATAGGATTGGCGATGTCATGGGGGCTTTTGTGGCCTTTTATCTCTGGAAGGCAGTCTTTGATTCCTCGCAGGAGTCCTTGATTCAGGGCTTCAGTATGGCAGATATCACCCTCTACATCATCATGAGTTTTGTGACCAATCTCTTGTCCAAGTCAGATTCTTCTTTCATGATTGGGGAAGAGGTTAAGGATGGTTCTATTATCATGCGTTTGTTGCGACCTGTTCATTTTGCGGCCTCTTATCTCTTTACCGAGCTTGGGTCTAAGTGGTTGATTTTTATCTCTGTTGGACTTCCATTTTTAAGTGTCATTGTGCTGATGAAAATCTTATCTGGACAAGGAATCGTAGAAATGTTGGGCTTAACTGTTCTTTATCTTTTTAGCTTAACGCTGGCTTATCTGATTAACTTTTTCTTTAATATCTGCTTTGGATTTTCAGCCTTTGTATTTAAAAATCTTTGGGGTTCCAATTTACTCAAGACTTCCTTGGTAGCCTTTATGTCTGGAAGTTTGATTCCCTTGGCTTTCTTTCCAAAGGTTGTTGCAGATATTCTATCCTTCCTGCCTTTCTCATCTTTGATCTACACGCCAGTCATGATTATTGTTGGGAAATACGATGCCAGTCAGATTCTTCAGGCACTCGCTTTGCAATTCTTCTGGCTCTTAGTGATGATGGGCTTGTCTCAGTTGATTTGGAAACGAGTCCAGTCCTTTATTACCATTCAGGGAGGTTAGTATGAAAAAATATCAACGTATGCATCTGATTTTTATCAGACAATACATCAAGCAAATCATGGAATACAAGGTAGATTTTGTGGTTGGTGTGTTGGGAGTCTTTCTGACTCAAGGCTTGAACCTCTTGTTTCTTAATGTACTCTTTCAACACATCCCCTCGCTAGAAGGTTGGACCTTTCAAGAGATTGCCTTTATCTATGGATTTTCCTTAATTCCAAAGGGATTAGATCATCTCTTTTTTGACAATCTCTGGGCTTTAGGTCAACGTCTAGTTCGAAAAGGGGAGTTTGACAAGTATCTGACTCGTCCTATCAATCCTCTCTTTCACATCCTCGTTGAGACCTTTCAGATTGATGCCTTGGGTGAACTTTTGATCGGTGGCATTCTATTGGGAACAACGGTGACTAGCATTGCTTGGACTCTTCCCAAATTCCTGCTTTTCCTAGTCTGCATTCCTTTTGCGACCTTGATTTATACTTCCTTAAAAATCGCAACAGCCAGTATCGCTTTTTGGACCAAGCAGTCAGGTGCCATGATTTACATTTTTTATATGTTCAATGATTTCGCCAAATACCCGATTTCTATATACAATTCACTTCTTCGTTGGTTGATCAGTTTTATCGTGCCTTTTGCCTTTACGGCTTACTATCCTGCCAGCTATTTCTTGCAGGATAAGGATGGACTTTTTAACATCGGAGGATTGGTTCTGATTTCCCTCGTCTTTTTTGCTATTTCTTTAAAACTTTGGGACAGGGGCTTGGATGCCTACGAAAGTGCGGGTTCTTAAAAGGAAGAATCTCAAAGCCTTGTCTCAGGACAGGCTTTTTTAATTGTGATGAAAATTTCTTGACATCCTTCCTTATAGTGCTATACTAAAAGGGTAATCGCCGATTTAGCTCAGTTGGTAGAGCAACGCACTCGTAACGCGTAGGTCACAGGTTCGATCCCTGCAATCGGCATTTTTACTAATGTAAAGAAAGACAAAGAAAATTCAAAATGTTTATTTGAAGGCAATTATCACAAGTTGATTTTTAAAAATAATTTAGTATTTTATTTGAAAAAAACAGTAAAAAAGCGCAAAAAATCACTTCCTGTGCTACACTGTAATTGAAAATTTTTTATTTTGGGCGTTAGAACTGTTTCCTCAGTCCTAGCGCCTTTTCTTTTTGATAAGTCTATTTGGTGGAGAAATGATTCTGATACTCAATGAAAATCAAAGAGCAAAGTAGGAAACTAGGAAACTAGCCGCAGGTTGCTCAAATCACTGCTTTGAGGTTGTAGATAGAACTGACGAAGTCAGCTCAAAACACTGTTTTGAGGTTGCAGATGAAACTGACGAAGTCAGTAACATATATACGGCAAGGTGACGTTGACGCAGTTTGAAGAGATTTTCGAAGAGTATGAGAATCTTATGGGCGCAAGCAATGATGGCTCTCGTCTTGCTTCCTCTTTGGGAAATTCGATTGTAAAAAGAAGAAAAAGCTGGATCCTTAGAATTTGCTGCAATCAATCCCGACATAGTCAAAGCTTGCTTGATAGATCGATTTCCTTGCGTGATGTGTGAGGATATTTTAATGCCAGCACTTTCATAAGACTGTTGAGCATAGTCGCAGAATAACCCTTTTAGAAGCGCCCTATTCCAACACATTGTAGGACTGTCCCACGCTTGATTTCAGTATGGATAGTTTGAGGAGTTTTTCCAAGTAGAGAGGCAATTTCTCTATTTGATTTCCCTTTTTTTCCATCGTTCGATTAACCGACGGCTATCGATTGTCAAATGTTTGACTTTTGTAGTATAATAGTTTTGAATCTCTGTGCCTTTCTTGTGTTTGTGGTTGAACAACAAGTATAACACAGAGCTGTTTTCTTATGCCTATAAGAGCTTTTATGTGACAAGAGAACCCCTTGAAGCTGTTTTGTCAGCTAAAGCAAGGCTAGTCTTAGCCTTGGATACCAGCCTAACATCATCAAGCCGCTTATCAAATGAAATCGAGTACTAGCTATAAGCTAGTTGAAGAATCTAATTTTTAGGAGGGCTGGATGGCTAACTTCATTATAGAACTTTCAGTAAAGCAAAAATCATAAAAAGTATAATAAAATTTTCTGAAAATAATTGACAAGAGCTGAATTTTCTTGTAAAATAAATAAAAATTAAATACAACACCGAATGAAGTTTAATAGAAGTGGAAAATCGTTTGATTTTTCATGACTGTAAATGGACGGAACTCTGGAGAGACCGTAAAGGCACCGAAGGGGCAAGGCAGGCAACTGCTCAAACTCTCAGGTAAAAGGACAGAGCAATGATAGAGCGCTTTTTGGCATTTATCGATGCATTCCAGAGTACATGTTTCTAGCATGTACTCTTTCTTTTGGGGTTGAATAGATAGGAGAATGGTATGTTAAATTTGCTAAAAGAGCTGGATGCTCTGGTATGGGGACCACCCCTTTTGATCTTATTGGTTGGTACAGGGATTTACTTGACTTTTCGTTTAGGACTCTTACAAATTTTGCGTCTCCCTAAGGCCTTTCAGCTTATTTTTACCAAGGATAAGGGGCATGGGGATGTATCGAGTTTCGCGGCTTTGTGTACAGCCCTCGCAGCAACTGTTGGTACAGGAAATATTATCGGGGTTGCAACGGCTATCAAGGTTGGTGGACCAGGTGCTCTTTTTTGGATGTGGGTGGCTGCTTTCTTTGGAATGGCAACCAAGTATGCAGAAGGACTACTTGCTATCAAATATCGAACCAAGGATGATCATGGTGCAGTAGCAGGAGGACCGATGCATTATATCCTTCTAGGGATGGGCGAAAAATGGTGCCCTCTTGCAATCTTCTTTGCTGTAGCTGGAGTCTTGGTTGCACTTTTGGGGATTGGTACTTTTACCCAGGTAAATTCCATTACAGAATCCGTTCAAAATACGGCTAGTATTGATCCGACAATTACTGCACTTGTTTTATCTATTTTCGTGGGGATTGCGGTCTTTGGTGGACTCAAGTCTATTTCGAAAGTTTCTACTACAGTAGTTCCTTTTATGGCTATTGTCTACATCTTGGGAACTTTGACAGTCATTTTTGTTAATATTGAGAAAATCCCTGCAACTTTGGCCTTGGTCTTTACATCAGCTTTTAGTCCAGTTGCTGCACTAGGAGGATTTGCAGGAGCTAGTGTTCGGATGGCTATTCAAAATGGTGTAGCGCGTGGGGTCTTCTCAAATGAGTCTGGATTGGGTTCAGCTCCCATTGCGGCTGCGGCTGCCAAGACAAATAAGCCGGTGGAGCAAGGTTTGATTTCCATGACAGGGACCTTTATTGATACTCTAATCATCTGTACCCTGACTGGCTTGACCATCTTGGTGACTGGTGTTTGGAACGGTGATTTGAATGGAGTTGCTTTGACTCAATCAGCCTTCTCAACAGTCTTTTCATATTTGGGTCCAGCTCTTTTAACAGTTTTCTTGGTGCTTTTTGCCTTTACCACGATTTTGGGATGGAACTATTATGGAGAGCGTTGCTTTGAGTTTCTCTTTGGTGTTCGCTTTATCTGGCTTTATCGTGTGGTCTTTGTTGCCATGGTCTTACTAGGTGGTTTCATTGAGTTGGATATGGTCTGGATTATCGCTGATATTGTCAATGCTCTCATGGCTCTACCAAACTTGATTGCCCTCTTGGCTTTATCACCAGTTGTTATTGCTGAGACGAAGAAATATTTTGATAAATAATGTAAGATTGATCTTTCCATTTAATGAAAATGCTAGCATCTGTTTGTGAGATGCTAGTTTTTTCACTACTAGGGCTAGTCTTTTGTTTTATACTCAATGAAAATCAAAGAGCAAACTAGGAAACTAGCCGCAGGTTGCTCAAAGCACTGCTTTGAGGTTGTAGATAGAACTGACGAAGTCAGCTCAAAACACTGTTTTGAGGTTGCAGATGAAACTGATGAAGTCAGTCACATATATACGGCAAGGCGACGTTGACGCGGTTTGAAGAGATTTTCGAAGAGTATTCTGTCATAAGATGAATGAAATTCAATAGTACCTCTTTAATGATATCCTTTATTTGCACTTTTATTTATTGTATAATAGTCAACATAAATGTGTTTTTGGTCTGATATGTCTTGTTTCATCTAAGTGCGAAATAAAAATAAACTGGAGGTGTTTATGTCAAAAGATATTCGAAAATTAGTGATTTCACAGGGACTAGCGAATCTAGCAGATGTCTTTTTTAGAGTCATTGTGATTGCAAATGTGTTTGTCTTATCTGGTTCGGTCATTTCAACCTCCCTAGTGCCAATTCTGATAGGTCTATCCTCCTTTTTAGCTAGTTTCTTAGTTCCATTAGTAACGAAGAGATTCGCTTTAAATCGTGTTCTTTTCTTGACTCAATTGGGTAAGACGACTCTGCTAGCGATTTTGTTTTTTCTACTCAAGCAATCTGAAACTATTTCCCTCCCTCTTTTATATGCTATTGTTACCTTAATCTCCGTTTTGGATGGTTTTGCAGCGCCTGTTTCCTATGCGATTGTTCCACGATATGCAAGTGATTTAGCTAAAGCGAATGCAGCCATTTCTATGAGTGGTGAAAGTGTACAACTAGTTGGTTGGGGCTTAGGAGGCTTCTTATTTGCGAGTCTGGGAATGAATCCTAGTCTGCTCATTGTGTTAGTTTTGTTTACAATTTCGACGATTTTGATGTTCGGTTTGCCACTAGTCGAAAAAGAAGAGTTATCCTCTGAAACAAGTCTTGAGACGTTAACAAAAGGTTGGCGATTGGTGGCTAAAGAATCAAGATTACTTTTTATTGTCCAAGCCAATCTTTTAGAAATTTTAGCCAATGCTATCTGGGTATCTTCAGTTTTACTTGTGTTTGTGACTGAGATTTTACATCGGTCAGAAAGCTATTGGGGCTACGTCAATACAGCCTATTCCTTGGGGATTATCTTGGGAGGAGCTATTATCTTCCGTCTAGCAGAGAAAGTTGTTACCTATAAATATCAGACTATGACCTTTTCTTTGTTAGCGACAGCACTAGTAACTCTGTTGATAGTGTTATTTCCAAATCCACCTGTTTTTCTATTCCTATCTCTAGTAATTGGTTTTCTATCTCAGATTAAGGAAGTCCCTGAGAGTGTATTTTTACAGGAATCGGTTGATGAGAAGGAACTTGTGAATGTTTACTCCGTTATTGAAGTTGTCTCTACATTGGCTTTTTCTGCTTCTGTTTTTCTAATGAGTTCTATCACAGAATATTTTGGAGTATTTACTGGTTTTGACTTGGCTATTTTCTGCTTGTTAGTAGAGTCCATCTTAGTTTTAAGAAACAAGCATCAGATAAATTAACAGTATGATCACACATCTGGTGTGATTTTTTTGTTTTCATAAAAATTTTTTATCAGTGCAATTTAAAATATATATTATGCAAGGTATAGATTCTGTGTTAGACTTATTGTCAACGAAAAGCTAATGAGTCATCAATCAATGCAAGGATTTGTTCAATAGGCTGATGAGATTTCGTAAGATTTTCGCAGAAACTATTTAATTACAAAACGAAAAGAGGTTCCCTTATGACAACATTTACTATCCACACAGTAGAATCAGCGCCAGCAGAAGTGAAAGAAGTTCTTGAAACGGTACAAAAGGACAACAATGGTTATATCCCAAATCTTATCGGTCTTTTGGCCAATGCCCCTACAGCCCTAGAGGCTTATCGCACTGTTGGAGCTATTAACCGTCGCAATAGTCTAACACCTGTAGAACGAGAAGTGGTACAAATCACTGCAGCTGTAACCAACGGTTGTGCATTTTGCGTCGCTGGTCACACAGCCTTTTCTATCAAGCAAATCCAGATGAACGATGACCTACTTCAAGCCCTTCGCAATCGTACTCCAATCGAAAGCGATCCTAAGCTGGATACCCTAGCTAAGTTTACCTTGGCAGTTATCAATACCAAAGGGCGCGTAGGAGATGAAGCTCTTGGAGAATTTCTTGAAGCAGGCTATACACAAGAAAATGCCTTGGATGTTGTTCTCGGTGTCAGTCTAGCAAGTCTGTGTAACTATGCCAACAACCTAGCTAACACACCGATTAATCCAGAATTACAACCTTATGCATAAGAGGAGGGCAGAGTATGGGATTTTTTTCAGAAGAATTTTTAAGCTGGTTAGACCAGCATGCTGATGAAATTGACAAAAAATCATGTCAAGCTGGAGAAAAGCTGATTGAGAAAATTGCTGCAGAAGGTGCCTTTCGTGTAGGAGTACCAAAAGTTCTTGGAGGGCTAGGTGGAAGTGATCAAGATGTTATCGATATCCTTTCAGAACTCGCTCAACATTCCTTAACAGCTTCCTTTATCTCATGGGGGCAACGAACTTTAATAGACAATATTCTTCATACTGATAATGCTTATTTCAAAGAAGTTTACTTGGAAAAACTCTTATCAGGAGAATATGCAGGTGCTACGGCTTTGTCTAATGCGGTCAAGTATCTATCTGACTTAGAGGAACTAAATGTTCGTATCCTTGAAGAAAAGGGAAATTATTATCTTAAAGGACGACTTCCTTGGGTAACCAATGCTCGTAGGGATCGCTTCCTCACTATTTTTGTAGCAGGATTTGCAGATGATCCGAGTACAAGTTATGTAGTAGCCGTACCATCGGACGCAGAAAACTTTAGTCGTTCCGAAGATTTGGAATTTGTCTCTCTCCAAGGAGGAAATACGGCAGCTCTGACTTTCAACAAGGTTCCTTTAAAGGAAGAGTGGATTCTATCCAAGGATGCTCATCAATTTTTAGCGCAAAATCGTCCAGCTTTTTTAGGCTACCAATTTGGCCTAGCTTTTGGTTTGGCTGAACGTTCACTCTCAGAAGTCGAAAAAGAATTGGGGAAACGAGGTGTCTTGAAGGAAGAGTGGCAACATCAGGTCGAACAGTTAGATGATATTCGGCATTCTCTCTATCAAGGACTATCTGAAGAGTCCTATTTCGTTAAAAATCCGCGTGAGCTATTCCAGTTACGGATTGATATTGTTGATGTTGTTGCCCAAAGTCTCTTATTAGAACTACAAGCTGGTGGCGGTAGAGGATACTTTAGTAAATCGACATCCGGTTTCATACGTCGTTGGAATGAAGGCGCATTTTTGCCAATTGTTTCTCCTAGTGCTGTGCAATTGCGACATATTTTAGCGACAAACTAAAAATAAAGAAAATAAAAACGAGGTTTATCTTTTTAAACTTCGTTTTTTAATACTTCATTTAAGCGCTTTTATGCTATACTGATAATAACATGACTATTGGAGGTTCATATGAAAAAACTCCCCTTGGCCTTTTCAGGGTGTTTATTGGGATTGGCTGGAGCAGGCAATCTCATCCTGGATATTTTTCCACTATTATCGCACATCTTTAGTTTGTCAGGCTTGATTTTATGGTTTTATTTTTTATACAGTCATCTTAGTGATTGGCAAGAAATCCAGCAAGAACTTAAGAAAGCTCCTCTATTATCGGGAATGGCGACTTTTCCCATGGCAGGGATGATTTTATCAACCTACTTACTGCGAATCTTACCTGCGAGTATGAGTATCATAGTGCAAGCTCTTTGGTGGTTTGCCTTTCTACTGGATGTAGGTTTAATCATCTACTTCACTAAAAATTATGTGCAGACTAAACCAAGAACGAGCGCAACGCCAAGTTGGACAGTTCTTTATGTGGGAATAGCAGTAGCAAGCTTGACCTACCCAGTGGTGGGCATAGTCGAGATTGCCTATGGTGCTTGGATTTTTGGCTTTACCTTAACCCTTTTCCTTTATCCTCTGATTTATCAAGATTTGAAAAGTAATCCATTGCCACGGGCTTTACTGGGGCAAGAAGGAATCTATTGTGCTCCCTTTTCTCTACTGTTAGCAGCACTCGTTCGGATCGGAGGTTCAGCTCTTCATGTCTGGATTTTGCTAGTCATGATTCTTGCTTCACAAACTTTCTTTTTCTTTGTCCTCAGTCGCTTGCCAAATATTTTAAAACAGGGATTTCAACCAGCTTTTTCAGCCCTAACCTTCCCAACTATCATCACAGCAACTTCATTGAAAATGGCCCAAGGCATTCTGCAGTTTCCAGTCCTTAACCTCCTCGTTTGGCTGGAAACGATCATTTGTTTAACAATCCTTGTCTATGTATTAGTAGAATATATGCGGTATTTAAGGAACTAAAAAAGCCCCTAGCACTGAGAAGTGTTAGGGGGTTATATATATCTAGTTTAAAAAGCGTTTGGAACCATTCGAAACAACACAGCTCTAAAACTAAAATATAACATCCTTACTGATTTTAACAAATTTTTACTAATAAATCATTATTTTTGTTGAAATCTTTAAAATTAGTAGTATAATTATAGTTATATTTTAAGGGGTATCTAATAAAGATATTTTTAAAGATTACAAGATGAGTTTAGATGATAATAAATCAATTTTGTAGTTAAAAAATAATTTTTAATTTTGTAAATATAATAAAAATTTTTTATAGGAGGATTATCAATATATGAATTCAAAAAATTACTCTATCGGACTTGATATTGGAACTAACAGCGTCGGATTTGCCGTCATTACGGATGACTATAAGGTTCCATCGAAAAAGATGAAAGTTCTGGGCAATACCGATAAACGATTTATCAAGAAAAATCTAATTGGAGCTTTATTATTTGATGAGGGAACTACTGCTGAGGCTAGACGTCTTAAACGAACTGCACGTCGTCGCTATACTCGTCGTAAAAATCGCCTTCGCTATCTTCAAGAAATCTTTTCTGAGGAAATGAGCAAGGTGGATAGTAGTTTCTTTCATCGCTTAGACGACTCCTTTTTAGTTCCTGAGGATAAAAGAGAAAGTAAATATCCTATTTTTGCTACCTTAGCAGAAGAAAAAGAATATCACAAGCAATTTCCAACTATTTATCATTTGAGAAAACAGTTAGCAGATTCAAAGGAAAAAGCTGATTTACGCTTGATTTATCTGGCATTAGCTCATATGATTAAATATCGCGGGCATTTTTTATACGAAGATACATTTGATATTAAAAACAATGATATCCAAAAAATTTTTAACGAATTTATAAGCATTTACGATAACATCTTTGAAGAAAGTTCACTTAGTGAGCAAAATGTACAAGTAGAAGCAATTCTTACAGATAAAATTAGTAAATCTGCAAAGAGAGAACGCGTTCTAAAACTATTTCCTGACGAAAAGTCTACTGGTTTGTTTTCAGAATTTCTCAAGCTGATTGTAGGGAATCAAGCTGATTTCAAAAAACATTTTGAACTAGAAGAAAAATCTCCACTACAATTCTCTAAAGATACCTATGATGAGGATTTAGAAAATTTGCTCGGACAAATTGATGATGATTTTGCAGATCTCTTTGTAGTTGCAAAAAAACTCTATGATGCCATTCTTTTATCAGGAATCTTAACTGTTACAGATCCTTCAACCAAGGCTCCACTATCGGCGTCTATGATTGAACGCTATGAAAATCACCAAAAAGATTTGGCAGCTTTAAAACAATTCGTCAAAAACAATCTTCAAGAAAAATATGATGAAGTTTTTTCTGATGATTCTAAAGATGGCTATGCTGGATATATCGATGGCAAGACCACACAAGAAGCATTTTACAAATATATCAAAAATCTTCTCTCTAAATTCGAAGGAGCAGACTATTTCCTTGATAAAATTGAACGCGAAGATTTTTTGATAAAACAACGAACCTTTGATAATGGTTCTATTCCTCATCAAATTTATCTTCAAGAGATGAATGCTATTCTTCGTCGTCAAGGAGAACACTACCCATTTCTAAAGGAAAACAGAGAAAAGATTGAGAAAATCTTGACATTCCGTATTCCTTATTACGTCGGTCCATTGGCTAGTGGAAATAGTGATTTCGCTTGGCTTACTCGAAATTCTAAAGAAGCAATAAGACCTTGGAATTTTGAAGAAATTGTTGATAAAGCAAGCTCTGCAGAAGCCTTCATCAATAAGATGACTAACTATGACTTATATCTGCCAGAGGAAAAAGTTTTGCCTAAGCACAGTCTCTTGTATGAAACATTTGCTGTCTATAATGAATTAACAAAAGTAAAATTTATTGCAGAAGGTTTAACAAGGTATCAGTTTTTAGACAAAAAGCAAAAGAAAGATATTTTTTATACTCTTTTTAAGGCCGAGGATAAAAGAAAAGTAACTGAAAAAGATATCATTCATTATCTACACAATGTTGATGGCTACGATGGAATCGAACTAAAAGGAATTGAAAAACAATTTAACGCTAGTCTTTCTACTTACCATGATTTACTCAAAATTATCAAGGATAAAGAGTTTATGGATGATGCTAAAAATGAAGCAATTCTTGAAAATATCGTCCACACGCTAACTATCTTTGAAGATCGTGAGATGATTAAGCAACGTCTTGCTCAGTATGACTCTCTCTTTGATGAAAAAGTAATCAAGGCACTAACTCGTCGACATTATACTGGTTGGGGAAAACTCTCTGCTAAGTTGATTAACGGTATCTGCGATAAAGAAACTGGCAAAACGATTCTTGATTATCTGATCGATGACGATTACAACAATCGTAACTTTATGCAGTTAATCAATGATGACAGACTTTCTTTCAAAGAAATTATTCAAAAAGCGCAAGTAGTTGGCAAGACAGACGATGTGAAGCAAGTTGTCCAAGAACTTCCAGGAAGCCCAGCTATTAAAAAGGGGATTTTACAAAGTATCAAGATTGTTGATGAACTTGTAAATGTCATGGGTCATGATCCAGAGTCCATTGTGATTGAGATGGCACGAGAAAATCAGACAACTGCCAGAGGGAAAAAGAATTCCCGACAAAGATATAAACGTATTGAAGATTCATTGAAAATCTTAGCAACTGGACTTAACTCCAAAATTCTAAAACAACATCCGACAGATAACACTGCCTTACGTGATGATAAACTCTTCCTTTATTATCTCCAAAATGGTCGAGACATGTATCTTGATGAAGAGCTGGACATTGATAGACTTGAGGATTATGACATTGATCATATCATCCCTCAAGCCTTTATAAAGGATGACTCTCTTGATAACCGTGTCTTAACTAGTTCAAAGGAGAATCGTGGTAAAACTGACAACGTTCCAAGTTTAGAAGTTGTTCAAAAAAGAAAAGCTTTTTGGCAACAATTATTGGATTCTAAATTGATCTCAGAACGTAAGTTTAATAATTTAACCAAGGCTGAACGCGGTGGGCTGGATGAACGTGATAAAGTTACCTTCATCAAACGCCAACTAGTTGAAACACGACAAATCACAAAACATGTTGCACAGATTTTGGATGCCCGCTTCAATACAAAAGTGAATGAGAAGAACCAGAAAATCCGTACTGTCAAAATTATCACTTTGAAATCCAATCTAGTTTCTAACTTCCGTAAAGAATTCCGACTATATAAGGTAAGGGAAATCAATGACTACCACCATGCGCATGATGCCTATTTAAATGCAGTAGTAGCTAAGGCTATCCTTAAGAAATATCCTAAACTAGAGCCTGAATTTGTCTATGGTGACTATCAAAAACATGATCTTAAGAGATACATCTCAAGAAGTAAAGATCCTAAAGAAATTGAAAAAGCAACAGAAAAGTATTTCTTCTACTCAAATTTGTTAAACTTCTTCAAAGAAGAAGTGCATTACGCAGACGGAACTATCGTAAAAAGGGAGAATATCGAGTACTCCAAGGATACGGGAGAAATCGCTTGGAATAAAGAAAAAGATTTCGCAATAGTGAAAAAAGTGCTTTCTCTTCCACAAGTTAATATTGTGAAGAAAACAGAAGTTCAGACACATGGTTTAGACAGAGGTAAACCTAAGGGGCTGTTTAATTCGAATCCATCTCCTAAACCATCAGAAGATAGTAAAGAAAATCTAGTTCCCATTAAACAAGGGCTTGATCCACGAAAATATGGTGGATATGCTGGTATTTCTAATTCATACGCAGTATTGGTTAAAGCGATTATTGAGAAAGGAGCGAAAAAACAACAGAAGACAATTCTTGAGTTTCAAGGTATCTCTATTTTAGATAAAATAAATTTTGAAAAGAACAAAGAAATTTATCTTCTTAAAAAAGGATACACAGAAATTCTATTAACTATTACTTTACCTAAATATAGTTTATTTGAGTTTCCTGATGGTACAAGGCGAAGACTAGCAAGTATTCTATCGACAAATAATAAACGAGGAGAAATTCATAAAGGAAATGAACTAGTCCTACCTGCAAAGTATACAACTCTTTTGTATCATGCTAAGAATATTAATAAAACACTCGAACCAGAGCACCTAGAGTATGTTGAGAAACATAGGGATGAGTTTGCTAAACTTTTAGAATATGTACTCGATTTTAACGAAAAGTACGTTGGGGCGCTGAAAAATGGAGAGAAAATCCGTCAAGCATTTACAGATTGGGAAACAGTTGATATCAAACAATTGTGTTTCAGTTTCATCGGTCCAGAAAATAGTAAGAATTCTGGATTATTCGAGTTGACATCGCAAGGGAGTGCTTCTGACTTTGAGTTCTTAGGAGTAAAAATTCCACGATACAGAGACTATACACCTTCATCACTCCTCAACGCCACCCTCATCCACCAATCCATCACTGGTCTCTACGAGACTCGGATTGACTTAAGAAAACTAGGAGAAGACTAATGGGATGGAGAACCGTTGTTGTCAATACGCACTCTAAACTATCCTACAAGAATAACCACTTGATTTTTAAAGATGCCTCTCGGACAGAGTTGATTCACCTGTCCGAGGTGGACATCCTACTTTTGGAGACGACAGACATCGTTCTCTCCACTATGCTAATTAAACGCTTGGTGGATGAAAATATTCTGGTCATCTTTTGTGATGATAAACGCTTGCCAACTGCATACTTAATGCCCTACTACGGTCGGCATGACTCCAGTTTGCAACTCTCCCGACAAATCGCTTGGGATGAGGATACTAAGGCACAAGTTTGGACCACCATTATTGCACAAAAAATTCTCAATCAGGCTTTTTATTTGGGGAGTTGTGGTTTTCTGGAGAAGAGCCAGTCCGTCATTGATCTATATCATGGTTTAGATCTATTTGACCCAAGCAATCGTGAGGGACACGCAGCACGGATTTATTTCAACACCTTGTTTGGGAATGATTTTAGTCGTGAGCAAGACAATGATGTCAATGCTGCCTTGGACTACGGCTACACCTTGATTTTGAGTATGTTTGCGCGTGAGATTGTATTGTCTGGCTGCATGACCCAATTTGGATTGAAACATGCCAATCAGTTCAATCAATTCAACCTAGCTAGCGATATTATGGAACCTTTCCGTCCCATTATTGACAGGATTGTCTATGAAAATCGAAGCAGTTCTTTTGTCAAAATCAAGCGAGAACTTTTTACTATTTTCTCAGATACCTTTCACTACAATGGTAAAGATATGTACCTGTCTAATATCGTCAGCGACTATACTAAGAAAGTCATTCAAGCGCTCAATCAACCGGAGAAAGGAGTTCCTGAGTTTAGGATATGAGTTATCGATATATGCGTATGATTTTAATGTTTGATATGCCCGTTGATACAGCCGAGGAACGCAAGGCCTATCGGAAATTTAGGAAGTTCCTCATAGATGAAGGATTTATCATGCACCAATTCTCCATCTATAGCAAGCTCTTGCTCAACAACTCTGCTAATAACGCTATGATTGAGCGACTCAAGATTCATAACCCTAAAAAAGGGAACATCACTCTCTTAACCGTCACAGAAAAGCAGTTTTCTCGCATGATTTACTTAAATGGTGAGCGAAATACTAGCGTAGCAAACTCCGACGCTCGTTTGGTCTTTCTGGGAGAGGAGCCTAGTGATGAAGATTAACTTTCCGCTATTGGATGAACCATTAGCTATTGAAAATGCGGCCTTTTTAGTGCTGGAAGACCAGTTTACCTTTTCAACTATCGTCAAGCAGTTCTACCAATATACTGATGATGGGGAGTTGAAGTTGTTTGATAGAAATCTAAAAGCGCTGAAAGAGTCCGAGTTACTAGTGATAACGGATGTCTTAGGATACAATCTCAACTCACCTGCTATGATTAAACTGATACATGCAGATCTTGAAAATCAGCTCAATGACAAACCAGAAGTCAAATCCATGATTGAAAAGCTAGTAGCTACGATTACAGAATTGTTAGCATTTGAGTGCTTGGAAAATGAACTAGACCTGGAGTACGATGAAATCACCATTCTAGAGTTGATTGATGCGTTAGGAGTCAAAGTTGAAACTCTGAGCGATACTCCTTTTGAAAAGATGCTAGAAATTATCCAGGTTTTTAAGTATCTTTCCAAAAAGAAACTCCTTGTTTTCATCAATGCGACAGCCTATCTATCAAAGGATGAGTTAGCAAATCTGATAGAGTATATCCAACTCAATCAACTAAGGGTTTTATTTGTGGAACCTCGAAAAGTCTATGATTTTCCGCAGTATGTGCTGGATCAAGACTATTTCTTGAACCCTGAAAATATGCTATAATAAGAGTAATAATTGGAACCTGACGATCTGGAGTCTGGCTGGGACGAATAGCGCGATTACGAAATTTCGTGAGAAAAATTTTTCTACGAGGTTTTAGAGCTGTGTTGTTTCGAATGGTTCCAAAACTAAAGTTCCTTTCTAAATCTCGTTATGATTGTTTTAGAGCTGTGTTGTTTCGAATGGTTCCAAAACCCCTATTGGCTTTTACCATTTCGCTTGGTTGTTTTAGAGCTGTGTTGTTTCGAATGGTTCCAAAACATTGGTAGTATCCGAGGCAATTTCTAATAAGTTTTAGAGCTGTGTTGTTTCGAATGGTTCCAAAACCTTGCGCCTTGTCGCTTATTTAGAGAATGTGTTTTAGAGCTGTGTTGTTTCGAATGGTTCCAAAACAGACGTCAGCGAACAACCAGCAAACGCAGTGTTTTAGAGCTGTGTTGTTTCGAATGGTTCCAAAACCCACCAAGTGCGCCCCCAAAGTTTCCAGTTGTTTTAGAGCTGTGTTGTTTCGAATGGTTCCAAAACTTTTCAAAAAGTGAAAGGCTTGTCATGTAGGTTTTAGAGCTGTGTTGTTTCGAATGGTTCCAAAACACTAGTCAATGAAGTAGTGCATTGGGATAAGTTTTAGAGCTGTGTTGTTTCGAATGGTTCCAAAACTCTATAATATCGTTGTAAACTATTTCACATGTTTTAGAGCTGTGTTGTTTCGAATGGTTCCAAAACTCGATTTGATGGGAAACTAACTCACATCACGTTTTAGAGCTGTGTTGTTTCGAATGGTTCCAAAACAGGAGACACGGGAGACAGACGGCTTGGAAAGTTTTAGAGCTGTGTTGTTTCGAATGGTTCCAAAACTGAAATCTGACTATCAGTGTCTTCGATTGCGTTTTAGAGCTGTGTTGTTTCGAATGGTTCCAAAACAGGAGTATCTTTTAACAGTTTCTGAAATCAGTTTTAGAGCTGTGTTGTTTCGAATGGTTCCAAAACGCAGTATCTTGAACTAGGGAGAACACTTTTGTTTTAGAGCTGTGTTGTTTCGAATGGTTCCAAAACTTTAGGTTTAGAGAGTGAAATTTACTACTTGTTTTAGAGCTGTGTTGTTTCGAATGGTTCCAAAACAACTTATTCCCTTGCTTATTCGCCGATACAGTTTTAGAGCTGTGTTGTTTCGAATGGTTCCAAAACCTTAATCACTTCTGGCTTATGTTTTAGCAAGTTTTAGAGCTGTGTTGTTTCGAATGGTTCCAAAACTAAACTTACTCAAAACTTTTCAAACTACAAGTTTTAGAGCTGTGTTGTTTCGAATGGTTCCAAAACATCACCAAAACGTAAAAAACAGTCTAAATAGTTTTAGAGCTGTGTTGTTTCGAATGGTTCCAAAACTCGAGGATTCGGAAGTGTGGACGTTATCTGGTTTTAGAGCTGTGTTGTTTCGAATGGTTCCAAAACTCTACAACGGTACGAATGGGTATGTGCGCGGTTTTAGAGCTGTGTTGTTTCGAATGGTTCCAAAACAGATGAAATTCCAGATTTTGACGAAGTAACGTTTTAGAGCTGTGTTGTTTCGAATGGTTCCAAAACTCTTACTAATCAGGGTGACATTTCAAATATGTTTTAGAGCTGTGTTGTTTCGAATGGTTCCAAAACTTTGAATCTCGAGGAAGAATCTTTTTATCAGTTTTAGAGCTGTGTTGTTTCGAATGGTTCCAAAACCAAACCGTCGCCTTGGTCGGTCGCTTATCAGTTTTAGAGCTGTGTTGTTTCGAATGGTTCCAAAACGTGTTTCTTCTTCCATAACTACTTCTGAGAGTTTTAGAGCTGTGTTGTTTCGAATGGTTCCAAAACAGGAGACCTTGCTGATGCAGTGGACGACGCGTTTTAGAGCTGTGTTGTTTCGAATGGTTCCAAAACTTAACTCAATTTCATATCTGTACCAATCACGTTTTAGAGCTGTGTTGTTTCGAATGGTTCCAAAACAAAGTACCTTTTCAAAAGGTTCATTGATAAGTTTTAGAGCTGTGTTGTTTCGAATGGTTCCAAAACCATAAGTAGGAGATACACCAACAGCCCCAGGTTTTAGAGCTGTGTTGTTTCGAATGGTTCCAAAACATAAATGACTTGATAGAGCTGTCATCGTTG
Source organism: Streptococcus infantis (assembly GCF_047460405.1). Classification (GTDB taxonomy): domain Bacteria; phylum Bacillota; class Bacilli; order Lactobacillales; family Streptococcaceae; genus Streptococcus; species Streptococcus infantis_Q. Next base: position 75,660 of record NZ_JASHGH010000002.1, on the reverse strand, counting down.
GTTTTAGAGCTGTGTTGTTTCGAATGGTTCCAAAACCGTATCTGACATTAGTGGTCAATTTCTGTAGTTTTAGAGCTGTGTTGTTTCGAATGGTTCCAAAACATCCGACATTAAAGTTCCTGGAAGGCTTCAGTTTTAGAGCTGTGTTGTTTCGAATGGTTCCAAAACCATGTCTCGTAATGAGATTGCTAATCGTCAGTTTTAGAGCTGTGTTGTTTCGAATGGTTCCAAAACAACAACCATTTCTGTTATTGCTGGAGCAAAGTTTTAGAGCTGTGTTGTTTCGAATGGTTCCAAAACCTTTACCCTCTGTAGGCATATCAACAAATTGTTTTAGAGCTGTGTTGTTTCGAAAGATAGTAGAAGAGGGTTAGAGCTATTTTTAGGGCTTAAAAGAACTTTTTTGTAATATTTGAAATTTGCTTCTCATTTTACTTGATAATCTTTGTAAAATATAGTACAATTAATTCGTTGGAACTATTCGAAACAACACAGCAAAGTTAAAATAAGGCTTTGTCCGTATACAAACTTGAAAAAGTGAGCACCGATTCGGTTGCTAGAAAGTCATCTGTAAAGATGGCTTTTTTGTTTTGTAAAAGAAATGGGGTAAACTGTCTTTAAAATCATAAAAACGCATAATATCAGGAATTCAAAAAACTTGATGTTATGCGTTTTATCATGAAAACATTTACTGGGATTTTGCAATAAAGTGAGGTTTTTGCCAATCAGCTTATAAACTGTAATCCAAGCTTTCTCCTACTGTTCTTCATGTTCGGATAAAAAATAATAAGTCATAGTACCGAAGATTGTTCCTACTCCGAGTCCTACTAATAGGAAAAATGCGATCATTTTGAGTTCTAGAAACTGCAAGAAGAAATCTGTAATGGAGTGATTTTCAAGAAGTACTTTTTTGGAAAATAGGATAAATAAGTAGAGAGTTGGGATGCTAGTTCCAACTAACCAACTTCTTAACTTGATTTGACGCTTGCTGTAAGTGATTTGTGGAATCTCGGATTGATCATCATCTTCTAAGTGAAGCCCTCTAGTAGAATATCTTGCCTTGAGACTGAGGGTAAAAATCATCAAGAAGTAGAGATAGGGCATAGCCATTCGAACCATCTCTATAAAGCGTCCAAACAAAAGATAGAACAGGAAGAGAAAGAAGGAAGAGTAAAAGATTTGGACCATGGAACGGGCGCAAGCCTTATAGATGACCTCTTGACGGCATTCGTCAAAAGGCCCTTGTATATGAAAGAAATTTCGAACTAAGCGAGTGGTTAAGTCTTCTTTTTTCATGGTAGTGACCTCTTAATAACCTTGTTTTTGATTAGCTTCTTTAAAGAGTTGATAGAGAGTATAGAAGTAGACTAGACTAAAAACGATACAGATGGTTAGAAATAGGAGATATCTCCAATCCATAGAATTCGTTAACAGTTGTGGGAAAGATACGAGGATAAAGCAGAGAGATGCGTTTAAGAGGCGTATTTTTTTTGATGTGATTTTCTGAAATCTTTGTCCTTTGTTCAAGACAGGAAGGGCTAAGAGGAAGATGATTAGAAAAGGACGCGTAATTTGGCCATAAACTAGGAAAACTGTCATAAAGATACTGATCAAAATATGGCTGAGAATTAAAGTTTGTAGTGATTTCATAAGTTTCCTCCTAATCGTCGTCTTGATCTTCTCTAGCTTTTTGAATACGAAGAGTGATGACAATATGCACTGTTAATCCGAAAAAGAAGGCTGCAACGATGGTTGACAAGATACTTCTTGTATTCAAGAGAGCGGTAAGATAGTTTTTGCTATCATCCATTAGGATATTGAGAAGTGGCATTCCAAACAACATGGCTATTCCATAGCCAAGACCAGCTTTAAGACCAGGATTACGTAACTGTTTCTTTTCTTTCTGGTTCAACACGTCAGGATCAATAGAAGCAATACCAGTTTTTGTAGTTTGACTAGTGACATAGATAGCACAAACCATGGAAATTAGAAAGATAATGATTGGATATCCAAAAGCGACTACTTGGGGATATCTAAAAGCAAGGACAAAGGGAATAAGATTGCCTAAAGTCATGAGGTAAAAGAGAATCATAAAGATTTTATTTCCGATGTGCTCAGCTTCGCGCCGTTTGTGTTCATCAAGTGGCCCTGAAATGCCATAGATACGTTTGATTAGTTTTTCATAGAGGGGTTCTTTTTTCATGGGTAATTTCTCCTAAATGAACGATGTTATTTTGTTTCTTTTACGAATTGATAGAGATAATAAAGATAAGTAATAGAAGAAAGGATAGCGATAGTTAGCAATAGATAATATTTCCAATCGTTTGAAATAACCGTCAGTTGTGGTAAGGATAGAAAGGATAGAATCATAAAGAATAGTGCTAAGTTGAGTATGCGCGTTTTTTGGGAATCTATCTTTAGATAAGTCAGTCCTTTGTTGAGTGCTGGAACAAAGACAAGAACAAGGACTGTATCGTAGATGGGCAAGTTCCCTGAAACGATGATGAAGATGAGCAGTGAAGCAAACAAAAGATGATAGGTAAGTAAAGTTACTAGTGATTTCATAAGCTTTCTCCTAATCCTTATCTTGCTCTTTTTTAGCTCTTGCAATGCGAAGTGAGTCGACAATATGTATCATAACTCCGAAAAAGAAAGCTCCCAGTATAGTTTTAAAAATATGTTTTGTATTTAGAAGAGAACTGATAAAATTTGAATTTTCACTTGTTAGGGTATCAATGAGTGGAATTATAAAAAATATCACTGTTCCATAAATCGAACCTGCTTTTAGACCAGGATAACGTAACTGCTTCTTTTCTTTTTTCATGAGTTTCCTCCTAATCCTTATCCTGGTCTTCCTTGGCTTTTGCAATGCGACGGGAGATGATAATCTGTATGACCACTCCAAAGAAGACAGACTGGAGGATACTTGAAAAAATATTTTTAAAAGCGAGAAGAGACTGAAGATAGTCCTGACTCTCACCTAGCAGTATAAGGAGAAGAGGGGTTGAAAAAAAACTCATTAATCCATAGACTATCCCAGCTTTCAGACCAGGGTAATGTAGTTGCTTACTTTCTTTCTCAGTCAGCATATCTGGTTCGATAGTTGTAATCCCAGTTTTTTGCATTTGGTAGGTGACATAGCCAGCAGCGATGAGGGCAATCACTAAAATCAGAGGAGGATAGACTAGAGCCACTAGTTGAGGAAATTGATAGGCCAGAACAAGCGGAATAAGATTGCCGAAAATCATCAGATAAAAGAGAATCATAAAGACTTTATTTCCAATGCGGTCAGCCTCACGTCGTTTGTATTCGTCAAGCGGATCAGAAATTCCGTAAGTGCGTTTGATTAGTTTTTCCGTGAAGGTTTCTTTTTTCATTTTTCTTCTCCTTTTTTAAAAATCGTCCTCCCAAAAGAGACTGTTTAAGTCAGTTTGGAGGCTGTGGGCGAGATTGAGACAAAGTTCCAGGGTGGGATTGTACTTGTCGTTCTCAATCATGTTGATGGTCTGTCTCGAGACACCGATATCCTTGGCGAGCTCGAGTTGGGAAATGCCCAGTTCCTTGCGGAATTCTTTTACACGATTCATGCTTCCTCCTTTTTATTTATGTCACATATATTTGACTATAGTATATTCTTTTAAGAACATAATGTCAACTATTTTTGACATATTTTTAAAAGAATCTTGGTGATAATATTTCTATGTGAAATTCTTCTAGCGATTTTATGCTATAATGAAGAAAAATAAGAGTGATTTGGATACCCTGAATGCTATCCAATAAAGAAAGAGTAGAAAATGAACCATAAGATTGCAATTTTATCAGACATTCATGGCAACACGACCGCCTTAGCTGGAGTGCTTGAGGATGCTAAAAATTTGGGAGCGACTGAATATTGGCTTTTGGGAGATATTTTTCTTCCTGGGCCTGGAGCAAATGACTTGGTGGATCTTTTGAAAGACCTTCCCATTACAGTATCCGTTCGAGGAAACTGGGATGATTGTGTGTTGGAGGTTTTAGATGGGCAATATGATCTAGAAGATCCCCAAGAAATCCAGCTTATGCGATTGACCCAGTATCTGATGGAGTGTCTAAACCCAGAGCATATTGATTGGTTGAGAAAGCTACCTATGATAGCCAAGAAAGAAATCGAAGGCTTGCGATTCTCACTTTCTCATAATTTGCCTGAGAAAAACTATGGTAGGGATTTACTGGTTGAAAATAATACCGATAAATTTGACCAGCTACTTGATGAAACTACTGATGTAGCCGTCTATGGACATGTTCATAAACAGCTTTTGCGTTATGGTAGTCAAGGGCAACAAATTATCAATCCAGGTTCGATTGGTATGCCTTATTTTGACTGGGAAGGGCTGAAAAATCACCGAGCCCAGTATGCCTTGCTTGAGGTTGAAAATGGTGAATTGGTCAATATCCAATTTCGTAAGGTTGCCTATGATTATGAAGCAGAGCTAGAATCAGCCAAGGAAAAAGGACTTCCTTTTATAGAAATGTATGAAGAGTTGCGACGAGAAGACAATTACCAAGGCCATAATAGGGAATTACTTGCTAGCCTAATTGAAAAGCATGGCTATGTGGAGGATGTGAAAAATTATTTTGATTTTTTGTAAGAGTTGCTTTAATGAACAGATACTAAATAAACGATTGGACGAGCCAATCGTTTTTAATATATCTTATTGTAATTGAGACTGATCTGGTAGGTAAGAACCACCGAGATAGGTTTTGCTGAGTTTTTCAAGGGTTCCATCTTGGTAGAGTTCTTTGAGGACCTTGTCAAATTGCTCTTTAAATTCTTTTTGGTCACTTGAGAAGATGATGTAGTTGTTTGGATTGTCATTGCTTTCCAAGTCAACCACGTTCAAGTCTAAACCTCGGTCTTGGATAATCTTTTGCACAGAGATTTTATCAAAGATTAGGAAATCAAATTCACCATTGGCGAGATCAGTCAGACGTTTAGCGACATCCTCACCAGAGTATTGGATAGTTGCAGGGTTGTCGGAGTGGCTTTGATTCCAGTCGGTAACAACCTTGGCAGTAGAAGTTCCAGTATCATCCTGGGTTGTTTTACCAGCGATGTCTTGAATAGAGGTAAGAGCCTTGTCTTTTCTGCTCACGAGAACCAAAGGATTTTTAGCGATTGGGAGTGAGTAGAGGTATTTGTCTGCTCTTTCTTTGGTGTAGCTCAAGTTGTTGGCAGCAGCTTGGTAACGGCCAGCATCCACTCCAGGGAAGATACTTTCCCAAGCTGTTTTTTGAAATTCAATCTTGTATTGATCCAGTTTTTCATCGACTGCTTTTAAAACCTCAACATCATATCCGGTCAAATTACCATCTTTTTCAAAATCAAAAGGAGGGATGTCTCCAGCAGTTGCTACGACAATGGTTTTAGGACTAGCAGTGGCAGTAGATGTACTATCTTGTTTGGCTTGTCCACAGGCGACTAACAAGGGACTGATGGCTAATAATAAGAATAATTTTTTCATAAGATAATGGTATCTAGTTTACCAGACAATCAATCAGATATCTAATATATATTTTTTATGGAGATGATAGAGAAACATTATAAATTTTAAAATGGAGCCTAGAACTGAAAGTGGAATTTGAAAAAAGATAATTTGTTTCACTAATGAAAAATCTCTGCAAGCTCTTTCAAAATATGGTAAAATGGAAGCAGTAGAATTAGAAAAGGAAATCAATTATGAAATTTCTTGAGTTAAATAAAAAACGTCATGCGACCAAGCATTTTATTGATAAACCGGTTGATCCGAAGGATGTTCGTACAGCTATAGAAATCGCAACCTTGGCACCGAGTGCTCACAACAGTCAGCCTTGGAAGTTTGTTGTGGTTCGCGAGAAAAATGCTGAACTAGCAAAATTGGCTTACGGTTCAAACTTTGAGCAAGTAGCATCTGCCCCTGTAACCATTGCCTTGTTTACAGATACTGACCTAGCTAAACGAGCTCGCAAGATTGCCCGTGTTGGTGGAGCAAAGAATTTCTCAGAAGAACAACTTCAGTACTTTATGAAAAATCTTCCAGCAGAATTTGCACGTTATAACGAACAGCAAGTCAGTGACTACTTGGCTCTTAATGCTGGGCTTGTAGCTATGAACTTGGTCCTTGCATTGACTGACCAAGGAATCGGATCAAATATTATCCTTGGTTTTGACAAATCAAAAGTCAACGAAGTCTTGGAAATCGAAGAACGCTTCCGTCCAGAGCTCTTGATCACAGTAGGATACACAGACGAGAAGTTAGAACCAAGTTACCGCTTGCCAGTAGATGAAATTATCGAAAAAAGATAGGAAGAAAAAATGACAGTTATTAATTTTACAGCAGAAGTAGAAAAACGTAAAGAAGACCTCTTGGCTGACTTGTTTAGCCTTTTGGAAATCAACTCAGAACGCGATGACAGCAAGGCAGATGCGCAACATCCTTTTGGACCTGGTCCAGTAAAAGCTTTGGAGAAATTCCTTGAAATCGCAGACCGTGATGGTTACCCAACAAAAAATGTTGACAACTATGCAGGACATTTTGAGTTTGGTGAAGGGGAAGAAGTTCTCGGTATCTTTGCCCACATGGACGTAGTGCCAGCAGGTAGCGGATGGGACACTGATCCTTATACTCCAACCATCAAGGATGGTCGTCTCTATGCGCGTGGTGCTTCAGATGACAAGGGCCCTACAACGGCTTGTTACTATGGTTTGAAGATCATTAAAGAGCTTGGTCTTCCAACTTCTAAAAAAGTTCGTTTTATCGTCGGAACTGATGAAGAATCAGGCTGGGCAGATATGGACTACTATTTTGAACATGTAGGACTTGCGAAGCCAGACTTTGGTTTCTCTCCAGATGCTGAATTCCCTATTATTAATGGTGAAAAAGGAAATATCACAGAATACCTCCACTTTGCTGGTGAAAACAAGGGTGAAGCTCGTCTTCACAGCTTCACAGGTGGTTTGCGTGAAAATATGGTGCCAGAATCAGCAACAGCAGTTGTTTCAGGGGACTTGGCTGATTTGCAAGCGAAACTAGATGACTTCGTTGCAGAACACAAGCTTAGAGGAGACATTCAAGAAGAGAATGGTAAGTACAAGGTTACGATTATCGGTAAATCAGCTCATGGTGCTATGCCTGCTTCAGGTGTCAATGGTGCAACTTACCTTGCTCTTTTCCTCAGCCAATTTGCTTTTGAAGGACCTGCAAAAGACTTCCTTGACATTGCTGGAAAGATTCTCTTAAATGACCATGAAGGCAAAAACTTGAAAGTGGCTCATGTTGATGAAAAGATGGGTGCCCTTTCTATGAATGCTGGAGTCTTCCGCTTTGATGAAACAAGTGCTGACAATACCATTGCCCTTAACTTCCGTTATCCAAAAGGAACAAGCCCTGAGCAAATCAAATCAGTTCTTGAAAACTTACCAGTTGTTTCAGTTAGCTTGTCTGAACACGGACATACACCTCATTATGTTCCAATGGAAGATCCACTTGTACAAACCTTGTTGAGCGTGTATGAAAAACAAACAGGCCTTCAAGGCCACGAGCAAGTTATCGGTGGTGGAACATTTGGACGTCTCTTAGAACGTGGTGTAGCTTACGGTGCTATGTTCCCAGACTCTATCGACACTATGCACCAAGCCAATGAATTTATCGCCTTGGATGATCTCTTCCGTGCAGCAGCCATCTACGCTGAAGCTATCTATGAATTGATCAAATAATGCTATAGAAGTCTGAGATTTTATGCTTAGACTTCTTTTTGGAGGGAAAATAGATGTCTCAGATCGAAAGAATCAAGCAAGCCATCATGGCTGATCCACAAAATCAACATTATACTGATCAAGGTATCGAGCCTCTTTTTGCAGTACCAAAAACGGCTCGTATCAATATCATTGGTCAAGCGCCTGGTCTCAAAACCCAAGAAGCTGGGCTTTACTGGAAGGATAAAAGCGGAGATCGCTTGCGAGAGTGGTTGGGCGTGGATGAAGATACTTTTTACAAGTCAGGTTATTTTGCAGTCATGCCCATGGATTTCTATTTTCCAGGACATGGCAAGTCGGGTGACCTGCCCCCTCGTCCAGGTTTTGCAGAAAAATGGCATCCAGAACTCTTGAAGGAATTACCAGATATTCAATTAACCCTCTTGATTGGTCAGTATGCCCAAGCCTACTATCTACATGAGAAAGTTAGTGGCAAGGTGACAGACCGTGTGCATCGGTTCAAGGATTATTTGCCTGATTATTTCCCTCTGGTACATCCTTCACCCCGTAATCAAATCTGGATGAAAAAAAATCCTTGGTTTGAGGCAGAAGTGGTTCCAGAATTACAAGCATTGGTACAAAAGATTATTCATCAATAAAGGAGAAAAAGGATGGATGCCTATCAACAAGTAGCTAATAAGTTACAAGAGTTGGGGATTACCTATGATGTGGTGGATCATCCACCTGCATTCTCGACAGAGCAGGCAGATAGCTATATTGAAGGCCTGGAAGGGGTTCGGACCAAGTCTATGTTTTTGACCAACAAAAAGAAAACCCAGTACCATTTGCTCATCATGGATGACAAGAAACCATTGGATATGGATGACTTTAAAGTTCAAGTGGGAGCTAATCGGATCCGCATGGCCTCATTGGATTCCTTGGCTGAGAAAATGAACCTACCAGCAGGAACAGTATCACCTTTTGGTTTGTTAAATAATGAAGAAAAAGACATTCATGTTTATTTTGATAAGGATATTGTATCAGAGGATGTCATGACCTTCCACCCTAATACAAATGAAAAAACGATTTTTATTAAAACCCAAGACTTATTTCGATTTTTAGAGTCGATTGGATTTACCTATGAGATAGTAATCTTACCTTAATGCCATTATAAAGGAGAAATGATGAACGAAATTAAATTTAACGATTTTTACCAGCTTTATCAGAAAGAGTCACTTTCTGTGCTGGATGTGAGAGAAGTAGAGGAATTTGAGGCTCTTCATTTAGAAGATGCTCGTAATTTCCCTCTCAGTAAACTGACTGACACTTTTGAAAAACTAGATAAAGATAATCTTTACTACGTGATTTGTAAATCTGGAATGCGTTCAGCACGCGCCTGCCAATTTTTAGCAGAACAAGGCTATGAGGTTGTCAATGTCAAAGGTGGCATGGATGCCTTAGAATAAGAAAAATTTCCTTCGAAACCTTTTAAAAATGAGAAAGGACTCGAAGGATTTTTTTGCATTAAAATTCGGAAAATTGAAAACATTTTAGAATTATTTCGTGACAGCCTTTTCTAGCCTTTAATCATGTTATACTAAGAAAGTATTTTATTTTTAATAAGGAGAGTTTATGGCTAAAAAAGGTGCTTTAACAGGATTACTCCTGTTTGGAATATTTTTTGGAGCAGGTAACTTGATTTTCCCTCCAACTCTGGGCGCACAGTCTGGAGAAAACTTCCTTCCTGCCATTGCAGGATTTGTATTTTCGGGTGTTGGGATTGCCGTCCTAACCTTGATCATTGGTACCCTTAATCCGAAGGGTTATATCTATGAAATTTCTAAGAAAATTTCTCCATGGTTTGCGACGATTTATCTTGCAGTTTTGTACTTGTCGATTGGCCCATTCTTTGCCATCCCTCGTACAGCAACGACATCGTTTGAAGTTGGTATTAGTCCACTCTTGGATCAAGCAAATAAAGGTTTAGGTTTGATTGTCTTCACCATTCTTTACTTTGTAGCTGCCTACCTAATCTCGTTGAATCCTTCAAAAATCTTGGATCGTATCGGTCGAATCTTGACTCCAGTTTTTGCCATCTTAATTGTTATTCTGGTTATCCTTGGAGCTTTCAAGTATGGTGGGAATGCACCACAAGCAGCTTCAGGAGCTTATCAAGCTTCCGCCTTTGGTGCAGGTTTCCTTGAAGGATACAATACACTTGATGCGCTTGCATCGGTTGCCTTCAGTGTTATTGCAGTACAAACCTTGAAACAACTTGGTTTTTCAAGTAAGAAAGAGTATATTTCAACCATTTGGGTGGTTGGAATCGTTGTAGCACTCGGATTTAGTGCTCTTTACATCGGTCTAGGTTTCTTGGGCAATCATTTCCCAGTAACAGAAGAAGCAATGAAGAGTGGAACTCCTGGAGTTTATATCTTGTCTCAAGCGACTCAAGAAATCTTTGGTTCTACTGCTCAGCTTTTCCTTGCGGCTATGGTAACCGTTACTTGCTTTACAACGACTGTAGGGTTGATTGTATCAACTGCCGAGTTCTTTAACGGACGTTTCCCACAAGTCAGCTACAAGGTTTATGCGACTGTCTTTACCTTGATTGGTTTTGCGATTGCAAATCTTGGTTTGAGTGCTATTATTAAGTACTCTGTACCAGTTCTCGTTATTTTGTACCCAATTACGATTGCCATTGTCATGATTGTGATTGTGAACAAGTTTGTTGCTCTTTCAAAACCAGGAATGCAATTAACGGTTGGTATTGTCACAGCCATTGCTATTGCAAGTGTTTTAGGATCTACTTTTAAAGTTGAGGTCCTTGCAAATATCGTGAACGCTCTACCATTTGCGGAGGCTTCTCTGCCATGGTTGGTACCAGCTATTATCGGTATTCTACTTTCTCTTGTTCTTCCAAATAAACAAGAAAGTGAAGCTTTTGAAATGGAATAATCACTAAAATCACTTTTGTAGCTAAGTCTACAGGAGTGATTTTCTTTTTTTATCCGATGATAAATGTGTTATAATAGGTAGCAAAAGAGGTGAAGAAATGAATCAAACTGTAGAATATATCAAAGAACTAACTGCTATTGCGTCACCAACAGGTTTTACGCGTGAAATTACGAATTATTTAGTTGAGACGCTTGAAAAACTAGGCTATCAACCTATCCGTACTGCTAAAGGTGGAGTGAATGTTACCATTGAAGGTAAAAATAATGAGCAGCAACGCTATGTAACTGCCCATGTGGATACCTTGGGAGCTATCGTTCGCGCTGTTAAACCAGATGGTCGTCTCAAAATGGACCGTATCGGTGGTTATCCTTGGAATATGATTGAGGGTGAAAACTGTACGGTCCATGTAGCTAATACAGGGAAAACTATTTCAGGTACGATTTTGATCCACCAAACTTCTTGTCACGTATATAAAGATGCTGGAACTGCTGAACGCACACAGGACAATATGGAAGTTCGTTTGGATGAAAAAGTAACCAATGAAAAAGAAACACGCGCACTCGGTATCGAGGTTGGTGACTTTATCAGCTTTGACCCTCGAACTGTCGTGACTGAGACAGGCTTTATCAAGTCTCGTCATTTGGATGATAAGGTCAGCGCAGCTATTCTCCTTAATCTCCTCAAAGTATACAAAGAAAAAGGGATTGAACTTCCTGTTACTACGCATTTTGCTTTTTCAGTCTTTGAAGAAGTGGGGCACGGTGCTAACTCAAGCATCCCTAGTCAAGTTGTTGAGTATCTTGCTGTGGATATGGGAGCAATGGGAGATGATCAGCAGACAGACGAGTACACAGTATCTATCTGTGTTAAAGATGCTTCTGGTCCTTACCACTATGAATTCCGTCAACACTTGGTAGCTCTCGCAAAAGAGCAAGACATTCCATTCAAACTAGATATCTATCCATTTTATGGTTCTGATGCTTCTGCAGCGATGTCAGCTGGAGCAGAGGTTAAGCACGCTCTTCTAGGAGCAGGTATTGAGTCAAGTCACTCTTACGAGCGTACTCATATTGACTCTGTAGTGGCTACTGATCGTATGGTGGATGCTTATCTCAAGAGTGACTTGGTGGACTAAGATGTGCTTGATTTGTGATCGAATTGAACTCATCAAGACTGGTGACAATCCCTACTTTGTAAAAGAACTGGAAACAGGATATGTTGTCATTGGTGACCACCAGTATTTTGAAGGTTACACTCTGTTTTTAGCAAAGGAACATGTCACAGAACTACATCATCTAGATCCAAGTGTTAAACTTCGTTTTTTAGAGGAAATGAGTATGGTTCAGGAAGCTGTATCTAAAGCCTTCTCTGCTCAAAAGATGAATGTAGAGTTGTTAGGAAATGGGGATGCCCATGCCCACTGGCATATTTTTCCTAGACGAGCTGGTGATATGAAGGGACACGGTCTTAATGGGCGTGGTCCAGTCTGGTGGGTTCCATGGGAAGAAATGGCAGCAGAAGATTGTCAAGCGCAACCGAAACAATTAGAAAACTTAATTCAAACTTTATCTGTTGCATTGGATAAAGTTATCATATGAAAGGATAAATCATGAAAAAAAGATACCTTATCTTGTCTGGACTACTAGCCCTAACATTGGCGGCTTGTTCGCAAGAAAAACCAGCAACTTCTGACGCAAAAGCTTCTTCAGAGCAGAAGACTGTACAAGAAGGAACCGCGGGAAGTAAGTCTCAGGAAGCGAGTCAGAAAAAGGCAGAAGTGGTCAATAAGGGAGATTACTATAGCATTCAAGGCAAGTACGATGAAATTGTTATCGCTAATAAACACTATCCCTTATCTAAAGATTATAATCCAGGAGAAAATCCTACCGCTAAGGCAGAACTGTTGAAACTTATTGCAGCTATGCAGCAAGCAGGTTTCCCAATCAGCGACCACTATAGTGGATTTAGAAGTTATGAGACTCAGGTTAAATTGTATCAAGATTATGTCAATCAAGACGGAAAGGCAGAGGCTGACCGCTATTCTGCACGACCTGGATATAGTGAACACCAAACTGGTCTTGCTTTCGACCTTATCGGCACAGATGGAGACTTAGTGACAGAAGAAAAAGCAGCTCAATGGCTCTTGGATCATGCTGCTGACTATGGCTTTGTCGTTCGTTATCTTAAAGGTAAGGAAAAAGAAACAGGATATATGGCTGAAGAATGGCACCTTCGCTATGTTGGCAAAGAAGCCAAAGAAATTGCAGCAAGTGGCCTCAGTTTGGAAGAGTATTACGGTTTTGAAGGTGGAGACTATGTTGATTAGTCGCAAAACATCTTGCAAGATTACTTAAAATTTGATAAAATGAATAATAATTAAATAGGAATCTGCAAGACTAGTAACTCAAGGGAAGTATATCAGGGAGGAGAGCCGTGACTGCAAGCTCTTTATATGAAAGCTGGGTGAATTCACTTGCGCATGGATTTAGAAATGAAGGTCTGACTTGTCAGATGAAAACGGATGGTACCGCGTGTCAACGCTCCGAGTGGAGTTTTTGGCATGTGGTTTTCTTTTTATCTACGAGCGACTGATGGAGGAATTATGTCAACTATTGAAGAACAATTAAAAGCGCTTCGTGAAGAAACGCTGGCTAGCTTGAAGCAGATTACTGCTGAAAATGAAAAAGAGATGCAAGATTTGCGTGTCTCTGTCCTTGGTAAAAAGGGTTCGCTCACTGAAATCCTCAAAGGGATGAAAGATGTCTCTGCAGAGATGCGTCCAATCATAGGGAAACACGTCAATGAAGCTCGTGATGTCTTGACAGCTGCCTTTGAAGAAACAGCTAAGCTCTTGGAAGAAAAGAAAGTCGCGGCTCAGCTGGCTAGCGAGAGTATCGATGTGACACTTCCAGGTCGTCCAGTTGCGACTGGTCACCGTCACGTTTTGACACAAACCAGTGAAGAAATCGAAGATATTTTCATTGGAATGGGTTACCAAGTCGTGGATGGTTTTGAAGTGGAGCAAGACTACTATAACTTTGAACGTATGAATCTTCCCAAAGACCACCCAGCCCGTGATATGCAGGACACTTTCTATATTACAGAAGAAATCTTGCTCCGTACGCACACGTCTCCTGTGCAGGCACGTGCCATGGATGCCCATGATTTCTCTAAAGGTCCTTTGAAAATGATCTCACCAGGGCGTGTCTTCCGTCGTGATACGGACGATGCGACCCACAGTCACCAATTCCACCAAATCGAAGGTTTGGTTGTTGGGAAAAATATCTCTATGGCAGACCTTCAAGGAACGCTTCAGTTGATTGTGCAAAAAATGTTCGGTGAAGAGCGTCAGATCCGTCTGCGCCCCTCTTACTTCCCATTCACAGAGCCATCTGTTGAGGTGGATGTTTCTTGTTTCAAGTGTGGTGGAGAAGGCTGTAACGTATGTAAGAAAACTGGTTGGATCGAAATTATGGGTGCCGGTATGGTTCACCCACGTGTCCTTGAAATGAGTGGTATCGATGCGACTGTTTACTCTGGATTTGCCTTTGGTCTTGGACAAGAGCGTGTAGCTATGCTCCGTTACGGGATCAACGATATCCGTGGATTCTACCAAGGAGATGTCCGCTTCTCAGAACAGTTTAAATAATGATTAGAAAAGTAGAAATGGCAGATGTTGAGGTGTTGTCCAAAATTGCCAAACAAACCTTTCGTGAAACATTTGCTCATGATAATACGGAAGAGCAGTTACAGGAATACTTTGAAGAGGCCTATAGTCTGAGAGTTTTGTCAGCTGAGTTGGAAAATCCTGAATCAGCGACCTATTTCATTATACATGAAGAGGAGATAGCTGGTTTTCTCAAAGTCAACTGGGGAAATGCTCAAACTGAGAAAGAATTAGAGAACGCTTTTGAAATTCAACGCCTCTATGTGCTACAAGCATATCAAGGATTTGGACTTGGTAAGCAACTATTTGAATTCGCTTTGGAGCTTGCCGAAAACAATGGTTTTTCCTGGGCTTGGCTAGGTGTTTGGGAGCATAATACAAAAGCTCAAGCATTTTATAATCGATATGGTTTTGAAAAATTTAGCCAACATAGTTTTCTGGTTGGGCAAAAGGTAGATACGGATTGGTTACTGAAAAAGAAATTAAGGTAAGAAGATGATTCTTCTATATGAAATGATAGGAAAGGAAAAAAACTAGAGTGGCAACGGTCATTCTGGGAAACTAAATTATGTTAGTATCATATAAATGGTTAAAAGAATTGGTGGACATTGATGTGCCATCACAAGAGTTGGCTGAAAAAATGTCAACTACAGGGATTGAGGTAGAAGGTGTCGAATCTCCTGCTGCTGGTCTCTCAAAAATTGTTGTCGGTGAGGTCTTGTCTTGTGAAGATGTTCCAGAAACTCACCTCCATGTTTGTCAGGTTAACGTTGGCGAAGAAGAAGCCCGTCAAATCGTCTGTGGCGCACCGAATGTGCGTGCAGGCATCAAAGTTATGGTGGCACTTCCGGGAGCTCGTATCGCTGACAATTACAAAATCAAAAAAGGGAAAATCCGTGGTTTAGAATCTCTCGGAATGATCTGTTCACTTGGTGAATTGGGTATTTCTGACTCAGTTGTACCTAAGGAATTCGCAGATGGCATCCAAATCTTGCCTCAAGATGCTGTTCCTGGGGATGAAGTCTTCTCTTATCTAGACTTGGATGATGAAATCATCGAACTTTCTATCACTCCAAACCGTGCAGATGCTCTTTCTATGCGTGGAGTAGCGCATGAAGTGGCAGCCATCTATGACAAGGCAGTCAACTTTAAAGAATTCAGTTTAACAGAAACCAATGAATCTGCAGCAGACGCTCTTTCTGTCAGCATTGACACAGACAAGGCGCCATACTATGCAGCTCGTATCTTGGACAATGTGACGATTGCACCAAGTCCACAATGGTTGCAAAATCTTCTCATGAATGAAGGCATCCGTCCCATTAACAATGTAGTTGACGTAACCAACTATATCTTGCTTTACTTTGGTCAGCCTATGCATGCCTTTGACTTGGATACCTTTGAAGGAAGCGAGATCCGTGTGCGTGAGGCTCGTGCTGGTGAGAAATTGGTGACCTTGGATGGCGAAGAGCGTGAGTTGGAAACGAATGACCTCGTGATTACGGTCGCTGACAAACCAGTAGCCCTTGCAGGTGTTATGGGTGGTCAGGCTACAGAAATCTCTGAGAACTCTACTCGTGTCGTCCTTGAAGCTGCTGTCTTCAATGGCAAATCTATCCGTAAGACTAGTGGTCGCCTCAACCTTCGTTCAGAATCTTCTTCTCGCTTTGAAAAAGGCATCAACGTGGCAACTGTTAATGAAGCCCTTGATGCAGCAGCAAGTATGATTGCTGAATTGGCTGGTGCGACCGTGCGTAAAGGTATCGTTTCAGCAGGTAAGTTGGATACATCTGATGTGGAAGTTTCTTCAACTCTTGCTGACGTCAACCGTGTCCTC
Source organism: Streptococcus infantis (assembly GCF_047460405.1). GTDB lineage: Bacteria > Bacillota > Bacilli > Lactobacillales > Streptococcaceae > Streptococcus > Streptococcus infantis_Q. Next base: position 59,490 of record NZ_JASHGH010000002.1, on the reverse strand, counting down.
GGTACAGAGCTTTCATTTGCTGATGTTGAAGATGTCTTCCGTCGTCTTGGCTTCGGTCTTTCTGGAAATGCAGAAGCCTTCACTGTTAGTGTTCCCCGTCGTCGTTGGGATATCACTATCGAAGCTGACCTCTTTGAAGAAATCGCTCGTATCTATGGCTATGATCGCTTGCCAACCAGTCTTCCAAAAGACGATGGGACAGCTGGTGAATTGACTGCGACACAAAAACTTCGTCGTCAGGTTCGTACCATTGCTGAAGGTGCTGGATTGACAGAAATCATCACTTATGCTCTTACAACTCCTGAAAAAGCGGTTGAATTTACGATTCAGCCAAGTCATTTGACAGAATTGATGTGGCCAATGACTGTGGACCGTTCAGTTCTCCGTCAAAATATGGTTTCAGGTATTTTGGATACAGTTGCCTACAACGTAGCACGTAAGAATAAAAACTTGGCTCTTTATGAGATTGGAAAAGTTTTCGAGCAAACTGGTAATCCAAAAGAAGAATTGCCAAATGAAATTAACAGCTTTGCCTTTGCCTTGACTGGCTTAGTCGCTGAGAAAGACTTCCAAACAGCGGCAGTTCCTGTTGACTTCTTCTATGCTAAGGGAATTTTGGAAGCTCTCTTTGCTCGCTTGGGTCTTGAAGTGACTTATACAGCAACTTCTGAAATTGCTAGTCTTCACCCAGGACGTACAGCCTTGATCTCACTCGGTGACCAAGTCCTTGGTTTCCTCGGTCAAGTACATCCTGTTACAGCCAAGGCTTACGATATTCCAGAAACTTATGTAGCAGAGCTCAACCTTTCAGCTATTGAGACAGCTCTTCAACCAGCCGCTCCATTTGTGGAAATCACTAAATTCCCAGCGGTGAGCCGTGATATCGCCCTTCTCCTCAAGGCAGAAGTCACTCACCAAGAAGTTGTAGATGCTATCCAGGCTGCAGGCGTGAAACGATTGACAGATATCAAACTCTTTGACGTTTTCTCAGGCGAAAAATTGGGACTAGGTATGAAGTCAATGGCTTATAGCTTGACCTTCCAAAATCCAGAAGATAGCTTGACTGACGAAGAAGTCGCACGCTACATGGAAAAAATCCAAGCATCACTCGAAGAAAAAGTGAATGCAGAAGTGCGTTAAAAATTTTCAATCCATCCCTAGGGATGGATTTTTTAGTAGAAAAAATCATCAAGTTTTAGCCTGATGATTGAATCAAATTGACGGAGAAATAACTCTTTTTTAATAGTGTTACAAGATGATCAGACATCGATGTTTTTTGCCATCCAATCAGCTAAGAAGTGGTAAGTATCTTGTCGATTGATTTCGTTTAGAATTTCGTGACGAGCCTCTTCAACTAATCGAAGGCTTACTTTCGAATGTGAAGCCTTTAGGAGTTTTACAAATCTCTCTATACCTTTGCCATTTTCACCTAGAGGGTCTTCTTGTCCCGAAATCACGAGAATTGGGAGTTGGGTTGGAATCTCATCTATCACTTGTTTACTAGCTACTTGATTTGAGAAGTAAAAAATAGATCTGTACATGGGAATCGTAGGTATGAATTGACAGAAAGGATCCTTCAGATAAGCTAGGTTGGATTCTTCATTTTTTGAGAGCCAATCGACAGATGTTTTAGGATTCTTAATACTACGGTTAAAACTATCAGTTGATAGATAGGTCAGGAGTTTACTACGGTGTTTATTCCCTTTTATAAGTCGGATGCATTCTGTTAGGATGAGAGCAAATCGAGTTAGAAACTGAGGTTGTTGACCAGTCGCCATGATAATTAAGGCATTGATAGGTGGTTTTCGTTTAGCTACATAATAGCGACACATAAGAGACCCCATAGAATGCCCTAGAAGGATGATTGGAAATCCTGGATAGCTTTCTTGAATGAAGGAGGTCACTCTTTCAATATCATTGATGAGTTCCTCGGGAGATTCAGGAAATACTCCGAGTTGACTTGGATTTTGAGCAGTATAACCATGGCCGAGATGATCATGGCCGATAACAGTAAAGCCTTCTTTATTCATGGCTAGAGCAAATTCCTCATATCGTTCCACGTACTCTACCATTCCATGTACAAGCTGAAGAACGGCTTTTGGCTGTTCAGCTTCCCAAATGATTAAGTTATTGTTGTTTGGTTCGAGTTTAAGTCTTTTTTTCATATCAGATTCCTTGCCTATGATAATCTATAGTCTATCAAAAATATACCATAAAATAGCACGATAAGCTAGGCAGGATAATGAAGATTAGTAGTAACAATTCAGGACTGAAAATGAACATTTGAGGACATAGCCAACGGATTTATCAAGAAATGAGTATAATAAATTTATCACTTAAAATCTGGAGGACAAAAATGCTTGGTGATGAGCCAATAAAGTTCCTATCCAGTAAATATCCTTCTTGAAATTAAAATTTAAAAATGTACATAAATCATTGTAAATGCTATCAAAAAGGAGTATAATGAGTGCAATAAATTTCGGAGGTGGATGATGCTCGAAGTAAGAAATCTAGAGAAAAGTTTTGGGCCTAAGCAAGTTTTGTTTGGTGTTGCCTTTCAAGCACGACCAGGGCGTATTTTGGGACTAGTCGGGAAAAATGGAGCTGGGAAAACAACTATTTTTCACAGTATTTTGAAATTTTTAGACTATCAAGGGGAGATTGAGCTTGATGGTCAAGACATTCGTCAGGAGACCTATGCTCGCATTGGTTATCTCCCTGAAGAACGCAGTCTTATGCCTAAATTGACAGTCCTTGAACAAGTTCGTTATTTGGCGACTTTAAAAGGAATGGACGCTAAGGAAATCAAAGAAAAACTCCCTCAATGGATGGAAAAACTGGAAGTCAAGGGGAAACTGACGGACAAGATTAAGAGTCTCTCAAAAGGAAATCAACAGAAGATTCAGTTGATTATCACTTTGATTCATGAACCAGATTTGATTATCCTAGATGAGCCTTTTAGTGGCTTGGATCCAGTTAATACCGAACTTCTTAAGCGGGTTATCTTGAAAGAAAAAGAACGTGGCGCGACCATTATCTTTTCTGACCATGTCATGACCAATGTCGAAGAACTTTGTGATGATATCCTCATGATTCGTGATGGGCGTGTGGTCTTGCATGGACCGGTTCAAGAGGTCCGCAATCAATATGGCAAAACACGACTTTTTGTTTCAAGTGAACGAAGCAAGGAAGAACTGGAGAGCCTTCCTCATGTCAAACAGGTTAGCTTGACCAAGCAAGGTAGTTGGAAGTTGATTTTAGATGATGAAAGTGCAGGTAGAGAACTCTTCCCAATCTTGACTCAAGGTCAATATATCGCGACGTTTGATCAACAAGCTCCAACAATCGATGAAATCTTTAAATTAGAATCAGGGGTGGAAGTATGAGAAATATGTGGGTTGTAATCAAAGAAACCTATCTAAGACATGTCAAGTCGTGGAGTTTCTTCTTTATGGTGATTTCGCCTTTCCTCTTTTTAGGTCTATCTGGAGGAATTGGTGTTCTCCAAGGTTCTTCCTTGGCTCAAAATAGTAAGGTAGCAGTAGTTAGTTCTGTTCCTCTTGTTACAGAAGAACTTAAATCGACCAATGGTCTTAACTTTGACTATAAGGATGAAGCGAGTGCCCAAGAAGCCATCAAGGATGAAAAAATAAAAGGTTATCTAACCATTGACCAGGAGAACAGTGTCCTCAAGGCAGTCTATCATGGTGAAACTTCACTAGAGAGTGGCATTAAGTTAGCAGTGACCGCTAAGTTGAATGAACTCCAATCCCAACTCAACCGTTCAGAAGCAAATTTGTCTCAGGAACAGGAAAAACGCTTGGCTCAAACGGTTCAATTTACAGAACAGATTGATGAAGCCAAGGAAAATAAAAAGATGGTCCAAACCTTTGCGGCTGCAGGACTAGGTTTCTTCCTCTATATGATTTTGATTACTTATGCTAGTGTTACTGCTCAAGAAGTAGCCAGCGAGAAAGGAACCAAAATCATGGAAGTGGTCTTCTCAAGCATTCGTGCTAGCCATTATTTCTACGCCCGCATGATTGCCTTACTTCTTGTTATTTTGACTCATATTGGTATTTATGTTGTAGGTGGACTTGGAGCTATTTTCTTCTTTAAGGATATGCCTATCTTGGCAAATTCAGGTATTCTAAATCACTTGGGAGAAGCCTTTTCGATCAATACCTTGTTATTTGTCTTGGTTAGTCTCTTTATGTATGTGGTCTTGGCTGCCTTCTTAGGTTCTATGGTTTCGCGACCTGAAGACTCTGGTAAGGCCTTATCGCCTTTGATGCTTTTGATTATGGTAGGTTTCATTGGAGTAACTGTCTTAGGAACTTCTGGGGATAATTTGATCTTGAAAATCGGTTCTTACATCCCATTCGTTTCAACCTTCTTTATGCCTTTCAGAGCTATCAATGGTTACGCAAATGGACTAGAAGCATGGATTTCGCTTGCTATAACGGTTATTTTTGCAGTTACTGCAACAGCTTTTATTGGACGTATGTATGCTAGTTTGGTTCTTCAAACGGATGATTTGGGGATCTGGAAAACCTTTAAACGAGCTTTAAGTTATAAATAAAGTATCGGACCTGTGGGTGTATCTCCCAGGTCTTTTATACTCTTCGAAAATCTCTTCAAACCATGTCAGCTTCCATCTGCAACCTCAAAACAGTGTTTTGAGCAGCCTGTGGCTAGCTTCCTAGTTTGCTTTTTGATTTTCATTGAGTATTAATTAGCTGAAATATTTCACATTTATTTCTCCTAAACCTTTGACTATTAGGCAAAATTATCGTACAATAAAGAGTACATGATAAAATGAGATCAGAGTTTATCCACTCTGGCGTTAGTAGTAAAAAATGAGGAGAAACGCTTTGGAATTAGAAGTATTTGCTGGGCAAGAAAAAAGTGAACTATCTATGATTGAGGTGGCTCGTGCCATCTTGGAACTCCGTGGTCGTGATCACGAAATGCATTTTAGTGATTTGGTTAATGAAATCCAAAACTATCTCGGTACCTCTAATAGCGATATTCGTGAAGCTTTGCCTTTGTTCTACACAGAGTTGAACTTTGACGGTAGCTTTATCTCCCTTGGGGATAACAAATGGGGCCTTCGTTCATGGTATGGAGTCGATGAAATCGATGAGGAAATCATTGCTCTTGAAGAAAGTGATGATGAAGAAGTAACACCTAAGGCTAAGAAAAAACGTGTCAACGCCTTTATGGATGGTGATGCAGATGCTATTGATTACAGTGCAGATGATCCAGAAGATGAGGATGCATACGAAGAAGATCCAGCTCTTTCTTATGATGATGAAAATCCAGATGATGAGAAGAATGAAGTGGAAGCCTACGATGCTGAAATCAATGAAATCGCCCCAGATGATCTAGATGAAGAAGTCGATCTTAATGAAGAGGACGACGAAGACTCTGAAGAAGAGGAAGAATAAAAATAAAAAGGAGTTGGAGCTGGAATCGGTCTATCAAGTCTCGATTTCCTAGTCCAGCTTTTTTGTATTAGTCTGAACTAGTTTTGTAAGCTGGAATGGCAAGTCAACGATTTGTTCTATTTGACAAATGCTTCATTTTGAGGTAATATATTGTTCGGGCACCTCTTTTAGAGGTCGGAGCTCCCTAGTTATTAGGGAGCTATTTTTGTTTTTTCCAGGAAGCTTTTCTTCTTGGGGTGTAGTTATTGATGAAGGTCTTGTTTTCTCAATCCCCTATTAGTGAACAAGACCTTGAGCATTTTAGAAAGAGGAATCTATGTCTACGAAATATATTTTTGTCACTGGTGGTGTGGTATCGTCAATTGGGAAAGGGATCGTTGCAGCGAGCCTTGGGCGTCTTTTGAAAAACCGTGGTTTGAAGGTGACCATTCAAAAATTTGACCCTTATATCAATATTGACCCAGGAACCATGAGCCCTTACCAGCACGGAGAAGTATTTGTAACAGATGATGGGGCTGAGACAGATTTGGACTTGGGTCACTATGAGCGTTTTATTGATATTAACCTTAATAAATACTCAAACGTGACAACTGGTAAAATCTACAGCGAAGTTCTTCGTAAGGAACGCCGTGGAGAGTACCTTGGAGCAACTGTCCAAGTTATTCCTCATATTACAGATGCCTTGAAAGAAAAAATCAAGCGTGCTGCTCTAACGACTGACTCTGATGTCATTATTACAGAGGTTGGTGGAACAGTCGGGGATATCGAGTCACTTCCATTCTTAGAAGCTCTTCGTCAGATGAAGGCAGATGTGGGTGCAGATAATGTCATGTATATCCATACGACCTTGCTTCCTTACCTCAAGGCAGCTGGTGAAATGAAAACCAAACCAACTCAACACTCTGTCAAAGAATTGCGTGGTCTGGGAATCCAGCCTAATATGTTGGTCATCCGTACTGAAAAGCCAGCTGGACAAGGAATTAAAAATAAACTAGCCCAGTTCTGTGATGTGGCACCAGAAGCTGTCATCGAGTCATTAGATGTCGATCATCTTTACCAAATCCCACTTAATCTGCAAGCACAAGGTATGGATCAAATCGTTTGTGACCATTTGAAAATAGATGCACCTGCAGCAGATATGACAGAGTGGTCAGCTATGGTTGATAAGGTCATGAACCTCAAAAAACAAGTCAAGATTGCCCTTGTTGGTAAGTATGTTGAGTTGCAAGATGCCTACATTTCTGTCGTAGAGGCCTTGAAACACTCTGGTTATGCCAATGATGCAGAAGTGAAGATTGATTGGGTCAATGCTAACGATGTGACAGCTGACAATGTGGCAGAACTCCTATCTGATGCTGACGGAATCATCGTGCCAGGTGGTTTTGGTCAACGCGGAACAGAAGGTAAGATTGAAGCGATTCGCTATGCGCGTGAAAATGATGTACCAATGCTGGGAGTCTGCTTGGGTATGCAGTTGACCTGTATCGAATTTGCCCGTAATGTCTTAGGTCTTGAAGGAGCTAATTCAGCAGAGCTAAATCCTGATACCAAATACCCTATCATCGATATCATGCGTGATCAGATTGATGTTGAGGACATGGGTGGTACCCTTCGTTTGGGACTTTATCCTTCTAAGTTAAAACGTGGTTCTAAGGCAGCGGCAGCTTATCATAACAAAGAGGTGGTGCAACGCCGTCACCGTCACCGTTATGAATTTAACAATGCCTTCCGTGAACAGTTTGAAGGAGCAGGTTTTGTCTTTTCAGGCGTTTCACCAGACAACCGCTTGGTAGAAATTGTGGAAATTCCAGAAAACAAATTCTTTGTGGCTTGTCAGTACCACCCAGAGCTTTCAAGTCGTCCAAACCGCCCAGAAGAACTCTACACTGCCTTTGTCACTGCAGCAGTTGAAAATAGTAAATAGTCATGATTAAACCTTTGAGAGTCATCTTAGAGGTTTTAATTTGTTTTCACTATCATGAAAATCTGGAAAAAGGACATTATTTTTGGTAAGATAAGGGTATGGATTTTGAAAAAATTGAACAAGCATATACTTATTTACTAGAAAACGTCCAAATCATTCAAAACGATTTGGCGACAAATTTTTACGATGCCTTAATTGAACAAAATGGGATTTACCTAGATGGACAAACCAATTTGGAGCAAGTCAAAAAAAATAACCAGGCCCTAAAACGCTTGGCACTTCGAAAAGAGGAGTGGCTACGGACCTACCAATTTCTATTGATGAAAGCTTCGCAAACAGAACCTCTTCAGGCTAATCACCAGTTTACACCTGACGCGATTGGTCACTTGATGATTTTTATCATCGAGCAGCTTTGGCCAACTGAAGCTTTGAGTCTGTTAGAATTGGGTTCTGGGATGGGAATTCTGGGTGCTAGCTTTTTAACGTCCATGAACAAAAAGGTAGATTACCTAGGGATTGAGATAGACGACCTCTTGATTGATCTGGCAGCAAGCATGGCGGAAGTTATGGATCTTCAAATGGGCTTTGTCCAAGGAGATGCAGTACGTCCACAAGTATTAAAAGAAAGTGATTTTATTGTGAGCGACCTCCCGATTGGCTACTACCCGGACGATCAGATTGCCTCTCGTTACCAAGTAGCAGCAAAGGATGAACATACTTATGCTCATCATCTATTAATGGAGCAATCTCTCAAGTATCTTAAGACGGGAGGTTATGCTATTTTCCTTGCTCCAACAGATCTTTTGACGAGTCCCCAGAGTGACCTCTTGAAATCCTGGCTGACTGACCAGGCTCAACTAGTAGTTATCGTAGCTTTACCAGAGGATCTCTTCGCTCAAGGGGCCCAGTCTAAGACCATTTTTGTTCTACAAAAGAAAGTGGTAGAAGGCTTTGAGCCATTCGTTTATCCACTTGCTAGTCTTCGTGATCCTGAAATTTTGTTGGAATTTAAGGAAAATTTTCAAAATTGGTGTCAAGAACATGAAATCTAGTATAAATTTTGATATAATAGTTGAAAACGCTTAAAAAGGGGAAACATTATGACAAAAACCATTGCAATTAACGCTGGAAGCTCTAGCTTGAAATGGCAACTTTACCAAATGCCAGAAGAAAAGGTGCTTGCAAAAGGGTTGATTGAACGCATTGGGTTGAAAGATTCTATTTCTACAGTTAAGTTCGATGGTCGTTCAGAACAGCAAGTTCTTGACATTGAAAACCACACTTTAGCTGTAAAAATCTTGCTTGATGACTTGATTCGTTTTGATATTATCAAATCTTATGATGAAATTACTGGTGTTGGACACCGTGTTGTTGCAGGTGGAGAATACTTCAAAGAGTCTACAGTTGTTGAAGGGGATGTTCTAGAAAAAATCGAAGAACTAGGACTTCTTGCTCCATTGCACAACCCTGCAAATGCTGCTGGAATTCGTGCCTTCAAAGAATTGTTGCCAGAGATCACAAGTGTAGCAGTTTTTGACACATCATTCCATACAACAATGCCAGAAAAAGCCTACCGTTATCCATTACCAACTAAGTATTATACAGAAAACAAGGTTCGTAAATACGGAGCGCACGGTACAAGCCACCAGTACGTTGCTCAAGAAGCAGCGAAACTCTTGGGACGTCCACTTGAAGAATTGAAATTGATTACCTGTCACATCGGTAATGGTGCTTCTATTACAGCTGTTAAGGGTGGTCAATCTGTTGATACTTCAATGGGATTCACTCCACTTGGTGGTGTTATGATGGGAACTCGTACAGGAGATATTGACCCGGCTATCATTCCGTATTTAATGCAATATACAGAGGACTTTAACAAGCCTGAAGATATCAGTCGCATCCTCAATCGCGAGTCAGGATTGTTGGGTGTTTCAGGTAAGTCTAGTGATATGCGTGATGTTCAAGCGGCAATGGAAGCAGGTGATCCTGATGCAACCTTGGCTCTTGAAATGTACGTTGACCGTATCCAGAAACACATCGGACAATACTTGGCTGTCCTAAACGGAGCAGATGCCATTATCTTTACTGCAGGAGTTGGTGAAAATGCAGCTGGTGTGCGTGAAAAAGTTATCACTGGTATTTCTTGGTTCGGTTGTGATGTAGATCCAGAGAAAAATGTCTTTGGTGTGACTGGAGATATCTCAACAGAAGCAGCAAAAATTCGTGTACTTGTTATTCCAACAGATGAAGAACTCGTTATCGCGCGTGACGTTGAACGTTTGAAAAAATAACAGATGAAAAAATCGACCTTCAATAAGAAAGGTCGTTTTTTTTCATCGAGTAGAGCTACCATTTAGTGAGCGAAACTTCACCACTATTGAGCCAAATCTTTTCACCGTTGGCTAATTCTATCTGTAGTTGTCCTTGATCAGAGATGTCACAGGCTTTTCCTGTGATAGTTTGGTGCTCTTGCTTAAAGGAGACTTCTTTTCCTAAAACGATTGAGCGTTTTTTATAGAGATAGAGGAGTTCATCGGCTTCTGTTTCGTAGAAACATTTCCAGATTTCAGCAATCAATTCATTGCGAGTAATGGGAGTCTTTTGAGAAAATAAGCTTCCAGCTTTAGTTTGTAGATTCTTGGGAAATTCAGCGATAGAAAAGTTGATCCCGACCCCAATGATAACATCTGTAACGAGACCAGTTTCTACGGAGGTAATGGCTTCGGTTAGAATACCAGCAATTTTTTTCTGGTTCAGATAAATGTCATTGACCCACTTGATATCCACGTCGATTAAACTAAGGTTTTTGATAGCCTTGTAGATAGCTCCAGCTGTTAGAAGTGTATAGGCTGGAAGATTCTGGTAAGGGAGATTGGGTTGTAAGTGAAGGGACATGTAAATCCCCCCTTTATCTGGAGAAAAATAGGGACGTTGAAAACGGCCACGCCCCATGGTTTGACTAGTGGAAAGGTAGAGCCTATCTCCTTTTTCACCAGCTTCCATAGCCTCTTTAGCATCGGTTTGGGTAGATTTTGTTGAGGGTTTAAACTGGACAGTAATGGGACTATTTGCTTCGATTTCCTGAGGTAAGATAAGATCACCGTCAAGAAGTTTATACCCACGGTTTTTGATACTGTCAATCTCCAGTCCCTCTTGTTGGAGACGTTGGATCGCCTTCCATACGGAAGTTCGAGATAGTTTTAATCTCTCAGCTATTTTTTCTCCGCTTAGATAATCGGTCTCAGTAGCTAGTATTTTATAGACTTCTTGGTAGGATTTCATGCTAGACCCTTTCTGGAATAATTAGATTTATTGTACCATATTTTTAAAAAAGGGATAGCGATTTTCAAGTAATCTTAGTTAACTATAAAATTTTACTTTGTTTTAGTCACGATGATAGAGGCAAAGAGGTTTTCAAATCTCTTGAAAAATGGTAAAATGTTTTAATAACTTATTTATCTGAATGTGATATTCAGAAGGAAAGGATCTGTTGTGAAATCAATAGGTGTCATTGAAAAGTTAAAAAGTTTATCGAAACAAGAAGGACTTCTTTTGGGAGTTATTCTGAGTATTTTTCTTCCTTTTTATCTTTTTGTTATTATTTTTATCTCTTACTTACTTTGGTTAGTATATACTGGGGAGATGAAGGGGATCTTGAAACGTTTGTCTCAACACCCTGTCTTGCTCTTTTTTATTGCTTATAGCACTGCAATTTCTCTTCTGGCACAAAATGTGATGGGAGTAGTTTCTTCGGTGGCCATGTTTCTGTTTGCCATCTTCTTTTACTACTATCAATCCCAGTTGACTCCTAAATTTTTCAGGTTGACGATTGAAGGAATATTAGCCTTAAGTGTCTTTGCAGCAGTCTTTGCAGCCTTGGAACATTTCCAAATTGTAAAGAAATTTGATTATACCTTCCTCTCACCACGAATGCAGGTTTGGCATCAAAACCGAGCGGAGGTTGCCTTCTTTAACCCTAATTACTATGGAATTATCTGTTGTTTCTGTATCATGATTGGTTTTTATCTGATTAGCACAACTAAGTTAAGGTGGTTACGAATCTTTTCTATGATTGCCATCTTTGCTAATTTATTCGGTTTAAACTTTACGCAGAATCGTACAGCTTTTCCAGCCATCATCTTTGGAGCCATCATTTACCTCTTCACGACCATTAAAAACTGGCGTGCCTTCTGGCTTAGTATAGGAGTTTTTGGGGTTGGTTTAGCCTTTCTATTTTCGAGTGATTTGGGTGTTCGAATGGGAACCTTAGATTCATCTATGGAAGAACGTGTTTCTATCTGGAATGCTGGAATGGCCTTGTTTAAGCAAAATCCATTCTGGGGTGAAGGACCGCTAACCTACATGCACTCTTTCCCTCGTATTGGAGCACCTTATCATGAACATGCTCATAGTATTTATATAGATACGATTTTGAGTTATGGAGTTGTCGGTACCGTTCTCTTGGGGATTGCTTCTACCACTCCGGTACGAATGTTGATTGATATGAGTCAAGTACCTAGTAAGCGTCCTATCCTTGGACTTTACCTCTCTTTCTTGACAGTAGTAGCTGTGCACGGAATTTTTGATTTGGCTCTCTTTTGGATTCAATCATCCTTTATTTTCCTATTAGTGATGTGTAGTTTACCACTAAAACATAGTATGATTGATGAATTAGTTGATTAAGAAAAAGGCGGTGGGACAGAAATCGATAGACAAAGTCTCGATTTCGTTGTCCCAGCCCCGCGAGGATGATTAGGAGCTTTTTGGAGTCAAAAAGACGAACAAAAAGTTCAATCAGCTACCGCGTCAAAGTTTGATTGCTAATAAAAAGTGAGGTTGGGATCTTTTGTCCCAACCTCTTCTTTTTTTCAATTCAATTATTGAATAGCTTGAACCAAGTCTTCAGCTTGTTGTTTTAGTGAAGTAGCAACACTGTCTTCAAGGACTAGTTTACCATCTACCCAAGCAGAATCATTGATACGAGCTGCAGTGAATTCACCTACAACTTGTGTACGGATGAATGGCAAGAGGTCTTTGTAGATTGCAAAGAGTTGTTCATGACCTGCATTTGCTACTGAAGACACAGTAACAATTTTATCTTGAAGGGCAGATGGACCACGAGTTTCAGATAAGTCAAGAGCGCGTGAAAGCCAGTCAAGCAAGTTTTTCACTGTTCCAGGAATTGAGAAGTTGTAGACTGGAGAGAAAATCCAGATAGCATCAGCAGCCAGAACAGCTTCACGAGCCGCTGCTACAGCTGGAAGAGTTGGAACTTCAAGTTCTTGGTTAAAAAGTGGGATTGCTGAGTAGTCAAGGTAGCTAATCTCAGCTTTTCCTGCAAGAGCTTTTTCGGCTTCTAGCGCCATTTGGTGGTTGAAAGAACCTTCACGAAGTGAACCAACGATAAATAATACTTTTTTAGACATAGGGAGTCTCCTTTATATTTTAATCAGAGCTTTTTCTGTTGTTATAAATGATGTTACAACAAAATGAAATCATTTGCAAGAAATTTGCCCAGAAAATAAAAATCGATGATAGTCAAGATTATTTTTAGGAGTAGAGATTAGGAACAGTCTGTGAAATCAATAATTCAAGCGTCATATACTCCTGTCATAAGAGAAGTTCCGTGCTAAATCCTCCTCCTTTATTTACTTGTAATTCACTTGGATAGATGGTAAAATAGACGAGTGAAAATGAGACAGAAAAAAGAAAAAAATTCCTTATTATTTCAGTACAGTATTGGCTTGACCCTGCTGGCTCTAGTTGTGACTTCTTCCTTTCTCTATTTGGTGTGGCTTAGCATGAAGCCTTATCAGACAGCAAAGGTAGAAGGGGAAAAACTTGCCAAGCAGTATGCGAATCTAGAAACGGTCAGCCAGGTTGATTTCTTCAATGGTTTAGAGAGCTATTATAGTGTCCTTGGTCAAGATAAACATCAAAAGCCAATAGCTGTTTTAATTGAGAAAAATAGTCAAAAAATCTATGTGTATCAACTAGAAAGTGGTACTTCACAAGAAAAAGCAGAAGCAGTTGTCAGAGAAAAAGGAGCAACTGAGATTGACACGATTACCTTTGGACGGTATGCTGATAAACCCGTCTGGGAAATCAAGTCTGGTGGAGACTACTATCTAGTGGATTTTGAATCTGGTGCCCTAATCGAAAAGGAGAAGCTATGAAATTATCTAAACGTGTCTTAGAAATGGAAGAAAGCGTCACTCTGGCTAGTGATGCAAGAGCAAAGAAGTTAAAGGCTGAAGGAAAGGATGTTCTTTTCTTAACTTTAGGTCAGCCCGATTTTCATACTCCTGAAAATATTCAAGATGCTGCTGTTGCAGCCATTCGAGATGGACGTGCTTCTTTCTATACGGTAGCTTCAGGTTTACCTGAATTAAAAGCAGCGGTCAATACCTATTTTGAGCGTTATTATGGTTATTCTGTGGCAGCAAATGAAGTCACTTTTGCTACAGGTGCCAAATTCTCACTCTACACTTTCTTTATGGCTGTGATCAACCCTGGTGATGAGGTCATTATTCCAACACCTTACTGGGTTAGCTATGGAGACCAGGTTAAGATGGCCGAAGGTGTTCCAGTCTTTGTCCAAGCCAAAGAAGACAATCACTTTAAAGTGACTGTTGAGCAATTAGAAGCAGCTCGTACAGATAAGACTAAAGTCTTGGTACTAAACTCACCATCTAATCCGACTGGGATGATCTATTCTCGTGAGGAATTATTAGCCATTGGAAATTGGGCTGTTGAACATGATATTCTTATCCTAGCAGATGATATTTATGGTCGTTTGGTCTATAACGGGAATGAGTTTGTTCCAATCTCTAGTCTATCAGAAGCTATTCGCAAACAAACTATTGTCATCAATGGAGTGTCTAAGGCCTACGCTATGACAGGATGGCGTGTTGGTTATGCAGTAGGTGATCCAGAAATTATTGCTGCTATGAGCAAATTGACTGGTCAAACAACTTCTAACCTAACCGCTGTTTCACAATACGCAACAATCGAGGCCTTAACTGGTCCACAAGACTCCGTAGAAACCATGCGTCAGGCTTTCGAGGAACGTCTCAATACCATTTATCCTCTCTTGTGCCAAGTCCCTGGCTTTGAAGTAGTCAAACCTCAAGGAGCTTTCTATCTCTTCCCAAATGTCAAAAAGGCCATGGAAATGAAAGGCTATAGCGATGTAACAGCATTTACAACGGCTATTCTTGAGGAAGTAGGTCTGGCTTTGATTACAGGAGCAGGATTTGGAGCACCAGAGAATGTCCGTCTCAGCTATGCGACAGACCTAGATACACTCAAAGAAGCTATTCGTCGCTTGCACCAATTTATGGAAAAATAAGAAGTTAAACCTCCGTCCTCTTGCGGAGGTTTTTGTAGCTAAAAACTTATGAATTTCTATCAAACTAGCTAGCTATCAGTCATTATTTGTGGTAAAATAGTGAGTAATAATGTCTTTGGACAAGTTAAACGAAAAAAGGAAGATAAATGATGACAAAACGTGTAACAATTATCGAAGTAAAAGATTACGTTGGTCAAGAAGTCACTATCGGTGCTTGGGTTGCCAACAAATCTGGAAAAGGGAAAATTGCCTTCTTACAATTGCGTGACGGAACAGCCTTTTTCCAAGGTGTGGCTTTTAAACCAAACTTTATCGAAAAATTTGGAGAAGAAGTAGGTCTTGAAAAATTTGACACCATCAAACGCCTAAGCCAAGAAACATCTGTTTTTGTGACAGGGATTGTCAAAGAAGACGAACGTTCTAAATTTGGTTACGAGTTGGATATTACAGACATCGAAGTCATCGGTGAATCTCAAGATTACCCAATCACTCCAAAAGAACATGGAACAGACTTCTTGATGGATAACCGCCACTTGTGGCTTCGTTCTCGTAAGCAAGTAGCAGTGATGCAAATCCGTAACGCTATTATCTATGCAACTTATGAGTTCTTTGATAAGAATGGCTTCATGAAATTTGATAGCCCAATCCTTTCAGGAAATGCGGCAGAAGATTCTACAGAACTTTTTGAAACAGACTACTTTGGAACACCAGCTTACTTGAGTCAATCTGGTCAGCTTTATCTTGAAGCAGGTGCTATGGCTTTAGGTCGCGTCTTTGACTTTGGTCCAGTATTCCGTGCAGAGAAATCTAAGACTCGCCGTCACTTGACTGAGTTCTGGATGATGGATGCTGAGTATTCATACTTGACACACGACGAGTCACTTGACTTACAAGAAGCTTATGTTAAAGCGTTGCTTCAAGGTGTTCTTGACCGTGCTCCTCAAGCCTTGGAAACATTGGAGCGTGATACAGAACTCTTGAAACGCTACATTGCAGAGCCATTCAAACGTATTACTTACGATGAAGCCATTGATCTCTTGCAAGAGCATGAAAATGATGCAGATGCTGACTACGAACATCTTGAGCATGGAGATGACTTTGGTTCACCACACGAAACTTGGATTTCAAACCACTTTGGTGTACCAACTTTCGTGATCAACTATCCAGCTGACATCAAGGCTTTCTACATGAAACCAGTTCCGGGGAACCCAGACCGCGTACTTTGTGCAGACTTGCTTGCGCCAGAAGGTTACGGAGAAATCATCGGTGGTTCAATACGTGAGGAAGACTATGATGCCCTTGTCGCTAAGATGGAATCACTTGGTATGGATCGTACAGAGTATGAATTCTATCTTGACCTTCGTAAATACGGTACAGTACCACACGGTGGATTCGGTATCGGTATCGAGCGTATGGTAACCTTCGCAGCTGGAACTAAACACATCCGTGAAGCCATTCCATTCCCACGTATGTTGCACCGTATTAAACCTTAATAGCCATAAAAACGCCGTTTGGCGTTTTTATACTCTTCGAAAATCTCTTCAAACTACGTCAGCTTCACCTTGCCGTACTCAAGTACAGCCTGCGGCTAGCTTCCTAGTTTGCTCTTTGATTTTCATTGAGTATTACTTTAAATGAAAGAGGTGGAGAAAATGTAGGCAAATCTAAGTAAGTCTTTTAGAAACAATCATATTACATATTGAAAGAGAGAAAACAATGTTTAAAAGAACTTACAAACGCAATATTCCACTCTTAGCAGGTCTGGAATTCACTTCTTATTTTGGAATTACCAGTTTTTGGATTTTATTTTTCATCCAAAATGGTCTATCCTTGCTTCAAATCGGCCTATTAGAGAGTATCTTTCATGGGACAAGTCTCTTGTGTGAAATCCCATCTGGTATGTTGGCCGATCGATTTAGTTACAAGACCAATCTCTATTTGGCTCGTTTGGCTAGTATTGTATCCTCTATCTTGATTTTGTTTGGTCAGGGGAATTTTTGGATTTATGCGATTGCCATGATGGTTAATGCTTGGTCCTACAATTTTGATTCGGGGACCAGTACCGCTTTCTTATATGATTCGGCGGTTGAAGCGGGTCAAAAGGACCGATATCTTCAGATTTCTAGCTTTTTGTCTGGTGTGGCAGAAGTCACCCGAACCCTAGGTACAGTTGTGGCAGGCTTCTTTATTCATGGAGCATTGGCTTGGACCTATCTGATTGCTATAGGATTTTCATTTCTTTCTATCATTTTGATTTATTTTATGAAAGAACCAATGGCTAAGAGAGAGAAAAATGAAGTCTTAACCTTTAAAATGATTGTCCAACAAGTTCGTAAAGAATGGCAGGAAAAACCAGTACTCTTTTACTGGATGCTGACTTATCAGCTAATAGGGACACTCATGTGTATGTTTTACTTTTATTATCAGCAGAAAATAAGTGACTTAGCAGGATGGCAGGTTTCACTGGTTATGCTTATTGGTAGTGGGTTAAATCTTATAGCTGTTTATGTAGCTAGTCAAATTGGTAAAAAATGGAATAGCAATCGAGTTTTTCCGACTCTTGTTGCACTAACGGGCTTGGCCTTGTTGTTGGTGTTTTCAGGAACCCCCTTTGCTTTTCTTCTTGTATATCTTTTAACTGATACACTTTATGCAGTTTATCAGCCTATCTATTTCAATGACTTACAAGGTTATTTACCTTCCAGTGTAAGAGCAACTATGCTTAGTATTAATTCCATGCTCTTTAGTCTTTCTATGATTGTCATTTTCCCATTGACAGGTTGGTTGATTGATCGTTGGGGTCTTGTAGCTGTCTTTTTAGTTCTAGGCCTTATCTTGCTTTTAATTTATCCTATATTAATAATCAGTCTAAAAAGGATGGGCAAGCTATTAAATCAGGACTTAAAAACTGAATAAAGCACGAAACCCTATTTGCCCAAAGTATCATCCTGTGGTACAATAGCAAGAGGAAAAGGAGAAGAGTATGATCGATGTAGAAGAAATTCTAAGTAAGATGAATCCCAATCAAAAGATCAACTATGACCGAGTCATGCAAAAGATGGTTCAAGTTTGGGAAAAAAATGAAGAAAGACCAACCATTCTCATGCACGTCTGTTGTGCTCCTTGTAGCACCTATACTTTAGAGTATTTGACCAAGTATGCAGATGTAACTATTTATTTTGCTAATTCAAATATCCATCCTAAAGCTGAGTATCACAAGCGTGCCTATGTGACAAAAAAGTTTGTTAGTGATTTCAATGAACGAACTGGCAACAAGGTTCAATATCTAGAAGCACCCTATGAACCCAACGAATACCGTCAGCTGGTCAGAGGTTTGGAAGAAGAACCTGAAGGTGGCGATCGTTGCAAGGTTTGTTTTGACTATCGTTTGGATAAGACAGCGCAGGTAGCTATGGACTTAGGATTTGACTACTTCGGTTCAGCTCTAACCATCAGTCCTCACAAAAATTCGCAAACCATCAATAGTATCGGGATTGATGTGCAGAAAATCTATACAACTCATTATCTTCCGAGCGACTTTAAGAAAAATCAAGGCTATAAACGTTCAGTGGAGATGTGTGAAGAGTATGACATCTATCGACAATGTTACTGTGGCTGTGTCTATGCCGCTCAAGCACAGAATATTGACTTGGTACAGGTCAAGAAGGATGCAACCGCCTTTATGGTAGATAAGGATATCGAAAAAGACTATTCGCATATCAAATTCACTGTTACGAAGTTAGATATTTAAAGGGAAACCTGCCTAATGTGGCAGGTTTTTTGCTAGGAAAATGTGATGGAGAGAAATCGATGGACCAATCTATGAATTCCTAGTCCATGACTCGAGAGACTTCAATAAATTAGTTGAGACTTAAGATTTGTGGATAAAAATGAAGTTTTGCTCAAAGGAGCTTTTTGAATTTAGAAGGCTGATAAACAGTCCAATTAGTCGCTACTCAAAGGCTTGTTGAAAATCAAAAAACGAGGTCAGGATTTTAATCCTGACCTCTGACAACTTTACCGATTCTTTAGTTCTACGTAGCGTTTGTACCAAATGTTGACATAGGCTTCTGAGAAAGGACCTCGCTCATTGTTAATCCAATCAACAAGAATCTTAACATGCTCTTTCAGAATATAGTCTAGATCAGAAGAATACTTCATTTTTCGCTTATGTCGTTCATACTCCTCAACGTCCAAGAGGCGTTTTTCACCATCTGTAAAAACTTTAACATCCAAATCATAGTCAATGTATTTTAAAGCTTCTTCATCCAGATAGTAAGGACTTGCCATATTGCAGTAGTAGGAGATACCATTTTCACGAATCATAGCGATAATATTAAACCAATATTTCTTGTGAAAGTAAACAATAGCCGGTTCTCGAGTCACCCAACGACGACCGTCACTTTCGGTAACAAGTGTGTGGTCGTTGACGCCGATAATAGCGTTCTCTGTTGTTTTTAGTACCATGGTGTCTCGCCAAGTACGGTGAAGACTCCCATCATGCTTATAACTTTGAATTGTAATAAAGTCGCCTTCTTTTGGAAGTTTCATAACTAACCAACTTTCTACAATTTATAAGTTTATCGTTTACTATTGTATCACATTTTTGTTTAAAGTTCTTAGTTTTTTCATGAAAAAATTAAAGATATTCTCTGAGAGCGCTAGCTATATCCGAAAAATCATAACCTTTTCTAGCTAAAACTTGGGTCAAACGTTGTTTCAGTTCGTATCCTTCATACTTTCGTGAGTATTTTGGGTATTGCTTATCTAACTCTTTAAAAATAAGTTCCTGAACGGTACCTTCTTCGACCTGGCTGTCCAATTGGTCAAAGGCTGTTTTGGCTTCTGTGTAGGAAAATCCTTTATTGGTTAGGCCTTGGATAATCTTATCCTGTAGAGCACGGGCAGGTAATTTCCCCTGGTATTTTTTCAATAGTTTTTCAGCTGTGCGCTCTGCGACTTCCGTCATATCAAATTCTTGTAAGACTTCTTGGATAATGGATTTGGCAACCCCTTTTTGAGAAATCTTCTGCATCAGCATATAGCTTCCCTTATCTCCTGAAAGCTGATTGGAATTGATGATAGCTTGAGCATATTGGCGATCATTGATCCAATTATCATCTTTTAAAGACTGGATAACTTTGGAGATGATGTTCTCATCAATTTCATGTTTGGCAAGATAATCTCTAACTTCTTTTTCAGTACGGGCCTTGAATGATAAGTAGTAGAGAGCTAGATTTTTACTGTAGGAAAATTGTGCAAAGGATTTAATCTCAGTTAGTTCTTCAGCTGAGATCTCTTTCCCTTTTGTCAACATAAAGCGAACAATGGTATCCTCTGTAATGTAGCAGGAATTGTCGCTATCAAGCTCGAGCAGATAGAGTCGTTTTTTCTTTTCAAGTTTTGTGATTTTCATGGTTTACCTCTTATCCAAATGCTTCGAAGGCAGCAACGAGTCGAAGTTTGTTGCTATCAACCAGTTCCCTCCCGTAATAGTCGAGAAATAGTTCAGCATATTTGGGATCTTTTAAGTTGTAATTGAGGGACCAAATAGCCCAAAAGAGATCGATATGCCGATCACTGAAATCAGCCAAACCAAGATCAATAAAGCAAGAGAAATGGCTAGCATCTTTGAGAATAAAGTTTGGTAGACAGGCGTCCCCGTGAATAAAGGCATCTGTACTTAAAAGGTGTCCTTGTTCTTGGATGAGTTGGAAGGCCTCTTCGCGACTGCTAATCTGGAATTGGGGTAGGAGCGCCTTGGCATAGAACTCCCCTTTTTCATAGTTTTTAAAGGCTCTGTCTTTATAGGTCTGTAAATGATTTTCTGATGGAAAATTGTGTGGGTTTAAGCTGTGAAGCTTTTTAAGAGCCTCTGCCATTGTTCGGCAGATTTTTTCTGGCTGATCTAAAAAAGCGAGAGCATCATGACCAATAGCCTCTTTAGTCAGGAGGTAGTCTTTATCTTTAGATAGATATTCGATAACTGGAGTTCCCAGTCCTTTGGTTTCAAACCACCTTGCAATGCTAGCTTCTCGCTCTAATCTTCCCTTTTGATCTTTTTTTAAATAGTAACCTGAGTCAAGATAAAGGACCCTTGCGCCTGAATGAGAAGAGCTGTCAGAAAGGCTTGTCCCCTCTATATAAGTTCGTAATTGCTCAGGAAAATCCAATGAGGAAAAAGATATCTTTGTATTCATGTTTTTATTGTAACATATTCTTAACCATTGAGAAACTACGTGGTATAATAGACTTATGAATCTAAAAGTCAAACAAAAAATTCCATTAAAAATCAAGCGCATGGGGATTAACGGGGAAGGAATTGGTTTTTTCCAGAAAACCCTCGTTTTTGTTCCAGGTGCCCTCAAGGGAGAAGATATCTATTGTCAGGTAACTTCTGTTAAGCGTAACTATGTTGAGGCCAAACTGCTTGAGGTCAATAAAAAATCTAAGTTTCGAGTGGTTCCAGACTGTACCATTTATAATGAGTGTGGAGGCTGTCAAATCATGCACCTGCACTATGACAAGCAGCTGGAGTTCAAGACAGATCTCCTTCATCAAGCTCTGAAAAAGTTTGCTCCTGCTGGCTACGAAAACTATGAAATTAGACCAACCATTGGTATGCAGGAGCCTAAGTATTATCGGGCTAAACTGCAATTCCAAACTCGAAAATTTAAGGGCCAAGTCAAGGCGGGATTATATGCTCAAAATTCCCATTATTTGGTTGAGTTAAAAGACTGTCTGGTTCAAGACAAGGAGACGCAGATTATTGCCAATCGCATTGCTGAACTCTTGACCTATCATCAAATTCCGATTACAGATGAACGGAAAATTCTTGGGGTTCGGACCATCATGGTTCGTCGAGCACGGAAAACTGGGCAGGTTCAAATCATTATCGTCACTAATCGCCAATTGAATCTGACTCTCTTAGTTCAAGACCTAGTCAAGGATTTTCCAGAAGTGGTGACAGTTGCAGTCAATACCAATACTGCAAAAACCAGTGAGATTTATGGAGACAAGACCGAGATTATTTGGGGGCAGGATAGTATACGCGAAGGTGTTCTAGACTATGAATTTTCTCTTTCACCACGAGCTTTTTACCAGCTCAATCCTGAACAGACAGAAGTCCTCTACAGTGAAGCCGTTAAGGCCTTGGACGTAAATGAGAATGACCATCTGATTGATGCCTATTGTGGTGTTGGGACCATTGGTTTTGCCTTTGCCAAAAAAGTCAAAAGCTTGAGAGGGATGGATATTATTCCAGAAGCTATTGAGGATGCCAAAGAAAATGCTAAGCGCATGGGTTATACCAATACTCACTATGAAGTAGGAACTGCAGAAGAAATCATCCCTCGTTGGTACAAGGAAGGCTACCGTGCAGATGCCTTGATTGTGGACCCGCCACGTACAGGTTTAGATGATAAGCTCTTGGATACCATTGTCAAGTATGCTCCTGAAAAGATGGTCTATGTTTCCTGCAATGTGTCTACCTTGGCGCGTGATTTAGTCCGTCTAGTAGAGGTCTATGATCTACACTATATCCAGTCTGTTGATATGTTTCCACACACGGCTAGAACAGAAGCAGTGGTCAAATTAACCAGGAGAAAGCCAACTTCTAGATAAAAACGGCAACTGGAAAGTTTTTGAAAAGAAGACTTCTAGTTACAGAGTAAGATTTGCAAGCTATCTTTAAATATGATAAAATAAGTAGAAAATAAAATGAAAAAAGAGGTATGTGAAATGTCACGTAAACCATTTATTGCCGGTAACTGGAAAATGAACAAAAACCCAGAAGAAGCAAAAGCATTTGTTGAAGCTGTAGCATCAAAACTTCCTTCAGCAGACCTTGTTGAAGCAGGTATCGCAGCTCCAGCTCTTGATTTAACAACTGTTCTTGCTGCTGCTAAAGGTTCAAACCTTAAAGTTGCTGCTCAAAACTGCTACTTTGAAAATGCTGGTGCTTTCACTGGTGAAACTAGTCCACAAGTTTTGAAAGAAATCGGTACTGACTACGTTGTTATCGGTCACTCAGAACGTCGTGACTACTTCCACGAAACAGACGAAGACATCAACAAAAAAGCAAAAGCAATCTTTGCGAACGGTATGCTTCCAATCATCTGTTGTGGTGAGTCTCTTGAAACTTACGAAGCAGGAAAAGCTGCTGAATTCGTAGGTGCTCAAGTTTCAGCTGCTCTTGCAGGATTGACTGCAGAACAAGTAGCTTCAACAGTTATCGCATACGAGCCAATCTGGGCTATCGGTACTGGTAAATCAGCTTCACAAGACGATGCACAAAAAATGTGTAAAGTTGTTCGTGACGTTGTAGCTGCTGACTTCGGTCAAGAAGTAGCTGACAAAGTACGTGTTCAATACGGTGGTTCAGTTAAACCTGAAAACGTTGCTGAATACATGGCTTGTCCAGACGTTGACGGAGCTCTTGTTGGTGGTGCATCACTTGACCCAGAAAGCTTCTTGGCATTGCTTGACTTTGTAAAATAAGCCTTAAATATCTGAGACAGACAGTTCCCCCTCTCGAGGTTTTGGCTGCCTGTCTTCTTTTTAGTAAAATGGCGTGCGAAAGCACGCTCTTTTCTGCATTTTATACTCAATGAAAATCAAAGAGCAAACTAGGAAGCGAGCCGCAGGCTGTACTTGAGTACGGCAAGATGAAGCTGACGTGGTTTGAATTTGATTTTTGAAGAGTATTAGAAGAAAAAGAAAGGAGAATCATGCTGTATATTTGGTCTTATCTCAAACGTTATCCCAAGTGGTTAGTGTTAGACTTTCTCGGAGCTATTTTCTTTGTCATTGTCAATCTAGGTCTACCGACTGTTCTTGCTCGTATGATTGACCAGGGGATTAATCAAGGTAATGAAGAAAAGCTCTATTTTTGGGCTATCGTCATGTTGGTTATTATCGTCTTAGGAACATTTGGGCGGGTTGTTCTATCCTATGCTGCTAGTAAATTGACCACGAATATGGTTAAGGACATGCGGGATGATGTCTATTCTAAGCTGCAAGAGTATTCTCATCACGAATATGAACAAATTGGTGTATCTTCACTAGTCACTCGTATTACCAGTGATGCCTTTGTCCTCATGCAGTTTGCGGAACAAACGCTTAAGTTGGGTGTTATCACACCCATGATGATGCTATCAAGTATTCTCATGATTTTCTTGACCAGTCCTTCACTAGCTTGGATTGTGGCTTTTTCTGTTCCTTTCCTAGCTGTAGTAGTCCTTTATGTGGCGGTGAAAACGCGTCCCTTATCTGAAAAACAACAGAAAACACTGGACAAGATAAACCAATATGTCCGTGAAAATTTGATGGGCTTGCGAGTGATTCGTGCCTTTGCTCGTGAAGACTTCCAAGAAAACCGTTTCGAGGAGAAAAATTCAATCTATGCAGATAATTCAAATCGTTTGTTCAAATTGACTGGTTTGACAGAGCCGCTTTTTGTGCAAATCATTATTGCCATGATTGTAGCTATCGTTTGGTTTGCTCTAGATCCTCTCAAGCAAGGAAGTTTGCAGATTGGGGATTTGGTAGCCTTCATCGAGTATAGTTTCCACGCCCTCTTGTCTTTCCTTTTCTTGTCAAACCTTTTTACCATGTACCCTAGAACGGCCGTATCCAGTGAACGCTTGAAGGAAATCATGGATATGCCTATTTCCATTGATCCAAATGAGGGCGGAATTCAAGAAACAGAAACACATGGTTACTTAGAATTTGATAATGTGACCTTTGCTTATCCTGGGGAAACGGAAAGCCCTGTTTTGCATAACATTACCTTTACTGCTAAACCGGGAGAAACTATTGCTTTTATCGGTTCAACTGGGTCAGGTAAGTCTACTCTGGTTCAGTTAATTCCTCGTTTTTATGATGTTACACTTGGGAAAATCAAGGTCGATGGTGTTGATGTCCGGGATTACCGTCTCAAATCACTCCGCCAGAAAATTGGATTTATTCCACAAAAAGCCTTGCTCTTTACAGGGACTATCGCAGATAATCTCCGTTACGGGAAAGAAGATGCCAGTCATGAGGACTTGCACCAAGCAGCTGATGTAGCCCAAGCCAAAGACTTTATCGAAAGTCGAGAAGAAGGTTTTGCAACTCATCTGGCTGAAGGGGGAAGCAATCTATCAGGTGGTCAAAAGCAACGCTTGTCGATTGCCCGCGCAGTCATCAAGGGTCCAGATATCTATATCTTTGATGATTCCTTCTCAGCCTTGGACTACCGTACAGATGCTATCTTGCGCCGTCGTCTCAAGGAAGTGACTCAAGATGCTACAGTATTGATTGTTGCGCAACGTGTTGGAACTATCATGGATGCTGACCAGATTATCGTCCTTGATAAAGGCGAAATCGTTGGTCGTGGCCGTCATGAAGAATTGATGGTAACCAATGACATCTATCGAGAAATTGCTGAATCGCAGTTGAAAAATGCATCTCTGACAGAAGAATAGGAGGTAAAGGATGAAACAACAATCTAGTCTAGCTCGTCTATGGAGCTATTTAAAAGCCTACCGTTTCTCTGTTTTCTTTGCAGTCTTTTTGAAAATAGTCAGCGTCATTATGAGTGTTATCGAGCCTTTTGTATTGGGGCTTGCTATCACTGAGTTAACCAGCAACCTCCTTGCCATGGCAAATGGTGTTGCAGGATCAGGTATTAATACCAGCTATATCGCAGTAATTCTAGTGATTTATCTCTTGCGTGGTCTTTTCTATGAGTTGGGTTCTTATTACTCGAATTACTTTATGACCAATGCAGTGCAGTCCATGATACAGGATTTGCGAAATGAAATGAGCGAAAAAATCAACCGCATCCCTGTGTCCTACTTTGATAAGCACCAGTTTGGGGATTTGCTGGGACGTTTTACTAGTGATGTAGAGACCGTATCTAATGCACTCCAACAATCTTTCTTGCAGATTGTCAACGCAGTCTTTACCATTCTTTTTGTTATGGGAATGGTCCTCTATCTAAATCTTCAGTTGGCTATCATTGTTATCTTGTCGATTCCAGTGACTTATTTTGGCGCTAAAACGATTCTGAATCGTTCGCAGCCGTACTTTAAACAGCAGGCAGCTATATTGGGACGAATGAATGGATTTGTACAGGAAAACTTGACAGGTTTTAATGTTTTAAAACTTTTCGGACGCGAAGAAAACTCTCAAGAGAGATTTGAAAAGATTACGGATGAATTGCAACAAGTCGGATTTAAGGCGAGCTTTATTTCAGGATTGATAATGCCTGCCCTTCATATCGTGTCTGATTTAACCTATCTGATTGTTGCAGTATTAGGTGGATTGCAGGTTATTGCAGGGCGCTTGACGATTGGTAATATGCAAGCTTTCGTTCAGTATGTGTGGCAGGTCAGTCAACCTATCCAAAACATTACTCAGTTAGCTGGGCAAATGCAAAGTGCTAAGTCTTCGCTTGATCGTGTCTTTGAAGTTTTAGATGAACAGGAAGAAGTTCAAACTGCTGAAGTAAAAGAACTAGCACCATTGACAGGTCAAGTTAGTTTCAAAAACGTTGATTTCCAATATGTGGAAAACAAACCATTGATTCGTAATTTCAACTTAGATGTTGAACCTGGAGAGATGGTAGCCATCGTTGGACCTACTGGGGCAGGTAAAACAACATTAATTAACCTGCTCATGCGTTTTTATGATGTGACCGCAGGTGCTATTTTAGTGGATGGTCAAGATATTCGAGACTTGTCTCGTCAGGACTACCGTCGTCAGTTCGGGATGGTCCTACAAGACGCCTGGCTCTATGAAGGTAGTATCAAGGAAAATCTTCGTTTTGGGAATCTTGAGGCAACAGATGAAGAAATCGTTGAAGCTGCTAAGGCTGCCAATGTTGACCACTTTATCCGTACTCTTCCTGGTGGTTACAACATGGAGATGAACCAAGAGTCAAGTAATATTTCTCTTGGTCAGAAGCAGTTGTTAACTATCGCGCGTGCTCTCTTGGCTGATCCAAAAATTCTAATCCTTGACGAAGCGACCTCATCAGTCGATACGCGTCTAGAACTCTTGATTCAAAAGGCCATGAAGCGTTTGATGAAAGGGAGAACAAGCTTTGTTATCGCCCATAGACTTTCGACTATTCAGGAAGCGGACAAGATTTTGGTGCTGAAAGATGGACAGATTATCGAACAAGGAAATCATGAAAGTCTCTTAGCTGCAAAAGGTTTCTATTATGACCTTTACCAAAGTCAATTTTCTAGTAAAAACAGTGAAAATAGCTAGGATAAATAGCCACTCATTTTCTTAAATTATCAGTCAATTAGAACTTTTTTAATATGGGTTAATTTTCTTGCGTTTGTCTACTAGATGTAGTATACTGAGATAGTAATCAATAAATATGGTTGCAAAAATAATATTATGAGGTGAGAAAGATGGTAGAATTGAAAAAAGAAGCAGTAAAAGACGTAGCAACATTATCTAAACCAGCGGCAGAAGCGCTAGTAAATACAAAGGAAGTTTTGAATCAAGCAGTAGCTGACTTGTATGTAGCACATATCGCTCTTCATCAAGTACACTGGTACATGCGTGGACGTGGATTCATGGTATGGCATCCTAAGATGGATGAATACATGGATAGCCTTGATGGTTACCTAGATGAAATCAGCGAACGCTTGATTACACTTGGTGGAAAACCATACTCTACTTTGACAGAATTCCTTCAACACAGTGAAATCGAGGAAGAAGTTGGAGAATTCCGTAATGTAGAAGAAAGTTTGGAACGTGTTCTTGAAATTTATCGTTACCTCATCACTCTTTTCCAAAAAGCTTTGGATGTAACAGATGAAGAAGGTGATGATGTAACCAATGATATCTTCGTTGGTGCTAAGGCAGACCTTGAAAAAACAGTCTGGATGCTTGCAGCAGAATTAGGACAAGCACCTGGTTTGTAAGATACTCTATTTTGTCAAAAATCCGTAGAAAGTTTCTACGGATTTTTTCTATTCAGGAGGGCATTCCAAAACAGTCTTTTTTGAAGATTTTTGATAAAATAGAACTATCAATGAAAAGGATGAAAGCATGACAAAGAAAATCGTAGCCATTTGGGCTCAAGATGAAAAGGGTGTGATCGGAAAAGAGGATCGCTTGCCATGGCATTTGCCAGCAGAGTTAAAACATTTCAAAGAAACAACCTTGAATCATGCCATTTTAATGGGACGTGTAACCTTTGATGGAATGGGGCGACGATTGCTTCCAGGACGTGAGACCCTAATTTTGACGCGCAATCCCGAAGAGTCAATTGAGGGGGCTCTGGTTTTCCAAAATGTTGAGCAGGTTTTAGACTGGTATCATCATCAGGATAAGAATCTCTATATCATTGGTGGCAAGCAGATTTTTCAGCTTTTTGAACCTTATCTCGATGAGATTATTGTGACACAAATTCATGCTCAAGTTGAAGGGGATACCTATTTCCCAGAAGATTTTGACTTGACTACTTTTGAGACTCTTGCAAGCAAATCTTATACTAGAGATGAGAAAAATGCCTATGATTTCACTATCGAATATAGAAAGAGAAAGGAAGTCTAATGGAGCGCAGTATTTTTGGATTTTTCACAGCTCTTTTGTGTGCTGTCTGTTTTGTAGCTGGAACACACGCTTTTCGTAAAAAGCGCTTTGGACTTGCTACTCTACTTTGGCTTAATGCCTTTACAAACTTGGTGAATAGCATTCATGCTTTTTATATGACCTTATTTTAGATAGAAAAATCATTTAGAACGGAAGGGAATCATGCCTACAAATAGGAAAAATGATATGATGGTTTATTGCTCATTTTGTGGCAAAAGCCAAGAAGAAGTTAAAAAAATAATCGCTGGGAACAACGCCTTTATCTGTAATGAGTGTGTGGAGTTAGCCCAGGAAATCATTCGTGAGGAGTTGGCAGAGGAAGTCCTAGCAGACTTGTCTGAAGTACCAAAACCAATCGAACTCCTAAACATCTTGAACCACTATGTGATCGGTCAAGATCGTGCCAAACGTGCCTTGGCAGTGGCTGTATATAACCACTACAAACGCATCAATTTCCATGACACTCGTGAAGAGTCAGAAGATGTGGATTTGCAAAAATCAAACATTTTGATGATTGGCCCAACTGGTTCAGGGAAGACTTTCCTTGCTCAAACACTTGCTAGAAGTTTGAATGTACCATTTGCCATTGCAGATGCAACAGCTCTTACTGAGGCTGGTTATGTAGGTGAGGACGTGGAAAATATCCTCCTCAAACTCTTGCAGGCAGCTGACTTCAACATCGAACGTGCAGAGCGTGGAATTATCTACGTCGATGAGATTGATAAGATTGCTAAGAAGAGCGAAAATGTTTCCATCACACGTGATGTTTCTGGTGAAGGTGTGCAACAAGCCCTCCTTAAGATTATCGAAGGTACAGTAGCAAGTGTTCCTCCACAAGGTGGACGCAAACATCCACAACAAGAAATGATCCAAGTAGATACCAAGAATATCCTCTTCATCGTGGGTGGTGCCTTTGATGGAATCGAAGAAATTGTCAAACAGCGTCTTGGTGAAAAAGTCATCGGTTTCGGACAAAATAACAAGGCTATTGATGAAAACAGCTCATACATGCAAGAAATCATTGCAGAAGATATTCAAAAATTCGGTATTATTCCTGAATTAATTGGACGCTTGCCTGTCTTTGCAGCCTTGGAGCAGTTGACAGTAGATGACTTGGTTCGCATTTTGAAAGAGCCAAGAAATGCCTTGGTTAAACAATACCAGACCTTGCTTTCATATGACGATGTTGAGCTTGAATTTGACGATGAGGCTCTCCAAGAGATTGCTAACAAAGCTATTGAACGTAAGACTGGTGCGCGTGGGCTTCGCTCAATCATCGAAGAAACCATGCTAGATGTTATGTTTGAAGTTCCAAGTCAAGAAAATGTGAAAACAGTTCGTATCACAAAAGAAGCAGTTGATGGAACAGCTAAGCCAATCCTAGAGACAGCCTAGAGGTGACTATGGAAATCAATACACACAATGCTGAGATTTTGCTGAGTGCAGCTAACAAATCTCACTATCCACAGGATGAACTTCCAGAAATTGCGCTCGCAGGTCGCTCAAATGTTGGGAAATCAAGCTTTATCAACACTATGCTTAACCGTAAGAACCTAGCTCGGACATCAGGGAAACCTGGTAAAACTCAGTTGCTGAACTTTTTTAACATTGATGATAAGATGCGTTTTGTAGATGTACCTGGTTACGGTTATGCCCGTGTGTCCAAAAAGGAACGCGAAAAATGGGGACGCATGATTGAGGAGTACTTAACCACTCGTGAAAATCTTCGAGCAGTTGTCAGTCTCGTTGACCTTCGCCATGATCCGTCAGCAGATGATGTACAGATGTACGAATTTCTTAAATATTATGAGATTCCTGTCATCATTGTGGCGACCAAGGCAGACAAGATTCCGCGTGGGAAATGGAACAAGCACGAATCAGCCATTAAAAAGAAATTAAACTTTGATCCAAGTGATGATTTTATCCTCTTTTCATCCGTAACAAAAGCAGGAATGGATCAAGCTTGGGATGCTATTTTAGAAAAATTGTGAGGAATATATATGGCAAAAACAATTCATACAGACAAGGCTCCAAAGGCAATCGGACCTTATGTTCAAGGAAAAATCGTTGGGAACCTTTTGTTTGCTAGCGGTCAAGTTCCTTTATCTCCTGAAACTGGAGAAATCATAGGAGAAACGATTCAAGAACAGACCGAACAAGTCTTGAAAAACATTGGAGCTATTTTGGCAGAAGCAGGCACAGATTTTGACCACGTTGTTAAAACAACTTGTTTCTTGAGTGATATGAACGACTTTGTACCTTTCAATGAGGTATACCAAACAGCCTTTAATAAGGAATTTCCAGCTCGTTCAGCTGTAGAAGTAGCTCGTCTTCCTCGCGATGTAAAAGTCGAAATTGAAGTCATCGCTGAGATTGGATAAGCGAGTTGAAGTTTGGTTCTTCCAAACTTCTTTTGATATAAGGAGACTATGATGACAATGAAACAACTTCACCTGGTGATTGTAACAGGGATGAGTGGTGCAGGGAAAACTGTAGCCATTCAATCCTTTGAGGATTTAGGATATTTTACCATTGATAATATGCCACCAGCTCTATTGCCAAAGTTTTTGCAGTTGGTAGAGACCAAGGATGACGACCACAAGTTAGCCCTAGTGGTGGATATGCGAAGTCGCTCTTTCTTCTCAGAGATTCAGGCTGTCTTGGACGAATTGGAAAACCAAGATGATTTGGACTTCAAGATTCTCTTTTTGGATGCTGCTGATAAGGAATTGGTGGCACGCTATAAGGAAACTAGAAGAAGTCACCCTCTGGCAGCAGATGGTCGTATCTTGGACGGGATCAAGTTGGAACGCGAACTCTTGGCTCCCTTAAAAAACATGAGTCAAAATGTAGTAGACACAACAGAGTTAACTCCCCGTGAACTTCGTAAGACGATTGCAGAGCAATTTTCAGATCAAGAACAGGCTCAGTCCTTCCGTATTGAGGTTATGTCTTTCGGGTTTAAATACGGCATTCCAATTGATGCTGACTTAGTGTTTGATGTCCGCTTTTTGCCAAATCCCTACTACCAACCAGAACTTCGTAATCAAACAGGTGAAGACCAGGCCGTTTACGACTATGTCATGAAACATGAGGAATCTGAAGATTTCTACCGTCATTTGTTAGCCTTGGTTGAACCAATTCTACCAGGCTATAAAAAAGAAGGAAAATCAGTCTTAACTATTGCGATTGGTTGTACTGGTGGACAACACCGAAGTGTTGCATTTGCCAAACGCTTAGCCAATGATTTGTCTAAGAATTGGTCTGTAAATGAAAGTCATCGTGATAAAGACCGAAGAAAGGAAACGGTAAACCGTTCATGAGAAAACCAAAAATTACGGTGATTGGTGGGGGAACTGGAATCCCCGTTATCTTAAAAAGTTTAAGGGAAAAGGATGTCGAGATCGCAGCGATTGTAACTGTTGCTGATGATGGAGGTTCTTCAGGTGAACTTCGTAAAAACATTCAACAGTTAACACCACCAGGTGATTTGCGTAATGTCCTTGTAGCCATGTCAGATATGCCAAAATTCTATGAAAAGGTCTTTCAATACCGTTTTTCAGAGGATGCAGGTGCTTTTGCTGGTCATCCATTAGGAAACATTATCATAGCTGGATTATCTGAAATGCAGGGTTCGACCTATAATGCCATGCAATTGCTGAGTAAATTCTTCCATACTACAGGGAAGATTTTCCCATCAAGTGACCATCCTTTGACACTCCATGCTGTCTTTAAAGATGGGACAGAGGTAGCTGGCGAGAGTCACATTGCTGATCATCCAGGCATGATTGATCATGTTTACGTCACTAATACGCTTGATGATGAGAAACCTGAAGCTAGCCGCCGGGTGGTTAACACTATTCTCGAAAGTGATATGATTGTCTTGGGACCAGGTTCACTCTTTACTTCGATTTTGCCTAATATTGTTATTGAAGAAATTGGTCAGGCGCTTCTGGAAACCAAGGCTGAAATTGCCTATGTCTGCAACATCATGACCCAGCGTGGAGAGACCGAGCATTTCACAGATAGT
Source organism: Streptococcus infantis (assembly GCF_047460405.1). Taxonomy (GTDB): domain Bacteria; phylum Bacillota; class Bacilli; order Lactobacillales; family Streptococcaceae; genus Streptococcus; species Streptococcus infantis_Q. The sequence goes on along the minus strand of NZ_JASHGH010000002.1, from coordinate 27,136 downwards.
GATCACGTAGAAGTCCTGCATCGTCATTTGGGCCGTCCATTTATCGATACTGTCCTTGTTAATATCGAAAAGGTTCCGAGGGACTATATGGATACCAACCGTTTTGATGAATATTTGGTGCAGGTTGAGCATGATTTTGAAGGTTTGCGTAAGCAAGTCCCACGTGTCATTTCATCCAACTTTCTACGCTTGGAAAATGGAGGAGCCTTTCACGATGGTGATTTAATCGTAGATGAGCTCATGCGGATCATACAGGTGAGAAAATGAGTTTTACAGTAGCAGTAAAAGAAGAAATTTTGGGTCAGCACCATCTGAGTCGCCACGAACTATCTGCCATTATTAAGATGTCTGGTAGTATTGGTTTATCGAATTCTGGGTTGACCTTGTCCGTCATTACAGAAAATGCTAAGTTGGCTCGTCATCTCTATGAATCTTTTTTGCACTTCTATGAGATTAAATCAGAAATTCGTCACCATCAGAGGAGTAATCTTCGTAAAAATCGCGTCTATACTGTTTTTACGGATGAGCGAGTTCAAGAACTACTGAGTGATTTGCACTTGGCAGACTCCTTCTTTGGAATAGAGACAGGTATTGCACCTGAAATTCTAGCAGATGAGGAAGCAGGTCGTGCCTATCTCTGTGGAGCCTTTTTGGCAAACGGAAGTATTCGGGATCCAGACTCTGGTAAATATCAGCTTGAGATCAGCTCAGTCTATCTGGACCATGCCCAAGGGATTGCGGCGCTTCTTCAGCATTTCTTGTTGGATGCCAAGGTGATTGAACGAAAAAAAGGTGCAGTGACCTATCTTCAGCGTGCTGAGGATATCATGGACTTTCTCATAGTTATTGGAGCTATGCAGGCACGTGATACTTTTGAAGGTGTCAAGATTCTCCGAGAAACTCGAAATGACCTCAATCGTGCCAATAATGCAGAGACGGCAAATATTGCTCGTACGGTTTCAGCGAGTATGAAAACCATTAATAATATCAGTAAAATCAAAGATAGAATTGGCTTGGATAATCTGCCAGCAGATTTGCAGGAAGTTGCCCGTCTGCGTATTCAGCATCCAGACTATTCTATTCAAAAGTTGGCAGATAGTCTGACAAATCCCTTAACTAAAAGTGGTGTCAATCATCGCCTGAGAAAGATCAACAAAATCGCAGAGGAACTGTAAAATATAATATATTGATGTTCAAAAAAGATATATCGAGATAGATGTTTGAAAAATTTTTAAAATAACCTCAAATCCTAAAAATTCTACTGAAGTTTCATTCAGTGGAATTTTCATTTTCAGAGGATTCGTTGTTTTAATAGATTAAGGTTCTAGATAGAATACTAAAAATTTCAAATTTTTATTTTTAATCTTCATTAAATTGCGTATTTATAGTTTATTTTTTAGATCAATAAAAGTTATGTATTTTCTTTATAAAATCTTTAAATTTATATTTTATTATTGAAGTGTAAATTTAAGGAGGATCAAAATGGAAAAAAATATTTTAGAGACACGGAATTTGTCAAAGAAATTTGGGAATCAACTTGTAGTGAATAATATTTCATTACAAGTGAAAGAGAATTGTATCTACGGATTACTTGGTCCAAATGGTGCTGGGAAATCAACTACACTAAAGATGATAACAGGAATGCTCCATAAATCGTCCGGAGATATTATATTTAATGATCATACATGGAGTAGAAAGGATCTTGAACAAATTGGTGCCTTGATAGAGCTACCTCCGTTATATGAGAACTTAAGTGCAAGAGAAAATTTAAAAGTAAGAACAATGTTACTTGGATTACCCGAATCAAGAATTGATGAAGTTCTAAAAATCGTTGGTCTATCAAATACAGGTAAAAAAAGAAGTGGAAAATTTTCTTTGGGAATGAAACAACGATTAGGAATTGCAATAGCACTGTTAAATAATCCTAAATTATTAATTTTAGATGAACCAACCAATGGCTTAGATCCATTGGGAATTCAAGAATTAAGGGAGATGATTCTTGGCTTTCCAAAACAAGGCATTACAGTAATTCTATCCAGCCATAATATTTCCGAAGTTGAGCAAGTTGCAGATTATATCGGGATAATATGTGAAGGTGAATTAAAATACCAAGATATAAAAAACTCTCAAGAAAGTTTAGAAAATTTATTCTTGGAAGTAGTAAAGAAGGAGAATTAAAAATGATAAATTATATCCTTAGTGATTATTTAAAATATAAAAGAACTTTTTTAAAAAAAATAATCTATATAATACCTATATCTTTGATAATTCTTTCTTATATACTGGCACCACCATATTTTACAGTAGATTCATATAATTGGTGGTATACTATAATTATGCCAATTACTTATGCACTGATTCCTGCTTTAATGAATCGATACGAAGATAAAAAAATAAAATATAGGGCAGTTTATCCTCTAAGTATTGATTTAAGAAAGATTTGGATATCAAAAATTATTGTAGCAAGCTGTTTGATTCTGATGACAAGTTTGGTTCATTTGATAGCAGTTTTAATTGTGCAATTTATTTTTGGAGAACAAATATTTTTAAGCTATAGCTTTAGTACTTTATTAGTTTCGAGTATAGCATTAGTGGTATCAAGCATATGGCAAATTCCATTTTGCCTACTATTAGCTAAAAAGTTTGGTTTTTCTATTAGTCTTATGATAAATGGTTTACTAGGTGTTGTACTTGGAATAATGTTTTCTGCTGGAGATTATTGGTTGTTTTCCCCATATAGTTGGAGTATAAGAGCTATGGTTCCAATGCTGAAAATTATGCCAAATGGACTACCAGCAGATTCAGGAAATATGATGTTAAGTACATCCATTTTGCCTCCATGTATCTTCTCAATTCTGTTATTTCTTCTATTATCTTACTTATCATCTATTTGGTTTGCAAAACAGGAGGTGGGATAGTGATAAATATTTTAAAGTCTGAACTATATAAGATAAAACATACTTGGTTACCCTGGTTATATCTGTTTCTCCCAATACTATTTGTGATTATGATATATGCTGGTTTTAAATTTACGAGCCTAAGTAGGTATTCAATTGAGGATGTCACATTAAATTATTTGATTACGTTAGGTGCATTGTTCCCGATTATTATTGGTTTTATTACTGCAAAGGTAATAGAAATGGAAGCAGAAGCAGGTTGTTTTCAGATAATGTTAACTGGTTCGCAATCAAGAACTAGTATGTATATTGGTAAGTTATTATCCTTATTGTTGTGTGCATCTCTATCACTTTTTTTACTCCAAAGTAGTTTTTTGATATTTTTTAATTATCAAGAATTTTATGATTTGATATTGGAATCAGTCTTAATGATTATCGGAGTTGTTCCGTTATATTTAATACATCTGGTTATTAGCCTCAGATTTGGGAGTGGTGCCTCTATTGGTCTTGGTTTCTTTGAAACATTGATAGCTCTGCTTGCTGTTACAAGTATGGGGGATAAGATTTGGTATTACATACCAAGTTCTTGGTCTTCAAGACTTTGTGGTCTTTACTTTGTAGATAAAATATCTGGTGAAAACTTATTTTATTATGAATTTTTTAAATGGTCTTTAGTTGCAACACCAATGATAGTTGTAATTTTATTTGTAAGTTTGATTTGGTTTAATAAATGGAACGGCAGAACTAATATGGAATAGAAATGAAGGTGGTAATAAGATGGTGAAAATATTGGCTATAGATGATGAAATGGATCTTTTAGTTTTAATCAAAAATATTTTAACGCAAAAATTATATCATGTAGATATTTTTCAAAATCCAACAGAGGTGCCTATTTCTAAATTATCAGAGTATGATTTAATTTTATTAGACATAATGATGCCAAAAATCGATGGTATATCTTATTGTAAATCTATTAGAGATAGAGTAGACTGTCCCATCTTATTTTTAACTGCAAAATCTTTGGAAAGTGACATTGTTTCAGGTTTTTCAACAGGAGCTGATGATTACATTTTAAAACCTTTTGGAGTAAATGAATTAATTGCGAGAGTTGATGCTCATTTACGTCGAGAAAACCGAGAGAGACATTTAAGTTTAAATCTTGGAGAAATTAGATTTGATTTATCAGCGAATATAATTTATGTAAATGATAAGAAAATTCCTTTTACAAAATCTGAGTATCGAATTTGTGAACTTCTGGCACGTAGGCGCGGGCAAGTATTTTCAAGAGAACAGATTTATGAGATGATATTTGGATATGATGGGATAGGTAATTCTTCAGCTATTTCAGAACATATTAAGAATATTCGCGCAAAACTACAGAAGGAAGGTTTATCTCCAGTAGTAACTGTATGGGGAATTGGATATAAATGGGAATAAAATTAAAAGGGCAATCGCTAAGAATAATATTTTTAGAATATCTAATAAGTTTAGGAATTGTATTGTTTCTTTCACTTGGTTTAGTAATTCTGATGTTCAACACCATGTATTCATTAGGATTTATTTTACCTGCCGATTACACAGAAAATCAGATTCATGAGCGGAAGAATGCGATAGCCAATACAGAGACCTTTGATAAAAATCTTATACCAGATAATGCTTCATATCTATTAATTTCAAAGGACGGGAATATCATTTCTAGTTCAATGAGTAAAGATGAAGAAGATCGAGCAATTCGATACTATAATAATGAGATAGTATATAATACCCCATCTTATAGCTATATAGAAATTTTACGAAATGACGGTTATTGTATTATTCAATATTCAGTAAAACCCTATTTTACAAATAAATTCATGGCAAAATATTTTCCTAATGTCAATGCAGTGTATCTCAGTATTCTTATTTTAGTTAGTTTACTAAATACATTGATTGTTACAATAGTATGGGCTAAATATCTTGTAAAACAGCTTTCACCTATATTAGCCGCTTCCGAAAAAATATCAGAACAAACTTTAGATTTTGAACTGCATTATTCAAGAGTCAAAGAATTTAATGAAGTTCTATTTAGCTTGGAGAAAATGAGAAATGCTTTGCAAGAGTCATTAATCAAAGAGTGGCTACAGGAAGAAAATAAGCAAAAACAGATTTCTGCCTTGATACATGACTTGAAAACCCCAGTATCTATTGTTCAAGGAAATGCTGAGTTGCTTAAAAATACATCTGTAACAGCGGACCAGAGTATTTATATAGATTATATACTGAGGAATAGCAATAGAATATCTGAATATATAAAAACACTTCTAATCATGAATAAGAATTCTAATGCCACTGAATACCAGCCACAATCGTTGGCAGTAAAAACTGTATCAGAACAATTGGTAACAGTTTCTAAAGAACTAATATCAATTAATTCTAACAATCTAAAAACTAATGTAGTAGTTGAAGATGGTATAATGAGTGTAGACTTGAAACTCTTAGAGAGAGCATTGCAAAATGTCTTAGCGAATTCAATTGAAAATAATAATGGAATAGTTACATTGGAATTGAATTTAAAAACTGTAGATGAATTTTTAGAAATATCAATATTAGATAACGGGAAAGGTTTTTCTGATATCGATTTAATTCACGCAAAAGAACAGTTCTATCGTGGAGATTATAGCAGGCATTCTGCAACCAATTATGGTATTGGACTATTTATTACTGAACAAATAATTAAATTACATGGTGGATCAGTAATCTTGAAAAATAGAGAAGCTTGTCGTGGTGCTGAAGTTAAATTTATATTACCGATACAGAATAATAAATGAGCCAGTTTAACACTTAACTTATGTAATAATTAATCTAACAGCTACTAACATCATACTTTATAACATGTTCATAACTGTATTTAACGTTAATTTGTAAATTTTAACTTCGAACTTTCACTACAAATTACACTAAGAATAGAATATTATCTAGTATTACTTATACGGTGCACAGAGTTTGTTAGTCTGAATATGTCGGAATGAGAGGAAATATTAAAAAACTAATCAATAAGTATTAAACTTTATATAAAAAGCAAATAAAGGTGGTTAGTGGAAAAGTTTTTAAAATCATAAAAACGCATAATAGCAAGTTCTTTGGATACTTGTTATTATGCGTTTTATCATGAAATTTCACTTGATTTTTTAATAAAGTTGTAATTTTGACATTATAGGCTTGTTGAGTGTTTTGGTTGTACTTTTTGTTCTGGGTCAATGTAGTTAATGGCATTGTTGACAGCAGTTGGTGCTTCCCCAAGACCTGTTGCAATCAAGTCAATCTTACCTTCGTAGTAGCAGCAGTCACCGATAGCATAAATTCCAGCTTGGCTTGACTCTTGCTTGCTATTGACGATAATCTTGTGGCGGTTCAGTTCTAATCCCCACTTTTTAAGATTACCGACAGAAGATTTAAAGCCATAGTTGACAAAGAGATGATCTAGTTCAAGGTTTTCGGTCTCATCGGATTTAACTTTTGATATTTCAAGCTTGTCAAGAGTTTTTCCATCTCCAAGAAGTTGACTTGGTACAAATGGTGTTTTGATAGTCACAGAAGACTCTTGCAAGGCTTGTACACTATGTTCAAGAGCACGGAAGTTATCGCGACGGTGCACAAGTGTTGTTGGAGCAATCTTTTCAAAAGCTAGTGCCCAGTCCACAGCTGAGTCACCACCACCGAGGATGGTTACCTTCTTGCCAGCATATTGTTGAATATTAGAAACGTGGTAGTGGATATTGTCATAGCCTTCCACGCCTTCTAATTCTAGTGGACGAGGTTTAAAGGCACCACCACCCATAGCAATAATAACGGTTTTAGAAGTATGATTTCCCTTATTAGTTGTAATCTTAAAAACATCATCCTCTTTTTCAATCTCAAGAACAGTTTCATTGAGGTGAACAGGCGTCTCAAACCCTTCAAGTTGTTCCAAAAGGCGGTTAGTCAATTCTTCCCCTGTGAGGTTTGGAAAACCTGGAACATCGAGAATTTGTTTTTCAGGATATAGGATGGCAGGTTGACCACCTAGTTGAGGAAGAGAATCGATGATTTGTACTTTGGCTTGACGAAGGTGAGCATAAAAGGCAGCGAAAAGACCGACAGGTCCACCTCCTACAATGGTGATATCATATAGTTCAGACATGGTTTCTCCTTAATTCATTTCTATCATTTTATTCTATCATATTTTCTACCAATTTAAAATGAAGTAGGGGGAAGAAAATTTTCATATAAAATGATATAATGAAGAGTAGCTTTTTTATGGAGAGGAGGCCCAGAATGAATTTTCAGCAATTATCTAATCTTCAATACTGGTCTAGTTTATTTTCCAGTCCTTGGAGTATTCTGATAAATGTGATTGATATTCTTATCGTTGCCTATATCTTATACCAATTTACAAAATCAATTGCAGGAACCAAGATTATGATCCTGGTTCGAGGTGTTTTAGTTTTTATCCTAGCTCAGATAGTAGCAAATACCCTAGGATTAACGACTATTTCTTGGTTGATCAATCAATTGATTACTTACGGTGTTATTGCAGCGGTTGTTATTTTCTCTCCAGAAATTCGGACAGGTTTAGAGCGCTTGGGACGTGCGACTGATTTCTTTTCAAGTACACCAATGAGTTCAGAAGAACAGATGATTCAGGCCTTTGTTAAAGCGGTAGAATATATGAGCCCGCGGAAAATTGGAGCACTTGTATCAGTTCAGCGTGTTAGAACCTTGCAGGAATATATTTCCACGGGGATTCCTTTAGATGCTAAGATTTCTGCAGAACTCTTAATCAATATCTTCATTCCAAACACACCTTTACATGATGGTGCAGTCATTATAAAAGGTGATCGAATAGCTGTAACATCTGCTTATCTTCCACTTACTGAAAACACTGGTATTTCTAAGGAGTTTGGAACGCGACACCGTGCAGCCATTGGTTTATCTGAAGTATCAGACGCCTTAACATTTGTTGTGTCAGAAGAAACTGGAGGCATTTCCATTACCTATAATGGTGTCTTTAAGCATGATTTAACGATGGAAGAATTTGAGGAAGAACTACGTTGTATACTGATTCCGGAAAATTCACAAGAGCCAAGCTTAACAGAGCGTATATTAGGAGGCTGGAAGAATGAAAAAAAATAGTTTATATATCATCTCCTCACTCCTCTTTGCTTGCGTTTTATTTATCTACGCTACCTCTATTAATTACCAAAATAATAATAATGCAAGATCGGCTCGAACAGAAACCTATACCAATACGGTCGTAAATGTACCGATTGATATTCAGTACGATAGTGAGCAGTATTTTATTAGCGGTTTTAGTTCAGAAGTAACGGTATTTTTAACTGGATCCAATCGAGTGACCTTGGCTAGTGAGATGCAAGAAAGCACTCGTAAATTTAAGGTTACTGCAGATTTAACACAGGCGACAGAAGGAACGGTTGAAGTACCCTTGACCATTGAGAATCTTCCGAGCGGTTTAACAGCCCTAGCAACACCGCAGAAAATCACCGTTAAAATTGGGAAGAAGGCAACACGGGATAATTTACCAGTCACTCCACAGATTGACTCTGGTAAGGTTGATGAACGGATTCTCATTGACAGTGTGACTGTTTCAGATGAACGCGTTTCAGTTACAAGTGATGGCGATACCTTATCTAAGATTGATAAGATTGTAGCTGTCTTACCAACGAGTGAAAAAATTACTGGAAATTATACGGGTTCAGTTCCCTTACAAGCTATTGATAAGAATGGAACAGTTTTACCAACGGTGATTACACCGTATGAAACAACCATGAAGATAACAACGAAACAAGCTAGATCAGCAAGTAGTTCTAGCTCATCAACGACAAGCTCATCTTCGGGCAGTTCGTCTTCAACTGGTTCTGAAACCAAGCCAGACTCTTCAAAAAAAGACTAATAAAACACAATAGAAAAGGATAAAAAATGGGTAAATATTTTGGAACGGACGGAGTCCGTGGAGAAGCAAACGTAGAATTAACGCCAGAATTGGCTTTTAAACTTGGTCGCTTCGGAGGATATGTCCTCAGTCAACATACGACGGAAGCACCTAAGGTTTTTGTAGGACGAGACACTCGTATCTCAGGTCAAATGCTTGAATCTGCCTTGATTGCTGGACTCCTTTCAGTCGGAATTCACGTTTATAAGCTTGGAGTTCTTGCAACACCAGCAGTAGCATACTTGGTTAAAACTGAGGGAGCAAGTGCAGGTGTCATGATTTCAGCTAGTCATAACCCAGCCCTTGATAACGGAATTAAATTCTTTGGTGGTGACGGCTTTAAACTAGACGATGACAAAGAAGCAGAAATCGAAGCCTTGCTTGATTCAAGTGAAGATACTCTTCCACGTCCAAGCGCTGAAGGTTTAGGTACTGTTGTTGATTATCCAGAAGGCTTGCGCAAGTACGAAGCCTACCTTGTTTCAACTGGAACTCCTCTTGAAGGGATGAAGGTGGCCTTGGATACTGCCAACGGTGCAGCTGCAACAAGTGCTCGTCAAATTTTTGCAGACCTAGGTGCTCAATTAACAGTTATCGGTGAAACACCAGATGGCCTTAATATCAACTTGAACGTTGGTTCAACTCATCCAGAAGCTTTGCAAGAACTTGTAAAAGAAAGTCAATCTGCCATTGGCTTAGCCTTCGATGGGGATAGTGACCGTTTAATTGCTGTTGATGAAAATGGCGACATCGTCGATGGTGACAAGATTATGTACATTATTGGTAAATACCTTTCTGAAAAAGGTCAGTTGGCCCAAAACACTATTGTGACAACAGTTATGTCCAACCTTGGTTTCCATAAGGCCTTGGATCGTGAAGGAATCAATAAAGCAGTTACTGCTGTTGGAGACCGCTATGTCGTTGAAGAAATGAGAAAATCTGGCTACAATCTCGGTGGTGAGCAGTCAGGTCACATTATCTTGATGGACTATAATACTACTGGTGATGGGCAACTATCAGCTGTGCAATTGACGAAAATCATGCAAGAAACAGGTAAGAGTTTGTCTCAATTGGCCTCAGAAGTGACCATTTACCCACAAAAATTAGTCAATATTCGTGTGGAAAATGCCATGAAAGAAAAAGCCATGGAAGTGCCAGCTATCAAGGCTATTATTGAGAAGATGGAAGCAGAAATGGCAGGTAATGGTCGCATCCTCGTTCGCCCAAGTGGAACGGAGCCACTCTTGCGTGTCATGGCAGAAGCACCTACTACTGAGGAAGTAGACTACTATGTAGACACTATTGCTGAAGTTGTTAAAACTGAGATTGGTATTTAGTAACTCTAGCAGAAAATAAAAAAATATGGTACAATGGCAACTATATTGTACTAATGGAGATGAAAATGAATTTAAAACGTGAACAAGAATTTGTCAGCCAGTATCACTTTGATGCGCGTAACTTTGAATGGGAAAATGAAAATGGAGCACCTGAAACTAAGGTTGATGTAAACTTCCAGTTGCTTCAGCATGATCAAGATAATCAAGTTACTTCTTTGGTAGTTGTTTTGAGCTTTATGATTGTCTTTGATCGATTTGTCATTAGTGGAACGATTTCTCAAGTCAATCATGTTGAAGGTCGTATTATCGATCAACCAAGTGATTTCAGCCAAGAAGAGGTTGAGACACTAGCTCGTCCATGTTTGGATATGCTTAATCGTTTGACTTATGAAGTAACAGAAATTGCCCTTGATATACCGGGAATTAATTTGGAGTTTTAAGAAATGAAATTAGCGGTCATAACAGACTCGTCTGCTTTTCTACAAGCGGAAACCTTGCGGAAAGAAGATTTATTTGTGCTAGACATTCCTGTGAATATCGATGGACAGGAGTATGTTGAAGGTGTAAATCTAACCGCTCAAGAATTTTATGAAAAAATGGCTTCAGCAAGCGAATTGCCAAAAACGAGCCAACCAAGTATTGCCAAGTTAGATGAAATTTTATCATCATTAAAAGCTAAAGGCTATACACATGCCTTGGGTCTTTTCCTATCTTCTGGAATTTCAGGGTTTTACCAAAATATCCAATACATGAAGGATGAGTTTGAAGGTTTGACCATTGCTTTTCCAGATACTCGAATTACAAGTGCTCCTTTAGGCTATATGGCTGAAAGTGTCTTTAAATGGGTAGAACAGGGAGATGGTTTCGAGTCTATCTTAGATAAAGTAACTGAACAGATTGAAAATACCTCAGCCTTTATTATGGTGGATGATCTTGACCATCTAGTTAAGGGGGGACGTCTTTCAAATGGTGCGGCCATTTTAGGGAATCTCCTTAGTATCAAGCCAATCCTATACTTCAATGACCAAGGTGTGATAGAAGTATATGAAAAGGTTCGTACAGAGAAAAAGGCTACCAAACGCTTGGTTGAAATTGTTAAAGAAGCAACAGCTATTGGGAATTACCAGATTACTGTCATTCACGGGAATGCTCCTCAAAAAGCAGCAGATTTACGTCAACTTTTGATTGATGGTGGAGTGGCTACAGATGTTTCAATTGCAACCTTCGGTAGTGTTATTGGGACTCACCTGGGAGAAGGAAGTATTGCTTTGGGCTATACACCCATAATCTAGACTATTTTTTAGGGGCAACTAAGGTCCTTTGTATCTTGAAATTCAACACGTCTGGAACCCAGTGTGAAAAAGATAGTTCTTCCAAGGAGTAGATACTCCTTGCTCAGACCTCCTATTTTCACTTTGTGTTCTTACAGGCTTTGTATCTTAGAAATTGAACACGGACTACCTGCCTCTTGAAAAAAGATGCCTGTCTTGCCTTTCGTGGAAAGTCAGCGCCATTCCCTATTTTTCATGGGCAGCTAACGTCCTTTGTATCTTAAACAGGAGTAGAGATTGAGATGAGTATTCGAGTAATTATTGCTGGTTTTAAGGGAAGAATGGGCCAATCTGCTTGTCAAATGGTTTTGTCTGATCCTGAACTTGAACTAGTAGCAGTTGTAGATCCTTTCGAGTCTGAGACCCAATGGCAAGGAGTTCCTGTTTTCAATGATAAGAATGACTTGGCAGGTTTTGAGGCAGATGTATGGGTTGACTTTACAACGCCAGCTGTTGCCTATGAGAATACACGTTTTGCTCTTGAAAATGGCTTTGCTCCAGTGGTTGGTACAACAGGCTTTACTAGTCAGGAAATCGAAGAATTAAAAGATTTTTCTCGTTCACAAGACTTGGGTGGCTTGATTGCTCCCAACTTTGCTTTGGGTGCTGTCTTGCTCATGCAATTTGCGGCACAAGCTGCAAAATACTTCCCAAATGTAGAGATTATTGAGCTTCACCATGACAAGAAAAAAGATGCTCCGAGCGGAACAGCTATCAAAACAGCGGAATTGATGACAGAAGTTCGTGAGTCTATCCAACAAGGTGCTAGTGATGAGGAAGAACTCATTTCAGGGGCACGTGGAGCCAACTTTGATGGTATGCGAATCCACTCAGTCCGTTTGCCAGGTTTGGTAGCTCATCAGGAAGTTATATTTGGAAATCAGGGAGAAGGATTGACTCTACGTCATGACTCCTATGATCGTAGCTCCTTCATGACAGGGGTGAATTTGGGAATCAAAGAAGTTGTCAAGCGTCATGAGCTTGTCTATGGATTAGAACACTTATTATGAGATTAACACAAATGCCTTCTGAATTTCAGAAGGCTTTACCAGTATTAGAAAAAATTAAAGAAGCAGGCTTTGAAGCCTATTTTGTTGGAGGCTCTGTTAGGGATGCCCTACTCAATCGTCCCATCCATGATGTGGATATTGCGACTTCATCTTATCCAGAAGAGACCAAGCAGATTTTTCCACGGACAGCTGACATTGGCATTGAGCACGGAACAGTTTTGGTTTTAGACGGAGATGAAGAGTACGAAGTAACCACTTTTAGAACTGAGGATGTCTATGTAGACTACCGTAGACCAAGTTCAGTTTCTTTTGTTCGTTCGTTAGAAGAGGACCTCAAACGCCGTGATTTCACAGTCAATGCCTTTGCCTTGGATGAGATGGGAAAAATCATTGATTTGTTCGATGGTTTGAGAGATCTAGATAATCAAGTTTTACGAGCAGTTGGTGTAGCTAGTGAGCGTTTCAATGAAGATGCTTTGCGGATTATGCGTGGTTTCCGTTTTCAGGCCAGTCTTGGCTTTGAGCTTGAGCAAGAAACCTTTGAAGCTATGAAAGATCTGACACCACTATTAGAGAAAATTTCTGTGGAACGTACTTTTGTTGAATTTGATAAACTTCTATTAGCTCCTCATTGGCGAGTAGGTCTGTCTTCTATGATTGCAAGTAAAGCTTATGATTATCTTCCGGATATGGCTGGTAGTCAGGAGAACCTCCAATCTTTATTTGACTTAGATGCTGATTTTACTTTTGAATCTTCTGAACAAGCCTGGGCTGCACTTTTATGGGTTTTAGAAGTGGAAGATGCTCAACAATTTTTGAAACATTGGAAAACTTCGCGTCAATTCGCTAAGCAAGTTCAAGATTTACTTACGATCTTAGAACTTCGTGAAGAAGGGGAACTAAGCAAGCGCGATTGTTACCGTTTTGATCTAGATTTGCTTTTACAGGCTGAAAATCTTCGTCAGGCTCAAGGAAAAGAAGTCAATCCACAGGCTATCGAAGAGACTTACCACAGCCTAACCATCCATGATAAAAAAGAAATTCAAATCAATGGTGGGATTTTGATCAAAGAATATGGCTATCAACCAGGACCAGAAATGGGAGAAATTTTAGCAGAGATTGAGTATGCTATTGTAGATGGAGATTTGGAAAATAACTTGGAAGCTATTCATGCCTACTTGAGGGAGAAAAAATGAGTGATTTTATCGTTGAAAAACTAAGTAAATCCGTTGGAGACAAGACTGTCTTTAAGGATATTTCCTTTATCATCCATGACTTGGACAGAATCGGTCTTATCGGTGTCAATGGAACTGGAAAAACAACCCTTTTAGATGTTCTTTCAGGAGTTTCTGGTTTTGATGGTGACGTAAGCCCTTTTTCGGTAAAAAATGATTACAAGATTGGCTACTTGACTCAGGACCCAGATTTTGATGATAGTAAGACTGTCTTGGATACTGTTCTATCGAGTGATTTGAAAGAAATCCAGTTGATCCGTGAGTATGAATTGCTCATGCTCAACTACAGTGAGGATAAGCAGGCACGTTTGGAAAGGGTTATGGCGGAGATGGATTCCCTCCAAGCTTGGGAAATTGAGAGTCAGGTCAAGACCGTTCTCAGCAAGTTGGGTATTCAGAATTTATCAACTCCCGTTGGAGCCCTGTCAGGTGGTTTGCGAAGACGGGTTCAGTTGGCGCAAGTCCTTCTGGGCAACCATGATCTTTTGCTTCTTGATGAGCCTACCAACCACTTGGATATTGCGACCATTGAGTGGCTAACCCTCTTCTTGAAAAATTCCAAGAAAACAGTGTTATTTATCACCCACGACCGTTACTTCCTAGATGCGCTTTCGACGAGAATTTTCGAGTTGGACCGAGCAGGATTGACCGAGTATCAGGGGAATTACCAAGATTATGTCCGTCTCAAGGCTGAACAGGATGAGCGAGATGCAGCTCTTCTTCACAAAAAAGAGCAACTTTATAAGCAGGAATTGGCCTGGATGCGCAGACAACCACAGGCTCGTGCAACCAAGCAACAAGCACGTATCAATCGTTTCCATGATCTGAAAAAAGAAGTCTCAGGAACTACAGCTGAGACAGACTTGAGCATGAATTTTGAAACCAGCCGTATCGGTAAAAAGGTGATCGAGTTTAAGGATGTTTCCTTTGCCTATGATGACAAACCGATTCTGCAACATTTTAACCTTTTGGTTCAAGCCAAAGACCGTATCGGAATCGTTGGGGACAACGGTGTTGGGAAGTCAACCCTTCTTAACCTCATTGCAGGAAGTCTTGAACCAACTGATGGACAAGTTATCATCGGCGAAACGGTTCGCATCGCCTATTTCTCTCAGCAAATCGAAGGCTTGGATGAAAGCAAGCGGGTTATCAATTATTTGCAGGAAGTGGCAGAAGAGGTTAAGACCAGTGGTGGCTCTACGACCTCTATCGCGGAGTTGTTAGAACAGTTCCTTTTCCCGCGCTCAACTCACGGCACCTTGATTGAGAAGTTGTCTGGTGGTGAGAAAAAACGACTTTACCTCCTTAAACTTCTCCTCGAAAAACCAAATGTTCTCCTCTTGGATGAGCCAACCAATGACCTAGATATTGCGACCTTGACAGTTTTGGAGAATTTCTTGCAAGGCTTTGCTGGTCCAGTTTTGACAGTTAGCCATGACCGCTATTTTTTGGATAAGGTAGCGACCAAGATTCTCGCTTTTGAAGATGGTAAGATTCGTCCTTTCTTTGGGCATTATACCGACTACCTAGATGAAAAAGCCTTCGAAGCAGAAGCAACAAGCCAAGTTCAAAAGGCTGAGAAGGAAAAAGTTGTCAAAGTCCGTGAAGAAAAGAAACGCATGACCTACCAAGAAAAGCAGGAGTGGGCAAGTATTGAAAGTGATATCGAAGCCTTGGAAAATCGTATCTCTGTTATTGAAGAAGAAATGCAGGCCAATGGCTCTGACTTTGGCAAACTAGCTACCCTTCAAAAAGAGTTAGATGAGAAGAATGAAGCCTTGCTTGAAAAATATGAACGCTATGAATATTTAAGTGAGTTAGCTTAATGGAAGAAAAAATCATAAAATGGAGCAGTAAGACAATCATCTGGACTACTCTTCTCTGCTTGATTGAGTTAGCTTTTCTGATTTGGATACTCTCTTTTATGATGACCTATCCCAAGGAGGCACCTGTGGGATTGGTGGTATTAATACTCTTTGTTGGTTTCTTAATCATCATTGTTGGATGGATTTTGTATGAACGTTTGCGACTTCTTTTTCAGATAAAGAGTATTTGAAATGTACGTCCCAAGTTTTTTCCTATAAGCCACATCCTAAAAAAGATTGGCAGTTTTATTCTTGGGAATAAGTAGAAACATTTTCTCTTATGAGAATTAAGGGGGGAATAAATTCAAGGGATTTTTATACTATTGAAGTTCATTTTTATGACAAGGATTTTATAAAACCCAACTCTTTATGGAATCGTCTACGAAGTAGATTTTTGACTGCAAAGCAAGCAAATGTTTTGAAAATCCCAATCTATTTGCTGGATGTTGGTTTACCGCGCAGAGTATTTGAAACCATGTCCTACTTTGAGCGAGAGTGGCGAATCCAACAAAATCGTCAACGCAATCAAAACTCTAAAAGCAAAAAGAAGGAAAGATTTCATTAAACGAGCAATAGTTATAGATTTGATTAGAAGCCTTGGACTCAGTTTCCAGGGGTTCTTTCTATTTCTCTTTTCTAAGATTTATGGTATAATAGGGAGTAAAAACTTAAAAAGAAAGAAATGCTATGAACTTAAAAGATTACATTGCAAGTATTGAAAATTATCCACAAGAAGGAATTACATTCCGTGATATCAGCCCTTTGATGGCCAACGGCAATGCCTACAGCTATGCTGTTCGTGAAATTGTTCAATACGCTACTGACAAAAAAATCGATATGATTGTTGGACCAGAAGCGCGTGGATTTATCGTTGGATGTCCAGTCGCTTTTGAATTGGGAATCGGTTTTGCGCCTGTTCGTAAACCTGGAAAACTACCACGTGAAGTTGTTTCAGCTGACTACGAAAAAGAATATGGTGTTGATACTTTGACTATGCACGCAGATGCTATCAAACCAGGACAACGTGTTCTTATCGTAGATGACCTCTTGGCAACAGGTGGTACTGTTAAGGCTACCATCGAAATGATTGAAAAATTAGGTGGAATCGTAGCAGGTTGTGCCTTCTTGATCGAACTTGATGAGCTTAAAGGTCGTGAAGCTATCGGAGATTACGACTACAAGGTGCTTATGCATTATTAATGAAAAACAGTCCCTAGGGCTGTTTTCTCTTCATTTGATATAAAAATAAGCTATACCTAGTTAGAGAAAAACTATAATTGAAAACTATATCTTCTTACAGTATAATAAAGGGAAAGAGAAACGTCAGCATTTTTCCCCGTTGACGATACCATGTTTACTTGAGTCCAATATGATACAGTAAGGAGATTTCTATGCCGATTCGAATTGATAAAAAATTACCAGCAGTTGAGATTTTACGAACGGAAAATATTTTCGTCATGGATGACCAGAGGGCGGCTCATCAGGATATTCGACCACTGAAAATTCTGATTTTAAACTTGATGCCACTGAAAATGGTTACAGAAACTCAGCTTTTACGCCATTTAGCCAATACTCCTTTGCAGTTAGATATTGAATTTTTATATATGGAAAGTCATCAGTCGAAAACAACTCGTTCTGAGCATATGAAGACTTTTTATAAGACCTTCTCAGAAGTTCAAGACCAGTATTTTGATGGCTTGATTATTACAGGTGCTCCAGTTGAACATCTCCCTTTTGAAGAAGTGGACTATTGGGAGGAATTTACTAAGGTTATCGATTGGTCTAAGACTCATGTCTTTTCAACCCTGTATATTTGCTGGGGAGCACAAGCGGGTCTATACTATCGCTATGGCGTAGATAAATACCAGATGGACCAGAAGCTTTCTGGGATTTATTCTCAAGATGTTTTGAAAGAAGGTCATCTTCTACTGAGAGGTTTTGATGATTTATATGTATCCCCTCATTCTCGCCATACAGAAGTCCACAAAGAAGATATTCTAAACAAAACAAATCTAGAGATTTTAGCATCAGGAGAAGAGGTAGGAGTCTCTATCCTTGCGAGTCGAGATTTGAGAGAAGTCTATAGCTTTGGGCATTTAGAGTATGATCGCGATACGCTCGCAAAGGAATATTTTAGAGATCTAGATGCTGGTTTAGATCCACATATACCAGAAAATTATTTCAAAAATGATGACATTCATGAACTTCCTTGTATGAGGTGGAGTTCATCTGCAGCCCTCTTTTTCAGTAACTGGGTAAATTATGCAGTATACCAAGAAACGCCTTTTGAATGGAAGAGTGCAGAAGAAGATGTGTCTCATTTTGGATATTTATAAGAGGAATTATGACATATTTAGATGCTTTCAAATCAGGGAACTTGGTGTTACCAAGTGCTCTGCTCTTACACTACAATCAACTGTTCTCATCAAGCGATGATTTTCTTGTTTGGCAATTTTTTTATCTGCAAAACACAACGGCCTTGGGCGAATTGTCCCCAAGCCAAATCGCTGAGAAAATAGGCAAGCAGGTCTATGAAGTCAATCAAGCAATTTCACGCTTGACAGAAAAAGGCTTACTCCAATATCGTACTATTGAACTCAATGGAGAAATAGAAGTTATTTTTGATGCGACTTTGGCTTTAGAGCGCTTAGACCAACTTTTTGAAAAGCAAGAACCAAACCAAGTGGCACCTGCTAAAAATGATTTGAAAGACTTGGTGGAAACCTTCCAACAAGAGCTAGGTCGTCTCTTAAGTCCTTTTGAAATCGAAGATTTAGAAAAGAGTTTGAAAGAAGACGGAACCAGTGCGGACCTGATCAAAGAAGCCCTACGTGAGGCCGTTTTGAATGGAAAACCAAATTGGAAGTATATCCAAGCTATCCTAAGAAACTGGCGTCATGAAGGCATTAAGAGTGTAGTCCAGGTAGAGGCTAAGCGTCAGGAGAGAGAAGCGACTAATCCTCAAAATGTTCAAGTTTCTGCAGATTTTCAAAATGCTATGGATCTTTGGAAAGACTAATTTTAAGTATTGATAATAGAAAAAAATGCCTACAGGCTAGAAAGAAAATCTAGCTTGTGGGCATTTTTTGTGTGTTTTATACTCAATGAAAATCAAAGAGCAAACTAGGAAGCGAGCCGCAGGTTGCTCAAAACACAGTTTTGAGGTTGTGGATAGAACTGACGAAGTCAGTAACACATATACGGCAAGGAGAAGCTGACGTGGTTTGAAGAGATTTTCGAAGAGTATTAATTGATTAGTTAGCCAGTCCCCATACACTAAGAGAGCGTTCTGTAACTGGGAAATCTCCATAACCTTCAGCATTGATGGTTACTTGGTCAGGATGGTTACCAAGCAAATCAACAAATGTTTGGTCAGCCCATTCTTGACCGACGAACATAGTTTTGGAGTTTGCTTGGCCATTAGAAATTACGATGGCAAGTGGTGATTGATTTCCAGCTCCTGAACGAACCCAACCGATACAATTAGGGTCGTCAAAGTAGTCAGTCTGCTCTCCGTAAGCCAACTCTTTTCGAATAGCTAGCAAACGGTCAAGAACATCTTTGAAATCTTGCTGAGCATATTGACCAGAGATACCGTAGTAGTCTCCATAAAAGACACATGGGAGTCCCTGCTCTCGCAAAAGAATGAGGGCGTAGGCTGCTGGTTTAAACCATTCTTCAACAGTGGATTCAAGAGCTTGGCCACGTTGAGTATCATGGTTATCGACAAAGGTTACAGCTCGGTCTGGATTGAGTTGTACTAGACTATCCTCAAAGATGCTTGTTAAATCATAGTCTTCTCCAGATTTGCTTGCTTCAAAGAGATTTTGGTGAAGGCGAACATCGACAAGATCAAAGCGCTCTTCAATCTTTTCAAGGTAGTCCAGATTTGCTTCCTTGTCTGGATTCCAGAATTCTCCAAAGACATAGAAATCTTGGCCATATTTTTCTTTGATATCGCGAATGAAGTTGCGCATAAAGAAAGAGTCAATGTGTTTAACTGCATCTAAACGGAAACCAGCTACACCAGTTGTTTCCATAAACCAATCTGCCCAATCGTAAATATTTTTTATCACTTCAGGATGTTTGAAATCTAGATCGGCATACATGAGATAGTCGTAATTGCCATTCTCATTGTCGACTAATTCTTCATGAGCCCAACCTTTGTTGTCTCCCTGTATCAGATAGATCCCAGATTTACGGCGTTTGGCATCATAGTCAGTTCCAGTAAAGTGGTACCAGTGCCAGTGGAAGTCATTGTAGGTGTTTTGTCGTCCGTCAAAGGTAAAACCAGTCCAGCCATTGATGGTAAAAGGTTCTCCTAGTTCCACAGTTCGATCTTCGGGATCCACTTCTATCACTTGGAAAGATTCTAAATGGTCAGCGGCTGCTTTATGATTTAAGACGATATCAGCCATTGGTTGAATCCCATGAGATTTTAAAGTTTGGATGGCATGAAGATAGTCTTCTTTAAAACCATATTTGGTACGTATAGTACCTTTCTGATTAAATTCTCCAAGGTCAAATAGGTCATAGACGCCATAACCAACATCCTTTTCATTTGTTGCTTTAAAAGCAGGTGGCATCCAAATGTGACTAATACCTAAGTTGGCTAGGTGCTCAGCGTCGTCAGCTAGGCGTGTCCAGTGCTGACCGTCGTGGGGCAAATACCACTCAAAATATTGCATTAGGGTTTGATTTTTCATAGTTGATCCTCTTACTTACAGTGATGAGAATTATTGTAGCATAAAGTCAAAGAATATGCAAACGTTTGCGTTATAATTAAACTCTTTGAATTTTATGTCTATTTTTCAATTGGAAGTGTTGAAATACTATAAAAGAAAAATAGTAGGACTAATGGGAGGAAAAATTCTCTCAGATAGGGCAAGATGATGGATGAATCAATAGTTTCTATTTTGTGAATTGTCACAAAATTTGTTATAATAGTGTTTATGAATAAAGTATTCGTCAGTAGACGTGTTGAAAAAAAACTAAACCAAGGTCTAGTACTTTTGGAGGAAATTGATTTTCCAGAACTATCTGAAACTGATCAAGAAGTTGAGTTATTTAGTCAAAACAAGCAGTTTTTGGGCATGGCTTATTTATCTCGTCAAAATAAGGGGATTGGTTGGTTTGTAACGAACCAGCAGCTTTCTTTTAACCAAAAATTCTTTGAAAGTTTGTTTGAAAAAACCAAACAAAAACGTTCTTCTTACTATCAAGATGAGTTGACAACTGCCTTTCGTTTGTTTAATCAAGAAGGCGATGGCTTTGGTGGAATGACTTTGGATCTCTATGGAGATTATGTTGTTTTCTCCTGGTATAACTCCTATGTCTATGGGCTTCGCCAACAGATCTTAGCAGCCTTTGCTCAGGTTTTCCCTGAAGTCTTAGGTGCCTATGAAAAGATTCGTTTTAAAGGTCTAGACTATGAGTCTGCCCATATCTATGGTCAAGAAGCACCAGAAAATTTTACAGTTCTTGAGAATGGAGTTCTCTATCAAGTCTTTATGAATGACGGTCTTATGACAGGCATCTTCTTAGACCAACATGAAGTGCGTGGTAGCTTGGTTGATGGTTTAGCTATGGGAAAATCCTTACTCAATATGTTTTCCTACACAGCAGCTTTCTCAGTTGCTGCAGCAATGGGAGGAGCTAGTGAAACAACCTCTGTAGACCTAGCCAAACGTTCGAGAGAACTGTCAGAGGCTCATTTTCATGCCAATGGACTCAGTCTTGACAATCATCGTTTCATTGTTATGGATGTCTTTGAATACTTTAAATACGCTAAACGTAAGGGCTTGTCTTATGATGTGATCGTTCTAGATCCACCTAGCTTTGCCCGTAATAAAAAGCAAACTTTCTCTGTAGCTAAGGACTATCACAAGTTGATTTCCCAGAGTTTAGAGATTTTAAATCCGGGAGGTATGATCATTGCTAGCACTAATGCTGCCAATGTTTCCCGTCAAAAATTTATAGAACAAATCGACAAAGGATTTGCAGGAAGAAAGTACCAGGTTCTTAATAAATATGGACTTCCAGCAGACTTTGTCTACAATGAAAAAGATGAAAGTAGTAATTACCTTAAGGTGATTAGCATGAAGGTAACTAAATGAAATTAGTCGTTTCAGTAATGCCAAAGAGTTTAGAAGAGGCGCAAGGAATCGATGCCATGCGGTATATCGATGCTGATATCATTGAGTGGCGTGCCGACTTCCTACCAAAGGAAGCCATTTTACAGGTAGCTCCAGCTATTTTTGAAAAATTTGCAGGCCGCGAACTCCTCTTTACCCTGCGAACTCGTGCTGAGGGAGGCGAGATCGATTTGGATTCGGCAGAGTATGTACAAATTATCAAAGATGTAGCTCAACTCTATCAACCAGAATACATTGATTTTGAGTATTTCTCCCATAAGGATGTTTTTGAAGAGATGCTTGATTTTCCAAATCTAGTCTTGAGTTATCATAATTTCCAAGAAACTCCAGAGAATATGATGGAAATCTTATCCGAGCTAACCAGCCTAACTCCCAAAGTGGTTAAAGTATCGGTTATGGCTCATACAGAACAAGATGTATTGGACCTTATGAACTTTACACGTGGCTTTAAAACACTGAACCCAGAACAAGAATATGTGACGATTTCTATGGGGAAAATGGGTAAGGTTTCTCGTATCACTTCAGATGTGACGGGTTCTAGCTGGTCTTTTGCGAGTCTGGACGAAGCCAGTGCTCCAGGACAGATTTCACTTTCTAGCATGAAAAAAATTCGGGAGATACTAAATGAAGATTGATGGCTACACACGTTTAGCAGCTGTAGTCGCCAATCCTATCAAACACTCCATTTCACCTTTCATTCACAACAGAGCTTTTGAGGCAACTCATACCAATGGGGTTTATCTTGCTTGGGAGGTAGAAGGAACTGACTTGGCAGAAACAGTTGCCAACATTCGTCGTTACCAGATGTTTGGAATCAATCTTTCTATGCCCTACAAGGAGCAGGTTATTCCTTATTTGGATCAATTGAGTGAAGAAGCTCGTTTGATTGGTGCTGTCAATACAGTGGTGAATCGAGATGGAACTTTAATCGGATATAACACAGATGGCAAGGGATTCTTTAAGAGCTTGCCTTCTTTTAAAATATCTGGGAAAAGAATGGTCTTGTTAGGAGCAGGCGGTGCAGCCAAGGCAATTTTGGCACAGGCAATCTTAGATGGAGTCAGTCAGATTTCTGTCTTTGTACGTTCGACTTCAATAGAAAAAACAAGACCTTACTTAGAGAAACTACAAAATGAAACAGGGTTTAAAGTAGATTTATTTGCTTTAGAAGATGTTTCTGAACTGCAAGCAAGGATAACTGATTCGGATTTACTGGTAAATGCGACTAGTGTTGGTATGGATGGAACCTCTCAGCCAATCCCAACAAGCATCGTTTTACCAGAAAAGCTATTGGTAGCAGATGTGATTTATCAACCCTTTGAAACACCATTTCTAAAGTGGGCAAGGAGCCAGGGAAATCACGCTGTTAATGGCCTAGGCATGTTGCTTTACCAAGCAGCTGAAGCTTTTCAGTTATGGACCGGCAAGGAAATGCCAACAGATCAAATCTGGGAATTACTAAAACAAAAGTATCAATAAAGAAAAAGGAGAACTGCTATGAAAATCAGAATAGACCTTCCCCACCATCCTTATGATATTCAGATTAAAAAAGGATGCCTGTCTCAAGCAGGAAAATGGTTGCGGGAACTTTGGCAACCGCAAAAAGTCGTTATCATTACCGATAACCATGTGGCCTCTCTCTATGCAGAAAAAGTTAAATTGAGCCTAGAGGATGCTGGTTTTCAAGTGGCAGTTTTTGACTTTCTAGAGGGTGAAGAGCGAAAAAATCTAACCACAGTTCAAAAGGCTTATGAATTTCTAGTTAAGCAAGACTTGACTCGCAGTGACGGCATCGTAGCTCTAGGTGGTGGTGTCGTTGGTGATTTGGCTGGCTTTGTAGCCTCAACCTATATGCGAGGTATTCACTTTTTTCAAATTCCGACCAGTTTGACTGCTCAAGTCGACTCTTCAATCGGTGGTAAGACAGGAGTGAATACTCCTTTTGCCAAGAATATGGTAGGAACTTTTGCCCAGCCAGATGGCGTTTTGATTGACCCAACTGTTCTTGAAACCTTAGGGAAGAGAGAGTTGATTGAAGGAATGGGTGAAGTCATCAAGTATGGCTTAATTGAAGATCCAGAACTCTGGGACATATTATCTGAAATGGATGGTTCTGTAGAGAGTATTTTGGAGCATTCAGAAAGTTTGATTGAGCATTCTTGCCAGGTGAAGCGCAAGATGGTAGTCGAAGATGAATTGGACAATGGCATTCGTCTGTATCTCAATTTTGGTCATACAATTGGCCATGCTATCGAAGCAACTGCTGGTTATGGACGTGTCATGCATGGTGAGGCAGTAGCGATGGGAATGGTTCAGGTCTCTAAGGTAGCCGAACAAAAAGGTCTCATGCCAGCTGGAATCACTCAGTCAATTCGAGAAATGTGTCAGAAATTTGGCCTTCCTGTGGATTATGAAAACTGGGATGTTGATAAGCTGTATCAGGCTTTAACTCACGATAAAAAAGCGCGTGGGAATACCATGAAATTAGTTTTGGTGCCAGAACTTGGTTCAGCCACCATTCATCCCGTCTCACTCGAAGAAATGAAAGATTACTTGGTAAAATAAGGAGAATGTATGAGATATTTAACAGCAGGAGAATCACACGGTCCTCGTCTGACAGCAATTATTGAAGGAATTCCAGCAGGCCTTCCTTTGACTGCTGAGGATATCAATGAGGATCTTAAACGTCGCCAAGGTGGTTACGGTCGTGGTGGCCGCATGAAGATTGAGAGTGATCAGGTTGTCTTTACTTCTGGCGTTCGTCATGGAAAGACGACAGGGGCTCCCATTACCATGGATGTCATTAACAAAGACCACCAAAAATGGTTGGATATCATGTCTGCAGAGGATATTAAAGACAAGCTTAAAAGTAAACGAAAAATCACTCATCCTCGCCCAGGTCACGCTGACTTGGTAGGAGGTATCAAATACCGCTTTGATGATTTGAGAAATTCCCTAGAACGTTCATCTGCCCGTGAAACGACTATGCGAGTAGCAGTCGGGGCTGTGACTAAACGACTATTGGCTGAGCTTGATATTGAAATTGCTAACCATGTTGTTGTTTTTGGTGGCAAAGAAATTGATGTTCCAGAAAACTTGACAGTCGCAGAGATTAAGAAACTAGCTGCCCAGTCAGAAGTTTCTATCGTCAACCAAGAACGTGAGCAGGAGATCAAGGACTATATTGACCAAATCAAACGTGATGGAGATACCATCGGTGGTGTTGTCGAAACAGTTGTCGGTGGTGTTCCAGTTGGTCTGGGTTCCTATGTTCAATGGGATCGCAAACTAGATGCAAGATTAGCTCAAGCAGTTGTCTCCATCAATGCCTTTAAGGGTGTGGAGTTTGGACTTGGTTTTAAAGCAGGTTATCTCAAGGGTAGCCAAGTCATGGATGAAATTCTCTGGTCACCAGAAGATGGCTATACTCGTCGGACTAATAATCTTGGAGGTTTCGAAGGTGGTATGACCAATGGTCAACCGATTATTGTTCGTGGGGTTATGAAACCAATTCCGACTCTCTATAAGCCATTGATGAGTGTCGATATTGAAACTCATGAGCCTTATAAAGCAACAGTTGAGAGAAGTGATCCTACTGCTCTTCCAGCAGCAGGTGTCGTTATGGAGGCAGTCGTAGCAACGGTTTTGGCTCAAGAAATACTTGAGAAATTCTCCTCTGATAATCTGGAAGAATTAAAAGAAGCTGTTGCGAAACATCGGGAGTATACAAAGAATTATTAAGGAGTTCTTATGGCAAAAACCATCTATATCGCAGGACTAGGTTTGATTGGTGCTTCCATGGCACTCGGAATCAAGCGGGATCATCCTGATTATGAAATTTTAGGATACAATCGTAGTCAAGCGTCTAGAGATATTGCCTTGGAGAGAGGAATGATTGACCGAGCGACGGATGACTTTGCCAGTTTTGCTCCACTTGCAGACGTCATCATTCTTACCCTGCCAATCAAGCAAACTATTGCCTTTATTAAGGAATTGGGCAACTTGGACTTGAAAGAAGGTGTCATTATTTCTGATGCTGGATCGACCAAATCAGCTATTGTAACTACAGCTGAGAAGTGTTTTGCTGATAAGTCCGTTCGCTTTGTTGGAGCTCATCCCATGGCAGGAAGTCACAAGACAGGAGCTGCCTCTGCAGATGTTAATCTTTTTGAAAATGCCTATTATATCTTCACGCCATCTAGTCTGACAACCTCGGATACGCTCGAAGAAATGAGAGACTTGCTGTCAGGTCTTCATGCTCGTTTCATTGAAATCGATGCTGAAGAGCATGATCGAGTGACTTCTCAGATTAGCCATTTTCCGCATATCTTAGCATCAGGCCTGATGGAACAAACTGCAAGTTATGCTGAAGAGCATGAAATGGCGCGACGCTTTGCAGCAGGTGGTTTTCGAGATATGACTCGAATCGCCGAAAGTGAGCCAGGCATGTGGACGTCTATCCTCTTATCTAATCGAGAGACTATTATTGAACGCATCGAGGATTTCAAGGGTCGTTTGGACGAGATTGAGCAAGCAATCAGCAAGGGTGATGAAAACCAAATCTGGAACTTTTTCAATCAAGCGCGGGAGCAACGCCAAGCTATGGAAATCCATAAACGTGGAGGAGTAGATAGCTCATTTGACCTCTATGTAGACGTTCCCGATGAGGAAGATGTTATCTTGCGCATCTTGGAATTGCTAAGAGGAACTTCCTTGGTCAATATCCATATCAATGAGGAAAAC
The DNA here is from genome assembly GCF_047460405.1 of Streptococcus infantis. Classification (GTDB taxonomy): domain Bacteria; phylum Bacillota; class Bacilli; order Lactobacillales; family Streptococcaceae; genus Streptococcus; species Streptococcus infantis_Q. Next base: position 595 of record NZ_JASHGH010000002.1, on the reverse strand, counting down.
CGTGAAGATATTCACGGGATTCTGCAAATTTCCTTTAAGAATGCTCAGGATTTAAAACGTGCTGAGCAAGTCATTACAGAAAATACGAATTACACAGTCGTTATTAAATAAGGAGGACAATTATGTCAAATATTTATGATAGTGCAAACGAACTTAGTCGTGGACTACGCGAATTGCCTGAATACAAGGCGGTTAAAGAAGCTAGAGATGCTATCCAAGCCGATGCAGAAGCAAGCAAAATCTTTGCGGATTATATTGCTTTTCAGCATGAAATCCAAGTCATAGCCCAAACTGGTCAAATTCCAGATGCTTCTTTCCAGGAAAAAATGGAAAACTTTGGTAAGTTGATTCAAGGCAATGCTCTCTTGTCAGAATTCTTTGCAAAACAGCAACAACTTTCTATTTATCTATCTGATATTGAAAAAATTGTTTTTGAACCAATTTCAGAACTTTTAAAATAAGAATTTAGGTAACTTCTAAAACTAACTTCCAGTTTCCTACAACCTAGCTTTTAGTATGAGAAAAACGCGTGAAATCAGTGGAAATTCGTCTTAGACTAACTTCCACTGGTTTTCTTTTTCTTGATATATAAGGG
>NZ_JASHGH010000001.1:0-203333 GCF_047460405.1 Streptococcus infantis | reverse complement strand
AAGTTGTCTAAAGCTCTCTCCTTTCTTTCTTAATTCATATATTTGAACTTTATCTTCATAAGTTAATTTCATAATAAAAACACCCCAAAAGTTAGATTTTTATGTCTAACTTTTGGGGTGCAGTTCAAAATCCCGGCCTCTTTTTTATTTTTGTGAAAAGTAAGGTTGGCTACTAAGGCGTTGAAGGAGTGGGCGTCCGATAAAACTGATGGCAATAATTTTTGCAAGATCAGGAATGATAAAGGGAAGCACACCGACAGCGAGAGCCTTGTCAATAGGCATACCAGCAAGGAAGTGGAGGCTGAGGATACCACCGACAAAAACAAGTGAATCACCCAAGAGATTAGCTAGGAAAATACGTATAACACTACTATTTGTGTGAGTTAAGTAGGAAGCAATCCCTGCATAGACAAGGTCAAACCAAAGGTAACCCGCGCTTGGGCCAATCAGAACATGAAAACCAGCTCCACCACTAGCAAAAACGGGAAGTCCAATAGCACCAAGCAAAAGATAAAGTCCTACAGAGAGAACAGCTTCCCTAGATCTAAAAACAGTAGCAATGAGACCAATAGCAAAGTTTTGCAGAGTAAATGGAACAGGTCCAATTGGAATGCTAATTTGGGCTAATACTGCAATCAGAGCAGCGCCTATTGCTGGAATAGCATAAATGTGTGCTTTTTTCATAATAGTTAACCTCTTTTATAATTTATAGTAACTATTATACTGAAAGAGATATAAATGTCAACCTATTTTAAAAATAAAGGTTACAAACTTGTAACGGCCGATTTAAACCAAAAAGAGACCAAGGGGTCTCTTTGAGGGATTAACGCATAGTCACAAACTCTTCTGAACCAGTTGGATGGATAGCAACGGTAGCATCAAAGTCAGCTTTTGTAGCTCCCATTTTGATAGCAACTGCAAAACCTTGAATCATTTCGTCAACTCCGTAGCCGATACCATGAAGACCAACAACCTTTTCGTCTGCACCAGCTGTAACGAGCTTGAAGCGAGCTTCTTGACGGTGGCTGGTAACTGCTGAATACATAGAAGCAAATTTTGAAGTATAGACTTTGATGTTTTCTTGTCCATACTCTTTAATGGCTTCTTCTTCAGTTAGCCCAACAGTTCCAATAGCAGGGTGTGAAAAGACAACAGTTGGAATAGTAGTGTAGTCCATTTTGGCATTGGTTTTTCCATTGAAAAGTCTTTCAGAGAGTGTACGTCCAGCCTTGATAGCAACAGGAGTCAGTTCCTTTTCACCGGTGACATCACCAAGGGCGTAGATACCATCAACGACTGTGTTTTGGTATTCGTCAACTTGGATGAAACCACGTTCATTGAGAGTAACGCCTGCCTTTTCTAGCTGGAGTCCTTCAACGTTTGGATGGCGACCAGTTGCCCAGATAACTTGACTGGCAGTATGAGTACTACCATCTTCGAAATGAATGGTAATGCCTTGTTCAGTTTCTTCAAGTTTAGCAGGAACCTTATGGGTGTGGAGGTTTAATCCAGTATTTTCCATTTCTTGAACCAAGCTCTCAACAATATAGCTATCAAATCCACGAAGTGGACGTTCACGACGGACAAATAAATCAGTCTGTACACCAAGAGTATGGAGCACGCCAGCTAATTCGACAGCAATGTAACCTGCCCCAAGAATGGCTACAGATTCAGGCAACTCTTCCCAAGCAAAGACATCATCAGAACTACCACCTAGTTCTGCACCAGGAATGGCAGGGATTTGAGGATGTGCACCAGTCGCAATCACGATGTGCTTAGCTCGGATCAACTCTCCATTGACACTAACAGTATGAGCATCAACGAACTCGGCGCGTCCTTCAATCAAATCAACTCCGTTACGCTTAAAGCTTCCACCATAAGAAGAGCGAGCACGATCAATATAGGCTTCACGATTTTTACGAAGCGTTGCATAATCAAATTCATTGCCAGTACTTGTAAAACCATAGTCAGGTCCATATTTGTGGATGCTCTCTGCGATTTGAGCTCCGTACCACATAATTTTCTTAGGAACGCAGCCAATATTGACACAGGTTCCACCTAATTTCTTTTCCTCAATAACTGCCGCTTTAGCACCATGTTCACCAGCACGATTCATGGTAGCAATACCCCCGCTACCTCCTCCAATGGCGATAATATCGTATTCTCTCATAGAAAGCTCCTTTGTTGTTTTCTAGTCATATTCTATCTTTTTTTGGAGGTCAATGCAAAAATCTGCTACGTTTAAAATTTTTAAGAAAATGCTTGCAAAAATAAAAAAGAAAGTGTATTATATAACTAATACAACAATAAAAGATTTAGCAAATGTTTTTGGATAATGAGAAATAAATTGTCCATTTTTAGGATATGTGCTATAATCTTAACATATATATTTATAAAAGGGGTATTGCTATGAAAAGAAAGTCAAAAGCTAAGAAATGGCCTTTATTTACTGCTATTGGAGTGGCGTCAGTATTTGTAGTGGGAGCAGCAGCTGTTCTTCTGTTAAGACAACCAAATCAAGCTGCAGCAAAAGATGAAACTGCTAAGATAGTCCTTGCCAAAGAGGGGTCTGTGGCATCTTCAGTTCTTTTATCAGGTACAGTAACTGCTCAAAAAGAACAATATGTTTATTTTGATGGCAGCAAGGGAGACTTGGATGAGGTTCTAGTTTCAGTTGGTGATAAGGTAAGCGAGGGCCAGGCCTTAGTCAAGTATAGTAGCACAGAAGCCCAGGCTGCCTATGATGCTGCCAGTCGTGCAGTTGCTAAAGCTGACCGTCATATCAATGATCTGAATGAGTCTCGAAATACTGCTGCAGCAACACCTAACCTTCCGCAAGCAGGTCTAGAAGGAGCAACTGGACAAGCGCCAGCTCAGTCATCCGGTTCTGCCACAGCTGCTATTGATTCTCAAATCAGCGATGCTCGTGATGTGCGTGCAGATGCAGAAGCGCAACTCGAAAAAGCTCAAGCCCAGTTGAATGCTGCTACAGTATTGAGTACGGTGGAGGGAACAGTTGTTGAAGTGAATCGTAACGTTTCAAAATCTCCAACAGGAAATAGTCAAGTTTTGGTTCATATCGTAAGTAACGATAACTTGCAGATCAAGGGAGAGCTTTCTGAGTACAACCTTGCCAATCTATCTGTAGGCCAAGAAGTCACTTTTACTTCCAAGGTTTACCCAGATAAAACTTGGAATGGTAAGATTAGCTATATTTCAAATTATCCAAAAAATAACAGTGAAGCAAGTAGTAGCTTAGCTGCTTCAAACACAGGTTCTAAATATCCATATACAGTCGATGTAACTAGCGAAATCGGTGATTTGAAACAGGGCTTTACAGTCAGTGTTGAAGTGAAAAGCACTAGCAAAGCATTGATTGTTCCGATCACCAGCGTAGTCATGGAAGAAGATAAAAACTATGTTTGGATCCTTGATGAAAATCAAAAGGCCAAAAAAGTTGAAGTTGGATTGGGCAATGCAGATGCAGAAAATCAAGAAATCACATCTGGTCTGACAGATGGAGCAAAAGTCATCAGTAATCCGACAGCTTCCTTAGAAGAAGGGAAAGAGGTGAAGACTGATGAAGCAACTAATTAGCCTCAAAAATATCTGCCGTAGCTATCGAAATGGTGACCAAGAACTTCAAGTTCTTAAAAACATTAACCTAGAAGTTCAAGAGGGAGAATTTGTAGCTATCATGGGACCATCCGGTTCAGGTAAGTCAACCCTCATGAACACCATTGGGATGTTGGATACTCCTACAAGTGGTCAGTATTTTCTAGATGGAAAAGAAGTAGCTGGTTTGGGTGAAAAACAATTAGCCAAGGTGCGAAATCAAGAGATTGGCTTTGTCTTTCAACAATTCTTTCTCTTGTCCAAAATGAATGCTCTCCAGAATGTCGAACTTCCCTTGATTTATGCGGGAGTTTCAGCTTCAAAACGTCGCAAATTAGCAGAAGAGTATTTGGAAAAGGTTGAACTGACTGAGCGTAGCCATCATTTACCTTCGGAGTTGTCTGGGGGGCAGAAACAAAGGGTGGCCATAGCGCGTGCACTCGTTAACAATCCATCTATTATCTTGGCTGATGAGCCAACTGGAGCTCTGGATACCAAAACGGGTAATCAGATCATGCAACTCTTAGTTGAATTAAACAAAGAAGGAAAAACCATCATTATGGTAACGCATGAGCCTGAAATTGCTGCCTATGCTAAGCGACAGATTGTCATCCGCGATGGTGTCATTTCGTCTGACAGTGCTCAAGTAGAAAAGGGGGAAAACTAAGATGCAGAATCTGAAATTTGCCTTTTCATCCATCATGGCCCACAAGATGCGTTCTTTCTTAACCATGATTGGTATCATTATCGGCGTATCATCCGTTGTCGTCATCATGGCCTTGGGAGACTCCATGTCTCGTCAGGTCAATAAAAATATGACCAAGTCCCAGAAAGACATCCATGTCTTTTTCTCACCTACCAAGAGTAAGGACGGTTCCTTTACTCAGAAGCAGTCTGCTCTAACTCTGTCTGGTAAAGAGGAAGATGTTTTTGTTGAACCACCAAAACCTCAAGAATCCTGGGTTAAGGAAGCTGCTAAGCTCAAGGGAGTGGATAGTTACTATGTGACCAACTCAGCCAATGTAACCTTGACCTATAAGGATAAAAAGGTGGAACACGCTAACATGACGGGTGGGAATGTCACCTATATGGATGCGGTCGAAAATGAAATCATTGCAGGTCGAAGTCTTAGAGCACAAGATTATAAGGATTTTGCAAACGTGATCATTTTAGATGAAGAACTAGCTAATAGCCTTTTTGGTTCAGCGCAAGAAGCTCTCAATCAGCTTGTTGAAGTAAATGAAATCAGTTACCGTGTTATTGGTGTTTATGCAAGTAAAGAAGCTAAGGCTGCAAAAGCCTTTGGAGTCGGAGGACTACCAATCACGACCAATATTTCTCTTGCAGCCAATTTTAACACAGACGAGATTTCAAATATTGTCTTCCGTGTCAATGATACTAGCTTGACTCAGACTTTAGGACCAGAGCTGGCTAGGAGAATGACGGAGATTGCTGGTCTCCAACAAGGGGAGTATCAGATAGCAGATGCAACGGAAGCCTTCAACGAAGTGCAACAAATGTTCGGCTTCATAACAACGATTATTAGTGCCATTGCGGGGATTTCCCTCTTTGTCGGTGGTACTGGTGTTATGAACATTATGCTTGTTTCGGTGACAGAGCGTACCCGTGAGATTGGTCTACGTAAAGCACTAGGAGCAACACGAGCTAATATTCTGGTTCAGTTCTTGATTGAATCCATGATTTTAACCTTATTAGGTGGGGTCATCGGTCTTCTGCTTGCTGCAGGAGTGACCATGCTTGCAGGTGTTCTTCTTCAAAACTTGATTGCAGGAATCGAAGTTGGCGTATCCATCCCAATCGCTCTCTTTAGCTTAGCGGTCTCAGCTGGCATCGGTATGATATTTGGTGTTCTACCAGCCAATAAAGCTTCTAAACTCGATCCTATTGAAGCTCTTCGCTACGAATAAGATAATCAAGATGAAAAACAAGATGGACATCAGTCTGTCTTGTTTTTGTATGGATTTCCTTATCGAAAATCACTAAAAATGTGGTATAATGAAGTGTTAGAAAAACAGGTTTCATTAGCCTGGAAAGGAAATATTATGTCTGAAAAGAATTTTTATATCACAACACCGATTTACTATCCATCTGGTAAACTTCATATCGGTTCTGCCTACACAACCATTGCTTGTGATGTTCTAGCTCGCTACAAACGCCTTATGGGCTACGATGTCTTTTATTTGACAGGGCTTGATGAGCATGGCCAGAAGATTCAGCAAAAAGCTGAAGAAGCTGGCATCACACCTCAAGCTTATGTTGATGGGATGGTAGTTGGAGTCAAAGAACTCTGGCAATTACTAGATATATCATATGATAAATTTATCCGTACAACTGATGACTACCATGAAAAAGTAGTAGCACAAGTTTTTGAACGCTTGCTTGCTCAAGATGACATCTACTTAGGTGAATACTCAGGTTGGTATTCAGTTTCAGATGAGGAATTCTTTACAGAAAGTCAGCTTGCGGAAGTTTTCCGTGACGAAGCCGGAAATGTAACTGGCGGTATCGCTCCATCAGGTCATGAGGTTGAATGGGTTTCAGAAGAATCTTACTTCCTTCGCCTCAGCAAATACCAAGATCGTTTAGTTGAATTTTTCAAATCACATCCTGATTTCATCACTCCAGATGGTCGTCTCAATGAGATGTTGAAAAACTTTATCAAGCCAGGATTGGAAGACTTGGCAGTATCACGCACAACCTTTACATGGGGTGTGCCAGTTCCATCAAATCCTAAACACGTAGTCTACGTTTGGATTGATGCCCTTCTTAACTATGCGACAGCTCTTGGTTATGGTCAAGAGGATCATGCTAACTACGATAAATTCTGGAATGGAACTGTCTTCCATATGGTAGGAAAGGATATTCTTCGTTTCCACTCAATCTACTGGCCAATCCTTCTTATGATGTTGGATATCAAATTACCTGACCGTTTGATTGCCCACGGTTGGTTTGTCATGAAAGACGGCAAGATGTCTAAGTCTAAAGGGAATGTCGTTTATCCTGAAATGTTAGTAGAACGTTATGGACTTGATCCACTTCGTTACTACCTCATGCGTAGCCTTCCAGTGGGTTCAGACGGAACCTTCACTCCAGAAGATTATGTAGGCCGTATCAACTATGAATTGGCAAATGACCTTGGAAACCTCCTCAACCGTACGGTTTCAATGATTAACAAGTACTTTGATGGGCAAATCCCTACCTATGTAGAGGGTGTGACAGACTTTGACAATGCTCTTGCTCAAGTAGCAGAACAATCAATCGCTGACTACCATACCTACATGGAAGCAGTTGACTACCCACGTGCTTTAGAAGCAGTTTGGACTCTTATCTCACGTACCAACAAATACATCGATGAGACAGCTCCATGGGTACTGGCTAAGGATGAAGCTCTTCGTGATCAATTGGCAAGTGTTATGAGCCACTTGGCAGCCAGCCTTCGTATCGTCGCTCACTTGATTGAGCCATTTATGATGGAAACCAGTCGTGCAGTATTGAATCAACTTGGCTTGGAAGAAGTAGCGAGCCTTGAAAACTTGAGCTTGGCTGACTTCCCAGCAGATGTGACTGTAGTTGCCAAAGGAACACCAATCTTCCCACGTTTGGATATGGAAGAAGAAATCGTCTATATCAAGGAACAAATGGAAGGCAACAAACCAGCAGTCGAAAAAGAGTGGAACCCAGACGAAGTTGAACTCAAACTAAACAAGGAAGAAATCAAGTTTGAGGACTTTGACAAGGTTGAAATCCGTGTTGCCGAAGTCAAAGAAGTGTCTAAAGTGGAAGGTTCTGATAAGTTGCTTCAATTCCGCTTGGATGCAGGTGATGGTGAAGATCGTCAAATTCTTTCAGGAATTGCTAAATACTATCCAAACGAACAAGAATTGGTCGGCAAGAAAGTCCAAATCGTTGCCAACCTCAAACCGCGTAAGATGATGAAAAAATATGTCAGCCAAGGGATGATTCTCTCAGCTGAACATGATGGAAAATTAACCCTTCTCACAGTTGATCCAGCTGTACCAAACGGAAGTGTGATTGGGTAAGATTTAAAAGGACCAGTTTAAGCTGGTTCTTTTCTTTTGTGAGGTAGCAGTTGATAAAAGTGTCATTCTGCTTTATAATGAATAAAAACGGAGGAAGTTGCCATGAAATACATTCCATTTGGTCAAGAGAAAAGAGAACTATCAGAAATTGTCCTAGGCATGATGCGAATTAGTGATAAGTCTGTAAAAGAAGTTGAAGAGCTGGTAGAAACAGCCCTATCTGTGGGAATCAACGCCTTTGACTTGGCAGATATCTATGGTCGTGGTCGGTGCGAAGAATTACTGGGTCAAGTGTTAAACAATCGTCCTGACCTGCGAGAAAAGATGTGGATTCAGTCCAAGTGTGGCATTCGCATAGAAGAATTTACCTATTTTGATTTTTCAAAAGATTATATTTTAGAGTCAGTTGATGGGATTCTAAAACGATTGCAGGTTGATTATCTAGATAGCTTGCTTCTCCATCGCCCAGATGCCTTGATGGAAGCTGACCAAGTGGCAGAAGCTTTTGAAATCTTACACAAACAGGGCAAGGTTAGAGATTTTGGTGTATCCAACCAAAATCCAATGATGATGGAATTGCTGAAGAAAGAAGTCAAACAGCCTCTAACGATCAATCAGCTCCAGCTAAGTGCAGCTTTCACGCCAGGTTTTGAAGCAGGTTTCCATGTCAATATGGAAGGTAATAAGGCAGCTGTGCGTGATGGAAGCGTCTTTGAATACTGCAAACTAAACGATATAGTCATTCAGGCCTGGTCAGTCTTGCAGTTTGGCTATTTTAAGGGTAATTTTGTTGGAAAAGAGCAATTTCATGATCTAAATGAAGTTCTAAATCGACTAGCCTTAAAATACGGTGTAAGCCCATCAGCTATTGCTATCGCTTGGGTGTTACGTTACCCAGCTAAGATGCAAGCAGTAGTAGGAACAACTAACCCTAAACATTTGATAGAAGCTAGTCAATCAAGTAACTTGACTCTAACTCGAAAAGAATGGTATGAGATTTACCTAGCAGCAGGGAATGATTTGCCTTAGGAAAAAATGCATTTTAAGAAATCACAGTCAAAAAGCCGTTGGAAAACGGTTTTTTGTTATAATTAAATTAAGATTTATAGATAACAAAGGAGAAAAACATGACATTTGAAGAAATTTTACCAGGACTAAAGACAAAAAAGAAATACGTACGTACTGGCTGGGGTGGAGCTGAAAACTATGTCCAACTTTTTGACACTATCGAGCAAAACGGGGTCGCTCTTGAAGTGACACCCTATTTCCTCATCAACGTGTCTGGTGAAGGGGAAGGTTTTTCCATGTGGAGTCCGACACCATGTGATGTCCTAGCAACAGACTGGGTAGAAGTGCATGACTAGACGTGTATTGATTACGGGAGTAAGTTCAGGGATTGGTCTGGCTCAAGCTCGACTCTTTTTAGAAAAAGGTTATCAGGTTTTCGGAGTGGATCAGGGTGAAAAGCCTGCCTTACAAGGTGACTTTCACTTTCTACAACGTGATTTAACGCTTGACTTGGAACTAATTTTTGACTGGTGCCCTCAGGTGGATATTTTATGTAATACGGCAGGTGTATTGGATGACTACAAGCCCTTACTAGAACAATCCGCCCAAGAAATCCAAGAGATTTTTGAAATCAATTACGTAACTCCAGTAGAGTTGACCCGCTATTATTTAACAAAAATGCTGGAACATAAACATGGAATCATCATCAATATGTGCTCCATTGCTTCAAGTTTAGCTGGTGGAGGAGGCAACGCCTATACCTCATCCAAGCATGCATTGGCAGGATTTACCAAACAGTTGGCTTTGGACTATGCAGAAGCAGGTATCCAGGTCTTTGGAATCGCACCAGGTGCAGTCAAGACGGGCATGACGGCAGCTGACTTTGAACCAGGTGGATTGGCAGACTGGGTAGCAAGTGAAACACCCATCAAACGCTGGATTGAGCCAGAGGAAATAGCAGATGTTACACTTTTTCTAGCAAGTGGGAATGCATCTGCCATGCAGGGACAAATCCTGACGATTGATGGTGGTTGGTCTTTGAAGTAATATAGTTGATACTCAGTTGATATGTGGAGGTAAGCCATGAAAAGAGATGAGTTTGGATTTGTCTTGCCCAATCTTTACTATCGGTTTTTATCAGAGTGGGAAGAGATTGACCCCTATGAAATTGGAGATACAGGTATCTGTTTGTATGCCAAGGAGGATCTAGAGGAGCGTAATGAAACTTATCAGATTGGGTATCAGATTATCCAGATGTTATGGAAGACCGTGATGTCTACCCAGCTGATGCATCGGATCAACATCTCCAGCTAGTCTACTATGGAGAGCAGTTGATTGATGTCCTTGCAGTCGCACTTGAGGAAAAACCAAATGCAAGTCACCAAGACTTGGTCGAAGCTTTGAATTATTATAATCAGCATGATTGCTTTATGACCTTTGAAAGCTAGTAAGCATACTAGATTTATGCAGTTTCATTGATAATTAACAAATACAATAAGGAGTTAAGAAATGATAGATTACGAAAACATAAATGAAAAAATTGCCCCTTTTAGCCTGCTTGTATATGATGAGGATCCTAAAAATGTTCGAGGGTCGCTCATTTATTACCCTGATGGAGAATATAGACAGGAAGTGTTTGATACTCGAGAAGACGAAGGAGCCGAAGGAAATGGCTACGATTGGGAATCGCTAGCTTTGGTATTTTTGGAGGAAAAAATGCCTGAATTAAGCGATGATATCGACTTTGATCCTGAAGGAAGTATGTTTTGCGCCTATTCTTCCAAGGTGGACGCCTTGGCTAAATTCACTTTAGAATTTAAAGAATTTTGCGATGATATCGAAGCTATGAAAGACTTGTTCAGTCGAGCAGAGTTGGATTAGTTGACTAAAATCTATTTAAAATTTTAAAAAAGAATAGAAAGGATTTCAAATGAAGCTACCAGAAGTAGTTGAACAACTGGAAAATCATCCAGACTACATCTCTATTTAGATAAAATTTAAAAAAAGAATAAGAAAACCCAAGCTAGCTATCTCGAATCGCTGAATCATCTGGCCTATTTACTTTATCTAGGTGGTCAAGAGGAAATGACTAAGAAATTATTGGAGAGTGTCATACAAGTCCCATTTGAAGGAAATTATAACACTTGGACCTTTGTTGATAGCTCTCTGGTTTTATTGGCCTGGATGGAAAGAGAAACAGAAAATAAACTATCTGCCTATAAAAAACTGCTTTTATCTCCGTTGGAACAAGGGGAGGAATCCACTCGAAACATAAGAAGGAGAGTTCATCAGAGATTTTTGAATGGTGATAGCTTGGAGCACAAGCTTGCAAAAATCGAGCAAGCTTCAAGTCTTGAATCAGAAATGGAACGCCGTCTGCTATACTTGACAGATTTATTGAAGATTCACCTCTTTATTGCTGAGTCAACGTGCGAAGAGACAGATATTCAGGCAAAAATTGAAGAGAATATGGAGATACTGAAGAAGTATATCAAGGAACATGAAATCTATAGCCTCTTTCCTTTTAAGGGATAAGGTGAGCTAGAAATCTTTGACTTTTAGAAAGAGTGGAATATGGAAATCAAAAATCACTTTGGTGTCTATGGCGTTTGCTATGAGAATGGGAAATTGCTTTGCGTTGAGAAAACGAGAGGACCTTATCAGTATCGTTTTGATTTACCGGGTGGTAGTCAGGAACTCGGTGAGGGATTGACAGAAACTCTCAAGAGAGAAGTTCTGGAAGAGACGGGATATGCGATAAGCTCTTATTCAAAACCCAGGATTTATGATGTGATAGTTCAGGAAGAAGGGCAAGATTTCGCAGTACACCATATCATGGCCTTTTATGATATCGTACTCGATTTCAAACGCTCTCAACAATCCCTTCCTCAGAAGCTTCTTGATGGAAGCAATGATTCAGCAAATGCAATTTGGTTGAATTTAGAAGAGATTACTGCAGACAATGCCTCACCTTTAGTATTGAAGGTGAAGGCAGAGTTACGAGGATTTCCAGAATTGGACAAGACCTCTTACATGAATTGGAAGGTGAAAGATGAGAAACCAACTGGCTCTTAGTGGAGAACAAATTGTTGAAAAAGTTTATCCTCAACTATTTCACCATATCGGTATGATTCGTGGGGAATACTTGCTAAGAGAGCTCAACCAAAACATTCTGTTACCAAGTTGTCAGAAATTTGTAAAAGATTATCTAGACACTATTTGTCATTTGTACTCAGATGAAGAAGTCTGGTATCGCTTTTCAGAGTTAACAAATGCAGAAGCAAATAGTCTAGACGGGACTAAAGAGTATTTTGACGAACGCCACCCATTATTTGGATATAGAGGGACTAGGCGTTTATTGGCGTGTCCAGATGAATTTCAGGCTGAGGCACATGTCGTTATAGAAGTTTATCAAACCAATCCCAATCTGTCTGTTATTTTTCCTTTTGTTAATGATGCAGACCAATTAAAACGAGCTATTACAGTGTTACGTCAGCATGGTTTTACTGGTAAAATCGGCACGATGATTGAATTACCATCAGCTTATTTTGACTTAGACAGGATACTGGAAACGGGCATTTCAAAGATTGTAGTTGGAATGAATGATTTGACTTCTTTTGTTTTTGCGACTGTGAGGAACAGTCAATGGCATGATATGGAAAATCCAATTATGTTAGACTTACTCCGACAAATGAAGGAAAAAGCAAAGACTAAAAAGATTGACATTGCTGTAGCAGGTTATCTGAATGCTTCTTTCATACAAAAAATGAATCAGATGGGGATTGAGTGCATTATCCACTACAGTTCTATTCCGGAGATTTTTAATTTAGAGATTGACCATCCAGATCATCTCAAACGTATAAAAGAAGAAAGTAAAAAAATACAAAGGAGCAACCCATGACACCGCAAGAAATGTGGAATATCTACAAGAAAATCAATCCCTCTATCGGTGATGAGATAGATGCCTGGGCCTTTGGAGTGGAGGCCGATCTCTTGGCAGATTTGGTTTTAAAAGGCGAAAAAACAGCAACTGCCTCAGCTTACGATCTTTACGCAGTAGAGGACGAACCCCTTCCCCAAGAAGGGACCTTTGATGTTATTTTAGACAGTAAGGATCAAGCTATCTGCATTATTGAAATTACAAAGGTTTCCGTTCAGCCTTTCCATCAAGTGTCTGCTGATCATGCCTTCAAAGAAGGGGAAGGTGACAAATCCCTCGCCTATTGGCGTCAGGTTCATGAAGACTTTTTCAAAGACTGGTTAGGAGAAGCAGGTCTGGATTTTACACCTGACAGCAAGGTTGTTTTGGAAGAATTTCGCAAGGTATACCCTTTGTAGACTACTAGAAGGAAGAAAGTTTTGGAAATCGCCGTCCAAAGCTTTTTTCTGACTTAAAATATGATAAAATAGGTATGTTTGAACTAGAGCATTTGCTCAGAATTATAGAATAGGAGAATATGATGCAAGCAGTAGAACATTATATTGAAACATTTGTTCCTGAACATTATGATTTATTTTTAGACTTGAGTCGTGAGACTAAGACGTTTTCAGGAAAAGTAACCATTACTGGTCAAGCTAAGAGTGACCGTATTTCCCTTCACCAAAAGGACTTAGAAATCGCTTCTGTAGAAGTAGCAGCTCAAGCTCGTCCATTCACTCTTGATAACGAAAACGAAGCCCTTCATATCCAACTTGCAGAAGCAGGTTCAGTTGATTTGGTCATCGCTTTTTCAGGGAAAATCACAGACAACATGACAGGGATCTACCCATCTTACTACACAGTTGATGGTGTTAAGAAGGAAGTCTTGTCTACTCAGTTTGAGAGTCACTTTGCCCGCGAAGCCTTCCCATGTGTGGATGAGCCAGAAGCTAAAGCAACTTTTGACCTTGCTCTTCGATTTGACCAAGCAGAAGGCGAATTGGCCTTGTCAAACATGCCTGAGATTGATGTTGAAAACCGTAAGGAAACAGGTATCTGGAAATTTGAGACAACACCTCGCATGTCTTCTTATTTGCTGGCTTTCGTAGCTGGTGATTTGCAAGGAGTAACGGCTAAAACTAAAAATGGTACCTTGGTAGGTGTTTACTCAACCAAGGCACATCCACTTTCAAACCTTGAGTTCTCACTAGATATCGCCGTTCGTTCTATCGAGTTTTACGAAGACTACTACGGAGTCAAGTACCCAATTCCTCAATCTCTTCATATCGCCCTTCCTGACTTCTCAGCAGGTGCTATGGAAAACTGGGGTCTAGTTACCTACCGTGAAGTATACTTGGTTGTGGATGAGAATTCTACTTTTGCCAGCCGTCAACAAGTTGCTCTTGTCATTGCCCATGAGCTTGCTCACCAATGGTTCGGTAACCTTGTGACTATGAAGTGGTGGGATGACCTGTGGCTCAACGAAAGCTTCGCTAACATGATGGAATACGTCTGTGTGGATGCTATCGAGCCAAGTTGGAATATCTTTGAGGACTTCCAAACAGGTGGAGTATCTCTTGCTCTTGAACGCGATGCGACGGATGGTGTTCAATCTGTTCACGTCGAAGTCAAACACCCAGATGAAATCAATACGCTCTTTGACGGTGCTATCGTTTATGCCAAAGGAAGCCGTCTTATGCACATGCTTCGTCGTTGGCTAGGAGATGCTGATTTTGCTAAAGGTTTGCACGCTTATTTTGAAAAACATCAGTACGGAAACACCATTGGTCGTGACCTTTGGAATGCCCTTGGTCAAGCATCAGGTCGTGATGTTGCAGCATTTATGGATTCTTGGTTGGAACAACCTGGTTACCCAGTTCTCACTGCCACAGTTGAAAATGATGTTTTGAAGATTTCGCAAAAACAATTCTTCATCGGTGAGCATGAAGACAAGAACCGTCTTTGGGTAGTGCCGCTTAACAGCAACTGGAAAGGCCTACCAGATACTCTCGAAACTGAAAGCATCGAAATTCCAGGTTACGCTGCGCTTCTTGCTGAAAACAAATCAGCTCTTCGTCTCAACACTGAAAATACTGCCCACTACATTACTGACTATCAAGGTCAATTACTGGATGCTATCCTTTCAGAATTGGTTGAACTTGATAACACAAGCAAACTGCAAATCGTTCAAGAACGTCGTTTACTTGCTGAAGCAGGACACATTTCTTATGCTGACTTGCTCCCAGTTCTTGATAAACTTGCTAAAGAAGAATCTTACCTCGTCGTTTCAGCCGTTTCTCAAGTGATTTCTGCCCTTGAGCGCTTTATCGATGAAGGTACAGAAGCTGAAAGAGCCTTCAAAGCATTGGTTGCTAAATTGGCTCGTCATAACTATGACCGTCTTGGTTTTGAAGCTAAAGACGGAGAATCAGATGAGGATGAATTGGTTCGTCAGTTGGCTGTTTCGATGATGATTCGTTCAAATGATGCAGAAGCTAGTCAAGTCGCTAGCCAAATCTTCGCAGCCCACAAGGAAAATCTTGCAGGCCTTCCAGCAGCTATCCGTTCACAAGTTCTCATCAATGAAATGAAACATCATGAGACTAAAGATTTGTTAGCACTTTATCTTGATACTTATACTCACGCAACAGATGCAGTTTTCAAACGTCAATTAGCAGCTGCGCTTGCCTACAGTACAGATGCGGATAATATCCAAATCTTGATTGCTTCTTGGAAGGACAAATTTGTGGTCAAACCTCAAGATTTGTCTGCATGGTATTATCAGTTCTTAGGTCATAAGGAAACTCAGGAACCAGTTTGGGCTTGGGCGCGTGAAAATTGGGATTGGATTAAGGCTGCTCTTGGTGGAGATATGAGCTTTGATAGCTTTGTTATTCTGCCTGCCCATGTATTTAAGACAGAACAACGCTTGGCAGAATACAAGGCCTTCTTTGAGCCTCAACTTTCTGACCTAGCTCTTAGCCGTAACATCGGTATGGGAATCAAGGAAATCGCAGCACGCGTTGAATTGATTAAACGTGAAAAAGCAGCAGTTGAAGCAGCTGTTGTTCAATTTAGCAAAGCTTAAAAGATTCTAGTCTAACTAGATGACAAAAACTCAACTTTCTCTAGGAAAAACAAGGGAAGTTGAGTTTTTTTTAAGATATTTTTGCTATAATAGGTATAATAAGGAGGAATTTTTGATGATCAAGATTCTATTAGTGGAAGATGACCTAGGCCTTTCAAATTCAGTCTTTGACTTTCTGGATGATTTTGCGGATGTCATGCAAGTTTTTGATGGTGAAGAAGGTCTCTATGAGGCTGAAAGTGGCGTTTATGATTTGATTCTGCTTGATTTGATGTTGCCTGAAAAAAATGGTTTCCAAGTCTTGAAAGAATTACGTGAAAAAGGCGTTTCGACACCAGTTCTTATCATGACAGAAAAGGAAAGTCTCGATGACAAAGGTCATGGATTTGAGCTTGGGGCAGATGATTATCTAACAAAACCATTCTATCTAGAAGAACTCAAGATGCGTATCCAGGCGCTTCTCAAACGTTCTGGCAAATTCAATGAAAACACCCTCTCTTATGGTGATTTGACAGTTAATCTATCTACCAATGAGGTTAGAGTTAATGATACTGTTGTTGAACTATTAGGTAAAGAATTTGATCTTTTGGTTTATTTCCTCCAAAATCAAAATGTTATCTTACCAAAAACACAAATTTTTGACCGTTTGTGGGGATTTGACAG
Organism: Streptococcus infantis; assembly: GCF_047460405.1. Classification (GTDB taxonomy): domain Bacteria; phylum Bacillota; class Bacilli; order Lactobacillales; family Streptococcaceae; genus Streptococcus; species Streptococcus infantis_Q. The sequence goes on along the minus strand of NZ_JASHGH010000001.1, from coordinate 186,979 downwards.
TGACACCACTATCTCTGTCGTAGAGGTTTACGTATCAAAAGTTCGTAAGAAATTAAAGGGATCAGTCTTTGCTGAAAACCTCCAAACCTTGCGTAGTGTTGGGTATATTTTAAAACATGTTTAATAAATTTAAAAAGAATTGGTATGCAGAAGATTTTAGCTACTTTATCCGTAACTTTGGAGTATTTACTCTGATTTTCTCTGCTATGACCTTGATTATCTTGCAGGTTATGCACTCTAGTCTCTACACCTCAGTGGATGAGAAGCTTCTGTCTCTCAGTGGCAATCCTCAAGATGTCATCCAGTTGGCTGTCAATCGAGCAACAGATGAAGTCAAAGATCTCAATAGTCAATCCGTGACTCCATCAACGGATAAAAAACCAACGGTCAGTTCCAATACAGAAGTGATTTTGTTGGATTCAAATTTGAATCAATTAGTGACTGGCAACCGCTTTTTAGGTCTTGATAAGATTACTTTTAATAAAAAGGATTTGAATCATATTCGACAACTTCATGTTCAGAATAGTTACGGTCAGGATGAGATTTACCGAGTGATTTTATCTGAAATAAATATCGATTCTGTCTCGACCAATATTAAGTATGCAGCGGTTTTGATGAATACCAGTCAGATAGAGCAAATCAGTCAAAATCATGAGCAATTAATCGTGGTAGTCATGGCTAGCTTCTGGATTTTATCCATCCTTGCCAGCCTTTATCTTGCGCGTGTCAGTGTTAAACCTTTACTTGAGAGCATGCAAAAGCAACAGAGCTTTGTGGAAAATGCCAGTCATGAGTTACGAACTCCATTGGCTGTTCTTCAAAATCGTCTAGAAACTCTTTTCAGAAAACCTGAGGCAACTATTATGGAGTCAAGTGAGAGTATTGCCTCCAGTCTAGAAGAAGTTCGGAACATGCGATTTTTAACGACTAATCTACTTAATTTAGCTCGTCGTGATGACGGTATTAAACCGGAGTTAGGAGAGGTAGAGCCGGATTTCTTTAACACAACTTTTACCAGCTATGAAATGATTGCGTCTGAAAATAACCGTGCTTTTCATTTTGAAAATCGTATTCATCGGACCATCATAACAGATAAGCTTCTTCTTAAGCAACTGATGACTATCTTGTTTGACAATGCTGTCAAGTACACAGAAGAAGAAGGAGATATTCATTTTGTCATTGCTACGACGGAGCGTAATCTCTATTTGTCAGTAGCTGATGATGGAATTGGTATTTCTGCAACAGATAAAAAGAAAATTTTTGATCGCTTTTATCGAGTTGACAAAGCTCGTACTCGCCAAAAAGGTGGCTTTGGGCTAGGTTTATCCTTGGCAAAGCAGATTGTCGATGCCTTAAAAGGAACCATCAGTGTTAAGGATAACAAACCACATGGTACGATTTTTGAAGTAAAAATCGCCATCCAAACACCATCCAAGCGTAAAAATAAATAAAAAAAGCTGTGACTTAGAAAGCGGTAGACCAAGTATCGCTTTTCTAGTTGCAGTCTTTTAGTTATCTTATAAAAAATAGGTCGGGACAAAAATCCCGACCTTTTGAATCTAATATAATTTCTTCTTAATCATTGAACGTTGAAAGTTTGATGCCGCTAAACTCAAGGCAATTGCTAGGCTAAAAGCCAGAACTGTATTGAACTTGAGGGCTAAAAAGATAAAGCTAAACAAGGCTAAAAAGACGCAAAAACAAGCAATGTTTACAAAGAAAAGAACTTCCTTCAAACTAGCAACGGAAGTTGTTTCTGGAACATAGTCTTGGTATAGCGTTGTTTGAGTTTCCTCTTCTTCAAACTCATACGATTGATATTTTCTTACGGGCATGATTCTCTCCTTAACAGTACTCTTTCATTTTACCATTTTTCAAGAAAAAAATTATTACAGTAAGGTTACAAAAAGAATAAAGTCTGTTTTCAAATGATGAAACAAATTTCTTGACACTCTTACCCAAAGATGATAGGATGGGTAAACACTCAAAACATCTTGGCTGTTCAAGTTTTTGTAATGAGGAAGCGAAATAAATATAAGTAGCAATTGCTGGTTGTTTCCGTAGATTTAGAACCACTTTGTAGGATGAATGAAAAGATTTGCATGAAAGACAGATTTTTCTGTCTTTTATTTTTGATGCTGAGTGAGCTTTTTCCACTCTTAGAAAAGTAAAAGGAGATTTGCGGTGTATCTTGCTATCAAAGAAATTTTACAGAATAAACTGCGATACAGTTTAATTCTAACAACCATTTTTCTCATTGCTTTTATGGTCTTTTTTATGACTAGTTTGGCTTTAGGACTCGTTCGAAATAATAGGGTTGCTATTGATAATTGGCAAGCAACAGGAGTTGTTCTATCCGATTATGCAAATGATAATCTGACTGCATCCTTTATACCTGAAAAAGACTACAAAGATAAAGTGTCTGGGGATGCTGTTCCCCTAAGCTACATGTTTGCGGTAACAAACCTTGTTAACAACGGTGACAAGATAAATGTCTCTATTTTTGGTCAAGAGTGGAACAGTTTTATCTCGCCAACCTTGATTGAAGGGCGTTACCCAGAAAATGACCAAGAAGTGGTAGTTGATCAGTCTTTTGAAAACTATGGAATTAAACTAGGCGATGTCATTCAACTGAATGGAAGTGAAAATTCTTATACAATCGTTGGACTTACGAAAGGGAATAAGTTTTTTACAGAACCTGTAGTATTTACAAATTTGACTAGCTATTGGACCTTGCAAGGTAGTCTGAATGCAGGTCGCTCGATTTCTGCTTTGGTCTTAAAAAATGATGTTCAGCTATCTGCTGATGGTTTAAGTCAATTAACCATTCAAAACATGATTGCCCATATTCCGGGCTACACACCTCAAGTAAACGTATTTTCAGGCATGATTTTAGCGATGATTATCATATCAGGTCTTATTATTGGTATTTTTATTTATATTATTACTATTCAAAAACTAGGCCTCTATGGGATTATGAGAGCTCAAGGAATTCAGGTTAAAACTATTGTTTGGTCGCTTTTTTGTCAAATTATATTGCTGGCAGGTTTTGGGATCGGTCTAGCCTTATTGGCAATTGTAGGTGTCATCCTTGTTTTACCTGCAACCTTCGTTTTCTATCCAAATTGGTTAGCATATTTAGGATTGAGTTTGGGAATTTGTTTGATGGCATTACTTGGAGGAGTGATTTCTCTCCCTCGTTTGCTCAAAGTTGATCCAATAACGGCTATTGCAGAATGATAAGGAGACTTATATGACACCATTGATAGAAATGAAGCAAGTGACGAAAAGTTACGGAGAAGGAAATATGAAAGTCGTTGCACTACACGAGACGAACTTTCAACTAAATGCAGGTGAATTTGTTGCCATAGTTGGTCCTTCTGGATCTGGTAAAACAACCTTTTTGACCACCTTAGGGCAGTTGCAGGAGCCTACAGGTGGGAAGATTTTAGTAAAGGGAACAGAAACGGGTAATTTGACTGAAAAAGAGAAAACAGATCTTCGGTTTAAGGAATTTGGTTTTATTTTACAGGCTTCAAATCTGATTCCTTTTTTAACCGTTAAGGAACAATTAGACCTAATTGATCGACTAGATAAAGACAAATCTTCGAAAAGTGACCGTCAAGAGTTATTTGATTTGTTGGACCTGAACAAAGTTCAAAATCATTATCCAAAGGCCTTATCTGGGGGAGAACGTCAACGAGCAGCAATTGCAAGAGCACTCTATAATAATCCCAGCATCGTACTTGCTGATGAACCAACAGCTAGTCTTGATACACAAAGAGCCTACCAAGTGACGGATATGCTTGCTTCAATTGCACATGAACAGGGAAGAGGAGTAGTGATGATTACGCATGACACCAGACTTCTCGATAAGGTGGACCGTGTCTTTATCATGAATGATGGTTACCTTGTTGAAGAAATACAAGCATAAAAGAATATAAAGTGAACTCTAGTAAAGGTGGTTCACTTTTCTTTTTCTAAAAGTGAAGAGTATAACTTTTCTTAAAAAATAGATTGCCCATAGCTGATTTTTCAGAAATGTGGTATAATTTTTCTTATGGAAAAGATTATTATTACAGTAACTGCTGAAAGCATTGAACAAGTAAAAGAATTACTAGAGGCGGGAGTTGACCGCATCTATGTTGGTGAGAAAGATTTTGGACTTCGCCTACCAAAGACTTTTTCTTATGATGAACTGAGAACCATAGCTGGTCTGGTTCATGATGCAGGTAAGGAATTGATCGTAGCGGTCAATGCCCTTATGCATCAGGATATGATGGATCGTATCAAGCCCTTCCTTGATTTCTTGGAAGAAATTAAAACAGACTACATTACTGTTGGGGATGCGGGTGTTTTTTATGTTGTAAATCGCGATGGTTATTCTTTTAAAACCATATATGATGCCTCAACCATGGTAACTAGCAGCCGTCAGATCAATTTCTGGGGACAAAAGGCTGGCGCTTCTGAGGCAGTATTGGCTCGTGAAATTCCATCAGCTGAACTCTTTAAAATGCCTGAGATTTTGGAAATTCCTGCTGAAATTTTGGTCTATGGAGCAAGCGTTATCCACCACTCTAAGCGTCCACTCTTGCAGAATTACTATAATTTTACTCAGATTGATGATGAAAAAACACGTCAACGCGACCTCTTCTTAGCAGAGCCTAGTGATCCAGATAGCCATTACTCTATTTTTGAAGACAATCATGGAACTCACATTTTTGCCAATAACGACCTCGATTTGATGACCAAATTGCCAGAGTTGGTAGAGCATGATTTCACTCATTGGAAACTAGAAGGTCTCTACACTCCAGGCCAAAATTTTGTAGAAATTGTAAAACTCTTTATCCAAGCGCGCAATTTGATTCAAGAAGGGAACTTTACACATGACCAAGCTTTCTTGCTTGATGAAGAAGTTCGCAAGCTCCATCCTAAAAATCGTTTCCTTGACACAGGATTTTATGACTACGATCCTGACATGGTTAAATAAGAATCAGAAACCCGAAATAAAATGTTCGGGTTTTTCTAGTGCAAGGATGAATTTAAAGCGTATTCATGTTATAATAGAAGTAGCTTTTTGTTTGGAGGTGTTTAAGTGGAAAATCTGAAAAAAATAGCAGGCATCAAGGCTGCTGAGTTCGTAACCGATGGAATGGTTGTAGGACTTGGAACAGGCTCGACTGCCTATTATTTCGTAGAGGAGATTGGTCGTAGAATCAAGGAGGAAGGACTTCAAATTACAGCCGTAACGACTTCGAGTGTAACGACGAATCAGGCACAAGGCTTGAATATACCGCTTAAGTCTATTGATGAGGTGGATGAGGTTGATGTGACTGTTGATGGAGCTGATGAGGTAGATCGCCAGTTTAATGGTATCAAAGGAGGCGGTGGTGCACTTCTAATGGAAAAAGTAGTTGCAACACCAACCAAACAGTATATCTGGGTGGTAGATGAGAGCAAAATGGTTGAGAAACTGGGCGCTTTCAAACTACCTGTCGAAGTTGTCCAATACGGAGCAGAACAGGTTTTCCGTCGTTTTGAAAAAGCTGGTTATAAGCCAAGTTTTCGTGAAAAAGATGGCCAACGTTTTGTGACGGATATGAAAAATTTCATCATTGATCTTGATTTAGGTGTTATTGAAGACCCGATTGCTTTTGGTCATCAACTGGATCTTCAGGTCGGTATTGTTGAGCACGGTTTATTTAATCAAATGGTTGATAAAGTGATTGTTGCAGGGCAAGCTGGCGTTCAGGTTTTAACTTCAACAAAAGGGAAATAATCAAAATAATCAAAAAAGGAGACACACTATGCCAAAATTTAATCGTATTCACTTGGTGGTACTAGATTCTGTAGGAATCGGTGCAGCACCAGATGCTAATAACTTTGTCAATGCAGGGGTTCCAGATGGAGCATCTGATACACTTGGCCATATTTCAAAATCAGTTGGTTTGAATGTTCCTAACATGGCTAAGATTGGTCTTGGGAACATCGAGCGTGAGACATCCCTTAAAACGGTTCCCACAGAGGCAAATCCTAGTGGTTACTACACTAAACTTGAGGAAGTATCATTAGGTAAAGACACCATGACAGGTCACTGGGAAATCATGGGCCTCAATATCACTGAACCTTTCGATACTTTCTGGAATGGATTCCCAGAAGAAATCCTTACAAAGATTGAAGAATTTTCAGGTCGTAAAGTAATCCGTGAAGCAAACAAACCTTACTCAGGAACTGCTGTTATCGATGATTTTGGACCACGTCAAATGGAAACAGGCGAGTTGATCATCTATACATCAGCTGACCCGGTTCTTCAAATCGCGGCCCACGAAGACATTATTCCTTTAGATGAACTCTATCGTATTTGTGAGTACGCTCGTTCGATTACATTAGAACGTCCAGCTCTTCTAGGTCGTATTATTGCACGTCCTTATGTTGGTGAGCCTGGGAACTTCACACGTACTGCAAATCGTCGTGACTTGGCTGTATCACCATTTGCTCCCACAGTTTTGGACAAACTCAACGAAGCAGGTATTGATACTTACTCAGTAGGTAAGATTAGCGATATCTTTAATGGTGCTGGGGTGAACCATGATATGGGCCACAATAAGTCAAATAGCCATGGAATTGATACGCTTTTGACAACAATGGGCCTTGCTGAGTTTGAAAAAGGATTCTCATTCACTAACTTGGTCGATTTTGATGCCCTTTACGGTCACCGCCGTGATCCACATGGTTACCGCGATTGCTTGCACGAGTTTGATGAACGTTTGCCAGAACTTATCGCTGCTATGAGAGAAGATGATCTACTTATGATTACTGCCGATCATGGTAATGACCCTACTTATGCTGGTACAGACCATACTCGTGAATACATTCCACTTTTGGCCTATAGCCCATCACTAAAAGGAAATGGACACTTACCAATCGGTCATTTTGCTGATATTTCGGCAACAATCGCTGATAACTTTGGCGTAGATAAGGCTATGATTGGTGAAAGCTTCTTAGATAAATTGGTTTAAGATGACTCGCTTGGCATTACTGGTTAGAGGGATCAATGTCGGTGGAAAACATAAGGTGGTCATGGCCCAGCTTCGTCAAGAATTGACAGAGTTGGAATTGGAAAATGTTGAAACCTACATCAATAGTGGCAATATTTTCTTTGATACTAGTATACCTAGAACTCAGTTGGTTGAGAGGCTACAGGATTTCTTTAAAGAACATTATCCATTTATCCAACGTTTTTCCTTGTTAAGTCAAGAAGACTACGAAGAGGAGCTTAGAACTCTTCCGGAATGGTGGTTCCAAGAAATGGCTCGAAAGGATGTTCTCTTTTATACTGAGGGACTGGATATCAAGCAAGTCATCGAGAAAGTCGAAAGTATGGAACTGGTAGATGAAGTGCTTCATTTCGGGAAACTGGGGATCTTCTGGGGCAAATTGTCAGAAGAAACCTATAGCAAAACAGCCTATCACAAGTACCTGCTTAAGATGCCTTTCTATCGTAATATTACTATTCGAAATGCAAAAACCTTTGACAAAATCGGTCAATTTTTAAAAGATTATGAAGGAGACAGACAATGACATTATTAGCAAAAATCAATGAAACAGCTGCTTTCTTAAAAGAAAAGGGAGTAGAAGCACCAGAGTTCGGCTTGATTCTTGGATCAGGACTTGGCGAACTTGCTGAAGAAATTGAAAATCCAGTTGTGGTAGACTATGCTGAGATTCCAAACTGGGGACGTTCTACTGTTGTTGGACACGCTGGAAAATTGGTGTACGGTGAGCTTGCAGGACGTAAAGTTTTAGCCCTTCAAGGACGTTTCCATTTCTATGAAGGAAATCCGCTGGAAGTTGTTACTTTCCCTGTTCGTGTTATGAAAGTTTTAGGCTGTGAAGGTGTGATTGTTACCAATGCTGCTGGTGGTATCGGCTTTGGTCCTGGTACTTTGATGGCTATCACTGACCACATCAATATGACAGGCCAAAACCCTCTAATCGGTGAAAACTTAGATGACTTCGGTCCACGTTTCCCAGACATGTCAAAAGCCTACACTCCAGAATACCGTGCTACAGCTCATGCAGTTGCTGAAAAGCTTGGTGTTAAACTTGATGACGGTGTTTATATCGGTGTAACTGGTCCAACTTATGAAACTCCAGCTGAAATCCGTGCTTATAAGACACTTGGTGCAGACGCTGTCGGAATGTCAACCGTTCCAGAAGTCATCGTTGCAGCTCACTCTGGCTTGAAAGTTCTTGGTATTTCATGTATTACCAACTTTGCTGCTGGTTTCCAAGAAGAACTCAACCACGAAGAAGTGGTAGAAGTGACCGAACGTGTCAAAGGCGACTTTAAAGGCTTGCTGAAAGCGATTCTTGCAGAATTGTAATGTTATGAGAGTACGACTCCAAAGTATTCCCTATGGACTGAGAGTGCTTCTAGCCACTTTATCATTAGGAATAGGGACGGGTCTGGTCGGAATTGCCTGTCATTATCTACTAGAAGGGGTGCAGGGGCTGGCCTTTGGCCAAGATAAGTCGGATTTACTCCAGCAATTTCAAGAAGCTGGAGGTCTCCGTAGATTTTTGGTCTTATGTGTGACTGGGTGTTTGGCAGCTGGTTTTTGGTATGTCTTGCAAAAGCGTTATAAGATTCTGTCTATTCGCCAGCAAATTGACTTAGCTGGAGACAGGGAACCAGCGCTCTTAGCCCACCTCCTTCATGCAGGGATGCAGGTTGCGATTGTCGGAGCAGGTGCATCGGTCGGAAAAGAAGGAGCACCACGTGAGGTTGGGGCTCTTCTAGCTGGTCGCTTGGCGAAAGGTTTTTCTCTAGCCCTCAAAGAGCGAAAAGTCTTGATTGTCTGTGGTGCTGGAGCTGGTTTAGCTGCGGTCTATCAAGTTCCCTTTGCCAGTAGCTTGTTCGTCTTTGAGACTTTAGGACTCGCCTACAGTTGGCAGAACCTTCTACTGGTTTTGACCAGCACTTATCTGGCCACCTGGGTCGCTCAGTCCATCATTGGTCAGGAGGCTATTTATCACCTGTCCGCAGTCTCATGGTCGGCTAGCAGTTTCTTTCAGGCTATTGTGATTGCTTTCTTGGTTACTCCCTTGGCTCTGGTCTTTGCTTTCCTAGCCAAGCGGGCTAGTCACAAACGGCGGAAGAATGGGTCGATTCTTTGGGCTCTTCCGCTAGCCTTTCTAGTGCTGGGGGGACTAGCAATCTTTTTCCCTATCTTTATGGGAAATGGCCAGATACTAGCGCAAGCCCTCTTGTCTAGCCAGTCGATTCCTTATCTTCCACTGGCTCTTGCAGTGAAGGGGATTCTGGTTTATTTCCTCTTGCGCAATGGTGCTTATGGGGGAACTTTAACACCATCATTTGCCTTAGGGATTGGATCTGGCTACCTAGTGACCTTGCTTTTGACAGCAGTTGGGATTCATCTAGATCCTGCTCTAGGGATGTTACTAGGAGCGACCGTCTTTTTAGGGACGACCTTAAAAGCTCCTCTGACAGCCATTGCCCTGAGCCTTGGATTTACAGGCCAAACTTGGAGTTTGACAATTCCGCTTGTACTTGCGGCTGGTCTGTCTTACGTGATTCGAAAGAGATGGGAGAAGAAACGATGAAGGTACATTTTGTACTGCATGAAACCTTTGAAGTGCCGGGCGCTTATCTAAAATGGGCGCAGGATCGTGGCCATCAAGTGACCACGACCAAAGTCTATGAGAATGAAGCCTTACCAGAGACAGTGGATGAAATCGACTTCTTAATTGTGATGGGGGGACCTCAATCGCCAGATGAAGATCGGGAAACTTTTCCATACTACGATCCTCAGGCAGAGATTGAGCTGATTCAAAAGGCTATGAAGGCAGATCGTTATATTGTTGGGGTCTGTCTTGGTGCTCAACTCTTGTCTGTTGCTTATGGCGCAGAGTATGAGCATAGTCCAGAGCGTGAGATTGGTGTTTTTCCAATAACGCTAACTGAAGCTGGATTAAAAGACAATCATGTCAAAGTTTTTGGACAAACTTTAAATACTGGTCACTGGCATGGAGATATGCCGGGATTAACAGAGGATGCTATCGTCCTTGCGACCAGTCAAGGCTGTCCACGTCAGATTATTCGCTTTAGTCCTAAACACTATGCCTTCCAAGCTCATTTGGAATTTGATCCAGAAGCAGTAGAGCTCTTAATTGCTGCGGATGGTGAAGAAGTTTTGGAAGAACAAAGCAAAAAATTGACTTATGTTCAAAAGTCTGAAGCTATTCGTAACTATGCTTATCGAGAAATGAATGCAAAACTCTATGCATTTTTGGATTCATTAACAAATTAAAAATAATAGAAAGGTAGAGCGTGTGTTCAAATTTGAACACGAGCAGAAAGCTTTTCTAATTACTCAATTAAAAAAGAAAGGATGGGTTAACTGTATTCGCTGAACTGAATACGGGCGGAGAACTGTGTAAAAAAGATAAACTGTCTAGCATTTACAATGCGTCGCCAGTTTCCTATTTTTACTTTGTTCTCTGTCGCCTGTCTTGTATATCAAAAAAGAAAGGTAGAGCGTGTGTTCAGATTTGAACACGAGCGGAAAGCTCGGAAAATAGATAATCTGACTGTGAAATCAGGATTTCTCGTCAGATTCCTAATTTTCAGTCGCTTTCTGGTCGCTCTTTGTATCATAAACTATGTCTATCCATATTGCTGCTAAGCAGGGTGAAATTGCTGATAAAATTCTTCTTCCTGGAGATCCTCTTCGTGCGAAATTTATCGCTGAGAACTTTTTAGAAGATGCTGTTTGCTTTAACGAAGTCCGTAACATGTTTGGTTACACTGGGACTTACAAGGGCCATCGTGTATCTGTTATGGGAACAGGGATGGGAATGCCATCAATCTCCATCTATGCGCGTGAATTGATTGTCGATTACGGTGTGAAGAAATTGATCCGTGTCGGAACTGCTGGTTCTTTGAATGAGGATGTTCACGTCCGTGAATTGGTCTTGGCGCAAGCAGCTGCTACCAACTCAAACATCATCCGTAACGACTGGCCACTATATGATTTTCCACAAATCGCTAGCTTTGATTTACTAGATAAAGCCTACCATATCGCCAAAGATCTTGATATGACCACTCACGTTGGTAATGTCTTGTCTTCAGATGTCTTTTACTCAAATTACTTTGAGAAGAATATCGAACTTGGTAAGTGGGGAGTGAAAGCAGTGGAGATGGAAGCAGCAGCCCTTTACTATCTTGCTGCCCAACACCATGTTGATGCTCTTGCCATTATGACGATTTCTGACAGCTTGGTTAACCCAGAAGAAGACACTACAGCTGAAGAACGCCAAAATACTTTCACAGATATGATGAAGGTTGGTCTAGAAACTTTGATTGCTGACTAAAGTTAGATTCCATTCATGTGATTACTCTTGTTCTCAAAATGATAAGCATGTTCATTGCTTCAATCCTATAATAGATGAGAATAAGGATTTTGAAGAAAGTCAAATTATGTCAAAGGACCAAAAGTAGTCAGTTTAACATTTAAATCATAATCAAATAAAGTTGAAAGCCTAGTTGACAGAAGCTAAAGGTTTTCAACTTTTTTAGAACAAAAGGCTTAAGGAGGGGTGAAATGGATAAAATTGAACAACTACAAGGTATCATTGACCAAAGTCAGAGAATTGTCTTTTTCGGTGGTGCAGGGGTTTCTACAGAGTCTAATATTCCAGATTTTCGAAGTTCTGATGGTGTTTATAGTCTTAAGTTGGGTCGCCATTTTACTGCCGAACAACTGGTTTCACGCACTATGTTTGAGCGCTATCCAGAGGATTTTTTTGATTTCTACAAAAAGTATCTGGTCTATCCAGATGCCAAGCCGAATTTAGCACATGATTATCTAGCATTGTTGGAAAAAACAGGCAAATTAAAGGCGATTGTGACGCAAAATATCGATAGCCTCCATGAAATGGCAGGATCTCAGAAAGTTTTGAAACTTCATGGTAGTGCAGATCGTAATTATTGTTTGGGCTGTCATCGCTTTTATGATTTGACTGCCTTTTTGGAACTTGAAGGTCCAGTTCCCTACTGCTTAGATTGTGGCAAGGTGGTCAAACCTGACGTGACCCTTTATGAGGAACCTCTGGATATGGATGTATTTAGTCGCGCAGCTCGAGCCATTCGGCAAGCAGATTTGTTGATCATTGGTGGAACTTCCTTAGTTGTTTACCCTGCAGCTAGCCTAATCAATTATTTTTCAGGGTCAAGTCTTGTCGTTATCAACAAGTCCAGCACTCCTCAAGACAGCCAAGCTGATTTAGTTATCGAAGGTAAGATTGGAGAAGTTTTTTCTAAATTGAGACAATAAAAAACTGAAAGAAGTAGGACTATACTTCCTTCAGTTTTTTTGTATCACGCCTCAGAAACTATGACCAAGATTCTCTTCATTTCTAGGAGAATTTTATTGTTGATTTATAAATTGCTCGAGTTATTTTTAATTGTTGAATAAAAGGAAAAAATGAAGACTTTCTGGATGAAAACCTTCATTTTTTAGTCAATCAGTACATGCTGATTTTAATGAAATGCTACTATATTGTTTACTTTTTTAAAGATCGCAAAAAACAATCGATCTCTGCTTGAGAATGGAGAATGCGCATCTTTTCTCCGTAAGTATTGTTTAAGTATTGGTATCTATCCTTAGCATTTTTTGTTCGACCATCCCAGAGAATCCAACGAATAAATTCCCAGTTGAATTGCTCGGGGCATCCCTTAGCCATACTTTCCCTGACCTTGCCTCGGTATGTAAGGTACCGTTTAAAGGCTCGAAAGAGACAGGTTAATGGCGAAAAATTGAGAAAGATGATTTGGTCAGCTTCCTGCATTCTTTCCTCGTAATAGCACCAAGAATAATTCCCATCAATGACCCAAGCTTCATGCTTGGTGAGAAAGCTTTTCATCTCGGTCAACATCCATTCGCGGTCACTGTCTTGCCAACCAGGTTGAAATTGGAGTGTATCCATGTGAAGTTTTGGGATGGAGTAGTAGAGAGATAACTTTTCAGCTAGCGTTGACTTACCAGCACCAGAATATCCGATAATTGCGATTTTCATAATAATCTCCAGAATAATGTGCACAAAAAAAGCTCCGAGGAGCTCATTTTGTATGCAGTTAATGATTAACCAAGTTTAGCAGCAAGACGTGCTTTATCACGGCTTGCTTTGTTTTTGTGGATCAAACCTTTAGTTTCTGCTTTATCGATAGCTGAGCTGGCAGCACGGTAAAGTTCTTCAGATGGGTTTGCTTCAAAAGCTTTGATAGCAGTACGCATAGCTGATTTTTGAGCTGAGTTTTTTTCGTTTTGTTTAACGTTCAATTCAGCGCGTTTGATAGCTGATTTAATGTTTGCCAATGTTCTTACCTCCATTTTTACTAACTATACCATTATATCTGAAAACTTACGTTTTGACAAGGGAAAATTATTTTTTTAAGTAAATTTCATCAATTTCGTGATTTTTAGATTTATGGAGAATGACCTCTGCACGATTTCGTGTTGGTTCAATGTAATTCTGGAGATTGGTTAGGTTGATACTGGTCCAAACCTGGTGGGCAAAATCCTTGACTTCACTAAGGGGAAGTTGAGTGAAACGGTAGTAATAGCTGCCTGGATCATCCTGAGCAAAGCTAAGAAGTTTTAAGAAACGATCCAAATACCAGCTTTCAATGTCCTCGACTGCGGCATCGACATAGATTGAAAAGTCAAAGAAATCAGTAATATAGAGACGGGCATTATGAGGATTTTGGAAAACGTTGATACCCTCAACAATGACAAAATCAGCGGCTTCTACTCGTTGTTTTTGACCAGGGACAATATCATAGATTTCATGGGAATAAACAGGTATATCAACATCCTGCCCATTTTTGAGTTGGTCTAGGAAATTGAGCAAAGCTTCCATGTCGTAGCTCTCTGGAAAACCCTTGCGGTTGAGAATGTCTTGCTCAATTAAGACACTATTTGGGTATAAAAAACCATCCGTAGTAACTAGCTCAACACTTGCTTCAGGAACGATACGAGAAAGCAAAATTTGCAAGAGACGACTAGTGGTTGATTTACCGACAGCGACACTTCCTGAAACTCCAATAATAAAGGGCTGTTTTTTACTCTCTCTTTGAAGGAAAATGCCTTTTGAGAAGGCAAGGTCTTCTTTGGAACGTTTGTAAATCTGAATCAGATGTGCCAGTGGCAGATAGATATCTGTAACGTCTTGAAGACTAATCTGGTCATTAAAACTTTTGATAGAATCCAGTTCTTCCTCAGTTAATGGCGGTGTGGATTTGCGATGCAGGGATTGCCAAGTTTCGCGGTTTATCTTTTCAAAATGTAAAAATTCGTTGGTCATTTGTTTTCCCCTAGATATTTTGTCTATCATACCATAAAAAGCTAAAAAAATAAAGCGGTTTCTTGAATGTGATAAGTCAGTAGTATATACTATAAGTAGATAGAGAATGAACAATTTATTGATGAAGTAGGAGCTGATTTCTCCTGATTTTATCAGCTAATAAAGGGGGCTTTTTAGTTCACAACTCATAGGAGGTGTACTATGAAAATCTTAAAAAATTACATATTGGAACTCTGTTTTATTTTAAGTTTTGCTTTACCTTTTATAAAAGGAGTCAATGTGGATAATGGTAGACGTTTTGTGGAAATTTATTACGGTTTTACATTTTTAATGGATTATGCCATTGTAACAACTATTTTCATTTGTTCACTCCTCATTGCATGGTTGTTAAGGAAAGGTTGGACAAAATTCCTTGCTGCTGGTAGTTATCTATTTTTGATTTTGTGGATTGCTACAGAGGGTTATTTATTCCGCATGTCAATAGAAGATTTGATACGCCTGTGGACAAGTTTGGAAATCCTGACACAAACTTATCAGTTGGGCTTTTATCTAAACATCTTCTTGGGAATCCTGTTGATAATTAAGTATTTGAAGGTGAAGCAATAGTAATCAAAATGCGTCTGATTATAGACAATAAATTTGTTGTTTTATCCTGACTGTGATACCTTATAGCTCCCAATGACTTGTCATTCGTTTCCAATAATTGATAGAGATTGAAGAAAAGCGCTTTCTTTGTTAAAATATAAGGGGGAAAACCTATAAAGGAGGTGTTAAGATGAAAGCTAGATTAAGAGAAAAGGCGCTGGTTTTTATCAGTCTATTTGTAGTTGTTTTATGGTTATCACCAAACTGGGTGAATTTCTCCTTTACGATAGGAACTCAGAGCCATAACTGGACCACTTTTGTTTTGTTTATCTTATTGCCCCTCATAGGTCTTGGCTACCTTGTGCTAGCTTTCTTTAAAAGAAAGTGCTGGCTCTTCTTTTTTGGTCTTGCTTGCATTTTTGCTTTTCCGATTACCATGGCAGTTGGGAGCTTTTTACTAGGTCCCTAATGTTAATCCGAATTTATATTATTTTTGAGAAAATACAATATGATTTAAGGGCTTGCTATCTTTGTAAACGATTTACAAATAACTTATTTTTATGGTAAAATAGTGTCATGAGTAAAATGTATTATGCAGAAAATCCAGATGCAGCCCATGATATTCATGAGCTTAGAGTTGAGCTACTTGGGCAAAAGATGACCTTTTTGACAGATGCGGGTGTCTTTAGTAAAAAAATGATTGACTTTGGAAGTCAGTTATTACTAAGATGTCTAGATGTCGAAAAAGATGAAAAAATTCTTGATGTTGGTTGTGGCTATGGTCCGATAGGCTTGTCTTTGGTTAAGGCTTATGGTGCCCAAGCAACGATGGTGGATATCAATAATCGTGCCCTGGATTTAGCCCAGCAAAATGCAGTAAAAAACAAGGTTCAAGCGACTATCTTCCAGTCTAATATTTATGAGCAGGTAGAAGGACAATTTAATCATGTCATTTCGAATCCGCCCATTCGTGCAGGCAAGCAGGTCGTTCATGAAATCATCGAAAAAAGTATAGACTTTCTAGTTGACGGTGGAGATTTGACTATCGTTATCCAGAAAAAACAAGGAGCTCCTAGTGCCAAAAGTAAGATGGAAGATGTATTTGGCAATTGCGAGATTGTAAAAAAAGATAAGGGATATTATATCCTTAGAAGTGTGAAAGAATGAGAGTAGTAGATCTAATCCAGAAAAAAAGAGACGGACAAGAACTCAGTTCCAGTGAAATCCAATGGTTGATTGAAGGCTATGTGGCAGGAACTGTTCCTGACTACCAGATGTCAGCATTTGCCATGGCAGTTTACTTCCAAGGAATGACCACGAGAGAAATTTCTGATTTAACCATGAATATGGTTAAGACAGGCCAGGAGTTTGATTTGTCAGCTATAGATGGTGTCAAGGTTGATAAACACTCTACGGGTGGTGTTGGTGACAAGGTAACTTTAATCCTAGCACCCTTGGTAGCCAGTTTTGATGTCCCAGTTGCTAAGATGAGTGGTCGAGGTTTGGGACACACAGGTGGAACAATTGATAAATTAGAATCCATCAAAGGTTTTCAGATTGAACGCAGTCAGGATGAATTTATCAAACAAGTTCAAGAAATTAGAGTTTCAGTTATTGGGCAATCCGATCAACTAGTTAAGGCGGATAAGCTTCTATATGCCCTTCGGGATGTGACAGCAACAGTTGATACCATTCCCTTGATTGCTAGTTCGGTCATGAGTAAAAAAATTGCTGCTGGAGCTGATGCTATCTTACTTGATGTAACAGTGGGTGAAGGTGCCTTTATGAAGACAGTTGATGAGGCACGCCAACTGGCTCAAACCATGGTAAACCTTGGTAAGGCTGTAGGTCGCAAGACAGTAGCAGTCATTACGGATATGAGTCAACCTTTAGGACGTGCCATTGGTAACCGTTTAGAAATCCTAGAAGCTCTGGAAATTCTTCAAGGTAAAGGCCGTCAAGATATTAGCCACTTTATCTGTGAGTTGGCCCAGATTATGCTATCATTAGCAAATGTTGAAAAAACTATTGAGGAAGTAAGGCAACATCTTGAAAATGGTAAAGCTCTCAAGAAATTCGAAGAGATGGTTCTAGCTCAGGGTGGAGACCTAGGAGACCTCTATCGTCCAGTAAAAGTTGACCATGTAGTTGATATTCTTGCTCAAGAGGATGGTGTTATCGTAGAACTTCCAGCCATGGAGTTTGGTCTTTTTGCCATGAGATTGGGTGCTGGTCGTGCCGTTAAAACAGATGCTCTTGACTATGAGA
This sequence comes from Streptococcus infantis, assembly GCF_047460405.1. Classification (GTDB taxonomy): domain Bacteria; phylum Bacillota; class Bacilli; order Lactobacillales; family Streptococcaceae; genus Streptococcus; species Streptococcus infantis_Q. The sequence continues at coordinate 169,738 of NZ_JASHGH010000001.1, read as the reverse complement.
CAGGGATTGTTTTTGAGAAGAAAGTTGGAGAATCAGTCAAAAAGGGTGAAATTGTTGCAAAAGTATATGCAAATGGCAAAATTTCTCCGGAACTAGTTACAGATTTCCAAAATTATGTTAAAATTAAGATAAGTGATGAAGCGATAAAAACGCGTGAAATCATTGAAATCATCTCCTAATTTAAGGAAAAAACGAAATGAAACTAAATAAATACATTGATCATACGCTTTTAAAGCAAGATGCTACCGAACAGCAAATCGATCGTTTGCTATCTGAAGCAAGAGAGTACGATTTTGCCAGTGTTTGTGTCAATCCTTGCTGGGTTTCGCATGCAAAAACTGCACTCGTAGATACTGATGTCAAGGTTTGTACAGTAGTGGGATTCCCTCTTGGAGCTACAACTTCAGCTGTCAAAGCTTATGAAACCAAAGAAGCAATCCAAAATGGTGCTGACGAAATTGATATGGTTATCAATGTTGGAGCACTCAAGTCTGGGAATGCTGATTTAGTTGAGTCAGATATTCGAGCAGTTGTTGAAGCAAGTGGAGACAAACTGGTTAAGGTTATTATTGAGGCTTGTTTGTTAACTGATGAAGAAAAAGTTCTAGCTTGTCAGCTAGCTCAGAAAGCAGGAGCAGACTTTGTCAAGACGTCAACAGGCTTCTCAACAGGTGGTGCAACCCTATCGGATGTTAAATTAATGCGCCAGACAGTTGGAGCTGATATGGGGGTTAAGGCTGCTGGTGGAGCTCGTTCTTATGCAGATGCTGTTGCCTTTGTTGAAGCTGGAGCTACTCGTATTGGAACATCTTCTGGTGTAGCAATCTTAAAAGGAGAGTTAGCAGATGGCGACTACTGAATTGATTGACTTAGCGATTGAGACTAGTAAAAAAGCTTATGTACCCTATTCACACTTTCCAATCGGTGCCGTTTTGGTTGCTAAGGATGGATGCGTATATACAGGATGCAATATTGAAAATGCTAGCTACCCCTTGACCAACTGTGGTGAGAGAACAGCTATTTTTAAAGCTGTTTCTGAAGGACAACGAGACTTTTCAGAATTGATTGTTTATGGTCAAACTGAGAAACCTATTTCTCCATGTGGAGCTTGTCGCCAAGTTATGGTCGAATTTTTTGAACAAGATCTAAAGGTGACCTTAGTTGCCAAAGATAAATCGACGGTCGAGATGACGGTCGGGGAATTACTTCCATACTCATTTACAGACTTACATTAGTCTGCGTCACTCCCTGAGTGACAAGGGTCCTTGTGACCAATCAATCCATACTTGCAACTTCGTTGCGCATCTTATTTAGGAGGTTCAGTAATGAACAAGAAACAATGGCTAGGCCTTGGTCTAGTTGCAGTAGCAGCATTTGGACTTGCTGCATGTGGTAATCGCTCTTCTCGTAACGCAGCTTCATCTTCTTCTGATGTGAAGACTAAAGCAGCTATCGTTACAGATACTGGTGGTGTTGATGATAAATCATTTAACCAATCAGCTTGGGAAGGGCTTCAAGCTTGGGGTAAAGAGCACAATCTTTCAAAAGATAATGGCTTTACTTACTTCCAATCAACAAGTGAAGCTGACTATGCTAACAACTTGAACCAAGCAGCAGGAAGCTACAACTTGATTTATGGTGTTGGTTTTGCCCTTCACAATGCAGTTGAAGAAGCAGCGAAAGAACATGCAGACTTGAACTATGTTTTGATTGATGATGTGATTAAAGATCAAAAGAACGTAGCAAGTGTAACATTTGCTGATAACGAAGCAGCTTACCTTGCAGGTGTAGCAGCAGCTAAAACTACTAAAACAAAACAAGTTGGTTTTGTAGGTGGTATGGAATCTGAAGTTATTTCTCGTTTCGCAGCTGGTTTCAAAGCTGGTGTTGAGTCAGTTGACCCATCTATCAAAGTACAAGTAGACTACGCTGGTTCATTTGGTGATGCCGCTAAAGGTAAAACAATCGCTGCAGCTCAATACGCTGCAGGTGCAGACGTAATCTACCAAGCAGCTGGTGGTACTGGTGCAGGTGTCTTCTCAGAAGCTAAATCTTTGAATGAAAGCAAAAACGAAGGCGAAAAAGTTTGGGTTATCGGTGTAGACCGTGACCAAGTTGAAGAAGGTAAATATACTTCTAAAGATGGTAAAGAATCAAACTTCGTACTTGCTTCTACTTTGAAACAAGTCGGAACAACAGTTCAAGATATCGCAAACAAAACTGAAAAAGGTGAATTCCCTGGCGGTCAAGTGATCGTTTACTCATTGAAGGATAAAGGGGTTGATCTAGTAACAACTAACCTTTCTGAAGAAGGTAAAAAAGCTGTTGAAGATGCAAAAGCTAAAATCCTTGATGGAAGTGTAAAAGTTCCTGAAAAATAATGGATGAAAGTCATTTCTTAGGGGAGCGGCCTGTGGCCGCTTCTTTAAGAATTGAGACAAAGTGTTTTGTCTCAATAGAGCTTGCTAAGTTTCTTTAGCAGGTTTTATTGAAACAAAATAAAACTCTGAAAGGAAGAGCACATGGCACACGAAAATGTCATTGAGATGCGTGAAATTACCAAAGTTTTTGGTGAATTTGTCGCTAACGACAAAATTAACCTAGAACTTCGTAAAGGTGAGATTCATGCACTTTTAGGAGAAAATGGAGCTGGTAAGTCCACTCTTATGAACATGCTAGCAGGGCTTCTAGAACCAACTAGTGGTGAAATTGTGGTTAACGGTCAAGTTGTAAAACTAGACTCGCCATCAAAAGCAGCTAGCCTAGGAATTGGGATGGTTCACCAGCACTTTATGTTGGTAGAGGCTTTCACTGTTGCTGAAAATATTATTTTGGGAAGCGAATTAACCAAAAATGGTGTTCTAGATATTGCTCGAGCAAGTCGAGAAATTCTTGAATTATCAGAGCGTTATGGACTAGCTGTAGACCCTTCTGCTAAAGTAGCAGATATCTCTGTTGGTGCTCAACAACGTGTTGAAATTTTGAAGACACTTTATCGTGGTGCCGATATTCTTATCTTTGACGAACCAACTGCTGTTTTAACGCCATCAGAAATCGATGAGTTGATGGCTATCATGAAAAACTTGGTCAAAGAAGGCAAATCAATTATCTTGATTACCCACAAGTTGGATGAAATTCGTGCGGTTTCTGACCGCGTTACAGTTATCCGTCGTGGGAAATCAATCGAAACAGTTGAGATTGCTGGTGCGACTAACGCTGACTTGGCTGAGATGATGGTGGGACGTTCTGTTTCCTTCAAAACTGAGAAGCAAGCACCACAACCTAAAGAAGTCGTTCTTTCCATCAAAGACTTGCTTGTTCATGAAAACCGTGGCGTTCCTGCTGTTAAAAATCTTTCACTCGATGTTCGAGCTGGTGAGATTGTCGGAATTGCCGGAATTGATGGAAATGGTCAGTCTGAATTGATCCAAGCTATCACAGGACTTCGTAAGATTGAGTCTGGTAGTGTGGAATTGAAAGGCCAGTCCATTGTAGGATTGCATCCACGTCAAATTACTGAACTGAGCGTTGGTCACGTTCCGGAAGACCGTCACCGTGATGGTTTGGTCTTGGAAATGATGATTTCTGAAAATATCGCTCTTCAAACCTATTATAAAGAACCTCTTAGCAAGAAGGGAATTTTAAATTATACGAATATCCTTGACTATGCAAAAAAATTGATGCAGGAGTTTGATGTTCGTGCTGCTAGTGAGATTGTTCCTGCTTCTGCCCTTTCTGGAGGAAATCAACAAAAAGCAATTATCGCTCGGGAGATTAATCGAAATCCGGATCTCCTCATCGTCAGCCAACCAACTCGTGGTTTGGACGTCGGTGCCATTGAGTACATTCACAAACGCTTGATTCAAGAACGTGATAATGGGAAAGCTGTCCTTGTAGTCAGCTTTGAACTAGATGAGATTCTAAACGTATCAGATAGAATCGCTGTTATCCATGATGGTAAGATTCAAGGGATTGTAACGCCAGAAACAACCAACAAGCAAGAACTTGGTGTCTTGATGGCTGGTGGTGAATTGGAAAAAGGAGTAGAGTGATGTCTAAAAAATTACAACAAATTTCGGTTCCCTTGATTTCTGTTATCCTTGGAATCTTGCTTGGAGCCATCGTCATGTGGATTTTTGGCTATGATGCTATTTGGGGTTATGAAGAGTTGTTCTACACAGCCTTTGGTAGTGTTCGTGGTATTGGTGAAATCTTCCGTGCAATGGGGCCATTAGTCTTGATTGCTCTTGGATTTGCAGTTGCGAGTCGTGCCGGTTTCTTTAATGTCGGGCTTCCAGGACAAGCACTCGCTGGTTGGGTTATGAGTGGCTGGTTCGCTCTTTCGAATCCAGATTTGCCACGTCCATTGTTGATTCTTGCGACAGTTGTCATTGCGTTGGTGGCTGGAGGAATCGTTGGTGCCATTCCTGGTATTTTAAGAGCTTATCTTGGAACATCTGAAGTCATCGTAACCATCATGATGAACTACATTGTTCTTTATGTGGGAAATGCCTTTATCCACCACTTCCCTAAAGAAATCATGCAAAGTACAGACTCATCTATCCGAGTAAGTGCAAATGCAACTTATCAAACACCTTGGCTTGCTGAGTTAACTGGAAACTCTCGTATGAATATTGGGATTTTCTTTGCTATCATTGCAGTTGCAGTAATCTGGTTCTTGCTTAAGAAGACAACTCTCGGTTTTGAAATCCGTGCAGTTGGTCTCAATCCAAATGCTTCTGAATACGCAGGTATTTCAGCTAAACGAACCATTATTCTATCAATGATTATCTCAGGTGCTCTTGCAGGTCTAGGTGGAGCTGTAGAAGGACTTGGTACCTTCCAAAACGTCTATGTTCAAGGTTCATCATTGGCAGTCGGATTTAATGGTATGGCGGTCAGCCTACTTGCTGCAAACTCACCAGTTGGAATTCTATTTGCAGCCTTCTTGTTCGGAGTACTTCAAGTTGGAGCCCCTGGTATGAATGCTGCTCAAGTACCATCTGAGCTTGTAAGTATTGTTACAGCCTCAATTATCTTCTTTGTCAGCGTTCACTACATCATCGAACGCTTTGTCAAACCAAGAAAACAACTTAAAGGAGGTAAATAAGGATGTCGATTACAACAATGTTAACCCTTATGGTTTCTTCAATGTTGATTTACTCAGCACCACTTATTTTCACAAGTATCGGAGGAGTTTTCTCTGAACGTAGCGGAGTTGTTAATGTTGGTCTTGAAGGAATCATGGTCATGGGTGCCTTTTCTGGAGTTGTTTTTAACCTTGAATTTGCTCAAGATTTAGGAGCAGCGACTCCTTGGTTGGCTCTTCTAGTTGGTGGATCAGTCGGAGCTATCTTCTCGCTCATTCACGCAGTGGCTACAGTTCATTTCCGTGCTGACCATGTTGTCAGTGGTACTGTGCTAAACTTGATGGCGCCTGCCTTGGCTGTTTTCTTGGTAAAAGTCCTCTATAACAAGGGGCAAACGGACAACTTGGTTCAAACCTTTGGACGTTTTGATTTCCCAGTCTTAGCCAATATTCCATTTCTAGGAGATATCTTCTTCAAGTCAACCAGTTTACTTGGTTACCTTGCAATTGCTTTCTCATTCTTAGCATGGTTTATCCTTTTCAAAACACGCTTTGGACTTCGCCTTCGTTCAGTTGGTGAACATCCACAAGCAGCTGATACATTGGGAATCAATGTCTACAAGATGAGATATTTGGGTGTTGTGATTTCAGGTTTCCTTGGAGGAATCGGTGGAGCTATCTACGCTCAGTCAATTTCCGTTAACTTCTCAGTTACAACCATCGTTGGACCTGGATTTATCGCACTTGCTGCTATGATTTTCGGTAAGTGGAATCCTGTTGGTGCTATGCTTTCAAGTCTCTTCTTCGGACTATCACAAAGTTTAGCAGTTATCGGTTCTCAACTTCCTTTCTTGCAAGGAGTTCCAGCCGTTTACTTGCAAATTGCACCATATCTTTTGACCATTGTCGTATTAGCAGCCTTCTTTGGTAAAGCTGTTGCACCGAAGGCAGATGGTATCAACTATATCAAATCTAAATAAACAAAAAAAGCGTCAGTTTGAAACTGATGCTTTATTTTTTAGGTTCTTGGTGTGTGAGGTTTAAGCCCCAGGGAACAAGATTTTCTGTTTTATTACGAATACGATTGATGTTATCCTTATGGCGAATGATAATTAAGCTTGCGAGAGCTAGGATAATCACTACAAATAGTAAATCGTATCTTGGCAGTAGGAAACCGATAAGTGGAAAGAGAATCACCCCAAGTACAGCAGCGAGAGCAGCAGTAACACTAGAGAGAGAAATCATACTTCCTAGATATAGAGTTCCAAAGAAGACAACCGCTAGATAGAGGCAAAATAGAGGAGCAAATCCGAAAATGACTCCAGCACTAGTTGCGACAGCCTTACCCCCCTTAAATCCTGCAAAAATTGGGAAAGTATGTCCGATTACGGCTAAGAGACCAAAAATGAGAGGAGAGATTCCTTGTACATGGAAGATAAGGGGAAGTAGGGTTGCGATGGTTCCTTTGAAAAAGTCAATCACGAAGGTTGCCATACCCGCTTTTTTACCTAAAATACGGAAGGTATTGGTTGTTCCAGTATTGCCAGAACCATGTTCACGTAAATTTATCTTAAAGAAGGATAGTCCAATCCAAAGTCCTGAAGGGATTGACCCCAGCAGATAAGCTAAAATTAATAATACTATTGTCATCATGTTTCTATTATACCATGAATTAGGAGAGAAACGAAACTGAATCTGTTTACTAGCTGTGACATCTGATACTTTATCAAAGTTGATAAGTTTATCATTAGTACCATTTTTATTCAAAAATAAAGGCTAAAGTTTTAAAAAATCATGAAAATTTCAGAAATATCTTGTGTTTATGTTTATTTATGCTATAATAGGAACAATTATTTTTAGGAGGTGGAATATGTCTTACTTATTTGAGATATTACCAAGTTTATTGAGCGGTGCGACAATGACTTTACAGGTCTTTGCACTGGTCTTGCTCTTTTCAATCCCTCTAGGTATCATCATTGCCTTTTGTTTACAGGTTCATTGGAAACCCCTCCATTATATAATTGACATTTACATCTGGATAATGCGTGGAACCCCCTTGCTCTTGCAGTTGATTTTTATTTATTATGTCCTCCCAAGTATCGGAATTCGACTTGATCGGGTACCAGCAGCGATTATTGCCTTCACGCTTAATTATGCAGCCTACTTTGCAGAAATATTCCGTGGAGGGATTGCAACGATTCCTCAAGGACAATATGAAGCAGCTAAGGTTTTGAAATTCAAACCTATCGATACCGTCCGTTATATTATCTTGCCACAAGTAACCAAGATTGTTTTACCAAGTGTATTTAACGAGGTTATGAGTTTGGTTAAAGATACTTCTTTGGTCTATGCACTCGGTATTTCAGATTTAATCCTAGCCAGTCGTACTGCAGCCAATCGTGATGCGAGCTTGATTCCAATGTTTCTAGCAGGAGCTATCTATCTTCTCATGATTGGTATCGTTACGATTATAGCTAAGAAACTTGAGAAAAAGTTTAGCTACTATAGATAGGAGGTTATCCATGCTAGAGTTAAAAAATATCAGCAAAAAATTTGGAAAAAAAGAAATTTTATCCAATTTCAGTTTAATAATTCCTGAAAAGCAAATTTTGGCCATCGTTGGACCTTCTGGTGGTGGGAAGACAACCTTGCTTAGAATGTTAGCTGGACTTGAAACCATTGATTCAGGTGAGATTTTTTATAATGGAGAATCCCTACCTTTGGATGAACTTGAAAAGCGTCACTTATTAGGTTTTGTTTTTCAAGATTTTCAGCTTTTTCCTCACTTATCCGTTATGGAGAACTTGATTTTATCACCTATCAAGACTATGGGGATGTCTGAAGCAGATGCCAGGAAGAAGGCGGTCGACTTATTAACTCGTCTAGGACTTGAAGCTCATGTGGATGCCTATCCTTATTCCTTGTCTGGTGGTCAAAAACAACGTGTAGCCTTAGCACGCGCTATGATGATAGATCCTGAAGTGATTGGGTATGACGAACCAACTTCAGCTCTTGACCCTGAGTTGCGTCTCGAGGTTGAAAAACTGATTCTACAAAATCGAGAATTAGGCATGACTCAGATTGTCGTGACTCACGATCTCCAGTTTGCAGAGAATATTGCTGATCAGATTCTCAAAGTAGAGCCTAAGTAGGAGGTGTCTATGAATCTAAAGAAAATCAGTCTTGTTTTGGTATTCTTTCTGGCTTTTTTCCTGGTAGGATGCACGCAAAAAGCTAGTGATCCCAAAGTCGATAATTGGGACAAATACCAACAACAAGGAAGCATTACTATTGGATTTGACAATACCTTTGTTCCTATGGGGTTTGAAGAAAAGAATGGACAATATGTCGGATTTGATATTGACTTAGCCCAGGCTGTTTCTGAGAAACTGGGTTTCAAGGTACAGTTTCAACCCATTGATTGGGACATGAAGGAAACCGAACTTCAAAACGGCACTATTGATGCTATCTGGAATGGATATTCAGCGACTGATGAACGCCGTGAAAAGGTTGCTTTTACCATTCCCTACATGGAAAATCAACAAGTTCTAGTCTCTAAAAAATCGCAAAATATCCAGTCGGTTTCGGATATGAAAGATAAGATTTTGGGAGCCCAAGCAGGTTCCTCTGGTTATATAGATTTTGAAGCTCAACCGGAACTCTTAAAAAATATTGTAAAAGATAAGAAGGCAAACCAATATCAAAGTTTTACAGAAGCCTTGATTGACCTGCAAAATGATCGGATTGATGCCCTCTTAATAGACCGTGTTTACGCCAATTATTATCTTGAAACTGAAGGAATTTTAGACCAGTATGAGATTTTTCCAGCTGGTTTTGAGAGCGAGTCTTTTGCAGTTGGTGTGAGACCAGCTGATAAGACCTTGTTAGCGAATTTGAATCAAGCTTTTGTGGAACTCTATCAAGAAGGTAAATTCCAAGAAATTAGCCAAAAATGGTTTGGTGAAAATATTGCAACAAGTCAAGTTAAAGGAAAAGAAAACTGAGACTCTCGTCTTGGTTTCTTTTTTTAGGGTGGAAATGAGTGATTTTTTACTAAATAGGACTTGTGAATAGGGTTTTAACTTGAAAATTTTGCAAAATCCTTAGAAAACCTGTAAAATAGAAAAGATGAACAAATAGGAGGTTCCTTGTGTCAAAAAAGGAAATCAATATTAACAATTATAATGATGACGCCATTCAGGTGCTAGAAGGGTTGGATGCGGTCCGTAAACGTCCAGGGATGTATATTGGATCGACTGACGGTGCTGGGCTACATCACCTTGTTTGGGAAATTGTCGATAATGCAGTCGATGAAGCTCTGTCTGGATTTGGTGATCGTATTGATGTAACGATTAATAAAGATGGAAGTTTAACGGTTCAAGACCACGGACGTGGGATGCCGACTGGGATGCACGCTATGGGGATTCCAACGGTTGAGGTCATCTTTACCATTCTTCATGCTGGGGGGAAATTCGGTCAGGGTGGCTACAAGACATCTGGTGGTCTCCACGGGGTGGGTTCTTCCGTTGTTAACGCCCTTTCTAGCTGGCTAGAAGTTGAAATCACCCGTGATGGTGCAATCTACAAGCAACGTTTTGAAAATGGTGGCAAACCTGTTACGACTTTGAAGAAAATCGGTACAGCGCCTAAGTCTAAGACAGGTACCAAGGTTACGTTTATGCCTGATGCGACGATCTTTTCTACGATAGACTTCAAGTACAATACCATCTCAGAGCGTCTTAATGAATCAGCCTTTCTCTTGAAAAATGTTACCTTGTCTTTAACGGACAAGCGAACAGATGAAGGGATTGAATTCCACTATGAAAATGGGGTGCAGGACTTTGTTTCTTACCTCAACGAAGACAAGGAAACCTTGACACCGGTTCTGTACTTTGAGGGGGAAGACAATGGTTTCCAAGTGGAAGTAGCTCTTCAGTACAATGATGGATTTTCAGATAATATTTTGTCCTTTGTCAATAACGTTCGTACCAAAGACGGTGGAACACATGAGACAGGACTTAAGTCTGCAATAACCAAGGTCATGAATGACTATGCGCGTAAGACGGGGCTTCTCAAGGAAAAAGATAAAAACCTTGAAGGTTCAGACTATCGTGAGGGACTAGCGGCCGTTCTTTCTATCTTGGTTCCTGAAGAACACCTCCAGTTTGAAGGACAGACCAAGGACAAACTAGGAAGTCCACTAGCTCGCCCAATTGTGGATGGCATTGTGGCGGATAAGTTGACCTTCTTCCTTATGGAAAATGGTGAATTGGCTTCTAACCTCATCCGCAAGGCTATCAAGGCCCGTGACGCTCGTGAAGCGGCACGTAAGGCGCGTGATGAGAGCCGAAATGGGAAGAAAAATAAAAAAGACAAGGGCTTGTTGTCTGGTAAATTAACCCCAGCCCAGTCTAAGAATCCAGCTAAGAATGAACTCTATCTAGTCGAGGGAGATTCTGCCGGAGGTTCTGCCAAACAAGGCCGTGACCGCAAGTTCCAGGCAATCTTGCCCCTTCGTGGTAAGGTTATCAATACAGCCAAGGCCAAGATGGCGGATATCCTCAAAAATGAGGAAATCAACACCATGATTTATACCATTGGTGCGGGTGTTGGAGCAGATTTTTCCATTGAAGATGCCAATTATGACAAGATCATTATCATGACCGATGCGGATACTGACGGTGCCCACATTCAAACACTTCTCTTAACCTTCTTTTACCGCTATATGCGTCCTCTTGTCGAGGCAGGACATGTCTATATCGCCCTTCCGCCTCTTTACAAGATGTCCAAAGGAAAAGGTAAGAAAGAAGAAGTGGCTTATGCTTGGACAGACGGAGAATTAGAAGAACTCCGCAAACAATTTGGTAAAGGCGCTACCCTCCAACGTTATAAAGGTCTCGGTGAGATGAATGCGGATCAACTCTGGGAAACAACTATGAACCCAGAAACGCGTACCCTTATCCGTGTCACCATTGAAGATCTGGCTCGCGCCGAACGTCGTGTCAATGTCCTTATGGGAGACAAGGTCGAACCACGACGTAAGTGGATTGAAGACAATGTCAAGTTTACGCTTGAGGAAAGTGGGGAAATGGTGTTTTGAGAAGTTTATAAATATTAAAGGAATTATTATGGAAAAATTATTTGTTATCGGAAATGGGTTTGATCTTGCTCATGATTTAAAGACTAGTTATTTGAACTTTAAAAGATTTGTATATCAGCAGTCTTATAATTCTCAGGTTGATGTAAAATTAGATAAAATGTCTGAAATAAGGAATAGTTTTTTTTATGAATTTGAGATACCTTCCTCTACTACAGGTAATCATGGTGAGGAATTGTATAATGATCAAGAGGTTGCAAAGAAATATTACGAGTTAATCTCATTGATAGTTAAAGATAAAAAAGACTGGAGTGATTTTGAGAACTCTTTGGCAAATATAGGTAATATAGAATTTGAACTGAATAGTTTCTATGATGCTGAAGGAGATTTGGATTATTCTCAAACAGCTACCTATATAGAAGATTTCTCAGAAACATTAAGAAATTTTTATCAATATGCGACGAATAGCTTGTTTAGTGGATGGATCAATACGATTTCAGAATCAGAAGAGTATGAACATCTTTTACCTGTTAAGGAAAGTGTATTAAATTCAAAGGATGTTGCACTATATCTAACTTTTAACTATACAATGGTATTGGAAGATAAATATGGAATTGGAGAAGAGGATATTTTTCATATACATGGAAGCATTAGGACAAGAGAATATTTGGTTGGTCATAATGTAGAAGAGGAAGTAGAGGAGGATTTTAATCCACTTTCTTTAAATTCGTACATAGATTCTAGCATTGAGGCTGTTAGAAAGCCTGTAAAGGCCAGATTAGAATCTAAAGTAATGAAAAGATTTTTGAAAAGACTCTCTGACGTAAGTGAAATTTATTTTATTGGTTTTAATCTAAAAGAGCAAGATTCTCCAGATAAACTGTACTTTCAAAGGATATTTGAAACATTGCCTAATGTAAAAGTTTTTATTGATGATTTTAGTAAAGATGATGAAAAGTCTATTAAGAATACTCTTAAAGAATGGGGATTAAAAAATTATGAAAGTATTGAATTTATAAAAACATAATCAAATTAGAAGCCCCATGTAGGTATTGACATGAGAACTGAATCCGAAATGCTTGATTTAATTTTACAAACCGCAAAAACTCTAAAAGTCGATGCTGTGGCTTTATCGGGTTCTAGAACAAATGACCAAGCTCCAAAAGATGAATTTCAAGACTATGATGTTGTTTATCTCGTTGAAAATTTTGAAGAACTAATTTCAGATTTATCTTGGCTAGACCAGTTTGGTAACCGTCTGATTGAGCAGCATAATATCCTAGGAAACCGTCGTCTATACCTCATGCTTTTTGAAGATGGTAATCGAATTGATCTAACCCTCTGCGCTAAAGAACACATGAAAGAATGGGTAGATAGCGAAGCTGCTTATACAGTTTTAGTAGACGAGAAGGGCTTGTTTGAGTCTTATTCTCCAAATCCTCAGCGCTACTGGGCAAGTTCAGCTACTGAGATAGATTTTAAAAAAGCCTGCAATGAATTTTGGTGGGTGTCCGCTTACGTGGTCAAAGGGATATGCCGTAAGCAAGTCATATATGCGACTGACCATCTCAACGCTATCCGTAGTCGCTATAAAAAACGCAAACCTGCTATGAAGGTAACGGAAGCAGTGGGGAGTATTAATTAAGTCTGACAGATTTGGAGGAATAGAAGATGATTATCAGACCTGCAAGCAGAAATGATTGTCAAGCTATTTATAGCCTTTATCAAAGTGAAAAATGGCTTTCTTTTACAGAGGAAAAAGTGAGATCTCTAGTTTCAACAAATCTGTCTCATTACTTGGTGCTTGAAGAGGACCAGAAAATCCTCGGTTTTGCCCGTTATCTGACGGATGAAGTGCTGACGACCTTTTTAGCTGAAATAATTATTGATAAATCCCACCGCAGAAAAGGACTGGGACAGCAGCTGATTGAGGAGATCCACAAAAAATATCCTTTGACACGGATTGAATTAATATCTGAAGCAGATGGATTTTATCGGGCAATAAGTTTTAAGCCTGTGGGCACAGGATTTAGAAAATCTGAATGAAAGGAGACAGCCAATGACTCTTGACAACAAACTGGGTCTGACAGATTCGATTGAATTAGCCAAGATGGTTATGCGACGGAGGCTGCCCAAGCCTGTCTAGACTTTGTTTTTCAGCAAGCTATCTTGTCATAAGTTTACTCTTTTACATCCTTACTCAATCAACTTTCGCAAAAAGTCATGCAAAAACTGAGCATGGAATTTGTCAAAGAATTTGATAATGAAAAAGTTCCAGCAGACAGTCTGCTTTATAGACATGTCCTCTACAGAATCAAGAGTTTCCACTAAAAAGGCAGGTATTCCCATGAGAATTGAAACTGAGATGTTTGATGTGATTTTGCAAACCTCAAAAGTACTACAGGTCGATGCAGTCGCCATGTCCGGCTCGCGGACAAACCCAAAGGCTCCCAAGGACGAGTTCCAAGATTATGATGTAGTCTATATCGTGGAGGATTTGGATGGTCTGATAGCCGACCTTTCTTGGTTGGATCAGTTTGGCGATCGTCTGATTGAGCAGCATAATATCCTAGGAAACCGTCGTCTCTACCTCATGCTTTTTGAAGATGGGAATCGCATTGATCTAACCCTCTGTCCTAAAGAACACATTAACGATTGGGTAGCTAGCGAAGCTGATTATACAGTTTTAGTAGACGAGAAGGGCTTGTTCGAGTCCTATTCTCCCAGTCCTCAGCGTTTCTGGACAAGCCCAGCTAGTGAGACGGATTTTGAAAAAACTTGTAATGAATTTTGGTGGGTGTCCGCTTACGTGGTCAAAGGGATATGCCGTAAGCAAGTCATATATGCGACTGACCATCTCTACGGTATTTGTCAGCAAGAACTCTTGAAGCTCTTGGCTTGGCAGGTTGCAAGTGATAGAGGAACAGTCGACATTGGTAAGAACTACAAGTATCTTTTCCAGTATTTACCTACAGAGAAAGAGAAGGAATTCTCTGCTCTCCTTGATTTTTCAAGTATAGACAAAATCCCTCAGACTTTATTTGCTACGATGCAACTTTTCCATCAAGAAAGTCAAAGTCTTGCTCAAAAGATGGGCTTTGATTATGATAAGGAAGTAGCTGAAAAGATGATTGAGTATGCTAAAGAAAGACTTCCAAAACACTTAGAAAATAAAGAACACAATTCAAAACTTTAAACTACTGAAAGGATAGTTTAGTTATATAAAGTAACTGAAATCCTTTTCTACAAAACCTACTCTACTTTTTTTGAAAGGAGTTGAACACGCCCTAAATGCTGTGTGAAAACTCCTGACGCATCTTTTAAAACGTATTTTAAACTACAGAAAGGATAGTTTGGTTACTAGAGGTAACTGAACACGGGACTAATTTCTTATGAAAAAAGATAAATCGTCTAGGGTTCATTGAACCCTGCATCGATTTCCTATTTTTCTTCAGAAATTTTCGGCAGGCCGAAACGTCCCTTTGTATCTTATATGAGTAATATCCAAAATATGTCCTTGGAGGACATCATGGGAGAGCGCTTTGGTCGCTACTCCAAGTACATCATTCAAGACCGGGCTTTGCCAGACATTCGGGATGGATTGAAGCCGGTTCAACGCCGTATTCTTTATTCGATGAATAAGGATGGCAATACTTTTGACAAGAGCTACCGTAAGTCGGCCAAGTCTGTCGGTAACATCATGGGTAATTTCCACCCACACGGAGATTCTTCTATCTATGATGCTATGGTCCGTATGTCTCAGGACTGGAAAAACCGTGAGATTCTGGTTGAAATGCACGGTAATAATGGTTCAATGGATGGAGATCCGCCTGCGGCTATGCGTTATACTGAGGCTCGTTTGTCTGAGATTGCAGGCTACCTCCTTCAGGATATCGATAAAAAGACAGTTCCTTTTGCTTGGAACTTTGACGATACGGAGAAAGAGCCAACTGTCTTACCAGCAGCCTTTCCAAATCTCTTAGTGAATGGTTCAACTGGGATTTCAGCTGGTTATGCCACAGATATTCCACCGCATAATTTGGCCGAAGTTATTGATGCTACGGTTTATATGATTGACCATCCGACTGCCAAGGTTGATAAGTTGATGGAATTCTTGCCTGGACCAGACTTCCCTACGGGAGCTATCATCCAAGGTCGTGATGAGATTAAAAAAGCCTATGAAACTGGGAAAGGACGCGTGGTTGTTCGTTCCAAGACTGAAATTGAGAAGCTAAAAGGTGGTAAGGAACAAATCGTTATCACTGAGATTCCCTATGAGATTAATAAGGCTAACTTAGTCAAGAAAATTGATGAAGTCCGTGTCAATAACAAGGTGGCAGGTATCGCTGAGGTTCGGGATGAGTCTGACCGTGATGGTCTTCGTATCGCAATTGAACTCAAGAAAGATGCGAACACGGAGCTCGTTCTCAACTACCTTTTCAAGTATACTGACTTGCAAATCAATTACAACTTCAACATGGTGGCGATTGACAATTTCACACCTCGTCAGGTTGGAATTGTGCCTATCTTATCTAGCTATATTGCCCACCGTCGTGAAGTTATCTTGGCACGTTCTCGCTTTGACAAGGAAAAGGCTGAAAAACGTCTCCATATTGTGGAAGGTTTGATTCGTGTTATTTCGATTTTGGACGAAGTCATTGCTCTTATCCGTGCTTCTGAAAATAAGGCTGATGCCAAGGAAAACCTCAAGGTCAGCTATGATTTTACAGAAGAACAGGCTGAGGCCATCGTTACCTTGCAATTGTATCGTTTGACCAATACAGACGTGGTTGTCTTGCAAGAAGAAGAAGCTGAACTACGTGAAAAAATTGCTATGCTTGCGGCTATCATTGGTGACGAACGAACCATGTACAATCTCATGAAGAAAGAACTCCGTGAAGTCAAGAAGAAATTTGCGACTCCACGTTTGAGTACTTTAGAAGATACAGCAAAAGTGATTGAGATTGATACAGCTAGTCTTATCGCTGAAGAAGATACTTACGTCAGCGTGACGAAGGCGGGCTATATCAAACGTACTAGCCCTCGTTCCTTTGCAGCTTCAACACTTGAAGAAATTGGTAAACGGGATGACGATCGATTACTCTTTGTTCAATCTGTCAAAACTACCCAGCATCTCTTAATCTTTACAACACTTGGAAATGTCATCTATCGACCAATTCATGAATTAGCAGATATTCGCTGGAAGGACATCGGAGAGCATCTGAGCCAGACCATTACAAACTTTGAAACCAACGAAGAAGTGATCTATGTAGAAGTTGTGGATCAATTTGATGATGCGACAACTTACTTTGCAGCGACTCGTCTAGGTCAAATCAAACGTGTCGAACGCAAAGAATTCTCTCCATGGAGAACCTATCGCTCTAAGTCTGTCAAATATGCTAAGTTGAAAGATGATACTGACCAGATTGTAGCAGTAGCTCCGATTAAATTGGATGATGTCCTGTTGATTAGTCGAAACGGTTATGCCCTCCGCTTTAACATCGAAGAAGTGCCAGTTATTGGTGCCAAAGCTGCAGGGGTGAAAGCCATGAATCTCAAAGCAGATGATGTGATACAAGCAGCCTTTATCTGCAACACTTCATCTTTCTATCTTTTGACGCATCGTGGAAGTCTTAAGCGCGTTTCGATTGAGGAAATTCCAGCAACCAGTCGTGCTAATCGTGGTCTTCAAGTCCTTAGAGAATTAAAGAGCAAACCACATCGTGTCTTCCTTGCTGGTGCAGTATCAGAGCAAGGATTTGTTGGAGATCTCTTTAGTACAGAAGTAGAAGATGGAGAGCAAACGCTTGTCATCCAATCAAATAATGGAACGACTTACGAAGCAATCCTACAATATTTGAATCTATCGGAACGCACAAGCAATGGAAGCTTCATTTCAGATAGCATTTCTGATGAAGAAGTTTTTGATGCTTATCTTCAGGAAGCTTATACAGGATTTGAATCTAAGAAATGATAAAAACAATGAAAAGGTTTTCGTTGAGAAATTTCTTAAGCTATAGATTTAAGAGTTGAATTTGATTATATATACAAAAATGAACAGTGCTGATTCCCAACTGATAGGGACTCAAGCCTGTTCGTTTTCTTGTTTTTATTGGTATAGACCGCCTGTTATTTAATTGTGAAATTATTAATATGTGGTCAATTATTCAAGCTAGATTAATAAAAAAATAATATTTTTTTAAGAAAACGATTGCGCATATATTATTTTTATGTTATACTTTTATTGTTTCAAGAAAGCGCGTTCAAGAAATAGTTGGTTTAAATATAAAAGGAGTTTTGTATGTCTCAAAATAAACAAGATAAAGGATTTCGTTTTTCTATTCGTAAACGTAGTGTTGGAGTATGTGGTGTTGCCATTGCAACATTTTTGCTAGGTTCTGGCCTTGTATTTCAAACAAATGTAGTAAAAGCAACAGAGCCAAGCGTTGCTGCAGTTGCTGGTGAAAATATTGCTGCTCATAAGTCTGCAAGTCAGAGTTCGACTGCTTATGGTGCAGATGCTTCTAGAGCGGTTGACGGCAATCGAGATAATGACTACGGCCATCGCTCAGTTACTCATACAGATTTTCAAGATCATTCTTGGTGGAAAGTTGATCTAGCAAAAGAAGAAGGTGTGGGAACTGTTCGTATTTACAATCGTGGAGACAGTAATGTAGGGGATCGTTTATCTAATTTTGATGTTATTTTGTTAGATAAAGATGGAAATGAAGTGGCTCGTCAACATGTAGATAGCTTAAACAATCAACCAACAGTTGATGTTCAATTCTCAGGAGTTGATGCACGATATGTAAAAATTGAATTAAATAAATCTAAAACTCCTCTTAGTTTGGCAGAAGTTGAAGTATATCGTTCTGTAAAAGAAGAAAAAGTAGTAGCAGATAAGAAAACAGAAAACAAAGTTAAAACAGAAAACGAAGCTAAAACAGATTATACTGCAGAGCTAAATAACTATTTATTTGGTTTAAATTATGATAAATTAAATATTTTGACTAGAAAAGGAGAAGCATTAGAAAATTACACTAATACAAGCACAAAACAACAAGGAAGTGAATTTGTGGTCGTAGAAAAAGTGAAGAAAAGCCTTTCTAATGGTTCGGCTGATGTTGCCATTAATGGTAACGGAGATATTTTCCTAGGTGCATTGTTTAAAGCAAATCAAGACCTTCTAGAAAATAAACCACAACAAATTAGTTTAGATCGTAGCAAAGGTAGAATTAGTGTTGATTTACCAGGAATGGTAGGTGGAGATAGCTATGTAGATGCTAATCCAACTGCAAGTGGTATGCAGGAAGGTGTAAATACCTTGTTAAATCGTTGGCATGAAAAATATGCTGGGAAGAACCCTGCTCCAGCACGTATGCAGTACGAATCAACTTCTGCTTACAGCATGAATCAATTAAAAGCAAAATTCGGAAGTGACTTTGAAAAAGTCGGTGTTAATTTGAAAATTGATTTTGATGCAGTTCACAAAGGTGAAAAACAAATTGAGGTAGTTGATTTTAAACAAGTTTACTATACTGCTAACTTTGATGCTCCAAAAAATCCATCAGATGTATTTGCTCCAGGAGTAACGGTTGATCAATTGAAAGCACGTGGAATTGATGAAAATACTCCTCCTGTATATGTATCAAGCGTATCATACGGACGTCAAATGTATGTTAAGTTTGAAACAACAAGCAAGAGTACCGAGTTGAAAGCAGCAATCAATGCTGTGATCAAAGGAGTGCCTATTAAACCAGAATCTGAATGGGCACGTGTCTTGAAGAATACAACTGTAACAGTTTCAATCGTAGGTGGAAATGCTGATGGCGCTGCACGTGTTGTGACAGGTACAGTAGAAGATTTGAAGAAATTGATTCAAGAAGGAGCTACTTTCAGTACACAAAACCCTGCTGTTCCAATTTCTTATAAGACTGCATTCTTGAAAGATAATCAAGTAGCCACAATTCAAAGTAATACAGACTACATTGAAACTAAAGTGACTTCATATAAAAATGGTTACCTCAATTTACAACATAAGGGAGCTTATATCGCTCGTTACTATGTTTACTGGGATGAAGTAACTTATGATAAGGATGGAGTTGAAAGCATTCGCTCACGTCAATGGGAAGATAATGGTAAAAACAGAACAGCAGGCTTCCAAACTGAACTTCAATTTAAAGGAAATGTACGTAATGTACGCGTGAAGATTCAAGAAAAAACAGGTCTTGCTTGGGAACCATGGCGTACAGTTTACAATCGTACAGACCTTCCTCTAGTCCAAAAACGTACAATTACTAACTCAGGTACAACAATCAGACCAAAATACGATGAAAAAGTTGAAAATAACTAATTCTCACTTGTGAAAGTAACGGCTCTTTGTCAACTGTAGTGGGTTGATGAAAAGTTATAACCTGGAGAGGACCAACTTGGTTCTCTCCTTTTTGATATTCAAAGCAATGAGGATTCTAGTTTTAAAGTTTTCAAAGTTCCGGAAGCCAAAAGCATTGCGCTTGATGACCTTAATGAGGTTATTAGTAGCCTCTAGTTTCGCGTTTGAGTAGGGCAGTTCCAGTGAGTTCATGATTTTGTCCTTGTCTTTCAAAAAGGTCTTGAAAACAGTTTGAAAAATAGGATTTACGCAATAAATCGTTTCTTCAATCAGTTCGAAGAAATGGTCTGTTTGTTTCTCTTGGAAATGAAATAGTAATAGTTGATAGAGTTCATAGTGCTCTCTAAGTTCTTGAGAGTATGCAAAGAGCTTTTCGAGAATCTCATTATTGGTCAAGTGTGAGCGAAAAGTAGGGCGATAAAAACGTTTATTACTAAATTTACGGCTATCCTGTTGAATGAGTTTCCAGTAACGTTTCAGTGCCTTATATCCGTGCGATTTGCGATCAAAACGATTCATGACTTGGATGCGAAGACGATTCATAGCTCGACTGAGATGTTGGACAATGTGAAAGCGGTCGAGAACGATTTTAGCGTTAGAAAAAAGTTTTCTGGCAATATCATAGTAGGGGCTAAACATATCCATGGTAATGACTTTCACGCGACTTCTCACCTTTCTAGAATAACGAAGAAAATGATTGCGAATGGTCACTTGAGTCCGCCCATCCAGGATAGCTACGATCTTTCTGGAATCAAAATCCTGTGCAATGAAACTCATCTTACCTTTCTTGAAGCTGTATTCATCCCAAGACATGTGAGTTGGAAGGAAAGATAAATCTGTCTTGAATTTGAATTCTTTCAATTTACGAATGACTGTCGAAGTAGAGACAGATAGACTTTCTGCGATAGCCGTCATAGGGACTTTCTCGATTAATTTTTGAGTGATTTTCTGGTTGACGATGGTCGCGATTTGGTGATTCTTTTTGACTAAAGAAGTCTCTGCAACAGCTATTTTCCCGCAGACTTTACAACGGAAACGGCGTTTTCTCAATCGAATGAGTGTCTTATAGCCTGCACACTCTAGATAAGGGATTTTAGATTCTTTCTGGAAGTCATATTTAGTCATTTGCCCTAGGCAGCGAGGGCACACAGGTGCAGTATAATCTAGCTTAGCGATGATTTCTTTATGCGTTCCAGCATCAAGATAATCCAAGATTATGATGTTCTTGTCTTTAATTCCGAGTAAGTTTGTGATAAAATTTAATTGTTCCATAAGATTCTTTCTAATGATGGTTTGGTCACTTTTCATTATAGGTCTTATGGGACTTTTTTTCTACAACAAAATAGGCTCCATAATTCCTATGGTGGTTCTACCCACTACAGAAATTATAGAGCCAAAGTAACCAGTTCTATGAGCTGGTTCTTTTTATAAGTAAAATTTTCAGAAAATTACAAATAATACTTGAATTTTTAGGAGAATAGTGTAGAATAGAACACAGAGCTTGATTAGAATAAAGGAGATTGTCATGACAGTTACGATTGATTGGGAAAATCTCGGTTTTTCCTATATGAAACTACCTTATCGTTATATCGCTAATTTTAAAAATGGACAATGGTCTCAAGGAGAATTAACAGAAGATGCAACCTTGCATATTTCAGAATCATCTCCAAGCCTTCACTATGGACAGCAAGCATTTGAAGGATTGAAAGCCTATCGTACAAAGGATGGCAGTATTCAACTCTTCCGTCCAGATGAAAATGCTAAACGACTCCAACGTACCTGTGATCGTCTTTTGATGCCACAAGTTCCAACAGAAATGTTTGTAGAGGCTTGTAAAGCCGTTGTTCGTGCAAATGAAGAATACGTACCCCCTTATGGAACTGGTGGAACTCTTTACCTTCGTCCACTCTTGATTGGTGTTGGAGATATCATTGGAGTAAAACCAGCTGAGGAGTATATTTTTACCATCTTTGCGATGCCAGTTGGAAATTACTTTAAGGGGGGATTGGTTCCAACAAACTTCTTGATTCAAGATGAGTATGACCGTGCTGCACCAAATGGAACAGGGGCTGCCAAGGTCGGTGGGAACTATGCAGCTAGTCTTTTGCCAGGAAAAATGGCTAAATCTCGTCATTTCTCAGATGTTATTTATCTTGACCCATCAACACACACTAAGATTGAAGAAGTTGGTTCAGCAAACTTCTTTGGGATTACAGCTGATAATGAGTTTGTAACGCCATTGAGTCCATCAATCTTGCCATCAATTACCAAGTACTCATTGCTTTACTTGGCAGAGCATCGTTTGGGCTTGAAACCTGTTGAGGGGGATGTGCCAATTGATAGTCTGGATCGATTTGTAGAAGCAGGTGCCTGTGGTACTGCGGCAGTTATCTCACCTATTGGGGGAATCCAACACGGTGATGACTTCCACGTTTTCTACAGTGAGACAGAGGTTGGTCCAGTGACTCGTAAACTATACGATGAATTGACAGGTATCCAATTTGGTGATATTGAAGCACCAGAAGGTTGGATTGTAAAAGTAGATTAAAAATTATTAAAGGAGATCTTTATGAAAACGAAAAAGTGGATGTTAACAGCAGGAGTGGTCCTGAGTACAGCAGTTCTTCTTGTAGCTTGTGGGAAAGCTGACAAGGAAGCAGATGCGCCTACAACTTTCTCTTATGTCTATGGAGTAGACCCATCATCTTTGGACTACAGTATCGCAACTCGTACTTCAACAACTGATATCATCGGTAACGTCGTTGATGGTTTGTTGGAAAACGATGAATATGGGAATTTGATTCCTTCCCTCGCTGAGGATTGGAGTGTCTCACAAGACGGTTTGACTTATACTTATAAACTTCGTAAAGGGGTTAAATGGTATACGTCAGAAGGTGAAGAATACGCTGAAGTAACTGCGCATGACTTTGTTACTGGATTGAAACACGTAGCAGATGGCAAATCAGACGGTGTCACTCTTATTCAAAACTCAATTAAGGGCTTGAATGAATATATGACTGGTGAGACTAACGACTTCTCAACAGTTGGAGTTAAGGCAGTGGATGATTATACTGTTGAGTACACTCTAAACGCACCTGAAACTTTCTGGAATTCCAAAGTAACTTCAGCAACTATGTTGCCAGTAAATGAAGAATTCCTCAAAGCTTCTGGTAAAAATTATGGAACGGTCAGTCCAGCTGGTATTCTTTATAACGGTCCATATATTTTGAAGACATTGACTTCAAAATCTTTAATCGAATATGAAAAGAACCCAAATTATTGGGATAAAGAGAAGGTTAAAATCGAGAAAGTTAAATTAACTTACTATGATGGATCAGACCAAGAATCCTTGATCCGTAGCTTCTCTTCGGGTGTTTACACAACAGCTCGCCTCTTCCCAAGTAGCTCAAACTTTGCTTCTACTTTGGAACAATACGGGGATAAAATTACATATAGTCCACAGGATTCAACTAGTTACTACTTTACCTTTAACGTAAACCGTCAATCTTTCAATAAGACAGCGAAAACAAGTGAAGAACAGAAAACTTCTACAAAAGAAGCAATGTTGAACAAGGACTTCCGTCAAGCCATCAACTTTGCCTTCAACCGTCATTCTTATGCTGCCCAGCTCAATGGTGAAGATGGTGCGGACAAGATTATTCGTAATAGCTTAGTGCCAGACAATTTCGTACAATCTGGTGGTAAAAACTTTGGTGATATCGCTCAAAAAGAATTGGTCAACTATGGAGACCAATGGAAAGGTGTTGAGCTCGTTGACGGAAAAGATACCATCTACAACCCTGACAAAGCCAAAGCTTCATTTGAAAAAGCTAAGAAAGAATTGGAAGCAAAAGGTGTAACCTTCCCAATTCACTTGGATGTTCCAGTTGAACAGACAGATACCATTGCCGTTCAACAAAGCAATTCCTTTAAACAATCAATCGAATCAACTCTTGGTTCAGAAAATGTCGTGATCGATGTCCTTCAGATGACTGATAACGAGAAAGAAAGCATTACATCTCAAGCGCGTGTTCCTGCTCAAAAAGACTATGACTTGAACAGTACTGGATGGGCTCCAAGCTATCAAGACCCAGCAAGTTATCTCAATATCATGGATCCTAAGACCGGTTCTGCTATGAAACACCTTGGTATTACTAAAGGAAAAGATAAGGAAGTAGTAGCTCAACTAGGTTTGGACGAATATAAGAAACTCTTGGATGATGCAGTTTCTGAGAAAAATGACTTAGATAAGAGATATGAAAAATATGCTAAAGCGCAAGCTTGGCTCACTGATAGTTCTCTCTTGATGCCAACAGCTTCATCAGGTGGTTCACCAGTTGTCAGCAACGTCGTTCCATTCTCTAAACCATACTCACAAGTAGGTATTAAGGGTGATCCATACATCTTCAAGGGAATGAAATTGCAAAAAGAGATTGTATCTGCTAAAGAATATCAAGCAGCTCTTGAAAAATGGCAAAAAGAAAAATTGGAATCAAACAATAAATACCAAAAAGAATTAGAAAGTCATGTCAAATAAAACAGACTAGTATTTTTGGAATAAAGGGGCCTATATGGAATGGATTAAACTAATAGGGATACTTATCATTGTGGTTGGTTTTATCTATAAGTTAGATACAATCGCAACGGTAGTCTTAGCTAGTTTAGTTACAGCTCTAGTTTCTGGAGTTTCTCTTGTTGAATTCTTGGAAATTTTGGGAAAAGAATTTAGTAATCAACGAGTTCTTACGATTTTTATGGTAACCTTGCCACTGGTAGGTTTATCTGAAACTTTTGGCCTCAAGCAACGTTCGATTGACTTGATTCAAAAGATTAAAGGTCTGACCGTAGGAAGTTTTTATACAGTGTATTTCTTTTTTCGGGAACTCGATAGCTTCTTTGCCATTCGTCTTGGAGGACATCCGCAGTTTGTAAGGCCTTTGGTTCAACCCATGGGACAAGCAGCAGCAGAGTTACAATTAGGTAGAAAATTAACGGAGCAGGAGAGCGAAGCGCTAAAAGCGCGTGCAGCAGCAAATGATAATTTTGCAAATTTCTTTGCTCAAAACACTTTCGTTGGTGCAGGCGGTGTCCTCTTGATAGGGGGCACACTGGACCAATTAGGTTACGAAAGTAATTATGCAGGAATTGCTTCAGCTTCGCTTATAGTTGCAGGAATTGCCCTATTTATAGTTGGGATTTACAATTACCTGTTTGATAGAAAACTGCTAGCAAATAAGGTTAGTAAAGGAAAAGATGAATGACCAATCTAGCAAGACAGTTATTAGAGTTGACCTATATTGTGATTGGTTGTCAATTCCTTCATACGGCTTATTGTAGCTATAAAGATAAAACAAACCCAGTTCGCTTTGGAACGGCTGGGTTTTGGGCTTTATTGGGCATCAGTTTTATTGGTGGTTCCTATCTACCTTCTGTCTGTATTGGAGTTATTGTAGTGCTATTGGCCCTGCTAACTCTCTTTAAACAGGTTCGTATCGGAACCTTACCGTCTCTGGATGAAGTCAAGGCAAACATTGAAGCTAAACGACTAAAGAATAAAATTTTTATTCCAGTCATGTTAATGGCTTTGATTGCTTTGGTATTAGCAAAAATGATTCCTGACTTTAGTAAGATTGCTATCAGCCTTGCAGCATTTTTTGCAACCATCTCTCTTTTATTGATTACTAAGAGTTCTCCTAAAAGCTTGTTAGCAGAAAATAATCGCATGGTTCAGCAAGTCTCAACTAGTGGGATTGTGCCTCAACTTTTAGGTGCTTTAGGGGCAATATTTACCGTAGCAGGAGTTGGAGACCTGATTTCTCACTGGATAAGCGGTCTAGTGCCTTCTGGCAGTCGTTTTATGGGTGTGGTAGCTTATGTCCTTGGGATGGTTCTATTTTCCATGATAATGGGAAATGCATTTGCTGCCTTTACTGTTATTACTGCTGGAATTGGTGTCCCCTTTGTATTTGCTTTGGGAGCTGATCCAATCATGGCTGCAGCTCTAGCAATGACGGCAGGTTGCTGTGGAACCTTATTAACTCCAATGGCGGCTAACTTTAATGCTTTACCGGCAGCTCTCCTGGATATGAAAGATCCAAATGGGGTTATCAAAGCGCAAGTAGGAGTAGCTGTTATCATGATTATCCTACATATATTTTTGATGTACTTTTTGGCATTTTAGCAAAGGAAATAAAATGAAAATATTAGTTACAGGTTTTGATCCTTTCGGTGGTGAAAAGGTCAATCCAGCTCTGGAAGCAGTTAAATCATTACCGTCTGTAATTCATGGAGCGGAGATACGCTGGGTAGAGATTCCAACAGTCTTTTATCAATCAGCAGAGGTTTTAGAAGCAGAAATTGTCCGTTATCAACCAGATGTGGTACTCTGCATCGGACAAGCAGGAGGTAGAGCGAGTTTAACTCCTGAACGAGTTGCCATCAATCAAGATGATGCAAGAATTCCAGATAACCAAGGGAATCAGCCGATTGACACTCCTATACGCCTGGACGGTCAAGCAGCCTATTTTAGCACACTACCTATTAAAGCAATGGTACAAGCCATAAAAGAGGAAGGGCTACCAGCTACAGTTTCCAATACAGCGGGAACCTTTGTTTGCAATCATCTGATGTATCAGGCTCTCTATTTAGCGGATAAAAAGTTTCCAAATATGAGAGCAGGCTTTATGCATATTCCCTATATGACAGAACAGGTGATCAATAAACCTAATACAGCATCTATGAATTTAACTGATATCGTCAGAGGTATCGAAGCTGCGATTGGTGCTATCGTAGAATATAAAGATAAGGACTTGAAAATAGTTGGTGGAGCGACCCATTAATTGACTAAAATTCAAGGAAAAAATTTCTCTAGACGATTCTAGGAACTCTTTACCAAGATTAGCTTGATAAAGAGTTTTTTCTTGCCAGTTTTTTAAATTTCTTGTACAATAGGAAGAGTGAAAAGAGGTATCGTATGAGTAAAAAAGATAAAAAAATTGAAATTCAATTAACAGACGCAACTGTTTTAGTTGGTAAGGAAAAGTATGAAGGGTATACTTTGACGATTGGTAAAAAGGTTATTGGTGAAATTGCTGAACTAGATAATCAATTTGCAATCATTAAGAATGGAAATGTCGATAGTTTTTATAAAAAACTTGAAAAAGCTGTGGAAATTTTGATTGAAAACTATAATTTAGCAAAATAAAGCTTGTTTTTTGTAAATTTTCATGATATAATAGTTTTTGTTGAACATTGGAGAGATAGCGAAGAGGCTAAACGCGGCGGACTGTAAATCCGCTCCTTCGGGTTCGGGGGTTCGAATCCCTCTCTCTCCATTTCACTTTTGGGGTATAGCCAAGCGGTAAGGCAAGGGACTTTGACTCCCTCATGCGTTGGTTCGAATCCAGCTACCCCAGTTCTTAGGTAATAAATTCAAGGATAAAAAGAAAAATATCTTAGGGTATTTTATTTTTATAATTGAAGGACGTGAACGATATAACATGTCTTTGCGGGTGCTTAGGAAAAAATTATAAGTATGTCAAGTTTAAGAAAAACTTGATTGTTGGAGGATTTTTTAGATGAACGAATTTGAAGATTTGCTAAATAGCGTTAGCCAAGTTGAGCCAGGTGATGTTGTTAGTGCTGAAGTATTGACAGTTGATGCTACTCAAGCTAACGTTGCAATCTCTGGAACTGGTGTTGAAGGTGTCTTGACTCTTCGCGAATTGACAAACGATCGCGATGCAGATATCAATGACTTTGTAAAAGTAGGTGAAGTATTGGATGTTCTTGTACTTCGTCAAGTAGTTGGTAAAGATACTGATACAGTAACATACCTTGTATCTAAAAAACGCCTTGAAGCTCGCAAAGCATGGGACAAACTTGTAGGACGTGAAGAAGAAGTTGTTACAGTTAAAGGAACTCGCGCTGTTAAGGGTGGACTTTCAGTAGAATTTGAAGGTGTACGTGGATTTATCCCAGCTTCAATGTTGGATACTCGTTTTGTACGTAACACTGAGCGTTTTGTAGGTCAAGAGTTTGATGCTAAAATCAAAGAAGTTGATCCTAAAGAAAACCGCTTCATCCTTTCACGTCGTGAAGTTGTAGAAGCAGCAACTGCAGCAGCTCGTGCTGAAGTATTTGGTAAATTGGCTGTTGGTGATGTTGTAACTGGTAAAGTTGCACGTATCACAAGCTTCGGTGCTTTCATCGACCTTGGTGGTGTTGACGGATTGGTTCACTTGACTGAATTGTCACACGAACGTAACGTTTCACCAAAATCAGTTGTAACTGTTGGTGAAGAAGTTGAAGTGAAAATCCTTGATCTTAACGAAGAAGAAGGACGTGTATCACTTTCACTTAAAGCTACAACACCTGGACCATGGGATGGCGTTGAGCAAAAATTGGCTAAAGGTGATGTTGTAGAAGGTACAGTTAAACGTTTGACTGACTTCGGTGCATTTGTTGAAGTATTGCCAGGTATCGATGGACTTGTTCACGTATCACAAATTTCACACAAACGTATTGAAAATCCAAAAGAAGCTCTTAAAGTTGGTCAAGAAGTTACTGTTAAAGTTCTTGAAGTTAACGCTGATGCAGAACGTGTATCTCTTTCTATCAAAGCTCTTGAAGAACGTCCAGCTCAAGAAGAAGGACAAAAAGAAGAAAAACGCGCTCCACGTCCACGTCGTCCAAAACGTCAAGAAAAACGTGATTTTGAACTTCCTGAAACTCAAACAGGATTCTCAATGGCTGACTTGTTCGGAGACATCGAACTTTAATCCATTAGAATTTGAATAAAATCCTTTGTTTTTAAAACAAGGGATTTTTCTTTTTTCTACTAGCATTTTTTGATATAATGGTTTTATGTTATATTCAGAAAAAGAATCACTTTATCAAATAATAAATGAACAGCTCTCTTATCTTTTAGATGGAGAGCCCAATGTGTTGGCTAATCTATCAAATGCCAGTGCTTTGTTAAAAACAAGCTTTCCCAATACTGTTTTTGCAGGTTTCTATCTATTTGATGGAAATGAACTAATCTTGGGACCCTTTCAAGGTGGAGTTTCATGTGTACGAATCGTTCTTGGAAAAGGTGTTTGTGGCGAATCGGCAGCTAGTCGTCAAACAGTGATTATTGGTGATGTAAAAACCTATCCAAACTATATTTCTTGCGATAGTAGTGCTCGTAGTGAGATTGTTGTGCCGATGGTTAAAGAGGGACATCTTCTGGGCGTTCTAGATTTAGATTCATCTCTGGTTGATGATTATGATGACTTGGATCAGAAATATCTAGAAGAGTTTGTTGCTATTTTGTTAGAGAAAACCGAATGGAATTTTTCAATGTTTGAGGAGAAAGCGTAATGTATCAGGCCCTTTATCGAAAATATAGAAGTCAAACATTTTCACAGTTAGTAGGCCAGGAAATTGTTGCAAAAACTCTGAAACAAGCTGTAGAGCAGGAAAAGATCAGTCATGCCTATCTATTTTCAGGACCTCGTGGAACTGGAAAAACCAGTGTAGCCAAAATTTTTGCCAAGGCTATGAACTGCCCTAATCAAGAGGGAGGAGAACCTTGCAATAACTGTTATATCTGTCAAGCTGTAACAGACGGTAGCTTGGAAGACGTTATCGAAATGGACGCGGCCTCGAACAATGGGGTGGATGAAATTCGTGATATCCGTGATAAATCAACCTATGCTCCAAGTATAGCTCAGTATAAGGTCTATATCATTGATGAGGTTCATATGCTTTCAACTGGAGCCTTCAATGCCCTTTTGAAAACTCTTGAAGAGCCAACTCCTAATGTTGTTTTTATCCTAGCAACGACAGAGCTTCATAAGATTCCTGCAACCATTTTGTCTCGTGTTCAACGCTTCGAGTTCAAATCTATTAGAACTCAGGATATTCGAGATCATATCTTCCATATTTTAGAGAAGGAAGGGATTGCTTATGAAACTGAAGCTGTTGAGATTATCGCTCGTAGAGCCGAAGGTGGGATGCGGGATGCTTTGTCCATTTTAGACCAAGCATTGAGCTTGACTCAAGATGCTAGATTAACAACAGCTGTTTCTGAGGAAATTACGGGGACTATTAGTCTAAGTGCTTTGGATAATTATGTGGCTGCCTTGGCACAAAAGGATGTGACTCGTGCTTTGGAAAATCTTAATTTGATTTTTGATAACGGAAAAAGCATGACACGATTTGTAACGGATTTGTTGCAGTATCTAAGAGATATTTTGATTGTCCAAACTGGTGGGGAGAATACTCACCATAGTGATCTCTTTAAGGATAACCTAGGTCTTTCACAGGCTGTTTTGTTCGAGATGATTGGAATTGCAACAAGTAGTTTATCTGATATCAAGGCTAGCTTACAGCCTAAGATTTATACTGAAATGATGACCATTCGTTTGGCAGAGATAGATTCAAAACCAACATTATCAGATGATACAAGTGGAGAATTAGCCTCGCTTAGAGAAGAAGTTGCGCGATTGAAACAGGCTCTGGCAAATGTTAACACGAGTCCTAAGCAGACCACACCGACGCCAAGTCGCCCAGTTAACAGCAAGTCAGTTTATTGCGTAGATCGCAATAAGGTTCAGTCTATTCTTCAAGAAGCTGTTGAAAATCCTGATTTAGCCCGTCAAAATCTAATCCGTCTTCAAAATGCTTGGGGAGAAGTTATTGAAAGTTTGTCAGGTCCTGATAAGGCACTTTTAGTCGGTTCTCAACCTGTTGCGGCTAATGAGCACCATGCGATTTTGGCTTTTGAATCTAACTTTAATGCTGGCCAGACCATGAAACGTGATAATCTCAACACCATGTTTGGTAGTATCCTCAGTCAAGCAGCGGGATTTTCACCAGAGATTCTTGCTATATCTATGGACGAGTGGAAAGAAGTCAGAGCTGATTTCTCAGCGAAGGCTAAATCGTCTCAAGGTCAACCCGTTAAGGAAGAAGTTGAGGAATCTGTCCTCCCTAAAGGATTTGAGTTTCTAGCGGATAAAGTAACCATTGCAGAAGATTAAAAGGATTTTGTGACTTAATACGATGAACAGACAACAATTTATAATTATGGCCTTATTTACTGCTGCCGAGACTTATTTTTTTAATGAATCCATCATGGAGCAACGGTATATCGTGGCCTTGCTTTGGGCTATTTTAATCCTAAGAAATTTTAGAGTCAGCTATATTATGGGTAAAATTGTCAACGCTATAGATGATCATTTTCGTGGAAAGAAGTAACCCTCAGCTTCTAGACAAAATTAAAGCCTTTTAGGCTTTTTTTTGTTATACTATTAAAGTATATTTATTGATATTTTATCGTTTTTTACTAGAAAACTAAGGACAATTTTCTAGCGAAAATGATAAAACGGATTGAAAAGAAAGGAATTATCATGTCAGTATTAGAGATCAAAGATCTTCACGTTGAAATCGAAGGAAAAGAAATTTTAAAAGGGGTTAACCTGACTCTTAAAACAGGAGAAATTGCCGCTATCATGGGACCAAATGGTACTGGTAAATCAACTCTTTCAGCCGCTATCATGGGAAATCCAAACTATGAAGTTACCAAAGGTGAAGTTTTGTTTGATGGTGTAAACATCCTTGAGTTGGAAGTGGACGAGCGTGCGCGTATGGGACTTTTCCTTGCAATGCAATATCCATCAGAAATTCCTGGAATTACTAACGCTGAGTTTCTTCGTGCAGCTATGAATGCTGGTAAAGAAGATGATGAGAAGATTTCAGTTCGTGAATTTATCACTAAGCTAGACGAAAAAATGGAATTGCTCAACATGAAAGAAGAAATGGCTGAGCGTTACCTTAATGAAGGATTCTCTGGTGGTGAGAAAAAACGTAATGAAATTCTACAACTCTTGATGTTGGAACCAACTTTTGCCCTTCTTGATGAGATTGACTCAGGTCTTGATATCGATGCTCTTAAAGTTGTATCTAAAGGTGTCAATGCTATGCGTGGCGAAGGCTTTGGTGCAATGATCATTACTCACTACCAACGTCTCTTGAACTATATCACTCCAGATGTAGTACACGTTATGATGGAAGGTCGTGTTGTTCTTTCTGGTGGTCCAGAATTGGCTGCACGTTTGGAACGTGAAGGATACGCAAAATTAGCTGAAGAACTTGGCTATGACTACAAGGAAGAATTGTAATTCGCTCGTATCTTTTAGGAGAAGTAAATGACTAAAGAAACTATTAAACTTTTTTCAGAAATGCATGCTGAACCAAGCTGGTTGGCTGACCTCCGTCAAAAAGCCTTTGATAAGATTGAGAGTTTAGAATTACCAGTTATTGAGCGTGTTAAATTTCACCGTTGGAATCTTGGTGATGGAACTATTACAGAAAGTGAACCGTCAGCAAATGTCCCTGATTTCACTGCTCTAGACAATCACTTGAAGTTGGTGCAGGTTGGAACTCAAACAGTTTTTGAACAAATTCCAGTTGAGTTGGCTGAACAAGGAGTGGTCTTCACAGACTTCCATTCAGCTTTAGAAGAAATTCCAGAACTCGTAGAAGAATTTTTCATGTCATCTGTTAAGTACGACGATGACAAGTTGGCAGCTTATCACACTGCTTACTTTAACAGTGGTACTGTTCTCTATATTCCTGATAATGTTGAGATTGCTGAACCAATCGAAGGGATTTTCTATCAAGATAGCGATAGCGATGTGCCGTTTAACAAGCATATCCTCATAATCGCTGGTAAGAATAGTAAGATTAGCTACCTTGAACGTCTTGAGTCACGTGGTGAAGGTAGTGCAAAGGCAACTGCCAATATCACAGTAGAAGTCATTGCACGTTCAGGCGCACAAGTGAAATTTGCAGCGATTGACCGTCTAGGTGAGAACGTCACAGCCTACATTAGCCGCCGTGGAAAATTAGGCAACGATGCAAGTATTGACTGGGCTATCGGTGTCATGAACCAAGGAAATGTTGTTGCTGACTTTGATAGTGACTTGATTGGAAATGGTAGCCATGCTGACCTGAAAGTGGTAGCTCTTTCAAGTGGCCGTCAGGTACAAGGGATTGATACCCGAGTAACTAACTATGGTTGCAACTCTATTGGTAATATCCTTCAACATGGGGTTATTCTTGAAAAAGCAACTTTGACCTTTAACGGTATCGGTCATATCATCAAGGGTGCTAAGGGAGCCGATGCGCAACAAGAAAGTCGTGTTCTCATGCTTTCAGACCAAGCACGTTCAGATGCCAACCCAATTCTCTTGATTGATGAAAATGACGTAACTGCTGGTCACGCGGCTTCTATCGGGCAAGTAGATCCAGAAGACATGTACTATCTCATGAGCCGTGGCTTGAACAAAGCAACTGCAGAACGTTTGGTTGTCCGCGGTTTCCTTGGATCCGTTATCGTTGAGATTCCAGTCAAGGAAGTTCGTGATGAAATGATTGCAACGATCGAAGAAAAATTGTCAAAACGCTAAGGGGAAGCCTATGTTAGATGTAGAAGCGATTCGCAAGGATTTTCCGATTTTAGACCAGATTGTTAATGATGAACCGTTGGTCTATTTGGACAATGCTGCGACGACACAAAAACCACTAGCAGTTCTGGAAACGATTAACCGCTATTATGAGCAGGACAATGCAAATGTTCATCGTGGGGTTCATACCTTGGCGGAGCGGGCGACAGCTTCCTATGAGGCGGCTCGTGAAACCATTCGTAAGTTTATCAATGCAGGTTCGACAAAGGAAGTTCTCTTTACCAGAGGTACCACAACTAGTCTCAACTGGGTAGCGCGCTTCGCTGAGGAAGTCTTGACTGAGGGCGACCAAGTCTTGATTTCTGTCATGGAGCACCACTCCAATATTATTCCATGGCAGGAAGCTTGTCGCAAGACCGGAGCTGAGCTTGTCTATGTCTATCTCAAGGACGGAGCTCTGGATATGGATGACCTTCGGGCTAAATTGACGGACAAGGTTAAGTTTGTCTCGTTAGCTCATGCTTCCAATGTTCTTGGAGTAGTAAACCCTATCAAAGAAATCACTCAAATGGCTCATGAAGTTGGAGCTATTATGGTGGTGGATGGTGCTCAGTCTACACCGCATATGAAGATTGATGTCCAGGACTTGGATGTGGACTTCTTTTCCTTCTCAGGTCACAAGATGGCTGGTCCGACAGGCATCGGTGTTCTTTATGGCAAAGAAAAGTATCTGGAACAAATGTCACCGGTGGAGTTTGGTGGCGAGATGATTGATTTCGTTTATGAACAATCTGCAAGCTGGAAGGAATTGCCTTGGAAATTCGAGGCTGGAACTCCTAACATGGCAGGTGCAATTGGACTTGCTGCTGCAGTAGATTATCTTGAAAATCTTGGTATGGCAGCCATTGAAGCTCATGAACAGGAATTGATTGCATATGTCTTTCCAAAATTGCAGGCAATTGAAGGACTGACTATCTATGGTTCACAAGATTTTGCTCAACGCTCAGGTGTCATTGCCTTTAATCTAGGTGATCTTCACCCTCACGACCTCGCGACTGCTCTGGATTACGAAGGAGTAGCAGTTCGGGCCGGACACCATTGCGCTCAACCTTTGCTCCAGTATTTAGAAGTTCCAGCAACAGCTCGTGCAAGTTTTTATATCTACAATACCAAGGCAGATTGTGACAAGTTAGTCGATGCATTACTAAAGACAAAGGAGTTTTTCAATGGCACTTTCTAAACTAGATAGTCTTTATATGGCAGTGGTAGCGGACCATTCGAAAAATCCCCATCATCAAGGGAAGTTGGATGATGCTGAGCAAATTAGCCTCAACAATCCGACTTGTGGGGATGTCATCAATCTCTCTGTTAAGTTTGATGCAGATGATCGTTTGGAAGATATCGCTTTTCTAAACTCTGGTTGTACGATTTCAACTGCCTCTGCTAGTATGATGACAGATGCAGTCTTAGGAAAGACCAAGCAAGAAATCCTAGAAATTGCAACCATCTTTTCTGAAATGGTGCAAGGTCAAAATGATGAGCGTCAAGATCAACTTGGAGATGCAGCTTTCTTGTCAGGAGTTGCCAAATTTCCGCAACGAATCAAATGCGCAACCCTAGCTTGGAACGCCCTTAAAAAAACAATTGAAGACCAAGAAAACTAATAAGATTTTTTAATCATAAGTAATGAAGAATGAAAGAAAGGATATTATGGCTGAAGAAAGAGTAGAACCAAAACCAATTGACCTTGGTGAATATAAATTTGGTTTCCATGATGATGTAGAGCCTGTCCTATCGACAGGAAAAGGACTCAACGAAGGTGTTATTCGTGAATTATCTGCTGCCAAGGGTGAGCCTGAGTGGATGTTAGAATTCCGTTTGAAATCTTATGAAACCTTCAAAAAAATGCCCATGCAAACCTGGGGAGCAGACTTGTCAGAGATTGATTTTGATGACTTGATCTACTACCAAAAACCTTCTGATAAACCAGCCCGTTCTTGGGATGATGTACCTGAAAAGATTAAAGAAACCTTTGAACGTATTGGGATTCCAGAAGCTGAGCGTGCCTATCTAGCTGGAGCTTCTGCCCAGTATGAGTCAGAAGTGGTTTACCACAACATGAAGGAAGAATTTGAGAAGTTAGGTATCATCTTTACAGATACGGATTCTGCCCTCAAGGAATACCCAGACTTATTTAAACAATACTTTGCGAAATTGGTACCACCGACAGATAACAAGTTAGCTGCCCTCAATTCAGCAGTGTGGTCAGGTGGAACCTTTATCTATGTACCAAAAGGTGTCAAGGTAGATATTCCACTTCAAACTTACTTCCGTATCAACAACGAAAATACTGGTCAGTTTGAACGTACCTTGATTATCGTTGATGAGGGAGCAAGTGTCCACTACGTAGAAGGATGTACAGCGCCAACTTATTCAAGCAACAGCTTGCACGCGGCCATTGTAGAAATCTTTGCTTTAGACGGAGCTTATATGCGCTATACGACCATCCAAAACTGGTCAGATAACGTTTATAACTTGGTTACAAAACGTGCTAAGGCTCAAAAAGATGCGACTGTTGAGTGGATTGATGGGAACTTGGGTGCCAAAACGACTATGAAATACCCATCAGTTTACCTAGATGGAGAAGGGGCGCGTGGTACCATGCTTTCCATTGCCTTTGCTAATGCTGGACAGCATCAGGACACTGGTGCCAAGATGATCCACAATGCACCACATACAAGCTCATCTATCGTGTCTAAGTCTATCGCTAAAGGCGGTGGTAAGGTAGACTACCGTGGACAAGTGACTTTTAATAAGAACTCTAAGAAATCTGTTTCTCACATCGAGTGTGATACTATTATCATGGATGATTTGTCAGCATCAGATACTATTCCATTTAATGAAATCCACAACTCGCAAGTTGCGCTTGAGCACGAAGCCAAGGTGTCTAAGATTTCAGAAGAACAACTCTATTATCTCATGAGTCGTGGTCTGTCAGAATCTGAAGCAACTGAAATGATTGTCATGGGATTTGTCGAGCCCTTCACCAAAGAACTTCCAATGGAATACGCAGTTGAGCTCAACCGCTTGATTAGCTACGAGATGGAAGGATCAGTCGGATAAACTTTATGAACAGAAACTGAGGCTGGGACAAAAGTCCTAGCCTCTCAATTGTCTTTGGATTGTCGAGCAAGACGCAGTGGTTGAGTGGGCTCTACTTCGCTGATTTCATCAGCTTTTACAGCCCTACTCAACTGTGCGGAGGTGGAACGACGAAATCGAATTCTAACGAATTACCGATTTCTGTCCCACTCTCAGTTTTTTTGACGAAAGATACTTATAAATATTCACAAAAAGTCTTTTGTATGGTAAAATAATACAATCACATAAAGTGGGGGATGAAATATGAATATTTTTAGAACCAAAGATGTTAGTCTAGGTAAAACGGAAATGCACCGCCATTTGAAGTTATGGGATTTAATTCTTTTGGGAATTGGTGCTATGGTGGGAACAGGTATCTTTACCATTACAGGGACTGCTGCAGCAACGCTTGCAGGTCCTGCACTTGTGGTATCTATCGTAATTTCTGCGATCTGCGTGTCCTTATCTGCTCTCTTCTTTGCAGAATTTGCTTCTCGTGTTCCTGCAACGGGTGGAGCATATAGTTATTTATATGCAATTTTGGGTGAATTCCCAGCCTGGATAGCTGGTTGGTTAACCATTATGGAATTTATGACAGCTGTTTCTGGTGTCGCTTCAGGTTGGGCGGCCTATTTTAAAGGTTTGCTTAGTAACTATGGAATCTCAATGCCGCAAGCATTAAATGGGACCTTTAATCCAGAGCAAGGGACCTATCTTGACCTCCTGCCAATTCTAGTTCTCGTCCTCGTTACGGGACTGGTCTTATTGAATTCGAAGGCTGCGCTTCGATTTAATTCCATTTTAGTAGTTTTAAAATTCTCTGCTCTTGCACTATTCATCTTAGTTGGAATCTGGTACATTAAACCTGAAAATTGGGCAGACTTTGCACCATTTGGCTTTGGTCAGATTTATGGTGGAAGCACTGGGATTATGGCAGGAGCTTCACTCATGTTCTTTGGGTTTTTAGGGTTTGAATCCATTTCAATGGCAGTTGATGAAATTCAAAGCCCCCAGAAGAATGTACCGCGTGGAATTGTTTTATCCTTAACTATTGTAACTATACTTTATGCACTAGTCACTCTAGTATTGACAGGGATTGTTCATTATAGCAACCTCAATGTAGATGATGCAGTAGCCTTCGCTTTGAGAAATATCGGTATTGGTTGGGCAGCTAACTATGTTTCACTTGTTGCGATTTTTACCTTGATTACGGTATGTATTTCAATGACCTACGCCTTGTCACGAATGATCTATAGTTTAGCCCGTGATGGACTCTTGCCTCAAAGTTTTAAAGAAGTGACCAAGACTAGTCGCGTTCCAAAGAATGCAACTATCTTAACTGGTGTTGTTTCAGCAATTGCAGCTGGGATCTTCCCACTTGCAAGTATTGCAGCCTTTCTCAATATCTGCACCTTAGCCTATCTTATTCTCCTAGCCTATGGGATCATCAAATTGAGAAAAGATAAGGGTATGCCAAAAGAGGGCGAGTTCAAAACTCCCCTGGTTCCTTTTTTACCAATCTTGTCTATTCTAATCTGCCTTTCATTTATGCTTCAGTATACCCTTGAAACATGGATGGCATTTGGAATTGCCTTGTTAATTGGAATTCTTATCTACTTTACTTATGGCTATAAACATTCAACTCTAGCTGAAAATGAATAAAGAAAAAATCGCGAAAATCGCGATTTTTTTATAACTTCTCGTTAATAAAGCGAACAAATCGATTCCACCAAACTTTTAAGAAGAAGGCTTTGTCAACATTTTTTTCTGCAACCATTTCAAAGTTAGGTTTATCAGTAGTGATGTAACCTTGCCCTACTAGATCTTTATCTTCATAAGTGAGATGGCCAACAACTGTTCCTGCTTCAAGTGGTGCAGTATGTTCGGTAGTATCAGCAGTATAGGTGATAGTTGACTGTGCACGACTGCCCAGACGTTGTACGATTTTTATATCTTCTTTGGCGACAGCTGTTACTGTATCTTCCTTTCCATCTAATACAGACGATTTACTACCTTCATAACTTTCTCCTTGTTTGACGATTGTCTGGAGAGCAAAGTTTGAGGAAATATAATCTAAAAGAGAAGAAGTAGCTGTAAAGCGTGCATAAGGATTGGTATCCTGGTTGTCAGCGTTTAAAACTACAGTGATGATACGCATTCCTTTTTCTACGGTCGTACCTACAAAGGATGCTCCAGCCTTATCAGTCGTACCAGTTTTAAGTCCATCAACACCACCACGATAGGCCGGCATTCCCTCCAACATATAGTTAGTAGAATTAATGGTCATACCAGCGAAAGTTGAAGAAGGTTTCTTAGTGATTTCTAAGACCTGAGGATACTTGAGGATAAGATTACGAGCAACAATAGCTACATCATAGGCACTTAATTTGTTTTCATCATCTTTCTTTGAACCAGGATAGATATTAGCGCCGAGAGTTTCATTGTTAAGACCAGTTGTATTAACGAGAGTAGCGTCTTGGATACCCCATTCTAGTAGTTTGGCCTTCATCATATCAACGAAGTCTTTTTCAGAGCCAGCAATTTTTTCAGCTAGGGCGATGGCCGCACTGTTAGCGCTGGATACCAGCGTAGCTTCTAGCAATTCCTCTACTGTGTAGTTACGAGCTTCCATAGGAACGTTACTTGCTTCAGAGTTGGTAGTGAGCTGGTAAGGATAATCTGAGATTTCAACAGAGGTAGAGAGTGAGATTTTTCCTTGTTCTAAAGCTTCATAAACTAGATAAACAGTGAGGATTTTACTGATAGAAGCAATTTCAACAGGTTGAGTCGCATCTTTTTCATATAAAATCTTTCCGCTGTTAACTTCTACGGCAATAGCATGTTTTGCAGCTACATCAAAATCCTGAGCAGAAACAGTGGTAGCAGAACCAAATAAAAATAATGTAATTAAGGTTAAAAATAATTTCTTCATAGTAACTTTATTCTATCACAAAGACAAAAAATATTCTTGATTTTTTGATGAAGGTTATCAATCTTTTTTGAAATGTGGTAAAATAGTGAAAAGAGGAGGTGACTTATGTTTCGAAGAAATAAATTGTTCTTCTGGACAACTGAAATTCTACTAATAACCTTAATTTTCTATCTATGGAAAGAAATGGGTGCTATTATTACACCCTTTGTCAGTGTTGCAAATATAATCATGATTCCTTTTTTACTGGGAGGATTTTTGTATTATCTAACCAACCCAATTGTTATCTTTTTAGAGAAGGAATGCAAAATCAATCGAATCATTGGGATTTTGTTAACCCTTTGTGCCTTAGTTTGTGCACTCGTACTTAGTTTTGTTTATCTGCTGCCGATTTTGATTAATCAGTTAAGTAGCTTAATTTACTCGAGTCAAAACATTTACGGTCGTCTTCAAGATTTAGTCATTGAGTTATCAAAACATCCAGCCCTGCAAAATCTAGATATCCAACAAACTATTCAGCAACTGAACCTCTCTTATGTTGATATTTTGCAAAATATTTTGAACAGTGTGACAAATAGTGTTGGAAGTGTTCTATCTGCACTCGTAAGCACTGTATTGATCATCATCATGACACCTGTTTTCTTGATTTACTTATTACTTGATGGGCATAAATTTTTACCCATGTTAGAAAGAACTGTATTAAAACGAGATAAATCGAACATATCTGGTTTATTGACAAACCTAAATACAACTATTTCTCGTTACATTAGTGGAGTGTCTATAGATGCAGTTATTATTGGATGTTTAGCTTTTATTGGTTATAGTGTGATTGGTCTAAGATACGCCTTGGTCTTCGCCATTTTTTCTGGATTGGCTAATTTGATTCCGTATGTAGGACCAAGTATTGGCTTAATTCCAATGATTATCTCTAACCTTTTTACAGATCCTCACAAAATGATTATCGCCGTCATTTATATGTTGATTATCCAGCAAGTTGATGGAAATATCTTGTATCCACGTATTGTGGGTGGGGTTATGAAGGTTCACCCGATTACTATTTTAGTCTTGCTTTTATTATCAAGTAATATTTACGGTGTGATTGGGATGATTGTTGCTGTTCCAACCTATTCCATTTTAAAAGAGATTGCTAAATTCTTAGCGCGACTGTATGAAAATCATAAGGAAGCACAAGAAGTTGAAAAGCATCTATCAGAATAAAGATGTCGGGATAAAAATCCCGACCTTTTTTTGATCAATGTATCTTGGGCGCTGTGGTTGATCAAACTTTTTATTGGTTTCTCTTATGATAAAACTTTAATTTTTTCAATACACAACTTTTTACAAACAACTGAATGATTGAAGTCTTTCGGGGCTGGAAATAGGAAATTCAGACTTGGATTATCGATTTATGGTCTATCGCCTTTTGCTAAAATAAGCCTATTTATAGATATTTTAAATAAATTGGTAGAGGAAGTAGAGTGAGAATAAGAATAATTCACAAAAACTTTGTAAAACACTTGCAATTTAGCTGAAATTTGATAAAATAGTAAGGAAAGTTAGACTGTATTGCCTACTGTCTATCTATAAAATATATTTTATTGGAGGCTTTTACTCAAATGGCAAAAGAAAAATACGATCGTAGTAAACCACACGTTAACATTGGTACTATCGGACACGTTGACCACGGTAAAACTACCCTAACTGCAGCTATCACAACTGTTTTGGCACGTCGCTTGCCTTCAGCAGTTAACCAACCTAAAGACTATGCGTCTATCGATGCTGCTCCAGAAGAACGCGAACGCGGTATCACAATCAACACTGCGCACGTTGAGTACGAAACTGAAAAACGTCACTACGCTCACATCGACGCTCCAGGACACGCGGACTACGTTAAAAACATGATCACTGGTGCCGCTCAAATGGACGGAGCTATCCTTGTAGTAGCTTCAACTGACGGACCAATGCCACAAACTCGTGAGCACATCCTTCTTTCACGTCAGGTTGGTGTTAAACACCTTATCGTCTTCATGAACAAGATCGACTTGGTTGACGACGAAGAATTGCTTGAATTGGTTGAAATGGAAATCCGTGACCTTCTTTCAGAATACGACTTCCCAGGTGACGATCTTCCAGTTATCCAAGGTTCAGCTCTTAAAGCTCTTGAAGGTGACTCTAAATACGAAGACATCATCATGGAATTGATGAACACTGTTGATGAGTACATTCCAGAACCAGAACGTGACACTGACAAACCATTGCTTCTTCCAGTCGAAGACGTATTCTCAATCACTGGACGTGGTACAGTTGCTTCAGGACGTATCGACCGTGGTACTGTTCGTGTCAACGACGAAATCGAAATCGTTGGTATCAAAGAAGAAACTAAAAAAGCAGTTGTTACTGGTGTTGAAATGTTCCGTAAACAACTTGACGAAGGTCTTGCAGGAGACAACGTAGGTGTCCTTCTTCGTGGTGTTCAACGTGACGAAATCGAACGTGGACAAGTTATCGCTAAACCAGGTTCAATCAACCCACACACTAAATTCAAAGGTGAAGTTTACATCCTTACTAAAGAAGAAGGTGGACGTCACACTCCATTCTTCAACAACTACCGTCCACAATTCTACTTCCGTACTACTGACGTTACAGGTTCAATCGAACTTCCAGCAGGTACTGAAATGGTAATGCCAGGTGATAACGTGACAAT
The DNA here is from genome assembly GCF_047460405.1 of Streptococcus infantis. Lineage (GTDB taxonomy): Bacteria > Bacillota > Bacilli > Lactobacillales > Streptococcaceae > Streptococcus > Streptococcus infantis_Q. Next base: position 127,932 of record NZ_JASHGH010000001.1, on the reverse strand, counting down.
CGACGTTGAGTTGATCCACCCAATCGCCGTAGAACAAGGTACTACATTCTCTATCCGTGAGGGTGGACGTACTGTTGGTTCAGGTATGGTTACAGAAATCGAAGCTTAATTCGATTTAGTTCCCAGAAGAACAATTATTTAAGTCAGACACTAAAAGAATCTTGCTATGCAGGGTTCTTTTTTTCAAATAAAAAGATAGACCTGGTAAAGTCCAGATCTATCTAATGAGTCACTTGGCCCCCATTTGCATTAGAACGAGTTTGATATATAGATTTAGCATTCAAATGAGAGACATTAATTTTTATGATCAAAAGATTATTTTTTCAACCCTTTGAAAGTCATAATGCAACCAGAAAAGATACTGAGAGTTCCTATAGGTCTCCAATATAGTTGCCAAAAGAATAAATTTATCCTTTCTTTCAGTGTCGCATAGGGTTCGGCATAATAAGGGTTGATGTGAAATAATAAAAAACCAAAACATAAAACTATGATTCCAGTTAGGAATAAAATGTCCTTATTTACTTTCCTCATAAAACCTCCTTTTATTTAATTTAAATTGCTTTCTATTGTTAGTATACGTCAAAAAAAGAAAAAAACAAGTCTATTTATATATTTTTTTATATGGTATAATAGAATAGTTGGAGAGTTTTTCTATAGTTTTAAAATGCTGCTATAAAACACCTCATATTTTGCAAAATAAAAATCTGTCGTTCAAATAAGAGCAATGGAAAAGTGAACTGCATCCCAAAACTTAGATTTTTTCTGTCTGACTTTTGAGGTGCAGTTCATTTATCTACTACAAAATGTTATAAAACATTTATTTGAAGGAGCCCCTTTTTTACAATTTCATAAAATCATGGTAAAATGGTTAAATATTAAATTTGGAGAAAAATATGAAGTACAAGCGTATCGTATTTAAAGTGGGAACTTCATCCTTGACACATAAAGATGGAAGTTTATCTCGCAGCAAAGTAAAAGCTATCACACAGCAGCTTGCAATGCTGCATGAAGCAGGTCATGAGCTGATTTTGGTGTCTTCTGGGGCTGTTGCGGCAGGTTTTGGAGCCTTGGGATTTAAGAAACGACCCACAAAGATTGCGGATAAGCAGGCTTCAGCGGCGGTTGGTCAAGGATTGCTTCTGGAAGAATATACAACAAATTTGCTCTTAAGACAGATTGTTTCAGCGCAAATCTTGCTAACTCAGGCTGATTTTGTCGATAAACGACGTTATAAAAATGCCCATCAAGCTTTGTCAGTCCTGCTTAATCGTGGTGCGATTCCTATTATCAACGAAAATGACAGTGTCGTTATTGATGAGTTAAAGGTCGGGGATAATGATACACTCAGTGCCCAGGTTGCAGCAATGGTTCAGGCAGATCTTTTGGTCCTCTTAACGGATGTAGACGGTCTTTATACTGGGAATCCCAACTCAGATCCAAAGGCTAAACGTCTGGAGAGAATTGAGAACATCAATCGTGAAATTATCGATATGGCAGGTGGAGCAGGATCTTCAAATGGAACTGGTGGCATGCTAACTAAGATAAAGGCAGCGACCATTGCAACTGAGTCAGGAGTGCCAGTTTATATTTGTTCATCCTTGAAAGCTGATGCTATGATAGAGGCGGCAGAAAAGACCAAGGATGGTTCCTATTTTGTTGCACAGGAGAAGGTGCTTCGTACCCAGAAACAGTGGTTGGCATTTTATGCCAAAAGTCAGGGAGCTATTTGGGTTGATAAGGGGGCTGCAGAAGCCCTCTCTCAACATGGTAAAAGTCTACTTTTATCAGGTGTTGTAGATGTTGAGAGCAACTTTTCTTATGGCGATATTGTTACAGTTTTTGATAAGGAAACTGGAAAATCACTTGGAAAAGGTAGAGTACAGCTAGGAGCATCGGGGCTTAAAGATGTCCTTCGTTCTCAAAAGGCTAAGGGAGTTCTGATTCACCGTGACGACTGGATTTCCATTACTCCTGAAATCCAATTACTCTTTACAGAATTTTAGAGGTAAACTATGGTAAGTACACAAGAACAATTTGAACTGGTACAGGCAGTTAAAAAAACCATCAATACTGCTAGTGAAACAGTAAAAAACCAAGCCTTGCTAGCTATGGCCGATCACTTATTGGCAGCTACTGAAGAGATTTTATCAGCTAATGTTCGTGATATGGAAGCAGCAAAGGGTAAAATATCAGATGTTATGCTCGATCGTCTTTATTTGGATGCAAGTCGTATCCAAGCGATGGCAACAGGCATTCGTGATGTGGTTGCTTTACCAGATCCAATCGGTGAAGTCCTAGAAAGAAGTCAGCTTGAAAATGGCTTGGTTATTACCAAGAAACGGGTGGCTATGGGGGTTATTGGCATTATCTATGAAAGCCGTCCCAATGTGACATCTGATGCGGCTGCTTTGGCTCTCAAGAGTGGAAATGCGGTTGTTCTTCGTAGTGGGAAGGATGCCTATCAAACTGCCCATGCTATTGTTAAAGCCTTGAAGAAGGGCTTGGAGACAACGACCATTCATCCTGATGTGATCCAACTGGTGGAAGATACTAGCCGTGAAAGTAGCTATGCTATGATGAAGGCCAAGGGCTATCTAGACCTTCTCATTCCTCGTGGAGGGGCTGGCTTAATCAATGCAGTGGTTGAGAATGCTATTGTACCCGTTATCGAGACAGGGACAGGGATTGTTCATGTTTATGTCGATAAGGACGCAGACGACGATAAGGCTCTATCGATCATAAACAACGCTAAAACTAGTCGTCCTTCAGTCTGCAATGCCATGGAAGTGCTGCTTGTTCATCAAGACAAGGCGGCAAGCTTCCTTTCTCGCTTGGAGCAAGTTCTGGTTGCCGATCGAAAGGAAGCTGGTCTTGAACCGCTTCAATTCCGTTTAGATGAAAAAGCTAGTCAATTTATTTCAGGTATAGCAGCAGAGCCACAAGACTTTGACACCGAGTTTTTAGACTATGTCTTAGCTGTTAAAGTAGTTTCTAGTCTTGAGGAAGCTGTAGAGCATATCGAAGCCCACAGCACCCATCATTCGGATGCGATTGTGACTGAAAATGCTGATGCTATAGCTTACTTTACGGATCAAGTGGACTCGGCAGCGGTTTATGTCAATGCTTCGACTCGTTTCACAGATGGTGGACAATTTGGTCTTGGTTGTGAAATGGGGATTTCTACTCAGAAATTACATGCGCGTGGTCCAATGGGCTTGAAGGAATTGACTAGCTACAAATATGTGGTTACTGGTGATGGACAGATAAGGGAGTAAAGAGATGAAGATTGGATTTATCGGCTTGGGAAATATGGGAGCTAGTTTGGCTAAGGCTGTCTTGCAGGCAAAAATGAGTCATCAGATTCTCCTTGCTAATCGTAGTCAAGCTAAGGTGGATGCTTTTATTGCCAATTATGGTGGTCTGGCTTCTAGCAATGACGAAATCTTTGCAGAAGCAGATGTGATTTTTCTTGGAGTGAAGCCAGCTCAATTCTCTGAACTGCTTACTCAATATCAGACCATCCTTGAAAAACGTGAAAGTCTTCTTTTGATTTCTATGGCAGCTGGATTGACTTTAGAAAAACTAGCTAGTCTTCTTCCAAATCAACACAGAATTATTCGCATCATGCCTAATACACCTGTTGCTATTGGGCAAGGAGTGATTAGCTATGCTTTGTCTGCAAAATGTCATCCAGAAGACAGTGAACTTTTTTGTCAACTTTTAGCCAAGGCTGGCCAGTTAGTTGAATTAAGCGATGGTTTAATAGATGCGGCAACAGGGCTTGCAGGTTGTGGTCCTGCCTTTGTCTATCTTTTCATCGAAGCCTTGGCGGATGCAGGTGTTCAGACAGGATTGCCAAGAGAAATGGCTCTGAAAATGGCGGCTCAAACAGTAGTTGGTGCAGGTCAAATGGTCCTAGAAAGTCAGCAACATCCTGGAGTCTTGAAAGACCAAGTTTGCAGTCCAGGTGGTTCAACCATTGCTGGTGTAGCAAGTCTAGAAGAACATGCTTTTAGAGGAACCGTTATGGATGCTGTCAACCAAGCCTACAAAAAAACTCAAGAATTAGGCAAATAAGAGGTGAGCGTTAAAACTCACACTCTTTTTTTCTTACAAAGAAGGAAATGAAAAAAGCTTTTCACAAATCCCTATTTTTTTGATAGAATAGAAGAGAGAAAAATAGAAATGAGTCAGACATGTCAAAAGGATTTTTAGTCTCTCTTGAGGGACCAGAGGGAGCAGGAAAAACAAGCGTTCTTGAAGCCCTAATCCCTGTATTAGAGGATAGGGGAGTAGAAGTTTTAACAACGCGCGAACCAGGTGGGGTCTTAATTGGAGAAAAAATTCGCGAAGTTATCCTAGATCCTAGTCATACTGAAATGGATCCTAAGACTGAGCTTCTCCTCTATATTGCTAGTCGTCGACAACACTTGGTGGAAAAGGTCTTACCAGCACTTGCAGCTGGAAAACTGGTTATCCTGGATCGCTTTATCGATAGTTCTGTTGTTTATCAGGGCTTTGGGCGTGGTTTAGATATCGATGCCATTGATTGGCTGAATAAGTTTGCGACAGATGGACTAAAACCTGATTTGACTCTTTATTTTGACATTGAGGTCGAAGAGGGGTTGGCACGTATTGCTGCTAACAGTAATCGGGAGGTCAATCGTTTGGACATGGAAGGACTAGACCTACATCGAAAAGTTCGTCAGGGTTATCTATCTCTTTTGGAAAAGGAAGCAGACCGCATTGTAAAAATTGATGCTAGTCTACCACTTGATCAGGTGATTGCGAACACGCAACAGCTACTTTTTGACAGGATGGGATTAAGGAGATGAAACAAGAGCAATTAAGAGCTTGTCAACCTTTACAATTTGAACGTTTTGTTCATATTTTAGAGCAAGGGCAGCTCAATCACGCCTATCTCTTTTCAGGTAATTTTGGAAGTTTAGAGATGGCTCTTTTCTTGTCTAAAAGTCTCTTTTGTAGTGAGAAAAATGGTATTTTTCCTTGTGAAAAATGTCGGAATTGTAAATTGATTGAACAAGAAGAATTTCCTGATGTGACCATGATCAAACCTCAGAATCAAGTGATTAAGACGGAGCGTATTCGGGAATTAGTCAGTCAATTTTCCCAGTCTGGTATTGAAAATCAACGTCAGGTTTTTATTATCGAACAAGCGGAAAAAATGCATGTGAATGCTGCAAATTCACTCTTGAAGGTTATTGAAGAACCACAGAGCGAAATCTACATTTTCTTTTTGACCAATGATGAAGACCAAATGTTGCCAACGATTCGAAGTCGGACACAGATTTTCCAATTTAAGAAGCAAGTCTCAACTCTAATATCTCAGCTTGAAGAGGCTGGTTTAGTAAAAAATAAAGCTAAACTATTGGCCCAATTTAGTCAGTCTCAGACGGAGGCTGATAAACTTGTGCATCAAGCAGGATTTTGGGCACTGGTAGATGAAAGTGAACGCCTTTTTGCTTGGCTTTTAGCCCATAAAAAAGAATCCTATTTGCAGGTTGCAAAATTAACGAGTTTGGCTGATGATAAAGAAAAGCAAGATCAGGTGATCAGGGTTTTAGAAGTATTAGCTGGTCAGGAGATCTTCAACGTTTCAGCTCGGAACATTTTGCAACATCTTATCCAAGCTCGAAAAATGTGGCGTGCCAATGTCAGCTTTCAAAACGCTTTGGAATACCTGGTTTTACAAAAAAATTAAAGTAATGATAGATTAAAGAAAGGGCTGTAATGAATAAAAAAGAATTATTTGATGCTTTAGATGACTTTTCACAGCAATTGTTGGTAACCTTGGCAGACGTCGAAGCCATCAAAAAAAATCTCAAGAGTCTGGTAGAGGAAAATACAGCTCTTCGTTTAGAAAATGATAAACTGAGAGAACGATTGGGAGAAGTTGAGGAGACAACTCCATCCAAAACTAAACATGTGCGGGAAAATGTTCGTCGCATTTATGAGGACGGTTTTCATGTTTGCCGTGATTTTTATGGCCAACGTCGAGAGCAGGATGCAGAATGTATGTTCTGTGATGAACTGTTGTTTAGGGAGTAAGTATGCAGATTCAAAAGAGTTTTAAGGGACAATCTCCCTATGGCAAGCTTTATCTAGTCGCAACGCCGATTGGTAATCTAGAAGATATGACTTTCCGCGCCATTCAGACTTTAAAGGAGGTCGACTGGATCGCGGCTGAAGATACTCGTAATACTGGACTTTTGCTCAAGCATTTTGAAATCTCAACCAAGCAAATCAGTTTTCACGAGCATAATGCCAAGGAAAAAATTCCTGATTTGATTGAGTTGTTGAAGCAAGGTCAAAATCTTGCCCAAGTATCTGATGCAGGGATGCCTAGCATTTCCGACCCAGGTCATGATTTGGTCAAGGCTGCTATTGAAGAAGACATCGCGGTTGTCACAGTTCCAGGAGCTAGTGCTGGGATTTCTGCCTTGATTGCTAGTGGTTTAGCACCCCAACCTCACACTTTTTATGGTTTCTTACCACGAAAATCAGGGCAACAAAAGCAATTTTTCGAAGCGAAAAAAGCTTATCCAGAGACTCAGATTTTCTATGAATCACCCCACCGTGTGGCAGATACGCTGGAAAATATGCTAGAAGTTTACGGTGATCGCTCGGTTGTCTTGGTTCGAGAATTGACTAAGATTTATGAAGAATACCAACGTGGAAGTATTACTGAATTATTAGAAAGTATTTCTCAAACACCTCTTAAAGGCGAATGTCTTCTCATTGTAGAAGGTGCCAGTCAGGATGTAGAGGAAAAGGATGAGAATGACTTGTTCTTAGAAATTCAAGAGCGTATCCAGCAAGGTATTAAGAAAAATCAAGCCATTAAGGAAGTTGCGAAGATTTACCAATGGAACAAAAGCCAGCTTTACGCAGCCTACCACGAATGGGAAGATAATCAATCTAATGACTAAACAGGGAAGTTTGCCTTCTTCCCTTTTTTTGTTATACTAGAAGAAGAAAAAATAGAAAGATTTGTGGGAGTGAAAAAGTCCGGGGGACTTTTTCAGCCTGAGCCAAGAAATTCGAAAGCGAAGTAAGTCCGGGGACTTTTTCAATGTGAATCTTGTCTTCATACTCCCAAAGAGGTATTAGTGTCGTGTCTCAATCTTATATCAATGTTATCGGTGCCGGTTTGGCGGGTTCTGAAGCAGCCTACCAAATCGCAGAGCGTGGTATTCCAGTTAAACTTTATGAAATGCGTGGTGTCAAGTCAACACCACAACACAAAACTGACAATTTTGCAGAGTTGGTCTGCTCTAACTCTTTACGTGGAGATGCTCTTACAAATGCTGTCGGCCTCCTCAAAGAAGAAATGCGTCGCCTAGGTTCTCTTATCTTGGAATCGGCAGAAGCAACACGAGTTCCTGCTGGTGGTGCTCTCGCGGTTGACCGTGATGGTTTCTCTCAAATGGTTACTGAAAAGATTGCCAACCATCCCTTGATTGAAGTGGTACGTGACGAAATCACAGAATTGCCAACGGATGCTATTACAGTTGTAGCGACTGGACCTTTGACTAGTGATACCCTTGCTGAGAAAATTCATGCTCTTAATGGCGGTGACGGTTTTTATTTCTACGATGCTGCAGCGCCTATTGTGGATGTTAATACGATTGATATGAACAAGGTTTATCTCAAATCTCGTTATGATAAGGGAGAAGCAGCCTATCTCAATGCTCCTATGACCAAACAAGAATTTATGGATTTCCATGAAGCCTTGGTTAATGCAGAAGAAGCGCCTCTGAATTCGTTTGAAAAAGAAAAATACTTTGAAGGCTGTATGCCAATCGAGGTCATGGCCAAACGTGGTATTAAAACTATGCTCTATGGTCCTATGAAACCAGTTGGTCTAGAATATCCAGAAGATTACAAGGGACCTCGTGATGGAGACTTTAAAACCCCTTATGCAGTCGTTCAGCTTCGTCAGGATAATGCGGCTGGAAGTCTCTACAATATCGTGGGTTTCCAGACTCACCTCAAATGGGGAGAGCAGAAGCGTGTCTTCCAAATGATTCCAGGTCTTGAAAATGCTGAGTTTGTACGTTATGGTGTCATGCACCGCAATTCTTATATGGATTCACCGAATCTTCTTGAGCAGACTTATCGTTCTAAGAAACAACCAAACCTCTTCTTTGCTGGTCAGATGACGGGTGTGGAAGGCTATGTTGAGTCCGCAGCGTCAGGCTTAGTTGCGGGAATTAACGCGGCTCGTCTCTTCAAGGGAGAAAGCGAGGCTATTTTTCCAGAGACGACAGCGATTGGAAGCTTAGCTCATTACATCACCCATGCTGACAGCAAACACTTCCAGCCAATGAACGTCAATTTCGGCATTATCAAGGAGTTGGAAGGTGAACGCATTCGTGATAAGAAGGCTCGTTATGAAAAAATTGCAGAGCGTGCCTTGGCTGATTTAGAGGAATTTTTAACTATCTAATTTTTTTAAAAGAAATACTCATGATACTATAAAAATCTTAGAAATTGTGATAAAATAGTTTGAATAAAATAAAGGAGCGAAGTCAGGTGGAACCCAAATATAAACGTATTTTGATTAAGTTATCAGGTGAGGCCCTTGCTGGCGAACGTGGTGTCGGAATTGATATCAAAACTGTTCAAGCAATGGCTGAAGAAATTCAGGAAGTTCATAACTTAGGTATTGAGATTGCCCTCGTTATTGGTGGAGGAAATCTCTGGCGTGGAGAACCTGCTGCAGAAGCTGGAATGGATCGTGTACAAGCAGACTATACAGGAATGCTCGGAACCGTTATGAATGCTCTTGTAATGGCAGATTCATTGCAACAAGTTGGTGTGGATACACGTGTTCAAACAGCCATTGCTATGCAACAAGTAGCAGAACCTTACGTTCGTGGTCGTGCCCTTCGTCATCTTGAAAAAGGACGCATTGTTATCTTTGGTGCGGGAATTGGTTCACCATACTTCTCAACAGATACAACAGCGGCTCTTCGTGCAGCTGAGATTGAAGCGGACGCTATCTTGATGGCTAAGAATGGGGTTGATGGTGTCTACAATGCTGATCCTAAAAAAGATAAGACAGCTGTTAAATTTGAAGAATTGACTCACCGTGACGTGATCAATAAAGGTCTTCGTATCATGGACTCAACAGCTTCAACACTTTCAATGGACAATGATATTGACTTGGTAGTTTTCAACATGAACCAACCAGGAAATATTAAACGTGTTGTATTTGGTGAAAATATCGGAACTACAGTTTCAAATAATATCGAAGAAAAGGAATAAGAAATCATTATGGCAAACGCAATCGTAGAAAAAGCAAAAGAGAGAATGACCCAATCTCACCACTCACTTGCTCGTGAGTTTGGAAGTATTCGTGCTGGCCGTGCTAATGCTAGCTTGCTTGACCGCATCCACGTTGAGTACTATGGTGTTGAAACACCACTTAACCAAATTGCTTCTATCACAATCCCAGAAGCGCGTGTTTTGTTGGTAACACCATTTGACAAATCATCTTTGAAAGATATCGAACGTGCTTTGAATGCTTCAGACCTAGGTATCACACCAGCTAACGATGGTTCTGTTATTCGTTTGGTGATCCCAGCTCTAACAGAAGAAACTCGTCGCGACCTCGCTAAAGAAGTGAAAAAAGTCGGTGAGAATGCTAAAGTTGCTATCCGTAATATCCGTCGTGACGCTATGGATGAAGCTAAGAAACAAGAAAAAGCTAAAGAAATCACTGAAGACGAATTGAAGACTCTTGAAAAAGATATTCAAAAAGCAACAGACGATGCTGTAAAACACATCGACGAAATGACTGCCAATAAAGAAAAAGAAATCTTGGAAGTCTAAGAAATAAACAGAAAAACTCAGTTGGCATTGCTGGCTGAGTTTTATTCGAAAGAAGGAAACATGAATACAAATCTTGCAAGTTTTATCGTTGGACTCATCATCGATGAAAATGACCGTTTTTACTTTGTTCAAAAGGATGGTCAAACATATGCTCTAGCTAAAGAAGAAGGTCCCCATACAGTTGGTGATACGGTCAAAGGTTTTGCTTATACAGACATGAAGCAAAAGCTACGTTTGACAACTATAGAGGTCACTGCAACTCAGGACCAATTTGGTTGGGGAACCGTAACAGAGGTTCGTAAGGACCTTGGGGTTTTTGTTGATACAGGATTACCAGACAAGGAAATCGTTGTGTCACTAGATATTCTTCCTGAACTTAAAGAGCTCTGGCCTAAGAAGGGTGATCGACTTTATATTCGTCTAGAAGTGGATAAGAAGGACCGTATCTGGGGAATCTTAGCTTATCAGGAAGATTTCCAACGATTGGCACGTCCTGCCTACAATAACATGCAGAATCAAAATTGGCCTGCAATTGTATACCGTCTCAAATTATCAGGAACCTTTGTCTATTTACCTGAGAACAACATGCTTGGATTTATCCATCCTAGCGAGCGCTACGCAGAGCCACGTTTGGGACAAGTTCTAGATGCGCGTGTCATTGGATTCCGTGAGGTTGACCGAACTCTTAATCTCTCTTTAAAACCACGTTCTTTTGAGATGTTGGAAAACGATGCACAGATGATCTTGACTTACTTGGAAAACAATGGTGGCTTCATGACCCTGAATGACAAGTCAGCGCCAGATGATATCAAGGCTACCTTTGGTATTTCTAAAGGTCAATTTAAAAAAGCGCTCGGTGGTTTGATGAAAGCTGGTAAAATTAAACAAGACCAGTTTGGTACGGAACTAATCTAGGGAGGCTTATGAGAAAATCATTTTATACTTGGCTGATGACCGAACGCAATCCTAAAAGCAATAGTTCAAAAGCAATTTTAGCGGATTTGGCTTTTGAGGAGTCTGGCTTCCCAAAGCATACAGATGATTTCGATCAAGTCAGTCGTTTTTTAGAGGAACATGCTAGCTTTTCCTTTAATATGGGAGAGTTTGATCGAATTTGGCAAGAATATCTAGAACATTAAGGCTACTAGATGGGGTTGGGGATAGTAATTTCTCAGCCTATTTGCTATAATATAGTCATTCAGTTTAATTTTTACTAGCTTCTAATCGACTTTTTAACTACTAAAAGTAAACGAAACATTATATAAAATTAAAAGAGTTAGAGAGGTTCTTTATTTGAAGGAACATTCAATAGATATTCAACTGAGTCATCCAGATGATTTGTTTCATCTTTTTGGTTCTAATGAGCGCCATCTTCGTTTGATGGAGGATGAGTTAGATGTCATCATCCATGCTCGTACAGAGATTGTACAAGTCTTGGGGGAGGAGTCAGCTTGTGAGGAAGCCCGACAAGTTATTCAAGCCCTGATGGTTTTGGTCAATCGTGGAATGACCGTTGGAACTCCGGATGTAGTGACAGCTATTACCATGGTTAAGAATAATGAAATCGATAAGTTTGTCGCCCTCTATGAAGAAGAAATTATCAAGGATAATACAGGCAAGCCTATCCGTGTTAAAACCTTGGGTCAAAAGCTTTATGTGGATAGTGTCAAACAACACGATGTGACCTTTGGTATTGGGCCGGCAGGGACAGGTAAAACCTTCCTAGCAGTGACCTTAGCCGTAACAGCTCTCAAGCGTGGGCAAGTCAAGCGTATCATTTTGACACGTCCTGCGGTAGAAGCAGGGGAGAGCTTAGGATTTCTTCCAGGAGATCTTAAGGAAAAGGTAGATCCTTATTTACGACCAGTTTATGACGCCTTGTACCAGATTCTTGGGAAGGATCAAACAACCCGTCTCATGGAACGTGAAATTATTGAAATTGCTCCTCTAGCCTATATGCGTGGGCGTACCTTGGATGATGCCTTTGTCATTCTCGATGAGGCGCAAAATACGACCATCATGCAGATGAAGATGTTCTTGACACGTCTTGGATTTAATTCTAAGATGATTGTCAATGGGGATATTAGTCAGATTGACTTGCCGCGGAACGTTAAGTCAGGTTTGATTGATGCCCAGGAAAAACTCAAGAACATTCACCAGATCGACTTTGTACACTTCTCAGCCAAGGATGTGGTTCGCCATCCAGTCGTTGCTCAGATTATCAGAGCCTATGAACCTCGACCTGTCAAAGCTGAAGAAAGTGAAGAAGAAAGAGAATAAGGAAAAAGAACCTAGGCAAAAACTAGCTCTCCAATAAAACCACACAGTGATTCCAGTCTTGAATATAATCAAGCTGAAAGAAACACTGTGTGGTTTTTGAATAGTTGATGTTTTAGAGGCTAGATTCTTTGCCAATTTGGTGAGATTCATGCTCATGAAGATGAATGCTATCTCTGTTGCGACAGCTTGTTTACCTCTGACATGCACTCTGCGCACGCCGAAAACTACCAAAAACGGGTTCAACATCAATTTTCCGTTTGGCATAAATTTGAGAGCCTTCTTCACTATGTAATGTTTGCGTAAGGAGTTCCTTAAAGTAATTCCAAGTTGGATTATAATGGATTTGTTTCTGATTTCCACTATCTGTTTTAGCCAACTGTTCTAACTCTGGAGTATCTTGAACTTTATCCGCCTCATAAATCTTGAAATCACGTTGAAAGCCATACTTATCAGTTCGACTAGAGTAGTTCTTAAAGGAATAAACTAGGCCATCGGGCTTTATAAACTGGTCCGTGTCCTCAAGATATTCCCAGTTCATTGGGTTATCTGTGCTCGTTTAGTACTTTTTAGTCAATTTCGATTAGGTTGTTGGCATGTTTACTGGAGCGGAAGTTATTAATCGTTTTATAGCTAACATAGGTATCTTGGCTCAACCATTTCATGGGAATGACTTCTTCGTTCATTTGAACGATTTTACGTCCAAAGAACACTTGACGAGCATAAGCGAACAGGATCATCTTCATGAGCATGGTTGGACGAAAGGCAGGGCGACCAGTGTGAGAGGTCTATTTCAGTAATACTTGACTAGGGATATTATCAACAAATAGGCTAATCATTCTCGCTTCGTGAGTTGATGGAATATCGTAGGAATGATTTACTTCCAAACTTAAATGATTTTAGTGGTTCAACTTGATTGCTACTACTTTTGATGGTGTGAATGTGCTTATAATGTATTCCAGTTAACCACGAAAGCTTTGGATTTTATAAAATTAACACACGTTAATAAAAAAATTAACCTGTGTTAATTTTTTCTTGACTTAAATTTTTTTAATTGATATACTATTTTCAGAGAGCTAACAATTATATATAAATGTACTACTCTATTTCCTAGATAATACTTAGTAAAACTTTTTATAACAAAGGCTAGCAAAGTTAAAGTTTTCTATCTATTGGAAGTTAAATAAATATGTAAGGAATTAAAATGAAAAAAAGTACAGTATTGTCATTAACTGCAGCTGCAGTTATTTTAGCAGCCTATGTCCCTAATGAGGTAGTCTTAGCAGACACATCTAGCTCCGAAGATGCTGTAACTATCTCTGATAAAGAAAAAGTAGCAGTAGATAAGGAGACAGAAAATAAAGAGACAGAAAATAAAGAGAAACATGAAGATATCCATAGTGCTAAGGAAACTTCACCGGATTTTAAAGAGAAGAAAACAACAGTTATTGAGGAAAAAGAAGTTGTTAGTAAAGAATCTGTGATAGATAACAAAACTAGCAATGAAGAAGCAACAATCAAAGAAGATTCCAATCAATCCCAAGAAGATAAAGTGGACTCGTCTGCAAGTAAAGACCCAGAAATTCCAAAAAAAGAGGATAAACTTGTCTATATTGCTGAATTTAAAGATAAAGAATCTGGAGAAAAAGCAATCAAGGAACTAGCCAATCTTAAGGATACAAAAGTTTTATATACTTATGATACAGTTTTTAACGGTAGTGCAATAGAAACAACTCCAGATAATCTGGATAAAATTAAACAAATAGAAGGTATTTCATCGGTTGAAAGGGCACAAAAAGTCCAACCTATGATGAATCATGCTAGAAAGGAAATTGGAGTTGAGGAAGCTATTGATTACCTAAAATCTATCAATGCACCATTTGGTAAAAACTTTGATGGTAGAGGTATGGTCATTTCAAATATCGATACCGGGACAGATTATAGGCATAAGGCCATGAGGATTGATGATGATGCTAAAGGCTCAATGAGATTCAAAAAAGAAGACTTAAAAGGTACTGATAAAAATTTCTGGTTGAGTGATAAAATCCCTCATGCTTTTAATTATTATAATGGTGGTAAAATTACTGTGGAAAAAGCTGATGATGGGAGCGATTATTTTGATCCACATGGGATGCATATTGCAGGGATTCTTGCGGGGAATGATACTGAAAAAGACATCAAGAACTTTAACGGAATAGATGGAATTGCTCCTAATGCACAGATCTTCTCTTATAAAATGTACTCTGACGCAGGATCTGGCTTCGCAGGAGATGAGACAATGTTTCATGCTATTGAAGATTCCATCAAACACAATGTCGATGTTGTTTCGGTATCATCTGGCTTTACAGGAACAGGTCTTGTAGGTGAGAAATATTGGGAGGCTATTAGAGCATTAAGAAAAGCAGGCATTCCAATGGTTGTAGCTACGGGTAACTATGCGACTTCTGCTTCAAGTTCTTCATGGGATTTAGTGGCAAATAATAATCTGAAAATGACAGATACTGGAAATGTAACGCGAACTGCAGCACATGAAGATGCGATAGCGGTCGCTTCTGCTAAAAATCAGACAGTTGAGTTTGATAAAGTCAACATAGGTGGAGAAAATTTTAAATACAGAAATATAGGGGCCTTTTTCGATAAGAATAAAATCACAACAAATGAAGATGGTTCAAAAGCTCCTAGTAAATTGAAATTTGTATATATAGGCAAGGGTCAAGACCAAGATTTGATAGGTTTGGATCTTAAGGGCAAAATTGCAGTAATGGATAGAATTTATACAAAGGATTTAAAAAATGCTTTTAAACGAGCAACGGATAAGGGCGCACGCGCCATTATGGTTGTAAATACTGTAAATTACTACAATAGAGATAATTGGACAGAGCTCCCAGCTATGGGATATGAGGAGGATGAAGGAACTACTAGTCAAGTTTTCTCAATTTCAGGAGATGATGGTGTAAAGTTATGGAACATGATTAACCCTGATAAAAAAACTAAAGTTAAAAGAAATAATAAAGAAGATTTTAAAGATAAATTGGAGCAATACTATCCAATTGATATGGCAAGCTATAATTCTAATAAACCGAATGTAGGTGATGAAAAAGAAATTGACTTTAAGTTTGCACCTGACACCGACAAAGAACTGTATAAAGAAGATATTATAGTCCCAGCAGGATCCACATCTTGGGGACCGAGAACAGATTTACTTTTAAAACCTGATGTTTCAGCACCTGGTAAAAACATTAAATCCACTCTCAATGTCATTAATGGGAAATCAACTTATGGCTATATGTCAGGAACTAGTATGGCCACTCCAATAGTAGCAGCTTCTACTGTTTTGATTAGGCCAAAGTTAAAGGAAATGCTTGAAAGACCTGTATTGAAAAATCTTAAGGGAGATGACAAAATAGATCTTACAAGTCTTACAAAAATAGCCCTACAAAATACTGCACGTCCTATGATGGATGCGACTTCTTGGAAAGAAAAAAGTCAATACTTTGCATCACCTAGACAACAGGGGGCAGGGCTAATTAATGTTGCCAATGCTTTGAGAAATGAAGTCGTAGCGACTTTTAAAAACACGGATTCTAAAGGTTTGGTAAATTCTTATGGTTCTATTTCTCTTAAAGAAATAAAAGGAGATAAAAAATATTTTACAATTAAGCTTCACAATACATCAAACAGACCTTTGACCTTTAAAGTTTCAGCATCAACTGTAACTACAGATGCTCTAACTGACAGATTAAAACTGGATGAAACATATAAAGACGAAAAATCAACAGATGGGAAGCAAATTGTTCCAGAAATTCACCCAGAAAAAGTCAAAGGAGCAAATATTACATTTGAGCATGATACTTTCACTATAAGCCCAAATTCTAGCTTTGATTTAAATGCGGTTATAAATGTTGGAGAGGCTAAAAATAAAAATAAATTTGTAGAATCATTTATTCATTTTGAGTCAGTGGAAGAAATGGAAGCTCTAAACTCCAATGGGAAGAAAACAAATTTCCAACCTTCTTTGTCGATGCCTCTAATGGGATTTGCTGGGAATTGGAACCACGAACCAATCCTTGATAAATGGGCCTGGGAAGAAGGTTCAAAATCAAAAACAATGGAAGGTTATGATGATGATGGCAAACCGAAAATTCCAGGAACCTTAAATAAGGGGATTGGTGGAGAACATGGTATAGATAAATTTAATCCAGCAGGAGTTATACAAAATAGAAAAGATAAAAATACAACATCCCTAGATCAAAATCCAGAATTATTTGCTTTCAATAACGAAGGGATCAACGCACCATCATCAAGTGGTTCTAATATTGCTAAAATTTATCCTTTAGATTCAAATGGAAATCCTCAAGATGCTCAACTTGAGAGAGGATTAACACCTTCTCCACTTGTATTAAGAAGTGCAGAAGAAGGAATGATTTCAATAGTAAATACAAATAAAGAGGGAGAAAATCAAAGAGATTTAAAAGTCATTTCGAGAGAACACTTTATTAAAGGAATTTTAAACTCTAAGAGAAATGATGCAAAGGGAATCAAATCTTCTAAACTAAAGGTTTGGGGTGACTTGAAGTGGGATGGACTCATTTATAACCCTAGAGGTAGGGAAGAAAATGCACCAGAGAGCAAGGATAACCAAGATCCAGCTACTAGGATAAGAGGTCAATTTGAACCGATTGCAGAAGGTCAATATTTCTATAAATTTAAATATAGATTAACCAAGGATTACCCATGGCAGGTTTCCTATATTCCTGTAAAAATTGATAACACAGCTCCTAAGATTGTTTCGGTTGATTTTTCAAATCCTGAAAAAATTAAGCTGATTACAAAGGATACTTATCACAAGGTCAAAGAGCAATACAAGAATGAAACTTTATTTGCGAGAGATCAAAAAGAACATCCTGAAAAATTTGATGAGATTGCCAACGAAGTTTGGTATGCAGGAGCCGCTCTTGTTAATGAAGATGGAGAGGTTGAGAAAAATCTTGAAGTAACTTATGCAGGTGAGGGTCAAGGAAGAAATAGAAAACTAGACAAAGATGGAAATACCATTTATGAAATTAATGGTGCAGGAGATTTAAGAGGAAAAATCATTGAAGTCATTGCATTAGATGGTTCTAGCAATTTCACAAAGATTCATAGAATTAAATTTGCTGATCATGCTGATGAAAAGGGGATGATTTCCTATTATTTAGTAGATCCTGATCAAGATTCATCTAAATACCAAAAACTTGGCGAGATTTCCGAATCTAAATTTAAAAATTTAGAAAATAGAAAAGAGGATAATCTTAAAAAAGATACAACTGAGGTAGAACATCATCATCAAGAAAATGAAGAGTCTATCGAAGAAAAATCTAGCTTGACTATTCATAAAACTATTTCAACAATTAGAGATTTTGAAAGCAAAGACTTAAAGAAACTCATTAAAAAGAAATTTAGAGAAGTTGATGACTTTACAAGTGAAACTGGTAAGAGGACAGAAGAATACGATTATAAATACGATGATAAGGGAAATATCATTGCTTATGACGATGGTAGTGCCTTACAATATGAAACTGAAAAACTTGACGAAATCAAATCAAAAATTTATGGTGTTCTAAACCCGTCTAAAGATGGACACTTTGAAATTCTTGGAAAGATCAGTAATGTTTCTAAAAATGCCAAGGTATATTATGGAAATAATTATAAATCTATAGAAATCAAAACGACCAAGTATGAATCACATTCAAAAACGATGACATTTGATTTATACGCTAATATTAATGATATTGTGGATGGATTAGCTTTTGCAGGAGATATGAGATTCTTTGTTAAAGATGATGGTCAGATAAAAGCTGAAACTAAAATTAGAATGCCTGAAAAAAATAAGGAAACTAAGACAGAATATCCCTATGCATCAAGTTATGGGAATATAATAGAATTAGGAGAAGGTGATCTTTCAAAGAACAAACCAACCAATTTAACGGAAATGGAATCTGGTAAAATCTATTCTGATTCAGAAAAACAACAATATCTATTAAAGGATAATATCATTCTGAGAAAAGGATATGCACTAAAAGTGACTACCTATAATCCTGGAAAAACGGATATGTTAGAAGGAAATGGAGTCTATAGCAAGGAAGATATAGCAAAAATCCAAAAGGCCAATCCTAATCTAAGAGTCCTATCAGAAAAAATAATTTATGCTGATAGTAGAAATGTTGAAGATGGAAGAAGTACTCAATCAGTATTAATGTCGGCTTTGGACGGCTTTAACATTGTAAGGTATCAAGTGTTTACATTTAAAATGAATGATAAAGGGGAAGCAATCGATAAAGATGGAAATCTTGTGACAGATTCTTCTAAACTGGTATTATTTGGTAAGGATGGTAAAGAGTACATAGGAGAGGATAAGTCCAATGTAGAAGCTATAAAAGAAGATGGCTCTACGTTATTTATTGATGCAAAACCAGTAAATCTTTCAATGGACAAGAACTACTTTAATCCATCTAAATCTAATAAAATTTATGTACGAAATCCAGAATTTTATTTAAGAGGTAAGATTTCTGATAAGGGTGGTTTTAACTGGGAGTTGAGAGTTAATGAATCTGTTGTAGATAATTATTTAATCTACGGAGATTTACACATTGATAACACTAGAGATTTTAACATTAAGCTTAATGTTAAAGACGGTGACATCATGGACTGGGGAATGAAAGACTATAAAGCAAACGGATTTCCAGATAAGGTAACAGATATGGATGGAAATGTTTATCTTAAAACTGGCTATAGCGATTTGAATGCGAAAGCGGTTGGAGTACACTATCAATTTTTATATGATAATGTTAAACCAGAAGTAAACATTGATCCTAAGGGAAATACTAGTATCGAATATGCTGACGGAAAATCTGTAGTCTTTAATATCAATGATAAAAGAAATAATGGATTCGATGGTGAGATTCAAGACAAACATATTTATGTAAATGGAAAAGAATACAAATCATTAGATGATATTAAACAACTAACAGATAAGACACTAAACATTAAGATTGTTGTAAAAGATTTTGCAAGAAATACAACCGTAAAAGAATTCATTTTAAACAAAGATACGGGAGAGGTGAGCGAATTAAAACCTCATACAGTAACTGTGACTATTCAAAATGGAAAAGAAATGAGTTCAACGATAGTGTCGGAAGAAGATTTCATTTTACCTGTCTATAAGGGGGAATTAGAAAAAGGATATCAATTTGACGGCTGGGAAATTTCTGGTTTCGAAGGGAAAAAAGATGCTGGCTATGTTATTAATGTATCAAAAGATGCCCTTATAAAACCTGTATTCAAGAAAATAGAGGAGAAAAAGGAGGAGGAAAATAAACCTACTTTTGATGTATCCAAAAAGAAAGATAACCCACAGGCAAATCCTAGTCAATTAAATCAAAGTCATAGAAAAGAGGACTTACATAGGGAAAATCATTCACAAAAACCTGATTCAACTAAGGATGTCACAGCTACAGTTCTTGATAAAAACGTTGAAAACTTTGAAATTAACAAGACAGTTTATCTAAATGAACAAGACAACATAACTAATAAAAATACTACCATCGATAGTAAATCAACTACTAACAATTCTAATAGGTTGCCAAAAACAGGAACAGTTAGCGAAATCTTCACATTATTAGTTGCTGGAATTATGTTTATGGTAGGACTACTTCTTGGATTGAAGAAAAAAAATCAAGATTAAGACAAAAGCTATAGATGAAAAAATGGTTTATGTATTGAGATTAGATAGTGTGATAATGAAACAGTTTTGTGAAAATAGCCATTTATAACTCAATTATTTAGTTTACTTTACTATTGATACCCTTTTTGGATTTATGAATGGACTTAGTTTAGATAACTAATGAATTGATTGAAAGGATTAATATTGACAAATAGTGATCACATTGATTAGAAACTAGAGTCTATCAAAATTTAAATTATAAACCATGACATGAGAAAACGAGCATCTCCAAGAACGGAAATGCTCGTTTTTGAGATTTAGAAGCTAGTTTTTACGTAGCATTCTATTTTTGTAGTTTAAATTTATAAATCATTTTAAACAAGTTCACTGATTGAAGTGAAGTCACGATCCAAGCCTTCTGCAACTGGTTGGCTGGTGAGGTATCCTTGATAGGTTGTTACACCTTCAAGCAAGCCTGCGTCTTCAAGGATAGCTTTCTTAAATCCTTTACCTGCCAAGGCTTCGATATAAGGAAGAGTCACATTTGTAAGGGCAATCGTAGATGTGCGAGCAACTGCTCCAGGAATGTTAGCAACCGCATAATGAAGAACACCGTGTTTTTCATAGACTGGTTCATCGTGAGTTGTCACTCGGTCAGCTGTCGCTATAACACCACCTTGGTCAACAGCAACGTCAACAATGACAGAACCAGGACGCATTTGTTGAACCATGTCATCTGTTACCAATTTTGGTGCTTTGGCACCAGGAATCAAGACAGCACCGATCACAACGTCTGCTTCACGTACACTTGCTTCGATATTAAATGGATTAGACATGAGGGTTTGGATTTGGTGGCCAAAGACGTCTTCAAGGACTGAGAGGCGTTTAGCGCTGATATCAAGAATGGTTACTTGAGCTCCCAAACCAAGAGCGATACGAGCTGCGTGAGTACCAACGACACCACCACCAATGATGGTTACTTTTCCTTTAGGAACACCAGGAACACCACCGAGTAGAACTCCTGAACCACCAGCTTGTTTAGTCAAAAAGTGGGCTCCAATTTGGACAGCCATACGACCTGCAACCTCACTCATTGGAACGAGAAGTGGAAGTTGTCCTTGAGTATCACGGACAGTCTCATAAGCAACACCAGTTGTTTTAGCTGCAAGCATAGCATCAGCCAATTCTGGAGCAGCTGCCATGTGCAAGTAGGTGAAGAGAAGTAAATCCTCACGCAAGAACTGGTACTCACTAGCTAGCGGTTCCTTGACTTTAACAACCAATTCTGCAGCCCAGGCTTCAGCAGCAGTTGCGACAATTTCAGCTCCTTGTTTTTCATAGTCAGCATCAGTAAAACCAGATCCAAGTCCAGCATTTGTTTCGATGAGGACACGGTGGCCACGACCAACGAGACTTTGTACACCAGCAGGTGTCAAAGCAACACGATTTTCATTATTTTTAATTTCCTTTGGAATTCCAATTAGCATAGGATAACTCACTTTCTATTACGCTGTTTCAATTTTTGTATCACATCATTCTTTAGAGTTTTTGTGATGACTTTATTGTATATGAAACCGCTTTAAATTGCAAGAAAAACTTGTAAACCTATTTCTTTTATGTTATTCTTTTAGCAATATATTTTGAGAGGTGCAATCATGGAATCACTATTTATCAAACTAGCTAAACATCCAATTATTGAAACAGAACGATTAGTTCTTAGACCAGTAACAGTTGACGATGCAGAAGCCATGTTTGAGTATGCTTCAAACAAAGAAAATACACGCTACACTTTTCCAACCAATCAAAGTGTAGAGGAAACCAAGAACAATATTGCTCAGTTTTATCTAGCCAACCCCTTGGGCCGATGGGGAATTGAACTAAAAAGCACTGGTCAGTTTATCGGAACTATTGACTTGCACAAGATGGATCCTGTTCTTAAGAAGGCAGCTATTGGCTACATTATCAATCAAAAATATTGGAATCAAGGATTGACGACAGAAGCCAATCGTGCCGTGATTGAGCTGGCTTTTGAAAAAATTGGAATGAATAAGTTAGACGCTTTTCATGATAAGGATAATCCCGCATCAGGAAAGGTTATGGAGAAATCAGGCATGCGCTTTTCTCACGAAGAACCATATGCTAGATTGGACAAAAAAGAACCGGGTCGAATCGTTACAAGAGTTCATTATGTCTTGACCAAGGAAGACTATTTTACAAATAAATAAGCAGTTGAAAAGATTTTTCAGCTGTTTTTTCTTTCTCTTACGAATAAGCTAAGAGAGGAGAAAATATGGAAGAACTTATTGAGAAAATTAAAGAATACAAAATTATTGTTATCTGTGCAGGTTTGGGCTTGGTATTGGGTGGATGTTTCCTGCTGAAGCCATCAACGCAAACACCTGCCAAGGAAAGCAATTTGCAGACTGAAGTTACAACTGCTACAAAGGATTCGACGGATGAAAAGGATGATAAAAATCAGAAGGAAGAAGTGGTGGAGCAAGACCTAATTACTGTCGATGTCAAAGGGGCTGTCAAAACACCAGGGATTTATGATTTGCCAGTTGGAAGTCGTATCAATGATGCTGTCCAGAAAGCTGGTGGCTTGACAGATAATGCAGACAGTAAGTCTATCAATCTTGCCCAGAGAATTAGTGACGAAGCACTTGTCTATGTTCCGACTAAGGAAGAAGCTACTAGTCAAGAGGCACAGTCAAATGCTTCCAACACCAAAGAAAATAAGAAAGTCAATCTTAATAAAGCCAGTTTAGAGGAACTGAAACAAGTCAAAGGTTTAGGTGCTAAACGTGCTCAAGATATTATCGACCATCGTGATTCCAACGGTAAGTTTAAGTCAGTAGATGAGCTCAAAAAGGTTTCTGGTATTGGTGCAAAAACGATAGAAAAGTTAAAAGAG
The DNA here is from genome assembly GCF_047460405.1 of Streptococcus infantis. Taxonomy (GTDB): domain Bacteria; phylum Bacillota; class Bacilli; order Lactobacillales; family Streptococcaceae; genus Streptococcus; species Streptococcus infantis_Q. Next base: position 105,181 of record NZ_JASHGH010000001.1, on the reverse strand, counting down.
TATGTTACAGTGGATTAGTCGCTTTCCAATTCCAAAAATCTATCTCAGTTTTCTTTTGCTATGGCTCTACTATGCAATCTTTTCAGCAAGCTTTCTAGCACTTTTGGGCTTTGTCTTTTTACTAGTCTGCCTCTTTTTCCAATTTCCATGGAAAACTGTGACTAAGGTCCTCTTGATTTGCAGCATATTTGGGAGTTGGTTTTTATTTCAAAAATGGCAGCAAGAAGAAGCCAGTCGGAATCTTGTAGACACGGTTGATACAGTGAGAATATTATCGGATACCATCAAAGTAAATGGTGATAGCTTATCTTTTCGTGGCAAGGCTGAGGGCAGACTCTTTCAGGTCTATTATAAACTCCAGTCAGAAGTTGAAAAGGAAAAATTTCAAGATTTATCTGAACTACATGAAATGGTTGTGAAAGGCAAGCTAGCTAGTCCTCAAGGAGCCAGTAATTTTGCGGGTTTTGATTATCGAAACTATCTCAAAACACAAGGAATTTATCAGACTATGACCATATCCGAAATTGTGGAATTAAAGCAAATTTCCAGTTGGGATATTGGAGAAAATCTATCAAGTTTGCGGAGAAAAGCAGTTGTCTGGATAAAAAGGAATTTTCCCGATCCCATGCGCAATTATATGACAGGTCTTTTATTGGGACATTTAGATACAGATTTTGAGGAAATGAATGAACTTTATTCCAGCCTAGGGATTATTCACCTTTTTGCTTTGTCTGGAATGCAGGTCGGATTTTTCATGAATGCTTTTAAAAAGTCACTCTTGCGATTGGGCTTGACGCAAGAGAAGTTCAAATGGCTAGCTTATCCCTTTTCTTTGTTTTATGCAGGCTTGACAGGATTTTCAGCTTCAGTTATTCGTAGTCTTCTACAAAAGCTATTGGCTCAGCATGGTTTTAAGTCACTGGATAATTTTGCTTTGACGATTACTATTCTATTTCTTATCATGCCGAACTTTTTCTTAACTGCTGGGGGAGTTCTTTCCTGTGCTTATGCCTTTATCCTGACAATGACTGGTGAGGAAGTAGCAGGGATAAAAGGTCTGGTTAGAGAGAGTTGCATTATTTCCTTGGGAATTCTGCCAATTTTATCTTTTTACTTTTCTGAATTTCAACCGTGGTCCATTCTTTTGACCTTTGCTTTTTCATTATTATTTGATATGGTTCTGTTACCACTCTTATCGATTCTCTTCTGTCTGTCATTTATATATCCCATCACCCAGTTCAACTTTCTCTTTGAATGGTTAGAAAACATCATACGCTATATTTCTCAGCTATCTACGAGGCCTCTTGTTTTTGGTCAGCCGAGTCTTTGGATTTTAATCCTTCTTTTGATTACTTTAGCTCTCATCTACGACTATCGAAAGAATGTGAAAAAAATATCTATACTTGTTATAGTTGCCATCTCGTTCTTTTTAGTAACCAAACATCCACTAGAAAATGAAATCACGGTCCTTGATATGGAACAGGGACGAAGCATTTTCCTAAGAGACATGACAGGAAAGACCATACTACTGGATGTTGGTGAAAAGCTAGCAGTTGAAAAGAAAGAAGCCTGGCAGGAGAAAGTCACCACGAGCAATGCCAAACGTAGCTTAATCCCTTATCTAAAAAGTAGAGGAGTCGCAAAGATTGATCAGCTGGTTCTAACGACTAGTGATACTAAGCAGTTAGATCATGTGTTAGAAATCAGTAAAGTATTTGAGCTTGGAGAGATTCTAGTAACTGAAGAAAATCTATCTAAAAGAGAATTTATGGATAAGCTGAAGGTAAGCAAAGTCAAGGTAGGTGCTATCAAAACAGGACAGCAGTTACCTATTTTTGGAAGTGGTTTGGAAGTAATCGCAACTCAAAATAAGAATAAAAATGACTCAATAGCAATGTATGGTAAACTACTAAACCAAACCTTTCTAGTTACTGGAAATATAGAGGAGAAGTTTTTAACTAGCTATTATCCAAGACTACAAGCAGATGTAGTAATAACTCATCAGCAAGTATCAAATAAAAAAACAGATATCGAAATCTTCAAAACTGTACACCCTAAAATCACTGTTATTTCAATAGACAAGAAAAAATCATTTAAAGTTAAAAATGGGGAGAATAACCAAGAAGATAAAGAACTTGAGAATTTGGTATTAAAAACTGACAAAAAGGGCGCCATTCGTTTCAAGGGATGGACTACTTGGAATGTTGAAACTGTTCAATAACGTTTTCAGAGAAAACTAAAAATTAAAATTGTCTAAACAATCAATCAAGGCTTGATTTTGCGTCCTGTTTACTATAAAATAGTTAAGATTGGTGTCAAACTTTTATATTGCAAATAGGAGAAAAAATGACAAAAACTTTGAAACGTCCTGAGGTTCTATCACCTGCAGGAACACTAGAAAAACTTAAAGTAGCTGTTCAATACGGAGCAGATGCTGTCTTTATCGGTGGTCAGGCCTATGGTCTTCGTAGCCGCGCGGGTAACTTCACTTTCGAACAGATGGAAGAAGGAGTTCAGTTCGCTGCTAAGTACGGTGCTAAGGTTTATGTAGCTGCTAATATGGTCATGCACGAAGGAAACGAAGAAGGGGCCGGCGAATGGTTCCGTAAATTACGTGATATTGGGATTGCAGCGGTTATCGTGTCTGATCCAGCCCTGATCATGATTGCTGCAACAGAAGCACCAGGACTTGAAATCCACCTTTCAACCCAGGCTAGTGCGACCAATTATGAAACTCTTGAATTCTGGAAGGAACTTGGATTGACTCGCGTTGTTTTGGCGCGTGAGGTTTCTATGGAAGAATTGGCAGAAATTCGCAAACGTACAGACGTAGAGATTGAAGCCTTCGTCCATGGAGCTATGTGTATTTCCTACTCTGGTCGTTGTACCCTCTCTAACCATATGAGTATGCGTGACGCCAACCGTGGTGGATGTTCACAATCTTGCCGTTGGAAATATGACCTTTACGATATGCCATTTGGTAAGGAGCGTAAGAGTCTCAAGGGAGAAATTCCGGAAGAATTCTCCATGTCAGCTGTTGATATGTCGATGATTGACCATATTCCAGATATGATTGAAAATGGTGTGGACAGTCTTAAAATTGAAGGTCGTATGAAGTCTATTCACTATGTTTCAACAGTTACAAACTGCTACAAGGCTGCCGTTGATGCCTATCTTGAGAGTCCTGAAAAGTTTGAAGCTATTAAGCAAGACTTGATTGATGAAATGTGGAAGGTGGCTCAACGTGAATTGGCTACAGGTTTCTACTATGGGACACCATCTGAAAATGAACAACTGTTCGGTGCTCGTCGTAAGATTCCAGAATACAAGTTTGTTGCTGAAGTAGTAGCTTATGATGATGCGACGCAAACAGCAACTATTCGCCAACGTAACGTTATCAATGAAGGTGACCAAGTTGAGTTTTATGGCCCAGGTTTCCGCCATTTTGAAACTTATATCGAAGACCTTCATGATGCTAAAGGTAATAAAATTGACCGTGCACCAAATCCAATGGAACTTTTAACCATCAAGGTTCCTCAACCAGTAGAAGCTGGTGATATGGTCCGTGCTTTGAAAGAAGGTCTGATTAACCTCTATAAAGAAGATGGAACAAGCGTTACTGTTCGTGCCTAGATAAGGAAAAATCATGATTCAAGCTCAGGGATTACTGGTAGATGATGAAAGCAGATGTGTTCATTACCATACTGATAAAGACATCGTAGCACTTCAATGCTATGAGTGTCAGAAATACTATGCTTGTTATCAATGCCACAATGCATTAGAAACACACACATTTACTCCTTATCCTTTAAGTCTAAAAGAGGACAGACCTATCTTATGTGGTTCCTGTAAGAAAACCTTAACTTATGAGGAGTATTCAAAGAAAAGTAGCTGTCCATATTGTAATGCTGCATTTAATCCAGCTTGTCAGAGTCACCATTCCTATTATTTTAAATAAGGATAAAAATCCAGGTTGTAAAACCTGGGTTTTTGTTTTCAGAAAAATAGGAAAGATAAGGAAAATAACCTGAAAAGACCTTAAAATTTTCTATATAAATGTCTTGAAAATCGTAAAAATAGAAATAAATGATTAGAAACGCTTTCAATGCTAGTAAAAAGTTGACAAAAGCAAATTTTAGGACTAAACTAGGGAAGTAAATTTAATTTAAAAAAGGAGAATTCGTCATGAATTTAACATTTTTCGGTCTATGTCTTGCCTGTATGGGTGTATCTCTTGCAGAAGGATTTTTGATGAACGGTTTGTTCAAATCTGCAGCACGCCAACCAGATATCATTCCACAATTACGTAGTTTGATGATCTTGGGGGTTGCCTTTATTGAAGGAACTTTCTTCATAACTCTCGTATTTTCATTTATCATCAAATAAAGAGAAGTATAAAATGGAAAAGGGAGGATTCTAGATGGAAGAAAGTATCAATCCAACCATCAATATTGGTCCTGTTACCTTTGATTTAACCTTGACAGCAATGACTTTGTTGTCTGTGACACTGATTTTTGGCTTTATCTATTGGGCAAGTCGTAATATGACTGTGAAACCCAAAGGAAAGCAAAATGTACTCGAGTATCTCTATGACTTTGTAGTCGGATTTACAGAACCCAACGTAGGTTCTCGGTACATGAAAGATTACTCACTCTTTTACTTGTGTTTATTTCTTTTTATGGTTATCGCAAATAATCTTGGTTTGATGGCAAAACTTCAAACTACAGATGGGACAAACCTTTGGACATCGCCAACTGCAAATCTTTCATTTGACCTTGTCTTGTCGTTCTGTATTATTGTGATGGCCCACATTGAGGGGATTCGTCGTCGTGGGATTAAACAATACCTAAAAGTTTTTGTAACTCCTGCATTTATGACACCGATGAATCTACTTGAAGAATTCACGAATTTCCTTTCTCTTGCTTTGCGGATTTTTGGGAATATCTTTGCAGGTGAAGTAATGATAAGCTTGCTTCTCTTACTTTCACATCAGGCTATTTTTTGGTATCCAGTCGCATTTGGGGCAAACTTAGTTTGGACTGCATTTTCCGTGTTCATTTCTTGTGTACAAGCCTATGTCTTTACACTATTATCCTCTATGTACCTAGGAAATAAAATTAATGATGAAGAGTAGAAAGGAGTAAATGATGCACGTTACAGTAGGTGAATTGATTGGTAACTTTATTTTAATTGCTGGCTCTTTTATCCTTTTGATTTTCTTAGTCAAAAAATACGCATGGTCAAACTTGACAAGTGTCTTCGAAGAACGCGCAGAAAAGATTGCTGCTGATATTGATGGTGCTGAACAAGCTCGTCAAAAAGCAGAAACTCTTGCTCAAAAGCGTGAAGATGAATTAGCAGGTAGCCGAAGCGAAGCTAAAACTATCATCGAGAATGCTAAGGAGACAGCTGAAAAGAGCAAATCAGATATTCTGGCTGAAGCGAAACTAGAAGCTGGTCGCTTGAAAGAAAAAGCTAACCAAGAAATTGCGCAAAACAAAGCTGAGGCTTTACAAAGCGTTAAAGGTGAGGTAGCAGATTTGACAGTTAGTCTAGCTGGAAAAATTATCTCACAAAACCTTGACGGTCATGCCCATAAAGAACTCATTGATCAGTATATCGATCAGCTAGGAGAAGCTTAATGGACAAAAAGACAGTAAAGGTAATTGAAAAATACAGCATGCCTTTTGTCCAGTTGGTGATTGAAAAAGGAGAAGAAGATTCTATCTTCTCAGACTTGACCCAGATTAAGCAAGTCGCTGAAGAAACAGACTTGCCTTCTTTTTTGGCTCAGGTAGATGTTGATGAGTCTGACAAGGAAAAAACAGTCAGTTATTTCCAAGATTCTGCATCGCCATTATTACAAAACTTTATTCAAGTTCTGTTGTATAATCATCGATCAAATCTTTTTTATGATGTGATTGTAGATTGTTTAAACCGTCTTGAGAGAGAAACGAATCGTTTTGAAGTAACGATTATGTCTGCTCATCCTCTAACTGATGAACAGAAAGAACGTCTACTTCCTATTATAGAGAAAAAGATGTCTTTAAAAGTGCGTAGCATTAAAGAAGAAATCGACGATAGTTTAATCGGTGGTTTTGTTATTATCGCCAATCACAAGACAATTGATGTTAGTATTAAACAACAACTTAAAGTTGTTAAGGAAAATTTGAAATAGAAAGTGGTGTTCTTTTGGCAATTAACGCACAAGAAATCAGCGCTTTAATTAAGCAACAAATTGAAAATTTCAAACCCAATTTTGATGTGACTGAAACTGGTGTTGTAACCTACATCGGGGACGGAATTGCGCGTGCTCATGGCCTTGAAAATGCCATGAGTGGAGAGTTGTTGATTTTTGAAAACGGCTCTTATGGTATGGCGCAAAACTTAGAATCAACAGATGTTGGTATTATCATCCTTGGAGACTTTACAGATATCCGCGAAGGCGATACCATTCGTCGTACAGGGAAAATCATGGAAGTTCCAGTTGGTGATAGCTTGATTGGACGTGTCGTGGATCCCCTTGGTCGTCCAGTAGACGGACTTGGTCCAATCGACACAGGTAAAACTCGTCCAGTTGAAGCACCAGCTCCTGGGGTTATGCAACGTAAATCAGTATCAGAACCATTGCAAACTGGTTTGAAAGCTATTGATGCCCTTGTTCCAATCGGACGTGGTCAACGTGAGTTGATTATCGGTGACCGTCAAACAGGGAAAACTACCATCGCTATTGATGCTATCTTGAACCAAAAAGGTCAAAATATGATTTGTATCTATGTAGCGATTGGTCAAAAAGAATCAACAGTTCGTACACAAGTAGAAACACTTCGCCAGTACGGAGCTTTGGATTACACAATCGTTGTGACAGCATCAGCTTCACAACCTTCTCCATTGCTTTTCCTTGCACCTTATGCAGGAGTTGCTATGGCCGAAGAATTTATGTACCAAGGTAAACATGTCTTGATCGTTTATGATGACTTATCTAAACAAGCGGTAGCTTATCGTGAACTTTCTCTCTTGCTCCGTCGTCCACCAGGTCGTGAAGCCTTCCCAGGGGATGTCTTCTACCTTCACAGTCGTCTGCTTGAACGTTCTGCTAAAGTTTCTGATGAACTAGGTGGTGGATCTATTACAGCTCTACCGTTTATCGAAACACAAGCAGGAGATATCTCAGCCTATATCGCTACAAACGTAATCTCTATTACAGACGGACAAATCTTCTTAAGCGATAGTCTCTTTAATGCTGGTATCCGTCCGGCTATTGATGCAGGTTCTTCTGTATCTCGTGTTGGTGGTTCTGCACAGATTAAGGCCATGAAGAAAGTTGCTGGTACCCTTCGTATCGACCTTGCTTCGTACCGTGAGTTGGAAGCCTTCACTAAATTTGGTTCAGACTTGGATGCAGCTACTCAGGCTAAATTGAACCGTGGTCGTCGTACTGTTGAAGTATTGAAACAACCTGTTCACAAACCATTACCTGTTGAGAAACAAGTTACTATTCTCTATGCTTTGACCCATGGTTTCTTGGATACAATTCCTGTAGACGATATCGTTCGTTTCGAAGAAGAGTTCCATATGTTCTTTGATGCTCAACATCCTGAAATTTTGGAAACCATTCGTGAAACAAAAGACTTGCCAGATGAAGCAGTCTTGGATGCTGCGATTACTGAGTTTCTCAATCAATCAAGCTTCCAATAAGAATAGAGGTGTCAGATGGCAGTATCTCTAAATGATATTAAAACAAAAATCGCCTCAACAAAAAATACTAGTCAAATTACTAACGCTATGCAGATGGTTTCTGCAGCTAAGTTAGGTCGTTCTGAAGAAGCAGCTCGTAACTTCCAAGTTTATGCACAAAAAGTACGTAAACTGGTTACAGATATCCTTCACGGAGATGGCGCTGGCGGATCAACGAATCCAATGTTGATCAGTCGCCCCGTCAAAAAAACAGGCTATATCGTCATTACATCTGACCGTGGTCTTGTTGGAGGATATAATTCTTCAATCTTAAAAGCTGTCATGGAAATCCAGCAAGAATACCATCCTTCAGGTGATGACTTTGAGGTCATTTGTATCGGTGGTATGGGAGCCGATTTCTTCAAATCACGCGGTATTCAACCAATCTATGAATTGCGTGGACTTGCAAGCCAACCAAGCTTTGATGAAGTTCGTAAGATTATTACAAAAACGATTGAAATGTATCAAAACGAACTTTTCGATGAGCTCTACGTTTGCTACAACCACCACGTGAATACATTGACAAGTCAAATGCGTGTAGAACAGATGCTTCCAATCGTGGACTTGGATCCAAATGAAGCAGATGATAACTATAGCTTGACATTTGAGCTTGAAACAAGTCGTGAAGAAATCTTGAATCAATTGCTGCCACAGTTTGCAGAAAGTATGATTTATGGTGCTATTATTGATGCCAAGACAGCTGAAAATGCTGCTGGTATGACAGCTATGCAAACAGCGACAGATAATGCCAAAAAAGTGATTAATGATTTGACAATCCAGTATAACCGTGCCAGACAGGCGGCGATTACACAAGAAATCACAGAAATCGTGGCAGGAGCTAGCGCTTTAGAATAAAGCCATCTTGCTCATATCAATGAACTTAGGACCTAGCAAAACTAGGAACCGACAGTATCTTATATAGAATAGGAGAAGGAGATGAGTTCAGGTAAAATTGCTCAGGTTATCGGACCCGTTGTAGACGTTTTGTTTGCAGCAGGGGAAAAACTTCCTGAGATTAACAATGCACTTGTCGTCTACAAAAATGACGAAAAGAAAACAAAAATCGTCCTTGAAGTAGCCTTAGAGTTGGGAGATGGTATGATTCGTACCATCGCTATGGAATCAACAGATGGTTTAACTCGTGGAATGGAAGTATTGGACACTGGTCGTCCAATCTCTGTACCAGTAGGTAAAGAAACCTTGGGACGTGTCTTCAATGTTTTGGGAGATACCATTGACTTGGAAGCTCCTTTTGGAGAAGACGCAGAACGTCAGCCAATTCATAAAAAAGCACCTACTTTTGATGAGTTGTCTACCTCTTCAGAAATCCTCGAAACAGGGATTAAGGTTATCGACCTTCTTGCCCCTTATCTTAAAGGTGGTAAAGTCGGACTCTTCGGTGGTGCCGGAGTTGGTAAGACTGTCTTGATCCAAGAATTGATTCACAATATTGCTCAAGAACACGGTGGTATCTCAGTATTTACAGGTGTTGGGGAACGTACTCGTGAAGGAAATGACCTCTACTGGGAAATGAAAGAATCAGGCGTTATCGAGAAAACAGCCATGGTATTTGGTCAGATGAATGAACCACCAGGAGCACGTATGCGTGTTGCCCTTACTGGTTTGACAATCGCTGAATACTTCCGTGATGTAGAAGGTCAAGACGTTCTTCTCTTTATTGACAACATTTTCCGTTTCACACAAGCTGGTTCAGAAGTATCTGCCCTTTTGGGTCGTATGCCATCAGCCGTTGGTTACCAACCAACCCTCGCAACAGAAATGGGTCAATTGCAAGAACGTATCACTTCAACTAAGAAAGGTTCTGTAACCTCTATCCAGGCTATCTACGTGCCAGCGGATGACTATACTGACCCAGCGCCAGCAACAGCTTTCGCCCACTTGGATTCAACAACAAACTTGGAACGTAAATTGGTTCAATTGGGAATCTACCCAGCCGTTGACCCACTTGCTTCAAGCTCTCGTGCTTTGGCACCTGAAATCGTTGGAGAAGAGCACTACGCAGTTGCGGCTGAAGTTAAACGTGTTCTTCAACGTTACCATGAGTTGCAAGATATCATCGCCATCCTTGGTATGGATGAACTTTCTGATGAAGAAAAGACTTTGGTTGCTCGTGCCCGTCGTATTCAGTTCTTCCTTTCACAAAACTTCAACGTTGCGGAACAATTTACTGGTCAACCAGGTTCATATGTTCCAGTAGCTGAAACAGTTCGTGGATTTAAGGAAATTCTCGACGGAAAACACGATCATCTCCCAGAAGATGCCTTCCGTGGGGTAGGTTCAATCGAAGATGTTATCGCTAAGGCTGAAAAAATGGGATTTTAAGAGGTGACCTATGGCTCAGTTAACTGTCCAGATCGTGACACCAGATGGCCTCGTCTATGATCACCATGCCAGCTTTGTATCGGTTCGAACTCTGGATGGTGAGATGGGGATCTTGCCACGACATCAAAATATGATTGCGGTATTAGCAGTTGATGAAGTTAAAGTTAAACGAGTTGATGATGATTCTCATGTAAACTGGATAGCAGTAAACGGAGGAATCATTGAGATTGCTAATGATGTCATTACCATTATTGCAGACTCAGCTGAGCGTGCTCGTGATATCGATATTAGCCGTGCAGAACGTGCCAAACTTCGTGCAGAACGTGAAATCGAAGAAGCGCAAGACAAACACTTGATTGACCAAGAGCGTCGTGCTAAGATTGCATTACAACGTGCTATTAACCGAATCAATGTCGGAAATAAATTATAAAAAAATGAACTTGATTTGAGAATCAAGTTCATTTTTTATGTTTAAAATGTGACGCAAACCGCTTCGGGAACGTGAAAATCATTGGAAAGTTCTGCAAGACGACCAGTCTCTAGATTACGTTTAAAGACAGTTGCATTATCAGAATCCTGGTGAACAGCGATAAGAAATTCTTGGTCTGGTGAGATGATAAAGTCTCGAGGAGTTTTTCCGTTTGTAGGAACGAATTCCAACAATTCTAAACTACCATCAGCTAGAATAGTGTAAACTACAATAGAATCATGACCACGGTTTGATGCGTACAGGTATTTTCCATCTTGTGAGAGACGAATAGCAGCAGTTCCATTAAAGTCATTAAATCCTTCAGGAAGGGTAGAAATAACTTGCATTTTTTCAAATGCACCAACACCATCATAAATCAATACTTCAATTGTACTATTGAGTTCACAGATGAGATAAGCAATCTTGTAGTGGTTGTGAAAAACAAGGTGACGTGCACCAGCACCAGGACTACAATTGTAGGTAGTTAGCTTATTTAGTTTTCCTTCTGGATTGACATCATAAGTAGTAACCTCATCAGTACCTAAATCGCAAGTGACTAAATACTGATCTGGTGTTAAATCTGTATAGTGTACATGTGGAGAAGCTTGATTTTCATGAGGACCATGACCGCTATGTTGAACTGTATCAGCCAATTCTAGACTACCATCTTCTTTACGTTTATAGACCAAAACTTGTCCCTTGTGATAGTTAGCACCATATACTAGGCCACGTTTCTCATCGACAGCAACATAACAGTGAGGGGCACCTTCTTCGACTACATGATTTAGTAAAGTACCATCAGTCTGATAAGCAGCGATACCACCTTTCCCGTCTTTACTACCTACTGAATAGAGGTGATTTTTTTGATCAAATGCAAGATAGGTCGGACTCGGCTCAGCAGCAAATAGTTTAAGATTGGATAGTTGCCCAGTTTCTGTATCAAAATCAGCTTGATAAATCCCTTGGGATAAACGACGTGTGTAAGTTCCGAAATAAATTGTTTCAATCATAGCTATACCTCTAAATAAAGATGTTTCTATTATATCATAAATTGGGAGACCTGAAGAAAATAGTGAAAAAAGTATGAAACATCTAAGTATAAAATTAGTAAAAAGCAAGGTCGCTTTGTTAAAGTTCTCAATCGTCACCTCAACACTTTAAAAACAGTTTATTCCCTATAAAAATGGTATAATGAAAGGACAAAGGAAAGGAAGTAGATATGGAACAAAAAGAGAAACATTTTAATTTATCTTGGTTTTTTAAATGGTTTTTAGATAATAAGGCTGTTACAGTTTTTTTGGTAGCCTTGTTACTAGGTCTGAATATTTTTATTTTAAGTAAGATTAGTTTTTTATTTATCCCTGTCGTTGATTTTTTATCAGTGGTTATGTTGCCTGTTATTTTATCAGGATTACTTTTTTATCTCTTAAATCCACTGGTGGATTTGATGGAGAAGTATAAGATAAATCGTGTCTTAGCCATTAGTATTATCTTTGTCATTATTGCCATACTCTTGATTATTGGTCTGGCCGTTGCGATTCCAAATCTTCAACGTCAAGTAGTTATTTTTGCGAAAAATGTACCAAATTATCTCGAAGATGCTGACAGAGTTATTGATGATCTTGTAACTAAGCGGTTACCAGATGACTTTAGACCTCAACTAGAACAGGTTCTGGCTCAATTCTCAACACAAGCAACTGCTTGGGCAAGTAATATTTCATCAAAAGCTGTGAACTGGGTGAGTGCTCTTATTAGTGGAACGTCACAAGTTATTGTTGCTTTGATTATCATGCCCTTTATGCTCTTTTATCTCCTTAGAGATGGAAAAGGTTTGAGAGATCATATCACTCAATTCTTACCAAATAAATTGAGAGAACCAGTAGGTAAGGTTCTAACGGATGTGAACCAACAACTTTCTAACTATGTTAGAGGACAAATTACTGTTGCTGTTATCGTAGCAATTATGTTTATCATCTTCTTTAAGATTATTGGTTTGAGATATGCAGTGACTCTTGGAATTACTGCTGGGGTTTTAAATCTTATCCCTTATCTTGGAAGTTTCCTTGCCATGCTACCAGCTCTGGTCTTAGGTTTAATTGCTGGACCAGTTATGCTCTTGAAAGTTATTATCGTTTTTATCGTAGAGCAGACAATTGAAGGTCGTTTTGTATCTCCATTGATTTTAGGTAGTCAATTAAACATCCATCCAATCACTATTCTATTTGTTTTGTTGACGTCTGGTTCTATGTTTGGTGTTTGGGGAGTCCTACTAGGAATTCCTGTTTATGCTTCAGCAAAAGTTGTTATTTCAGCGATTTTTGAATGGTATAAAAAAGTTAGTGGTCTGTATGAGTTAGAAGAGGAGGTTGAAGGTGAGCAATAGTCAAGAAATGCTTGAAGCTTTGGATCAGCAAGATTTAACAAGAGCTGATCACTATTTTCAAAAAGCCTTGGTAGAAGACTCGGATGATCTTCTTCTGGAACTGGCTTATTATCTAGAAAGTATTGGTTTTTATCCACAAGCTCGTCAAATCTATGAAAAACTAGCTCCAATATTTCCAGAAGTTAATCTCAATCTAGCTAGTATCGCAAGCGAAGACGGACAAATTGAAGAAGCGTTTGCCTATCTAGAAGAAATTCAACCCAATAGCGATTCTTATGTATCTGCGCTTGTTTTAAAGGCTGATTTCTATCAAATGGAAGGATTGACGGATGTAGCTCGAGAGAAGCTCTTAGAAGCTCTTAATTACTCTGATGATCCTTTATTGATTTTTGGGCTAGCAGAATTAGATAGTGAACTTGGAAATGATTTAGAAGCGATTAAGGGCTATGCTCAACTGGATAATCGTGAAATATATGAGCAGACAGGGATTTCGACCTATCAACGAATTGGCACTGCCTATGCTCGACTTGGAAAGTTTGAATCAGCCATAGAGTTTTTAGAAAAAGCTTTAGAGTTAGAGTATGAAGATCAGACTGCATTTGAATTAGCAAGTCTTTACTTTGATCAAGAGGAATTTCAAAAGGCAGTTTTATATTTTAAACAGCTGGATACTATATCTCCAGATTTTGAAGGGTATGAATATGGTTATAGTCAGGCTCTACATAAGGAACATCAGACTGAGCAAGCCTTACTGATTGCTCAACAAGGTTTGGAAAAAAACCCATTCGAGACACGTTTACTACTCCTTGCTTCACAATTATCTTACGAATTGCATCAACCTGAACAGGCAGAGGCTTATCTTCTTCAAGCCCAAGAAGATGCGGAAGACCAAGAAGAAATCCTCTTGCGACTAGCAACCATGTATCAGGAGCAAGAACGGTATGAGGATATTCTAGCCTTAGAAGTATATGAGCCAGAAAATCTCTTGACTAAGTGGATGATTGCACGGAGTTACCAAGAAACTGAAGATTTGGATGCTGCCTATGAATCTTATCAGGCATTGGTTCCAGAACTCAAGGAAAATCCTGAGTTTTTAGAGCAATACATTCATCTATTACGCGAACTTGGAAGGTTTGAAGAAGCAAGAGAACAGATTCAACACTATCTCAAGTTGGTTCCTGATGACATACAAATGCAAGATTTGTATGAACGTTTATGATAAATGAACAGTAGTCGTCTTAGCAGGCGACTATTTTTATAAAAATAAAGATTTAAAAATCTATAAATTCCATCATAAAAATGAATAGATACAGTATGAATTTTTAGCTTTTTTTTGATATAATTGTTATAGTTAAATTGAAAAAACTCACTCAAAAAGTGAAACATAGAAAGATTTGAATTATGACACAAGTAAAAATCGTAACAGATTCTTCTGTTACTATTGAACCAGAAGTGGTCAAAGAATTAAATATTACCGTCGTTCCGCTCTCTGTAATGATTGATAGTGTTCTTTATTCGGATGCTGATCTTGAAGAAGGGGAATTTCTTCGCTTGATGAAAGAGAGTAAAAATCTGCCTAAAACAAGTCAACCTCCTGTTGGACTCTTTGCTGAGATTTTTGATGAGTTGAGTAAAGACGGTAGTCAAATTTTAGCCATTCATATGTCTCATGCCTTATCAGGAACTGTCGAAGCAGCTCGTCAGGGTGCAAGTTTGTCAACGGCTAATGTGACCGTATTGGATAGTTCCTTTACTGATCAAGCCCTAAAATTTCAAGTGGTTGAAGCAGCTAAGTTAGCTCAAGAAGGACAAGATATTGAGACAATTGTGGCTCATGTTGAAGAAGTGAAGAAGAACACAGAGCTCTATATTGGTGTTTCTACCTTGGAAAACCTTGTTAAAGGTGGTCGTATTGGCCGAGTGACAGGTCTTTTAAGCTCTCTATTAAATATCCGAGTAGTCATGCAGATGAAAGATGATGAATTGCAACCAATCGTTAAAGGACGTGGAGCTAAAACCTTTAAGAAATGGTTGGATGAACTAGTTGCAAAACTGTCAGAGCGTTCTGTTGCAGAAATTGGTATTTCCTATTCTGGAACTCGGGACTGGGCAGAAGAGATGAAAGAAATCCTACAACCATTCGTTGAAAAACCAATCTCTGTACTTGAAACAGGTTCTATTATCCAGACCCATACAGGTGAAAATGCTTGGGCTATTTTGGTCAGATACGAGTCCTAAAAAAATAAAGAAAATAGCAAGAAATAGCGTTTTTGACTTGACCTACAAGAGAATTTAGGATATGATTGTAATTGTTAATTAGAAAATATTTGGAGGAATTATTAACATGGCAAACAAACAAGATTTGATCGCTAAAGTAGCAGAAGCTACAGAATTGACAAAGAAAGACTCAGCAGCAGCAGTTGATGCTGTATTTGCAGCAGTAGCTGATTACCTTGCAGCTGGTGAAAAAGTTCAATTGATCGGTTTTGGTAATTTCGAAGTTCGTGAGCGTGCAGCACGTAAAGGTCGCAACCCACAAACTGGTAAAGAAATCACTATCGCAGCTTCAAAAGTTCCAGCATTCAAAGCTGGTAAAGCTCTTAAAGACGCTGTTAAATAATGAATTTAGAAAAAGCCTATTGTATCAAGCTTTCTAGCTTGGTCGATAGGCTTTTTTTGTAGTTTTGGGGCAAAAAGGGGGCAGGAGAGAACAGTCTCTTCTAGATTCTAAGATCTACTATTGGTAAGAATGGTGAAGCCGATAAGCCTATCTCAAGTTAGGCTTGCAAAGAAAAGATTTAGGCCACCATCCATACAATTGGCACTAAATGGATAGCAAACAAGGATGGTGAGAAGAGTTTCCTTTCAAGTATTGAGCTCCTTATAGTATTTCTTGACAGAGTTAGTGAGAGGGTTTACAATTAAATAAAAGAAGTTAGGAGGAAAGGAAGATGATTATTTCAACTACGGGAATTGAAGGGAAAAAAATCCTAGCCTACAAAGGAATTGTCTTTGGTGAAGTAGTTGCTGGAGTTAATATGTTCAAAGATATGGCTGCTGGCTTCCGTAATGTTTTTGGAGGTCGAGCGAGTAGTTATGAAGGTGAATTGACTCAAGCAAGAGAAGAAGCTATAGCAGAAATGATGGAGCGTGCAAGTGAACGTGGAGCAAATGCTATTATAGGTATAAAAATGGACTATGAAACTTTAGGTGCTGAAAATGGTATGCTGATGGTCACTTGTAGTGGAACAGCAGTAGTCGTTGACTCCTGATTTGAAGAAACAAAAAAAGAACAGCTAGAGCTGTTCTTTTTATGATTATTTGAGACCGTACTTTTTGTTGAAACGATCCACGCGTCCATCTGCTTGAGTGAACTTTTGACGTCCAGTGTAGAATGGGTGTGAGTCTGATGAAATTTCCACACGGATCAATGGGTAAGTTTCGCCTTCGAACTCAACAGTTTCGTTAGAGCGTTTTGTTGAACCGCTAAGGAATTGGTAACCAGTAGTTGTGTCCATGAAGACAACTGGGCGATATTCTGGATGGATATCTTTTTTCATTTTGCAATATTTCCTTTCTGCCATGGTCTCTTTGCGAGCCATAGATTGTTACCATACTAGTCTAACAGATTATGCTAAGTTTGGCAAGCTTTTTATCTATTTTTTCAGTAAGTTTTTTAATTCTTGATAGATAACTTCATTTTCCTCTAGGCTATAGGAGTTAGCACCACTTGCAAGTGGGTGACCTCCACCATCATGTTCTTTAGCAACACCATTGATTGGAACGAATTTACTGCGAAGTCGAACGCGATAGTGGCCATCTGCTTGTTCCACAAATATTCCCCAAAGGTTAACAGTATCAATACGACCTGGAGCACCAACAATGGCTGCTGTTTCTGCGTCTGTTACTTGATATGTTTTTAGAATTTCTTGAGTCAGAATGACACGCGCAACACCGTTTTCATCAACTTCTAAGTGATCATAGACAAAACCTTGAAGTTTAGCAATTTTAAAGCTCATGGTGTCCATTTTACGTGCTAATTCAGCATAGTCAAAGTTATGTTCTCTTAGTTTACTAGCAATTCGAAGGGTACGAGCAGAAGTAGACGGATAAAGGAAACGACCGGTATCGCCAATAATTCCAGCGCATAGCATTTTAGCTGCATAGTCAGATAATTCAAGATTAGTTGCTTCAGCAAAGAGAGCAATCATCTCACTGGCACTGCTTGAGTTGGTATCTACCCAAACAAGATCTCCGTATACTTCATCATTTGGATGGTGGTCAATTTTAATAATGGTTTCAGCATTGATATAACGTTTATCATCGATACGAGCAGTATTTGCTGTATCACAAATGATAGCAAGCGCTCCTTGATAATCTTTGTCTTCTACCTGATCCATCTTTGTAAGCCATGTTAGAGTAGGTTCATCATAACCGACTACCTTGATTTTTTTTTCTGGGAAATGATGTTCCAGAAGTGCTTTGAGTCCAACCTGACTTCCTAAGGCATCAGGATCTGGTTTCATGTGACGGTGAATGATGATGGTATCGTATGCTTTAATTTTTTCTAAAATTTGATGGCAAATTTCCATAAGTGACCTCAATTCTTTCTTATTTCATTGTAGCACAAGAGTTTTTATTTTTAAAATGAAAAAGATGTGATATAATGGAGAAAGATAAATTGAGGAGGACGATATGGCATTAGCAAAAATTGTATTTGCCAGTATGACAGGTAATACCGAAGAAATTGCAGATATTGTAGCAGATAAATTGCGTGAGTTGGGCTTAGAGGTGGATGTTGATGAGTGTACAACTGTTGACGCATCTGACTTTCTTGAAGCAGATATCGCAATCGTTGCAACCTACACTTACGGTGATGGAGAGTTACCAGATGAGATGATGGACTTCTACGAAGACCTAGCAGATCTTAACTTGAGTGGCAAAATCTACGGTGTGGTAGGATCAGGCGATACTTTCTACGATGAGTTCTGTAAGGCTGTTGATGACTTTGATCGTGTATTTGTGGCAACAGGAGCTGAAAAGGGATCAGAGTGTGTCAAAGTGGATCTCTCTGCAGAAGAAGAAGATATCGAACGCTTGGAACAATTTGCAGAAGAATTGGCTGCTAAAGTAGGATAAGCATGAAGTTGCACTGATGAAAGTTGTCAGTGCAGTTTTTGTTAGTCGTCCCTAGGGATGAACTAGCCCATTTAGAAGCTTTTTGATACAATCATTCAAATAATGAAGGAGACTCTATGGATTTAGATATTATTAGACAAGAAATCGATCAAATTGATGACCAAATTGTAAAACTCTTAGAAGAAAGAATGCATCTAGTTGAGAGTGTAGTGGCTTATAAAAAAGCTTCAGGAAAAGCTATTCTAGATACTAAAAGAGAAGAAGTTATCTTTGAAAAAGTCAGAAATCACGTCAGCAATAAAAAATACGAAGAGACAATCGTTGAGACTTTTTCTGATATTCTCAAACGTTCGCGCGATTATCAGGATAAAAACATCAAATGAAAAAAGAACAATTTTATCCATTAGGAATCTTTCTAGCTGCCATGCTAGGAGGACTTGTCCGATATCAGATTTCGAGATGGTTGCCAGCTAGTCCAGATTTTCCATGGGGAACTCTCTTTGCTAACTATCTAGGAATTTTCTGCTTAGTCTATCTTGTCAAAGGTTATTTGGTTTATAAGGGAAGCAGTAAAGGTGTCATTTTAGCGCTTGGAACTGGCTTCTGTGGAGGTTTAACGACTTTTTCAAGCCTCATGTTAGATGGCGTGAAATTGCTGGATACAGGTTCTTACCTAAGTCTAGTAATCTATCTAGTTCTGAGCATTGGTGGTGGACTTTTATTGGCTTATTGTTTAGGGAGGAAGAAATGGTAGTATTATATCTAGCGCTTGCTTGTGGACTAGGTGCCCTCGTGCGTTATTTCTTTTCACGTTATAATCAGGGTTCAGTACTGCCTCTAGGAACTCTCATAGCTAATCTACTGGGCTGTTTTTTGATTGGCTTATTTTACAATCATGTGGAGTCTAAAGAAGTCTATCTTATCCTTGCCACAGGATTTTGTGGAGGTCTAACCACTTTTTCAACCTTGAATGATGAACTCCAAAAACTCTTAGCTGATAAGAAGGTCTTTTACAGATATTTTCTCTTGACCTACTTAGGTGGTTTGCTTGCTATTTTTTTAGGAATTTTACTGTAAATTTCTTTACTTTTTTTAAGAAATTTGGTAAACTGTATCTTGTGTGTAATGGACGCACAAAAATACAGTTTATCCGCTGAGGAAGCTTCCTCAAGATTGACAAAGATAGGAGAATAAAATGAATCCATTAATCCAAAGCTTGACAGAAGGTCAACTTCGTACTGATATCCCATCATTCCGTCCTGGTGACACTGTTCGTGTACACGCGAAAGTTGTCGAAGGTAACCGTGAACGTGTTCAGATCTTTGAAGGTGTCGTTATTGCACGTAAAGGTGCTGGCATCTCAGAAAACTACACAGTTCGTAAAATCTCTAACGGTGTAGGTGTTGAACGTATCTTCCCAATCCACACTCCACGTGTTGAAAAAATCGAAGTTGTACGTTACGGTAAAGTACGTCGTGCGAAATTGTACTACTTGCGTGCACTTCAAGGTAAGGCAGCTCGTATCAAAGAAATCCGTCGTTAATTCGACTAAAGAACTCTGCTCATTCAGCAGAGTTTTTATCTAGCTCCCTTAGTTCAATGGATATAACAACTCCCTCCTAAGGAGTAGTTGCTGGTTCGATTCCGGCAGGGGGCAGTAATCAGACATCAAAAACCGCTCTGCTGAGCGGTTTTCATCTATTCTTTACTTTTACAACACCCAAGTTCGAATGGCATGGGCAACGCCAGATTCGTCATTAGATTTAGTGATGTATTTGGCGATTTTTTTGAGTTCTGGATTTCCATTTTCCATGACGACGGGATTACCTACGACTTCGAGCATAGCACGGTCATTTTCTTCGTCTCCGATAGCCATGGTTTCATCCTTGCTTAGTCCAAGTTTTTCAGCTAGGTGAGTGATAGCTGCCCCCTTGTCTACATTCTTTTTAAGGAGCTCAAGGTAGAAAGGAGCAGATTTGTTGATGGAGTAGCGCTCATAAAATTCTGCAGGAATCTTTTCAATAGCGGCATCCAGAATTTCAGGCTCATCGATAAACATACATTTGACGATTTCCTTGTCAGCCATTTCTTCAGGTGTACGGTAGAAAATCGGCATGCTGACGAGGGTTGATTCGTGCACTGTATATTTTCCGATATTGCGATTTGCAGTGTAGATTCCATCCTTGGTAATGGCGTGCATGTGAACACCAAGCTTACGACTTAGAAATTCCATATCCAGATAGTCCTCATAAGTCAAGGATTCGCTGATAATCTCATGTCCTGTAGCAGTTTCTTGGACAAGGGCACCGTTGAAGGTCACGACATAGTCACCTTCATCTCTCAACTGCAAGTCGTCCAGAAGTTTGGCAACACCTGCGATAGGGCGGCCAGTTGCAATCACGACCTTGACACCAGCTTCTTTGGCATCTTGGATGGCAGAAAAGACTTCAGGAGTGATTTCCTTTTGGCTGTTGACTAGGGTTCCGTCAATATCGACGGCGATTAGTTTAATACTCATAAATTTCCTCTTCTAGTTTTTATTTGGGGTAAAATGATCGTTCTCAATCAAGTGTAAAAATTGCTGGGTAATGCTTGCGAAGATGCTGTTTTGGTCCAACATTTCTTTTGGGAAATAGAAACGATTATCTCCGTGGCGACTGCCAGCAAGGGATTGAACGATAGGAGACAGGCTAGAGAGTTCTGCTAGTTCTCCGTTTTTTTGTATAATCTCAATCTGCGTCCGTGGGTTTTCTGATTCAGGGCGATAGATATCATAAGGAAGGTCAAAGTTCTTATGAATAGCTGTGTAGTAGTCGGGATCAAAGCCGATGTCTTCTACTAATTTTCTCATAGATGCAAGCTGTTCTTGATCTTCTTGTGAAAAGGTAATGGATTTAAAGACTTTGCGATTGACAAAACGTTGTGACAGGTCTGCTAGTATCTTGTCAGGACTAGTCATCCAGAGCTGGAAGTAGGTATTCATCACACCATCATCCAGAGCCAGATAGTCAGCTAAGATAACATTTTTTTCGAAAAATGGCAGTAGATGCGGGGATGTAAGAGTAAAGAAGTCTTTGTTATCTGGATAAAGTTCTTTAGCACGTTTCAAAAGATTCTGCAGAAGGACTTCCATAGCACGTGTTGCAGGATGGAAATAAACCTGCATGTACATTTGATAGCGACTTAGAACATAGTCTTCGATGGCATGCATCCCGTTTCGTTGAAAGGCAATTCCGTTTTCGATAGGGCGAATAACTCGTAGGATACGTGTCAGGTCGAATTCTCCATAGGAAGCACCTGTAAAGTAGGAGTCTCGCAAGAGATAATCCATCCGATCTGCATCAATTTGACTTGAAATCAGTTGGACCACCTGCTTATTTGGATAAGTGTGGTCTATAACGCTCGCTACCTTTTCTGGGAAATCTGGAGCTACCTGTAAAAGAACCTGGTGAATCTCTGTTTCGGGGCTTTGGATAATTTCCTGCGTAATCGCCTCATGATCGGTATCAAAGAGATGTTCAAAAGTATGGGAGTAGGCACCATGTCCTAAGTCATGAAGGAGGGCTGCAGTCATGGTTAGGAGGGACTCCGAATGATCCCATTCTTTAGGATACTTTTCCTCAAAAATCTCGGTGATGCGGCGCGCAATCTCGTAAACACCTAGACAGTGAGAGAAACGACTATGTTCTCCACCATGAAAGGTGTAACTGGATGTTCCGAGCTGCTTGATACGACGAAGCCGTTGAAATTCTTTTGTATTGATTAAGTCATAGATAATCTGATTATCAACATGGATATAATTGTGAACAGGGTCACGAAATACTTTTTCATTCATAAAACCATTATAGCAAAAAGCTACAGTTTTTGGTAAAATAGTAGGATAAGAGTGTAGAAAGAGGACTTGAAGTGAAGATTCGAATGAGAAATACCATCCAATTTGATGAACAATTGGAAGTGATCGACCAACTTTATGACGTTGAGTTACGTGAGAAAGGTGATTTTTCCTATCTCCTTTTTTACAATGAGGAGAAGGAAAAAGTGGTGCTCAAGTTTAATGATACAGAGTTGGTGATGTCTCGATTTTCCAATCCTAAGACCATCATGCGTTTTCTGAAGGAAGCTGATAGTTTAGCCTATATTCCTACACCAATGGGGATACAGGAGTTTATCATCCAAACAAGCCATTATCAAGTTGATCAGCAAAAGATTGAACTAGCCTATCAACTACAAAACAAAGAAGGAACTCCATTTGCGAACTATCGCTTAGAAATTACCTGGGGATAAAAAAAGAGGGTGGGATAAATGTCCTAGCCTCTTAATTGTCTTTGGATTGTCGAGCAAGACGCAGTGGTTGAGTGGGCTCTACTACGCTGATTTCATCAGTTTTTACAGCCCTACTCAACTGTGCGGAGGTGGGACGACGAAATCGAATTCTAACGAATTACCGATTTCTGTCCCACTCTCATTTGATATACAGTTCTTGATTTTTCAAGACAATTTCACGTACGCTTGCAAATTTCTTCAGCTTTTTGATGTCTTCGGGATGTGTTACAAGCGTGATTACATAGCCCTCTTTGCCCATACGTCCAGTACGGCCAGCGCGGTGAGTGTAGGTTTCCATATCTCTAGGAACGTCAAAGTTAACCACGCATTCCAAGCTATCAATGTCGATACCACGAGCTAGAAGGTCTGTTGCAAGAAGCAGTGTTAGTTGCTTGTCTTTGAATTTTTCTAAGATAACTTTTCTAAATTTAACATTGACATCGCTAGCTAGTGAAACAGCTAAAACATCGCGATACTGTAATTTCTCTTCTGCACTTCCAAGGTCTGACAAACTATTAAAGAATACCAGCCCACGGAAGTCATCGACATGTGCTAGTTTACGAAGCATATCTACTCTGTGTCGTTGGTCTACTTGCATGTAGAAGTGTTGGATGTTGTCTAGCTTTTGATCTGAAAGGTCAATGGTGCGCGTGTTGGGCGCAATCTTATCTTGGTCAAACTTGGTAGTGGCACTCATATAGATGAGTTGGTGGTCACGAGGTGCGTAGTGAGTAATTTTTTCAACAAAGTGAATCTGAGAATCATCTAGCAACTGATCGAACTCATCAAGAATAATCGTTTCCACATTCATCATCTTGATTTTTTTCAATTTGATCAGTTCAAAGATGCGACCAGGAGTTCCAATAAGGATTTCTGGGCCTTTTTTAAGTCGTTCGATTTGACGTTTCTGACTCGAACCAGAAAGGAAGAGTTGAGCAGTCAAGCCAATTGCTTCACCCCAGGTTTTAGTTACCTCAAAAATCTGACCAGCCAGTTCAGTATTTGGTGCTAAAATCAATAGTTGCTGCGCTTTTTTCTTTTGGAGACGAAGAAGACTTGGTAGGAGATAAGCTAAAGTCTTACCTGTACCAGTTGGACTAACTCCAAGAAGGGTTTGACCGTCTAAAATTGGATCAAAAAGCTGAGTTTGAATGGGTGTGAATTCTTGAAATCCGAGTTTTTCGGTTAGCTCTAGCCATTCTTTAGGTAGTTTGGTTTTCATTTTTCTGCCTCAAATCTAATGCCAGCAGTCTGGCGCATGGTGTAAAGTAGCTTATGGACGTGTGTTGCATCATCCAGCCAAGCTTGGTAAAGTTCTAGGTTTGGCTGTTTGATCATGTTCGCGAAAGCAGCGACCTCCTCAGTCATGGTATGAGGTGCCTGCTGAATAGCTAGATGTGTTTCATTACCTTGATGATCTGTAAAAATAGCAGAGCGGATATGCTCAATGGTGTTGAGTGTCAAGGTTCCATCTGTTGTATATATTTCACAATGCAGATTAGAAGTAATGTTTTTACCAGCTTTGATATGAACTTGATATTCAGGATAAGATAAGATACCATCTCCGTTCAGATCAATAGTGTTGTCAAGTTGCTGTGCTTGATAGGTCGCATCAAGTGCCTTTCCAAACAAGCGAACCGCAGCATAGATCGGATAAATTCCCAAGTCCATGAGAGCCCCACCAGCAAAACGGTCTGAAAAGACATTCGGAGTGTTTCCAGAAAGAAGGTCTGGCATCTTAGAAGAATACTTGGCATAGTTAAAGTCTGCCCCTAAAACTTGCTTGTCTGCAAGAAAGTCTTTAATTGTCGCAAAAGCATCTTCGTGATAGTTTCTTGCTGCTTCAAAGATAAAACATTGATTTTCTTGAGCTGTTTCAACTAAATCCTGCCATTCTTGTGGTTGAGTCACCGCTGGTTTTTCAAGGATAACATGCTTGCCAGCAGATAAAGCAGCCTTAGCTTGAGTAAAGTGTAGAGAATTTGGACTTGCGATATAGACAACATCAAATTCAGACTGGAAGAAATCCTCTAAATTATCAAATAGACCAACATTTTGATAAGGACTAGTAAATTGCTGAGCAGTCGTGAGCTTTCTTGAATAAACAGCCACTAACTGGAATTCCTGACTAGTATGAGTAGCTTCTATAAAGTGGTGACTGATTGCACCAGTACCGATAATACCAAGTTTTAGCATGAAATCTCCTTTTCTACAAGTAATGACTGCTTTCATTATATCACAGATAGACTAAACTAGCCAAAGGGAGACAAATCTTTTATTTGACACTTCGAAAAATTAAGAGAAAATGGTACAATAGATTCAGAAAAAATAGGAGTGTAGTATGAGATTATTACCAATGAGAAAAATTTCTCGTCATTCAAAACGATTGGCGCTTTTTTTGACTTTTTGTGCGGGTTATGTAGATGCCTATACCTTTATCATACGTGGGAATACTCTAGTTGCAGGTCAAACAGGGAATGTCGTTTTCCTTTCCGTTGGTCTCATTCAGGACAATGTTTCAGATGCCAGCGTCAAGGTAATGACCCTGATTTCCTTCATGGTGGGTGTCTTCCTTTTGACAGTCTATAAAGAAAAGTTGAGGATTGTAAGAAAACCAATTCTATCCCTTGTTCCACTAGCAATTTTATCTTTGATTATAGGATTTGTTCCCTTGACGGTTGATAATATATTCATAGTACCACCATTAGCATTTTGTATGGGACTTGTAACAACAGCTTTCGGAGAAGTTTCAGGAATTGCATACAATAATGCTTTTATGACTGGAAATATCAAACGAACTATGTTAGCATTTGGCGAATATGTTCGCACAAAACATACACCTTTTTTAAGAGAAGGTCTCATCTTTGTTAGCTTGCTGTCGAGTTTTGTGCTTGGGGTTGTTGTATCAGCTTATCTGAGTATTTTTTATGAAGAAAAAACAATTTTAGGGATTCCAATCATGATGAGTATTTTTTATCTAAGTATGCTTTTTGCATCTTGGAGGAAAAAAATAAGAGAAAAAGTTTAAATTCGATGATAAATACTTGTCAAAAACTAGGAATCATGCTATACTTGAAGAGTTGACTATGCACGATCCTGTGCAACCGCACGAACATCGTTGCTCGTCGTATAACAAATTTAAACTTCGTCATTATCGCCTTGCCTAACATAAGTTATGTCTTCGGCTCAATTCCTAGTTTATTCTTTGTTATACTTAGAGCTCTTCTTTTAAGTGGTTCGTCCCACGATGCTAGGCGAGTCTTCACAAAAATACGGGGAAACCCCAAAAAATCATAGGAGGTGCATAATGAGCACATACGCAATTATCAAAACTGGCGGAAAACAAGTTAAAGTTGAAGTTGGTCAAGCAATCTACGTTGAAAAATTGAACGTTGAAGCTGGTCAAGAAGTTACTTTTAACGAAGTTGTTCTTGTTGGTGGTGAAAACACTGTTGTCGGAACTCCACTTGTTGCTGGAGCTACTGTAGTTGGAACTGTTGAAAAACAAGGAAAACAAAAGAAAGTTGTTACTTACAAGTACAAACCTAAAAAAGGTAGCCACCGTAAACAAGGTCACCGTCAACCATATACAAAAGTTGTCATCAACGCAATCAACGCTTAATTTTAAGGAGAACACATGATACAAGCAGTCTTTGAGAGAGCCGAAGATGGCGAGCTGAGGAGTGCGGAGATTACTGGACACGCCAAAATTGGCGAAAACGGCTTTGACGTTGTGTGTGCATCGGTTTCTACGCTTGCCACTAACTTTGTCAATTCTATTGAGAAATTTGCAGGCTATGAACCAATCTTACAATTAAACGAAGATGAAGATGGTTATCTAATGGTGGAAATTCCTAAAGATATCCCTTCACATCAGAGAGAAATGACTCAGTTATTCTTTGAATCATTTTTCTTAGGAATGGCAAACTTATCGGAGGACTCTTCTGAGTTCGTCCAAACCAGAGTTATCACAGAAAACTAACACGGAGGAAAACATTATGTTAAAAATGACTCTTACTAACATGCAACTTTTCGCCCACAAAAAAGGTGGAGGTTCTACATCAAACGGACGTGATTCACAAGCGAAACGTCTTGGAGCTAAAGCAGCTGATGGACAAACTGTAACAGGTGGATCTATCCTTTACCGTCAACGTGGTACACACATCTATCCAGGTGTAAACGTTGGACGTGGTGGAGACGATACTTTGTTCGCTAAAGTTGAAGGCGTAGTACGCTTTGAACGTAAAGGTCGCGATAAAAAGCAGGTTTCTGTTTACCCAATCGCAAAATAAAAAGGTCCAGTGAACCTTTTTATCCCGAGCCTTGAAATGAAAAGGCGAGGAAGCTAGAAGTAGCATTAAATAAGGCTTTCCGAGTTTTCGGAGAGCTTATTTTTTTATCCAAAAAGAATATAAGAAATTAAAACCCTGTTCATTCGTATTTTATATATAAAACAAAGTATGAAAGCGCATCTCAATTTTAAGACTTTTTGGTAAATTAAGAGTATAATTAAAGTGTGTTACCTTTTTATAAGATAACAAGCTAATATAATAAAGTTTAGCTTGCATATTTTTAAAATTTTATTTCAAGGAGGAATCATGGAAAAGTATTTTGGTGAAAAACAGCAGCGTTTTTCATTTAGAAAATTATCAGTAGGACTTGTATCTGCAACGATTTCAAGTTTATTTTTTATGTCTGTATTAGGTAGTTCATCTGTAGAGGCTCAAGAGACTAAAGGTGTTCACTATAAATATGTAACAGAGTCAGAGTTATCATCAGAAGAAAAGAAGCAGCTTGTCTATGATATTCCGACATACATGGAGAATGATGATGAGACTTATTATCTTGTTTATAGGTTAAATTCCCAAAATCAACTGGGAGACTTACCAAATACTGGAAGTAAGAATGAGATGCAAGCCTTAGTTGCTGGTGCTAGCTTAGCTGCTCTGGGGATTTTAATTTTTGCCGTTTCTAAGAAAAAGGTTAAGAATAAAACAGTATTACATTTAGTATTGGTTGCAGGAATCGGAAACGGTGTCCTAGTATCAGCTCATGCTTTAGAAAATAATCTCTTACTGAATTACAATACTGACTATGAATTGACCACAGGAGAAAAATTACCTCTTCCTAAAGATATTTCAGGTTACACTTATATTGGATATATCAAAGAGGGAAACATAACTTCTGAATCTAAAGTAAGCAATCAAGAGAAATCAGCAGCCACTCCTACAAAACAACAAAAGGTGGATTATAGTGTTACACCGAATTTTGTAGACCATCCATCAACAGTACAAGCTATGCAGGAACAAACATCTGTTTCTTCAACTAAGCCGACAGAAGTTCAAGTAGTTGAAAAACCTCTCTCTGCAGAATTAACCAATCCAAGAAAAGAAGAGAAACAATCTTCAAATGCACAATCACAATTAGCAGAACATAAAGATGTACAAGCTGGAACTCTGGTAACCGACAAGGGTGAGCCTGCGATCCAGCCAGAGTTACCTGAAGCAGTTGTAACTGACAAAGGTGAACCTGCAGTCCAACCTGCATTACCAGAAGCTGTGGTAAGTGATAAAGGCGTACCGGCAGTCCAACCTGCATTACCAGAAGCTGTGGTAAGTGATAAAGGCGTACCGGCAGTCCAACCTGCATTACCAGAAGCTGTGGTAAGTGATAAAGGTGTACCGGAAGTCCAACCAGCGTTACCTGAAGCAGTTATAACAGACAAAGGGGAGCCTGAAGTTCAACCTGCATTACCTGAAGCAGTCGTGACTGATAAGGGCGAACCTGCAGTCCAACCCGCCTTACCCGAAGCGGTTGTAACTGACAAAGGCGAACCTGCAGTCCAACCCGCCTTGCCAGAGGCTGTGGTAAGTGATAAAGGCGTACCGGCAGTCCAACCTGCATTACCAGAAGCAGTAGTAAGTGATAAAGGTGTACCGGAAGTTCAGCCTGCCTTACCAGAAGCAGTTGTAAGTGATAAAGGTGAACCTGAAGTTCAACCTGAATTGCCAGAAGCAGTTGTAAGCGATAAAGGCGAACCGGAAGTTCAACCTGCGTTACCTGAAGCAGTCGTGAATGATAAGGGTGAGCCTGCGATCCAGCCAGAGTTACCTGAAGCAGTTGTAACTGACAAAGGTGAACCTGCAGTCCAACCTGCCTTACCAGAAGCTGTGGTAAGTGATAAAGGCGTACCGGCAGTCCAACCTGCATTACCAGAAGCTGTGGTAAGTGATAAAGGTGTACCGGAAGTCCAACCAGCGTTACCTAAAGCAGTTATAACAGACAAAGGGGAGCCTGAAGTTCAACCTGAATTACCAGAAGCTGTGGTAAGTGATAAAGGTGAGCCCGCAGTTCAACCCGCCTTACCAGAAGCAGTTGTAACTGACAAAGGTGAACCTGCAGTCCAACCTGAATCACCCGAAGCTGTTGTTACTGATAAAGGTGAACCTGCAGTCCAACCAGAGCTACCAGAAGCTGTTGTTACTGACAAAGGTGAACCTGCAGTTCAACCTGAATTGCCAGAAGCAGTTGTAAGCGCCAAAGGCGAGCCTGAAGTTCAGCCTGAATTACCAGAAGCTGTTGTAACTGACAAAGGTGAACCTGCAGTCCAAGCAGAGTTGCCAGAGGCTGTAGTAAGTGACAAAGGGGAGCCTGAAATTCATCCAGCGTTACCAGAGGCTGTAGTAACCGACAAAGGCGAACCCGAGGTTCACCCAGCGTTGCCAGAAGCTGTAGTAAGTGACAAAGGTGAGCCTGAACAGGTAGCCCCACTTCCAGAATACATTGGTGATATTGATCAAGTAAAGCCGGATATTCCGACTGAAAAAACGAAAAAGCAGGATCCAGAAAAAACACTCGAATTAAGAAATGTTTCGGATATTGAGTTGTACAGCCAGACGAATGGGACTTATAAACAACATATCTCATTGGATGGAATTCCAAAGAATACGGATAATTACTTTGTCAAGGTAAAATCTTCGGCATTTAAAGATGTCTATCTGCCAGTCTCCTCAATAACTGAGGAGGAAAGAAATGGTCAGCCAGTTTATAAAATTACAGCTAAGGCTGAGAAACTCCAGCAAGAGCAGAACAATAAATATGTCGACCATTTCACCTTCTACCTCGATAAGAAGTCTAAAGAGGAAAAGACAAACTTTACTTCCTTTAGTAATCTGGTCAAAGCTATAAACCAAAATCCCTCTGGAACCTATCATTTAGCGGCCAGCCTGAATGCTAACGAAGTGGAGCTTGGTCCTGATGATAAATCCTATATCAAGGGCACCTTTACTGGTCAGTTGATTGGTGAAAAAGATGGCAAGAATTATGCTATCTATAATTTGAAAAAACCTCTGTTTGAAAACTTGAGTGGTGCTACAGTAGAAAAACTAAGTCTAAAAAATGTTGCTATTTCAGGGAAAAATGATATTGGTTCACTGGCAAATGAAGCTACGAATGGCACAAAGATCAAACAAGTTCATGTCGATGGTGTTCTGGCTGGAGAACGTGGTATCGGTGGATTGCTTGCTAAGGCAGACCAATCAAGCATCGCAGAGAGCAGTTTCAAGGGAAGAATTGTCAATACCTATGAAACAACTGCTGCCTATAATATCGGTGGTCTGGTCGGTCATTTGACAGGAGGCAGAGCTTCACTGACTAAGTCAAAAGCGACAGTAGCCATTTCATCCAACACCAATAGTTCAGATCAGACTGTTGGTGGGCTAGCAGGTCTAGTAGACCAAGATGCGCATATACAGGATAGCTATGCTGAAGGTGATATCAACAATGTCAAGCACTTTGGTAGAGTTGCGGGTGTGGCTGGATATTTGTGGGATCGAAAGACGAATGAGGAACAGCATGCAGGAAGATTGACCAATGTACTAAGTGATGTCAATGTAACCAACGGGAATGCTATTACCGGTTACCACTACAATGGAATGAAGGTGAAGGATACATTCAGCAGCAAGGCGAACAGAGTATACAATGTCACCTTGGTTAGGGATGAAGTCGTCAGCAAAGAATCCTTTGAAGAAAGA
This sequence comes from Streptococcus infantis, assembly GCF_047460405.1. Lineage (GTDB taxonomy): Bacteria > Bacillota > Bacilli > Lactobacillales > Streptococcaceae > Streptococcus > Streptococcus infantis_Q. The sequence goes on along the minus strand of NZ_JASHGH010000001.1, from coordinate 74,754 downwards.
GGAACAATGCTAGATGCTTCTGAAGTGACTAATAAAAAAGCAGAAATCAATCCTCTCACTCCTCCAACAGTGGAGCCCCTTTCAACAAGTGGTAGTAAAGAAAGTGATTTTTCTAAGGTGAAGCATTATCAAGCTAACCGTGCTTTGGTTTATAAGAACATTGAAAAATTGTTACCTTTCTATAACAAGGCGACCATCGTGAAATACGGAAACCTGGTCAAGGAGAACAGTCTCTTATATCAAAAAGAACTCTTGTCCGCAGTTATGATGAAGGATGACCAAGTAATCACAGATATTGTTTCTAACAAACAGACTGCAAATAAACTCTTGCTTCACTATCAGGACCATTCATCTGAGAAGCTCGATCTCAAGTACCAGACTGATTTTGCCAAGCTAGCAGAATATAGTTTAGGGGATACAGGACTCCTCTACACTCCAAATCAATTCTTGTATGACCAAGACTCTATCATTAAGCAAGTCTTACCTGACTTACAAAAGATTGACTATAAGTCGGATACTATCAGAAAGATACTCGGAATTTCCCCAGAGGTCAAGCAAACTGAGCTCTATCTGGAAGACCAGTTCGCCAAAACAAAACAAGATTTGGCAAACAGTTTGAAAAAACTCTTGTCAGCAGATGCTGGACTTGCTGGTGACAACTCAGTTACCAGAGGCTATCTTGTAGATAAAATCAAGAACAATAAGGAAGCCTTACTACTCGGCTTAACTTATTTAGAACGTTGGTATAACTTTAGCTACGGTCAAGTGAATGTCAAAGACCTGGTGATGTATCGTCCAGACTTCTTTGGTAAAGGAAATACTTCACCACTAGATACTCTGATTGAGTTAGGGAAATCAGGATTTAATAATCTGCTTGCTAAAAACAATGTCGATACTTATGCTATCAGTCTTGCCAGCCATCATGGAACGACAGATTTGTTTAGCACGTTGGAAAATTACCGAAAAGTCTTTCTACCAGACAAAACCAATAATGACTGGTTTAAATCACAGACCAAGGCTTACATCGTCGAAGAAAAATCCACTATTGCAGAGGTCAAAGCCAAGCAAGAGCAAGCAGGGACTAAGTATTCTATCGGTGTTTATGACAGAATTACTAGTAGTACTTGGAAATACCGCAATATGGTCTTGCCTCTCCTTACCTTGCCAGAAAGATCTGTATTTGTCATCTCAACCTTGTCTAGCCTAGGATTTGGTGCTTACGATCGCTATCGCAACAGCGATTATAAGGCTGGAGATGAACTCAATAAGTTTGTTGAAGATAATGCGCGTGAAACAGCCAAACGTCAGCGAGATCACTATGATTATTGGTATCGTATTTTAGATAAAGAAGGACGTGAAAAGCTCTATCGTACAATTTTACTTTATGATGCCTATAAGTTTGGAGATGATACAACATCTGGAAAAGCTACAGTTGAGGCTCAGTTTGATAGTACCAATCCGGCGATGAAGAATTTCTTTGGTCCAGTGGGGAATAAAGTAGTTCACAATCACCATGGTGCTTATGCAACTGGAGATGGCGTTTACTATATGTCCTATCGTATGTTAGATAAGGATGGAGCTATCACCTATACCCATGAGATGACACATGATTCAGATCAGGATATTTACCTTGGTGGCTATGGTCGAAGAAGTGGCTTAGGACCGGAGTTCTTCGCAAAAGGCTTATTGCAAGCTCCTGATCAACCAAGTGATGCAACCATTACCATCAACTCTATCTTGAAACATAAAACATCAGATAGTACAGAAGGCCAGCGATTGCAAGTACTTGATCCAACTACAAGATTTAATGACGCAGCAGATCTTCAGAACTACGTCCACAATATGTTTGATGTCGTTTACATGTTGGAATATCTCGAAGGGCAATCTATTGTGAAACAGTTAGATGCTTATCAGAAAATGACGGCTCTGAGAAAAATCGAGAATAAATACGTGAAAGATCCTGCAGATGGAAATGAGGTTTACGCTACTAACGTTGTACAAAATCTGACAGAAGAAGATGCCAAAAAATTGACTACCTTTGATAGTTTAATTAAAAATAATATCTTGTCAGCTCGTGAATATAAGTCTGGGGAATATGAAAGAAACGGTTACTATACGATTAAACTCTTTGCCCCAATCTATTCGGCTCTGAGCAGTAAGGGAACTCCGGGTGATTTGATGGGACGTAGGATTGCTTATGAACTTCTGGCTGCCAAAGGCTTTAAGGATGGAATGGTACCTTATATCTCAAATCAATATGAAAAAGATGCAAAAGCGGCGGGAAGTAAGATTAAGTCTTATGGTAAAGAAGTAGGTTTAGTTACAGATGATCTTGTTTTGAAAAAGGTATTTGAAGGGAAGTATTCTTCTTGGGCGGATTTCAAGAAAGCTATGTACCAAGAACGGGTGGATCAGTTTAGAAACTTGAAAAAGGTGACCTTCAACGATCCAACTAAATCTTGGGCAAGTTTTGCAAGAAAGACGATTCATAGTGTAGAAGAACTGCAGCGATTAATGGACGAAGCTGTCCGTAAGGATGCAGATGAGAATCGTTATTCTTGGGACAACTATAATCCAGAATATGATAGTGCAGTTCATAAGTTAAAGAGAGCAGTGTTTAAGGCCTATCTAAATCAAACTGATGATTTTAGAAGTTCAATTTTTAATAATAAAAAATAGTGTTTACTATTAGGAAATAAAATTAAAGAAGGTGATTACGATTGTCATTATTTAAAAAAGAACGGTTTTCAATCCGAAAAATCTGTGGGATTGTTGGTTCAGTTTTACTCGGAAGCATCTTGGTTGCACCGTCAATCATTCATGCTTCTACATATCATTATGTTGAAAAAAGCGCTCTTACAAAGGAAGAACAAAGCAAGATTCAAGCAGGAATTCCTACTGATAATGAGGTAACTTATGCTCTTATTTATCAGCAGGAAGCTCTTCCTGCGACAGGTTCATCGACTTCTGTGCTTACAGCTTTAGGTCTATTAGCTGTTGGTAGTTTAGTCCTTTTGGTTCATAAAAAGAAAAAAGTTTCTAGTTTGTTCTTAGTTACTACTATCGGACTGATTAGTCTTTCTAGTATGCAAGCTCTCGATATAAGCAATCCTTTGAAAGCTCCAAGTAATGAAGGAGTGGTTCAAATTGCTGGATATCGTTATATTGGATACTTACCCCTTAATGATGATGCAATTTCAGAAATTCAACATAAGAATGAGGGGACAAAAAATGTTCCAGTATCTGAAATTCAAAGTATCCCTAATGAAGCGCCTAAAGCAGAAAAACCAGAACATACAGCACCAGTTGGTGGTAATCTGGTTGAGCCCGAAGTTCATGAGAAACCAGAATATACTGCACCGGTAGGAACAGTTCCTGATATGGCTCCTAAAGCTGAGAAGCGAGCATACACTGAGCCTGTAGGTATGGCTCCAGACGAAGCACCTAAATCAGAGAAACCAGAGTACACTGCACCAGTAGGCACAGTCCCAGACGATGCTCCTAAGTATGAGAAGCCTGACTATACGCAACCAATAGGTACAAACCTTGTAGAACCGGAAGTTCAACCAGCGTTGCCGGAAGCTATTGTGACTGACAAAGGCGAACCGGAAGTTCAACCAGCGTTACCCGAAGCTGTTGTAACTGATAAAGGTGAACCGGAAGTTCAACCAGCCTTACCCGAAGCTGTTGTAACTGATAAAGGTGAACCAGAAGTTCAACCAACCTTACCCAAAGCTGTTGTGAATGACAAAGGCGAACCGGAAGTTCAACCAGCCTTACCCGAAGCTGTTGTAACTGATAAAGGTGAACCAGAAGTTCAACCAACCTTACCCGAAGCTGTTGTGAGTGACAAAGGCGAACCGGAAGTTCAACCAGCGTTACCCGAAGCTGTTGTAACTGATAAAGGTGAACCGGAAGTTCAACCAGCGTTGCCGGAAGCTATTGTGACTGACAAAGGCGAGCCGGAAGTTCAACCAGCCTTACCCGAAGCTGTTGTAACTGATAAAGGTGAACCGGAAGTTCAACCAGCGTTACCCGAAGCTGTTGTGACTGACAAAGGTGAGCCGGAAGTTCATGAAAAACCAGCATACACTGAACCGGTAGGCACAGTTCCAGAAGAAGCACCTAAGTCTGAGAAGCCAGAGTACACTGCTTCTGTAGGTACAGTCCCAGACGAAGCGCCTAAGGCTGAGAAACCAGAATATACGGGTTCTGTAGGTACAACAGGAGTAGATGAAACAGGAAACTTAATTGATCCGCCGGTTATTGAAATCTCAGAGTATACTGATCCACTAGCTACAGTTCCTGACGTTGCTCCAGAGAGAGAAGAGCTTCCTGCTTTACATACTGATATTCGTACAGAGACTATTCCTAAAACTATCACAGAAGAATCTGATCCTACCAAATTTATAGGTGATGATTCTGTTAAACAAGTTGGTGAGGACGGCGAACGTCAAATTGTTACTAGCTATGAAGAGTTACATGGCAAAAAAATCAGTGAACCAGTTGAAACCGTAACTGTGTTAAAAGAAATGAAGCCTGAAATTCTTGTAAAAGGTACAAAAGAAAAGCCAAAAGAAAAAACAGCTCCTGTTTTGACTCTGACCACTGTATCTAAGGATGTTTTAGCTAAGTCTGCTACAATTAACTACAATCTAGAAAATCAAGACAATGCTACAATTACACGCATTGTAGCGACTATCAAAGAAGGTGGAAAAATTGTAAAAACGCTTGATTTAAAAATCGATAACTTATCTCAAGTATTAGAGAACTTAGACTATTACAAAGATTATACGATTTCAACCACTATGACTTATGATGTAGGTAAGGGTGCAGAAGTATCGACTTTGGAAGATAAACCTTTACGCTTAGATTTAAAGAAAGTTGAGTTGAAAGATATTGCAAATACCAGTCTCGTACAAGTAAACGAAAGCGGTGTCGAAAGCGATAGTAATCATTTAACATCTCTTCCAAGTAATGTTAACAACTATTACTTAAAAGTAACCTCCAGAGAAAACAAAGTGACTCGTTTAGCAATTGATAAGATTGAAGAGGTCATTGAGGAAGGTAAGCAGCTTTACAAGATAACGGCAAAAGCACCTGACTTAGTTCAACGTGATAAAGACGGTAAGTTAAGAGATACTTACACTTATTATCTTGAAAAACCGAGGGCTACCGAGGATAAGGTTTATTACAACTTCCATGATTTAGCAAAAGATATGCAAGCAAATCCTACCGGTGAGTTTAAACTTGGTGCAGATTTGAATGCAGTTAACGTTAAGCCAGCAGGTAAAGCTTATGTTATGGCTAAGTTTAGAGGTACTTTATCAAGTGTAGAGAATCATCAGTACACGATTCATAACTTAGAAAGACCTTTGTTTAATGAGGCTGAAGGTGCTACACTCAAAAACTTTAACTTAGGTAATGTAAATATAAACATGCCTTGGGCTGATAAAGTTGCACCTATTGGTAATATGTTTAAGAAGTCTACACTTGAGAATATCAAAGTAGTAGGTTCAGTAACAGGAAATAACGATGTAACCGGTGCTGTTAATAAGTTAGACGAAGCTAATATGCGCAATGTAGCTTTTATTGGCAAGATTAACAGTCTTGGAGATAAAGGCTGGTGGTCTGGTGGACTTGTCAGCGAAAGTTGGCGAAGTAACACGGATAGTGTTTATTTTGACGGTGATATTGTAGGTAACAATTCTAAGTTTGGTGGTTTAGTAGCTAAAGTCAATCACGGAAGTAATCAGTGGGATGTTAAACAAAAAGGTCGTTTGACAAATTCTGTTGTTAAAGGTACTATGACTCTGAAAAATCATGGTCAAAGTGGTGGTTTAGTTCACGAAAACTATGACTGGGGTTGGGTTGAGAATAATATTAGTATGATGAAAGTCAATAACGGTGAAATTATGTATGGTTCAGCTTCTATTGACGGTGACCCATACTTTGGTTTTGACTACTTCAAAAATAATTATTATGTAAAAGATGTTGCTACTGGAGAAAGTACCTACAAGCGTTCGAAACAGATTCAGTCTATCTCTCAAGCAGAAGCAGACGCCAAAATCGCTAATATGGGGATTACTGCGAATACTTTCGCTATTCAAGATCCAGTTGTAAACAAGTTAAATCGTATTGTTGATAGAGATTCTGAATATAAAGCGATTCAGGACTACCAAGAAACAAGAAACCTAGCTTATCGAAACTTGGAAAAACTGCAACCATTTTATAACAAAGAGTGGATTGTAAACCAAGGGAATAAGTTAACAGATGAGTCCAATCTTGTTAAGAAAACGGTTCTGTCTGTAACAGGTATGAAAGCAGGGCAATTTGTCACTGATTTATCGGATATTGATAAGATTATGGTTCACTATGCTGATGGTACAAAAGAAGAGTTAACTGTGACCGCTAAAACGAATTCTAAAGTAGCTCAAGTAAAAGAGTATGATGTAGCAGGTCAAAACATTGTCTATACTCCAAATATGGTTATGAAGAATCGTAGCCAGTTAGCAAGCAATATCAAAGAGAAGTTAGCTAGTGTTACCCTACTTTCAGATGAAGTTCGTAGCTTTATGGATAAGCGTGAGAAACCTTGGCAAAATACCCCTGAGAAGAAAACTGAGTACATTAAGGGCTTGTATTTAGAAGAAAGCTTCGAAGAAGTCAAAGGAAACTTAGAAAAACTTGTTAGTCAGATTTTAGAAAATGAAGATCATCAGTTAAACGGTGGGGAAGTAGTCGAGCGTGCTTTACTTAAGAAAGTTGAAGATAACAAAGCTAAAATCATGATGGGGCTGGCCTACTTAAATCAATATTATGGTTTTAAATACGATGAGTTATCAATTAAAGATATTATGATGTTTAAACCTGATTTTTATGGTAAGAATGTTAATGTTTTAGATTTCTTAATCAAAATTGGTTCAAGTGAAAGAAATGTTAAAGGAGATAGAACTTTAGAAGCTTATCGTGAAACTATAGGTGGAACAATTGGAATAAATGAATTAAATGGATTCTTACATTACAATATGAAGCTATTCACTAACCATACAGATATAAATGACTGGTTTAAGAAAGCTATTGAAAAGAACGCGTATGTAGTTGAACAACCATCAACGAACCCTGCATTTGCTAACAAAAAATATCGTCTATACGAAGGAATTAATAATGGGCAGCATGGGCGCATGATTTTACCTCTTCTTAATTTGAAAAATGCACATCTATTTATGATTTCAACGTATAATTCAATTTCATTCGGTGCATTTGAAAAATACAACAAAAATACTGAAGAAGAACGTGAAGCCTTTAAAAAAGAGATTAATCTACGTGCCAAAGAGCAAGTTAATTACTTAGATTTTTGGTCACGTCTTGCTACTGATAATGTACGCGATAAACTTCTTAAGAGTCAAAATGTAGTTCCAACTCCTGTATGGGATAATCATAATGCTCCAGGTGGCTGGCCTGACAGATTCGGACATAGAAATGGAAAATCAGACTATACTCCAGTCAGGGAATTCTTTGGTCGTATTGGGAAGTATCATGAGTATAAGTATGGCTATGGAGCCTATGCTTACATCTTTGCTGATCCACAACCTATGGATGCTGTATATTTTGTTATGTCGGATTTAATAAGTGAATACGGCACATCTGCCTTTACACATGAAACTACCCACGTAAATGACCGCATGGCATATTTGGGTGGTCATAGACATCGACAAGGTACAGACCTTGAAGCATTTGCTCAGGGTATGTTACAAACTCCAGCACAACACGGACATCAAGGTGAATACGGTGCACTTGGATTAAATATGGCATTTGAACGTCAAAATGATGGTAACCAATGGTACAACTATAATCCTAACAAGCTGGATTCGCGTGAAACTATAGATAAATACATGAAGAACTACAATGAAGCTATGATGATGCTTGATTATGCTGAAGCTGAAGCTGTTCTTCCTAAGGTTAAAGGTGACAATAGTAAGTGGTTCAAGAAAATTGACCGTGAAATACGTCGACCAATGGATAGAAATAAACTAAGTGGTCCTCACCAATGGGACAAAGTGCGTGACTTGACAGACGCTGAGAAAATAACCAATCTTGAAACCATTGATGATTTGGTAAATAACAATTTTATGACTATTCACGGAAATCCAGGCAATAAAGTCTTCCACCCAGAAGATTTTGGTACGGCTTATGTCAATGTCAATATGATGGCTGGTATTTACGGTGGTAATACAAGCCAAGGAGCACCAGGTTCATTATCATTCAAACATAATGCCTTCCGTATGTGGGGGTACTATGGATATGAACATGGATTCATTGACTATGTTTCAAGCAAACATCAAGGTGCTGCTGATAAAGAAAATAAAGGTCTTTTAGGCGATGATTTCATTATCAAGAAAGTATCTGGAGACAAATTCAAGACACTTGAAGAGTGGAAGAGACATTGGTATCATGATGTGAAAGTCAGAGCTGAAAAAGGATTCACAGAGATTACAATTGATGGACAAACCATCCACAATTATAATGAACTCAAAGCCTTGTTCGACAAAGCGGTCACAGAAGACCTCAAGAAGGCTGGAAACTACTCAAATACTGAAAATTTGAAATCTAAAGTCTTTAAATCCCTTCTAAAAAACACAGATGGTTTCTTAAATCCATTGTTTAAAATATAAAAGGGACAAGTTTTTTGGCTCTTTGTCAACTGTAGTGGGTTGAAGAAAAGCTAATCTCGAGAAAGGACAAATTTCGTCCTTTCTTTTTTGATGTTCAGAGCGATAAAAATGCGTTTTTTGAAGTTTTCAAAGTTCTGAAAACCAAAGGCATTGCGTTTAATAAGTTTGATTAGATTATTAGTGGCTTCCAGTTTGGCGTTAGAATAGGGTAGTTGAAGAGCGTTGACAATTTTCTCTTTGTCCTTTAGAAAGGTTTTAAAGACAGTCTGAAAAAGAGGATGAACCAGCTTTAGATTGTCCTCAATGAGTCCAAAGAATTTCTTCGGCTCCTTATTCTGAAAGTGGAAAAGCCAGAGTTGATAGAGATGATAGTGGTGTTTCAAGTCTTCGGAATAGCTCAAAAGCTTGTTTAGGATTTCCTTATTGGTTAAATGCATACGAAAAGTAGGGCGATAAAAACGTTTATCACTCAGTTTACGACTATCCTGATTGATTCATAATTTGGACACGCACACGACTCATAGCACGGCTTAGATGTTGTACAATGTGAAAGCAATCCAGAACGATTTTAGCGTTTGGGAGTGAAACAGTCTCGTAGACTGTTTCAGCCTGAGCCTAGAAATTCGAAAGCGAAGTTGTCTAGTCAAGTCATAATAAGGGATAAACATATCCATAGTAATGATTTTGACAGAACTTTCATATTTAAGAAAATGATTTCGGATGATAGATTGTGTTCTACATTCCAGAACTGTGATGATATTGAGATTGTCAAAATCTTGAGAAATGAAACTCATCTTCATCTCTCGATTGAAACAGTCACTCCCCTGACTGTTTCAACGTCCCAAGACATAATCTCAGGAAGGCGATCATGCTTAAAACGGAAGTCATTGAGCTTGCGAATGACAGTTGAAGTTGAAATGGAAAGCTGATGGGCAATGTCAGTCATAGAAGCCTATTCAATCAACTTTTGAGCAATTTTTTGGTTGATAATACGAGGGATTTGGTGATTTTTCTTGACGAGAGAAATCTAAGCGACCATCATTGTGTGTATCCATATTGATGATATCTACAATCTTGATATTTGGGTCTTTGATATCGAGTAATTTTGTGATAAAATGTAGTTGTTCCATATGATTCTTTCTAATAAGTTGTTTTGTCGCTTTTCATTATAGATCTTATGGGACTTTTTTTCTACAACAAAATAGGCTCCATAACATCCATAGGGGATTTACCCACTACAAATATTATAGAGCCTTTTTTTGTTTTGATACCCACGCTGATACGCATTTTGGTACCCAGAATGCTTTTTATGTAAAATTTTTGTACAATATCATCGGTTTAATTTCTTATTTTATAAAAGTTGAATACTATTGCATATACCTATTAAGTCTGTCTTTTTTACCCAATCGCAAACAAAAAATGTACAGTAAAAATTTTTTTGCAAGCCTTAAAAATATAGGTGAGGAAGATTTTTACTAGCTTTGATAAGTATGATAATTCTAACTGATATAAACAAAGTTATCGTCTTTAATATCAAGATAGTTCTAGGCTTAATTATTTTATAGGATTGGCTATTAGTAAGAAATATGGTATAATATAGGGTGAGACCTTCTTAATAAATAGTGAAAGAGTATAAAATGAAAAAAATTGTCATTAACGGTGGGAGACCATTGAAAGGTGAAATTACGATTAGTGGCGCTAAAAATAGTGTCGTTGCCTTGATTCCTGCCATTATTTTATCAGATGATGTTGTGATTTTGGATTGTGTTCCAGACATCTCTGATGTAGCTAGTCTTATTGAGATTATGGAGATCATGGGAGCTAGTGTCAAGCGTTATGACGATGTTCTTGAGATTGATCCTCGTGGTGTTCAAAATAAACCAATGCCTTATGGTAAAATTAATAGCTTGCGTGCGTCTTATTATTTCTACGGTAGTCTTTTAGGACGTTTTGGTGAAGCAACTGTAGGTTTGCCTGGAGGGTGTGACCTAGGACCACGTCCGATTGATTTGCATTTAAAAGCATTTGAAGCTATGGGAGCTAAGACAACCTACGAGGGAGATAATATGAATCTCTCAACCCAGGGATCAAGCCTACATGGTGCGCATATCTATATGGATACTGTTAGTGTTGGTGCAACAATCAATACGATGCTAGCAGCAGTAAAAGCTAAAGGTCGAACAGTTATTGAAAATGCTGCTCGCGAACCTGAAATCATTGATGTGGCTACATTATTAAACAATATGGGAGCTCACATTCGTGGAGCAGGTACGGATATGATTACAATCGATGGTGTGGATAGCTTGCACGGAACACGTCACCAAGTCATTCCTGACCGTATCGAAGCAGGTACTTATATTTCAATGGCAGCTGCAGTAGGTCATGGGATTCGAATTAATAATGTACTTTATGAGCATTTAGAAGGATTTATTGCTAAACTTGAAGAAATGGGTGTTCACATGACTGTTTCTGAAGACAGTATTTTCGTCGAAGAGCAAACAAATCTAAAGGCTGTTAATATCAAGACAGCTCCTTATCCAGGTTTCGCAACAGATCTTCAACAGCCTATTACTCCTTTGCTATTAAAAGCAGAAGGTCGTGGCACATTGATTGATACAATCTATGAAAAACGTGTCAACCATGTTTTTGAATTAGCCAAAATGAATGCAGATATTTCAACAACAAACGACCACATCCTTTATAAGGGTGGAAATCCTTTGCAGGGTGCAAAAGTTAAGGCGACAGACCTACGTGCTGGAGCTGCCTTAGTTATTGCTGGCTTGATGGCTGAAGGAAAAACAGAGATTACAAATGTTGAATTCATCCTTCGAGGCTACTCGAATATTATCGAAAAATTGCGTAATCTTGGAGCAGATATTGAGCTAATCGAAGATTAGCACTTTGAGGATTGCAATGAATATCTGGACTAAATTAGCAAAATTTTCTTTCTATGAGACGGAACGTTTATATTTCCGTCCCTTCTTTTTTACAGATGTAGATGATTTTCATCAACTTGCATCAGATCCTGAAAATCTTCAATTTATCTTTCCTGCACAAGCAAGTATTGAAGAAAGTCAGTATGCTCTTGCCAATTATTTTATGAAATCACCTTTGGGGATTTGGGCAATTTGTGATAAAAAAGAGCAACGAATGATTGGAGCTATCAAGTTTGAAAAACTTGATGAAATTAAGAAAGAAGCAGAAATTGGCTATTTTTTAAAGAAAGACTATTGGTCTCAGGGTTATATGACTGAAGCAGTTACCAAATTACGAGATTTATCCATGAACGAGTTTGCATTGAAGCAACTTTCGATTGTGACACATCTAGAAAATGTTGCTAGTCAGAAAGTAGCAGAAAAATCAAATTTTGTTCTTTATCGTCGTTTTAAAGGTAGCGATCGTTATACCCGAAAGATGCGGGATTATCTAGAATTCCGTTATACAAAAGGAAATCTAAATGAGTAAACACCAAGAAATATTAGCCTACTTGGAAGAATTACCAGTTGGGAAGCGTGTCAGTGTTCGTAGTATTTCAAATCGGCTGGGAGTAAGTGATGGTACGGCATATCGGGCTATCAAAGAAGCTGAAAATAGGGGACTTGTTGAAACACGTCCTCGAAGTGGAACAGTACGTGTAAAGTCAAAAAAAGTAGCTATTGAGAAATTAACGTTCGCAGAAATTGCAGAAGTTACAGGCTCGGAAGTTTTAGCTGGTCAAGCTGGATTGGATAGAGAATTTAGTAAATTCTCCATTGGAGCGATGACTGAAAAGAATATTCTTTCTTATCTTCATGATGGCGGCTTACTTATCGTAGGAGATCGAACACGTATTCAGTTATTAGCACTTGAAAATGAAAATGCTGTCTTGGTAACAGGTGGATTTGAAGTTCATGAAGATGTTTTGAACCATGCTAATAAAAAAAATATTCCAGTATTGCGCAGTAAACATGATACATTTACAATTGCGACTATGATCAACAGAGCTTTGTCTAACGTTCAGATTAAGACAGATATTTTAACGGTTGAAAAAATCTATCGTACCAGTCATGAATATGGATTTCTACAGGAAACGGATACTGTCAAAGATTATCTAGACTTGGTTCGTAAGAATAGAACGAGCCGTTTCCCTGTTATTAATCAGCATCAGGTGGTTGTTGGTGTAGTTACTATGCGTGATGCTGGGGATAAATCACCTGGTACAACGATAGATAAGGTCATGACAAGGACAGTCTACATGACTGGTTTAGCCACGAATATCGCTAACGTTAGCCAGAGAATGATTGCTGAAGACTTTGAAATGGTACCTGTTGTGAGAAGTAATCAAACTTTACTTGGTGTTATTACTAGACGGGATGTCATGGAAAAGATGAGCCGCTCTCAAGTTTCAGCATTACCAACATTTTCAGAACAGGTTGGTCAGAAGTTATCTTACCATCATGATGAAGTTGTCATTACGGTTGAACCATTCATGTTGGAAAAAAATGGAGTCCTTGCAAATGGAGTTCTTTCAGAAATTTTGACCCATATGACGCAGGATCTGGTCGTGAATAGCGGACGTAACCTCATCATTGAACAGATGTTGATTTACTTTTTACAGGCTGTTCAGATCGATGATATCTTGCGAATTCAGGCTAGAATTATTCATCATACGAGAAGGTCAGCCATTATTGACTATGACATTTATATCAATCATCAAATCGTATCAAAAGCAAATGTTACTGTAAAAATTAATTAAAACTAGGAGAAAACATGATTACATTAAAATCAGCTAGAGAAATCGAAGCAATGGATAAGGCTGGCGATTTTCTGGCCAGTATTCACATCGGTTTGCGTGACATCATCAAACCAGGTGTAGATATGTGGGAAGTAGAAGAATATGTGCGTCGTCGTTGTAAAGAAGAAAATTTCCTCCCTCTTCAAATTGGTGTTGATGGGGCAATGATGGATTATCCATACGCAACTTGTTGTTCGCTTAATGACGAAGTAGCCCATGCTTTTCCACGCCACTATATTTTGAAGGAAGGCGATTTGCTGAAGGTAGATATGGTTCTTGGCGGGCCAATCGCTAAGTCTGACCTCAATGTTTCTAAACTAAATTTTAACAACGTTGAGCAGATGAAAAAATATACTCAAAACTTTACGGGCGGCTTGGCAGATTCTTGTTGGGCTTACGCTGTTGGAAAACCGTCAGAAGAAGTAAAAAACTTAATGGACGTGACCAAGGAAGCTATGTACATTGGTATTGAAAAAGCCGTTGTAGGAAACCGTATTGGAGATATTGGAGCTGCTATTCAGGAATATGCTGAAAGCCGTGGTTACGGAGTTGTTCGTGATCTTGTAGGACACGGTGTTGGTCCAACTATGCATGAAGAACCAATGGTGCCTAACTATGGTATCGCAGGTCGTGGTCTCCGCCTTCGTGAAGGTATGGTCTTAACCATTGAGCCTATGATCAATACAGGTGATTGGGAAATCGATACAGATATGAAAACAGGCTGGGCACATAAAACTATCGACGGTGGTCTATCATGTCAGTACGAGCATCAGTTTGTTATTACAAAAGATGGGCCTGTAATCTTGACAAGTCAAGGTGAAGAGGGAACTTATTAATCAAAAAAGGAGCTGAGCTCCTTTTTTGATTCTTTCAAGTTGAAAATAAATTTGCGTAGCAGATATCTTACAAACGTTTTCTTTTATAGTAAAATAAAAGATGACTATATGAAAGAAGGTTCTTAATTGGAAAGTATTTTATTTTTTATTTCTGTCTTTATAGCTGGGGTCTTGTCATTCTTTTCTCCCTGTATCTTTCCCTTGTTACCAGTCTACGCAGGTGTTCTGCTAGATGATCAAGAGGAATCAAAGACATTTCATTTTTGGGGTAAAGATGTTGCCTGGTCAGGATTGATTCGTACCCTCTGTTTTATTGCTGGTATCTCTCTCATTTTCTTTATTCTTGGATTTGGAGCAGGATTCCTTGGGAATTTACTTTATGCTGACTGGTTCCGTTATGTCATGGGAATCATGATTATCATACTGGGATTGCATCAGATGGAAATTCTTCATCTACAAAAATTAGAGGTACAAAAAACAGTAACATTTAAGCAAAAACAGTCTAGTAAATATCTCTCAGCCTTTTTACTGGGGATCAGCTTCAGCTTTGGCTGGACTCCATGTATAGGCCCAGTTTTAAGTTCTGTTTTAGCACTGGCTGCTTCAGGAGGAAATGGAGCTCTTCAGGGGGCCTTATTGACCCTCATTTACACTCTTGGAATGGCACTTCCATTTTTATTTCTGGCCTTGGCATCAGGTCTTGTCATGCCTTATTTTAGTAGAATCAAATCCCACATACTTTTATTGAAGAAGATTGGTGGTTTATTGATCATTCTCATGGGAATTTTATTAATGTTGGGACAGTTAAATGTCTTATCTGGAATATTAGGATAAAAGGAGTTATCTATGAAAAAAATTATCTATTTTGGACTTAGTTTCTTGTCTCTCTTTCTTCTGATTGCTTGTGGCAAGGAAGAGAAAAAATCAAGTCCACAAAATCAATCAAATCAGACACAACAAGCTCCTGTGAAGCAAGTAGCTATTGGAGCAGAAGCACCTGATTTCACCCTTCAATCGATGGATGGAAAAGAAGTCAAATTATCTGATTTTAAAGGTAAGAAAGTTTATCTTAAATTTTGGGCATCTTGGTGTGGACCATGTAAGAAAAGTATGCCAGAATTGATGGAGCTTGCTGCTAAAGAAGATCGCGATTTCGAAATTTTATCTGTCATTGCGCCAGGGCTTCAAGGTGAAAAAACTGTAGATCAATTTCCAAAGTGGTTTGAAGAACAAGGTTATAAAGACATCCCTGTTTTATATGATACAAAAGGAGCTGTTTTTCAAGATTATCAAATTCGAAGCATCCCTACAGAGTATCTAATTGATTCACAGGGTAAAATTGCTAAGATTCAATTAGGTGCGATTAGTAACGCAGATGCAGAAGCAGCTTTTGCTCAAATGAAATAATGTAATGAAATATAAAAATGTCTAGACAAACCGTCTAGACATTTTTTCTAACTTAAATTAGTTTTTTGAAGCTGCTTGGAATTCAGGGTTTTTCCAAGCTTCATCAATAATAGCTTGCAATTCTTTTGCTGAAGCTTGCATTTTTTGAGTTTCAGCATCGTTCAATGGGATGTTAACTGGACGAACAATACCGTGTGCACCAACGATAGCTGGTTGACCGATAAAGACGTTTTCAACTCCGTATTGACCTTCTTGGAATACTGAAAGTGGAAGAACAGCATTTTCATCATCAAGGATAGCTTTTGTAATACGAGCAAGGGCTACTGCGATACCATAGTATGTTGCACCTTTTTTGTTGATGATTGAGTAAGCAGCATCACGAACTGAGATGAAGAGTTCTACAAGGTCAGCTTCATCCAAGTCACGGTTAGCTTGCAACCATTGTTCCAATTTTACACCGGCAACGTTAGCGTGTGACCAAACAGCAAACTCAGAGTCACCGTGTTCACCCATGATGTAGGCGTGAACTGAACGAGCATCAACGCCGATTTTTTCAGCAAGTGCTTGACGGAAACGAGCTGAGTCAAGTGAAGTACCTGAACCGATAACACGTTCTTTAGGGAAACCTGAGAATTTCCAAGTTGAGTAAGTCAAAACGTCAACTGGGTTAGCTGCAACAAGGAAGATACCGTCGAAACCAGAAGCAACAACTTGTTCAACGATTGATTTGTTGATAGCAAGGTTTTTACCAACAAGGTCAAGACGAGTTTCACCTGGTTTTTGTGGAGCACCAGCAGTGATAACTACAAGGTCAGCGTCCGCACAGTCTTCATACTTAGCTGCATAAATTTTCTTAGGTGAAGTAAAAGCAAGCGCGTGGCTAAGGTCTTCAGCATCACCAACAGCTTTTTCAAACAATTGAGGAATTTCAATGATACCAAGTTCTTGTGCAATTCCTTGGTTAACAAGAGCAAAAGCGTATGATGATCCTACGGCACCGTCACCGACAAGGATAACTTTTTTGTGTTGTTTAGTTAATGTCATTTGTCTAAACATCTCCTTCATTTTTTAAGGGCTTCCCCCGTTTAGTTTCATTCTATCACTTTTAAATAGCTTTGTCACGGATATAACATCCACTTGGCCATGTAAACGTTTTAGTCGGATTGGAAGACTGAAATCTAGGTCAAACTATGGTATAATATATCTAGTTACTAATAGTGAAATGAGGCATTTGTTAATGCAAGATAAAAATTTAGTGAATGTCAATCTGACAAAGGAGATGAAGACCAGCTTTATCGACTACGCCATGAGTGTTATCGTATCGCGGGCCCTTCCTGATGTTCGAGATGGGTTGAAACCAGTTCATCGTCGTATTCTATACGGTATGAACGAATTGGGTGTGACACCAGATAAACCTCATAAGAAATCTGCCCGTATTACAGGGGATGTCATGGGTAAATACCACCCGCACGGTGACTCATCTATCTACGAAGCTATGGTTCGTATGGCGCAATGGTGGAGTTACCGTTACATGCTTGTAGATGGGCATGGGAACTTTGGTTCCATGGATGGTGATGGTGCCGCAGCTCAGCGTTATACCGAAGCACGTATGAGTAAGATTGCTCTTGAAATGCTTCGTGACATCAATAAAAATACCGTTGATTTTGTTGATAACTATGATGCCAATGAACGTGAACCTGTTGTTTTACCAGCTCGTTTTCCAAATCTTTTGGTCAATGGAGCTACAGGTATCGCTGTTGGTATGGCGACTAATATTCCGCCACATAACTTGGGTGAAACCATTGATGCTGTTAAGTTAGTGATGGATAATCCAGAAGTCACAACCAAGGAATTAATGGAAGTTCTTCCTGGTCCAGATTTCCCAACTGGTGCCCTTGTTATGGGGAAATCAGGTATTCATAAGGCCTACGAAACTGGTAAAGGATCGATTGTGCTTCGTTCTCGTACTGAAATCGAAGAAACTAAGACTGGTCGCGAACGTATCGTTGTAACAGAATTTCCATACATGGTCAACAAGACTAAAGTCCATGAACATATTGTGCGTTTAGTTCAAGAAAAACGTATCGAAGGAATTACAGCTGTTCGTGATGAATCAAACCGTGAGGGAGTTCGCTTTGTTATCGAAGTGAAGCGTGATGCGTCAGCCAATGTTATCTTGAACAACTTGTTCAAGATGACTCAAATGCAAACTAGCTTTGGATTTAACATGCTGGCTATCCAGAATGGTGTACCAAAGATTCTTTCTCTTCGTCAAATCTTGGATGCCTATATTGAGCACCAAAAAGAAGTGGTGACTCGTCGTACTCAATTTGACAAAGAGAAAGCTGAAGCGCGTGCACACATCTTAGAAGGTTTGTTGATTGCTCTGGACCACATCGACGAAGTCATTCGTATCATCCGTGCCAGTGAAACGGATGCAGAAGCCCAAGCTGAATTGATGAGCAAGTTCAAGTTATCTGAACGTCAAAGTCAGGCAATTCTTGATATGCGTCTCCGTCGATTGACAGGTTTGGAACGTGACAAGATTCAGTCAGAATATGATGAGCTTATTGCCTTGATTGCTGACTTGGCAGACATTCTTGCAAAACCAGAACGCGTAGCGCAAATTATCAAGGAAGAATTGGATGAGGTCAAACGTAAGTTTGGCGATCCACGTCGTACTGAGTTGATGGTTGGTGAAGTCTTGACTCTTGAAGATGAAGACTTGATTGAAGAGTCTGATGTCCTTATCACTCTATCAAATAAAGGTTATATCAAACGTTTGGACCAAGACGAATTTACAGCTCAAAAACGTGGTGGACGTGGCGTTCAAGGAACTGGAGTTAAGGACGATGACTTTGTGCGTGAATTGGTTTCAACCAGCACTCACGATCATTTGCTATTCTTCACCAATAAAGGACGTGTTTATCGTCTTAAGGGATATGAAATTCCAGAATACGGTCGTACAGCCAAAGGGTTGCCAGTTGTCAATCTTTTGAAACTGGATGAAGGTGAAAGCATTCAAACCATTATCAATGTTGAATCAGAACGTAGTGATGATGCTTATCTCTTCTTTACAACTCGCGCAGGTATTGTCAAAAGAACCAGTGTCAAAGAATTTGCCAACATTCGTCAAAATGGTCTCAAAGCCTTAAATCTGAAAGATGAGGATGAGTTGATTAATGTCTTACTAACTGAAAAAGACACAGATATCATCATCGGAACCAGATTAGGCTATGCAGTTCGTTTCAGTCAGTCTTCAGTTCGTAGCATGAGTCGTATTGCCACTGGTGTTAAAGGGGTAAACCTTCGTGAAGGTGATGCTGTAGTTGGAGCAAGGGTGATTACTGACCAAGATGAAGTCCTTATCATTACTGAGAAAGGATACGGTAAGCGCACAGTTGCGACTGAATATCCAACAAAAGGGCGTGCCGGTAAGGGAATGAAAA
Organism: Streptococcus infantis; assembly: GCF_047460405.1. Classification (GTDB taxonomy): domain Bacteria; phylum Bacillota; class Bacilli; order Lactobacillales; family Streptococcaceae; genus Streptococcus; species Streptococcus infantis_Q. The sequence continues at coordinate 55,613 of NZ_JASHGH010000001.1, read as the reverse complement.
CAGCCAATGTTACTGAAAAAAATGGTCCTCTGGCTGGTCTCTTAACAGTAAAAGGGGATGAAGATCTGATGATTATCACTGACACAGGTGTTATGATTCGAACCAATGTTGCCAATATTTCACAAACGGGACGTTCAACTATGGGAGTAAAAGTGATGCGTCTAGATCAAGATGCTAAGATTGTGACTTTTACAAGTGTTGCAGCAGCAGAAAAAGAAGAAGTTGGGGCAGAACAGGAAACAGAAAGTGAAGCATAATGTCTAAAAAAATCAATAAAAAGAAAAATAAACGAAAAAATCTGTTGATCAATATATTGGCAGGATTTCTGATACTGCTATCAATCGCTTTGATTTTTAACGCTAAAATCCGTGATATTTTTATGGTTTGGAATACTAATAAGTACCAAGTAAGTCAGGTATCAAAAGAAAAATTAGAAGAAAATCAGGATACAGAAGGAAATTTTGATTTCGATTCAGTAAAGGCAATCTCATCTGAAGCGGTTTTATCCTCCCAGTGGGATGCCCAACAACTTCCTGTTATTGGAGGAATTGCCATTCCTGAAGTAGAGATTAATTTACCTATCTTTAAAGGCTTGGATAATGTGAACTTGTTCTATGGGGCAGGAACCATGAAACCAAATCAAAAAATGGGGGAAGGAAATTATTCTCTCGCTAGTCACCATATTTTTACAGCTGAAAATGCCAGTCAGATGCTCTTTTCACCTTTGGTCAATGCCAAAGAAGGGATGAAAATTTATTTGACTGATAAGGAAAAGGTTTATACCTATGTCATTCGTGAAGTCAAACACGTTACACCTGACCGCGTTGATGAAATAGAAGACCGTGAGGGAATCAAAGAAATTACCTTGGTAACCTGTGTAGACTACAATGCTACAGAACGGATTATCGTGAAGGGTGATTTCAAAGAAGTGAAACCTTATGCAGAAACTCCATCAGATGTCTTAGAAGCCTTTAATAAGCCTTATAAGCAAAGATATTAAGAGATAAGATTATTAAAAAAGGTTTGCTAGTATTAGCGAACCTTTTTCTTGTCAATTTCAGAAAATAGATAGGAAAAAGACTTTTCAATTTTGGTAAAAAGTAGTATAATGTTTCTATTATAGAAATTTTTAGAAAATTCCGAAAGAGGTTTGTTATGGGATACACAGTTGCTGTTGTCGGCGCTACAGGTGCCGTTGGTGCTCAAATGATCAAAATGTTGGAAGAATCAACTCTTCCGATCGATAAGATTCGTTACCTTGCGTCTGCACGTTCTGCAGGTAAGGTCTTGCAATTCAAAGGTCAAGATGTGACCATCGAAGAAACAACAGAAGACGCTTTTGAAGGGGTTGATATTGCTCTTTTCTCAGCTGGTGGATCAACTTCTGCAAAATACGCACCTTATGCTGTTAAGGCAGGCGCAGTCGTCGTAGATAACACTTCTTATTTCCGTCAAAATCCAGATGTACCATTGGTTGTTCCTGAAGTGAATGCCCACGCCCTTGATGCTCACAACGGAATTATCTCTTGTCCTAACTGTTCAACAATTCAAATGATGGTGGCTCTTGAGCCCGTTCGTCAAAAATGGGGATTGGACCGTATTATCGTTTCAACTTACCAAGCTGTTTCAGGTGCTGGTATGGGAGCAATTCTTGAAACTCAACGTGAGCTTCGTGAAGTCTTGAATGATGGCGTGAATCCACGTGATTTGCATGCGGAAATCTTGCCTTCAGGTGGCGATAAGAAACACTATCCAATTGCCTTCAACGCTCTTCCGCAAATTGACGTTTTCACTAATAATGATTACACTTACGAAGAGATGAAGATGACCAATGAAACCAAGAAAATCATGGAAGACGATAGCATTGCCGTATCAGCAACATGTGTACGTATTCCAGTTTTGTCAGCTCACTCTGAGTCAGTCTATATTGAAACAAAAGAAGTAGCACCAATTGAAGAAGTGAAAGCTGCTATTGCTGCATTCCCAGGTGCAGTTCTTGAAGATGATGTTGCTCACCAAATCTATCCTCAAGCAGTTAATGCTGTTGGTTCACGTGATACTTTCGTTGGACGTATCCGTAAAGATTTGGATGCAGAAAAAGGTATCCACATGTGGGTAGTATCTGATAACCTTCTTAAAGGTGCCGCTTGGAACTCAGTACAAATTGCAGAAACACTTCACGAACGTGGATTGGTTCGTCCAACAGCTGAATTAAAATTTGAATTGAAATAATGTGTAGGAGTTCTTTTGAACTCCTTCTTTAAAATAGAGAGGTGTTTTGTATGTCTTATCAAGATTTAAAAGATTGTAAAATTATCACGGCCTTTATTACTCCTTTTCATGAAGATGGCTCTATCAATTTCGATGCCATTCCAAAGTTGATTGAACATTTATTAGCACATCATACAGATGGAATTCTCCTAGCAGGAACAACTGCTGAGAGTCCGACTCTAACTCACGATGAGGAGTTGCAGTTGTTTGCGGCTGTTCAAAAGGTTGTCAACGGACGAGTTCCTTTAATCGCTGGTGTTGGTACCAATGATACACGTGACTCTATTGAGTTTGTCAAAGAGGTAGCAGAGTTTGGCGGTTTTGCGGCTGGTCTTGCGATTGTTCCTTACTATAATAAACCATCCCAAGAAGGTATGTATCAGCACTTTAAAGCCATTGCAGATGCCTCTGATTTGCCAATTATCATCTATAACATTCCAGGTCGTGTAGTTGTCGAAATGACTCCTGATACCTTACTTCGTTTGGCGGAACATCCAAACATTATCGGTGTCAAAGAATGTACCAGTCTTGCCAATATGGCTTACTTGATTGAGCATAAACCAGATGAATTCTTGGTGTACACTGGTGAGGATGGTGATGCTTTTCATGCTATGAACCTTGGTGCAGACGGAGTTATCTCTGTTGCTTCCCATACAAATGGAGATGAGATGCATGAAATGTTTACTGCAATCGAAGAAAGTGATATGAAGAAAGCGGCAGCTATTCAACGTAAATTTATTCCTAAAGTCAATGCTCTCTTCTCTTACCCAAGTCCGGCACCTGTTAAGGCGGTACTCAACTATATGGGATTTGAAGCTGGGCCAACTCGTCTACCTTTGGTTCCTACGCCTGAAGAGGATGCTAAACGCATTATCAAGGTTGTTATTGATGGGGACTACGAAGCAACCAAGGCAACTGTCACTGGAGTCCTTCGTCCTGATTACTAAGATAACTAATATAAAAAAACTTTCTAAACAAGTAAAATTGTTGGGAAGTTTTTTTCTTTTTCTACGAATAAATAGATAAAGAGAAAAACAAGGAGTCTATCATGAAAATTAAGATTGATAATTTTGAGATTTATAAGTTGAAACAAGCAGGTTTAAGTAATCAACAGGTTTTAAAGGTACTTCAATATGGAGAAATCTATGATCAAGAATTAACCCTAGAAACGATAGCAGAAGCATCTGAGTGTAGAAATCCAGTGGTTTTTATGGAACGTTACCATAAACTCACCTTTGAAAGTATGGAGCGACTACGAAGTGATTTTGAAAAATTTCCCTCTTTTTCCATCCTAGACGATGTCTATCCCTTTGCTCTCAGTGAAATCTATGATGCTCCAGTGTTGTTATTCTATAAGGGCGATTTAAATCTCTTAAAGTTGCCTAAGATTGCGGTTGTAGGCAGTCGCTCTTGTAGTCAAACAGGGACAAAATCAGTTCGTAAGGTTATTGAAGAATTAGAGAATGAGTTGGTGATTGTGAGTGGGCTTGCTAGAGGGATTGATACTGCAGCGCATATGTCTATACTTCAAGGTGGTGGAAAAACCATTGCAGTCATTGGGACTGGCTTAGATGTCTATTATCCGCGTTCTAATAAACGACTGCAGGACTACATCGGTGAATATCATTTGCTCCTGAGTGAGTATGGACCTGGTGAAGAACCCTTGAAATATCATTTTCCAGCGCGAAATAGGATTATTGCTGGTCTATGTATGGGTGTCATTGTTGCTGAGGCAAAGATGAGATCTGGTAGTTTGATTACCTGTGAGCGAGCTATGGAAGAAGGAAGAGATGTCTTTGCTATTCCAGGTAACATTTTAGATGGTCGTTCAGATGGTTGTCATCACTTGGTTCAGGAAGGTGCAAAACTTGTTTCAAGTGGTCAGGATGTGCTAGCAGAATTTGAATTTTAAGAACTAGCAAGGTTTTATCGGTTAAACTTTTCTTCTATATATAGGAGTTAAGTCTTGACAGGTTTTTAAAAATGGTTTACACTTTATAAAGTTTATTACTTTGAAAAGGTGTGATACTGTGGCTACGGCAACAAAGAAGAAAAAATCAACAGTTAAAAAAAATTTAGTAATCGTGGAATCGCCTGCAAAGGCTAAAACGATTGAAAAATACCTGGGTAGAAATTATAAGGTTTTAGCCAGTGTTGGTCATATTCGTGATTTGAAAAAATCCAGTATGTCAGTCGATGTAGAAAATAATTATGAACCCCAATATATCAATATTCGTGGGAAAGGTCCTCTGATCAATGACTTGAAAAAAGAAGCTAAGAAAGCCAATAAAGTCTTTCTCGCGAGTGACCCGGACCGTGAAGGAGAAGCAATTTCTTGGCATTTAGCTCATATTCTCAATCTAGATGAAAATGATGCTAATCGTGTTGTTTTCAACGAGATTACAAAAGATGCGGTTAAAAATGCTTTTAAAGAACCTCGTAAGATTGACATGGATTTGGTGGATGCCCAACAAGCCCGTCGTGTCTTGGACCGCTTGGTAGGTTATTCTATTTCACCAATTTTATGGAAAAAGGTCAAGAAGGGCTTGTCAGCTGGCCGTGTTCAGTCTGTTGCTCTCAAGTTAATCATTGACCGTGAAAATGAGATTAATGCATTTCAACCAGAAGAATATTGGACTATTGATGGAGTCTTCAAAAAGGGGACTAAGCAATTCCAAGCATCCTTCTATGGAATGAATGGCAAGAAGATGAAATTGACAAGCAATGAAGAGGTCAAAGAAATCTTGTCTCATCTATCCAGCAAAGACTTTACAGTTGATCAGGTAGATAAAAAAGAACGCAAGCGTAACGCTCCACTCCCTTATACTACCTCAACTATGCAGATGGATGCAGCTAATAAAATCAATTTCCGTACTCGAAAGACCATGATGGTTGCCCAGCAACTCTATGAAGGGATTAATATTGGTACGGGCGTCCAAGGTTTGATTACCTATATGCGTACAGACTCGACTCGTATCAGTCCAGTTGCTCAAAATGAAGCTGCAAACTACATTAATGAACGTTTTGGCAGTAACTATTCTAAACATGGCAGCAAGGTAAAGAATGCGACTGGTGCACAGGATGCCCATGAGGCTATCCGCCCATCAAGTGTCTTTAACACGCCAGAAAAAATTGCTAAGTATTTGGATAAAGACCAACTTAAGCTTTATACCCTTATCTGGAATCGCTTTGTAGCGAGTCAGATGACGGGTGCTATCTTTGATACCATGGCTGTGAAGCTCTCTCAAAATGGAGTTCAGTTTGCAGCGAATGGTAGTCAGGTCAAATTTGACGGTTACTTGGCCATTTACAATGATTCAGATAAGAATAAGATGTTGCCGGATATGGTAGTTGGTGATGTCGTCAAGCAGGTCAATAGTAAGCCTGAGCAACACTTCACTCAACCGCCAGCACGTTATTCGGAAGCGACACTGATTAAAACTTTGGAAGAAAACGGAGTCGGTCGCCCATCAACTTATGCACCTACAATTGAAACCATTCAAAAGCGCTATTATGTGCGTTTGGCAGCCAAGCGTTTTGAACCGACAGAATTGGGAGAAATTGTTAACAAGCTCATCGTTGAATATTTCCCTGATATCGTCAATGTAACCTTTACAGCTGAAATGGAAGGTAAACTGGATGATGTCGAAGTTGGAAAAGAGCAGTGGCAACGAGTCATTGATGAATTTTATAAACCCTTCTCTAAAGAGGTTGCCAAAGCCGAAGAGGAAATGGAAAAAATCCAAATCAAGGATGAGCCAGCAGGATTTGATTGTGAAGAGTGTGGCAGTCCGATGGTCATTAAACTTGGTCGTTTTGGTAAGTTCTATGCTTGTAGCAATTTCCCAGATTGCCGTCATACACAGGCTATCGTGAAAGAGATTGGAGTCGAATGTCCAAGCTGTCATCAAGGACAAATTATTGAACGAAAAACCAAGCGTAATCGTATCTTCTATGGTTGCAATCGCTATCCAGAGTGTGAATTCACTTCTTGGGACAAGCCTGTTGGCCGAGATTGTCCAAAATGTGGTAACTTCCTCATGGAGAAAAAAGTCCGTGGTGGCGGTAAGCAGATCGTTTGTAGCAATGGTGATTACGAAGAAGAAAAAATCAAATAAAATGAGTCCTGAAAGTAAATTTCAGGCTCTTTTTAGTAAAGGCTTGACAAAATTCATCATTGTATGTGAAACTAGAAGAAGATTATTTTATACTCAATGAAAATCAAAGAGCAAACTAGGAAGCTAGCCGCAGGCTGCTCAAAGCACTGCTTTGAGGTTGTAGATAGAACTGACGAAGTCAGTAACATATATACGGTAAGGCGACGCTGACGTGGTTTGAATTTAATTTTCGAAGAGTATTAACTAGGAGAAGTTATGCGTATTATTTATCTGATTATTGGATTTCTTTCATTAGCTCTGGCTATTGTTGGAGTTGTCTTGCCCTTGTTGCCTACGACTCCTTTTCTTTTGTTGTCTATTGCTTGTTTTTCCAAAAGTTCCAAGCGTTTTGAAGATTGGCTTTATCATACCAAACTTTATCAGACTTACGTAGCGGACTTTCGTGAGACCAAGTCTATTGCGCGTGAGCGTAAGAAAAAGATTATTGTATCAATTTATATCTTGATGGGAATTTCCATTTATTTTGCGCCTCTTTTACCAGTCAAAATCGGTTTGGGATGTTTAACCATCTTTATTACCTACTATCTTTTTAAGGTTATTCCTGATAAAGACTAGCTTTAATAAGTAAGGATTTCTCTTGATAAAAATAAAACATATTCAAAATAATATGATATAATAAATTTAAACTAATCTTCAAGGAGAATCAAATGATTTACGAATTTTGTGCTGAAAATGTAACCTTGCTTGAAAAAGCTATGCAGGCAGGAGCTCGCCGCATCGAGCTCTGTGATAATCTAGCAGTTGGTGGAACAACTCCAAGCTACGGAGTGACAAAGGCAGCTGTGGAACTGGCGGCCGACTACGATACGACCATTATGACTATGATTCGCCCGCGTGGTGGTGACTTTGTCTACAATGATTTAGAAGTTGCTATCATGCTCGAGGATATTCGTCTAACTGCTCAAGCAGGTAGCCAAGGGGTTGTCTTTGGTGCCTTAACAGCTGATAAGAAGTTGGACAAGGCCAAGCTTGAAAAATTGATTGCTGCATCTAAAGGTATGGAAATTGTTTTCCATATGGCATTTGATGAATTGAGCGAACAAGATCAGTTAGAAGCTATTGACTGGCTCAGCCAAGCTGGAGTGACACGCATTCTGACTCGTGCTGGCCTATCTGGCGATTCTCTAGAGAAACGTTTTGCGCACTATCACAGAATCCTAGAACACGCTGCAGGAAAAATTGAAATTTTACCTGGTGGAGGGATTGACATGGACAACCGTCAGATCTTCATTGACCAACTGGGTGTGACACAATTACATGGAACTAAGGTTGTCTTTTAAAAAATAGAAAGGAACTGCTAGCTTATGGTAGCAGTTTTCGCTTATGTTTGAAATTTTTAAAGCCTATCAGTTTAATAGTAAAAAGGCTAAAGAGTATGGATTTGAAGAAAATCAAGGCGTATGGAACCATAGTTCAACTATCTTGCACGGAGATTTTCTCATGATGGTTACAGTTGAGGATGGAGACTTAAGTTTTCAAGTTTATGACCAAGAAACTGGTGATCTCTATCCTCAAGTTCATATGACCAGTATGAGAGGGGCATTTGTAGGAAGTGTCCGTGAAGCCTGCTTAGAAGTTCTTTATGAAATCCGAAAGTCTTGTTTTGAGGTACAGGATTTTATCTATCCTCAGACCAAGAGAATCATGACTCGTGTTCAAGAAAAGTATGAAAATCAATTAGAATACTTATGGGAGAAATCTCCTGATACTGCGATTCTACGCCATGAGAATAATCAGAAGTGGTATGTTGTTTTGATGAGAATCTCTTGGGATAAGCTTGAAAAGGGCAGAGAAGGGCTAGTGGAAGCAGTCAACCTCAAACACGACCAAGTAGCTGACTTGCTTTCAAAAAACGGAATTTATCCAGCCTTTCATATGAATAAACGCTACTGGATTAGTGTGCCACTGGATGATAGTTTATCAGATGAAGAGTTGCTAGAATTGATCGAAAAAAGCTGGAACTTGACCTTGAAAAAGTAATTAGATTTACTTGATTTTTCAAATACTTTCAATTAGCAAAATATTCTTTACTGAAGAAATTTTCAGAAAATATTGGATTTTTTCTTGACATGTGTTTTTTCCTATGCTAAAATACTAAACAAGATATCAAACGAAGGAGAAAGTCAAACATGAAAACAGCTAAGTTTAATCAATTTGCTTTGTTGTTGAGGTACTCGGGCTAGTGCAGAAGCATTAGTCCTGTTTGGCTTACCAAGCGGGAGTAAATCAACATCTCGCTTGGAACTCCGAGCGAGATGTTTTTTTAAAACCAAATTTAGAAAAGGGGAAATCTTATGAGAACAGTTGAATTTCTAGATACTAGCCTTCGAGATGGTGAGCAGACACCAGGTGTCAATTTTTCAATAAAGGAAAAGGTTGCTATAGCAAAACAGCTTGAGAAATGGGGTATTTCAGCAATTGAAGCTGGTTTTCCAGCAGCTAGTCCAGACTCATTTACGGCAGTGCAGGAGATTGCTAAGGTCTTGAAGAAAACAGCGGTGACTGGTTTAGCTCGTTCTGTTAAATCAGACATTGACGCTTGTTATGAAGCACTAAAAGATGCAAAGTATCCTCAGATTCACGTCTTTATCGCTACCAGTCCGATTCACCGTAAGTATAAGCTTAATAAGAGTAAGGAAGAGATTTTGGAAGCGATCAGTGAACATGTTTCCTATGCACGGAGTAAGTTTGAAGTAGTAGAATTCTCTCCAGAAGATGCGACTAGAACTGAGCTGGACTTTCTTCTACAAGTCGTTCAAACTGCGGTTGATGCGGGTGCGACTTATATCAATATTCCTGATACAGTAGGTTTTACAACTCCAGAGGAATATGGAAGTATCTTTAAATATCTGATTGACAATGTACAAACCAATCGTCAGATTATCTATTCACCTCACTGCCATGATGACCTTGGAATGGCGGTAGCAAATAGCCTCGCTGCTGTTAAGAATGGCGCAGGACGAGTTGAAGGAACTATTAACGGTATTGGAGAACGAGCTGGGAATGCTGCTTTAGAAGAAATAGCAGTGGCCCTCAATATTCGCCAAGAATATTACCAAGCAGAGACAAGTATCGTCCTAAACGAAACGATTAATACGTCCGAAATGGTCTCTCGCTTCTCAGGAATTCCAGTTCCCAAAAATAAGGCAGTTGTCGGTGGAAATGCCTTCTCTCATGAATCAGGTATTCACCAAGACGGAGTCCTTAAAAACCCACTTACCTATGAAATCATCACCCCAGAGTTGGTGGGTGTTAAAAGTAATAGTCTTCCGCTTGGAAAATTATCTGGTCGCCATGCCTTTGTAGAAAAACTGAGAGAACTGGCCTTAGACTTCACAGAAGAGGATATCAAGCCACTCTTTGACAAATTCAAATCACTTGCAGATAAGAAGCAAGAAATCACAGACGCGGATATTCGTGCTCTGGTAGCTGGAACCATGATTGAAAATCCAGAAGGTTTCCACTTTGATGATTTACAACTTCAAACTCATGCGGAAAATGAAATTGAAGCGACTGTTAGCTTGGCTAATTTGGATGGTGAGAAAGTCGACTTTAATGCGACTGGACAAGGTTCTGTTGAGGCTATCTTTAACGCTGTTGACAAATTTTTTAATCAATCTGTTCGCCTGGTATCCTATACCATTGATGCTGTGACGGATGGAATCGATGCTCAGGCTAGAGTTTTAGTTACTGTTGAAAATAGAGAAACAGAAACAATATTTAACGCAGCCGGAATTGATTTCGATGTGTTGAAGGCTTCAGCTATTGCCTACATTAATGCTAATACTTTTGTTCAAAAAGAGAATACAGGAGAGATAGGTCCAAATGTTTCCTATCGCGACATGCTTAGTCTTTAAAGGAGAATACCATGACAAAGAAAATTGTTGTCCTAGCAGGTGATGGGATTGGACCAGAAATCATGGAAGCTGGTTTAGAAGTTCTAGCATCGATATCCGAAAAAACAGGCTTTGACTATGAGATTGATAGAAGACCCTTTGGAGGTGCAGGTATTGATGCTGCAGGGCATCCCTTACCTGATAAAACCCTCAAGGCAACTAGGGAAGCAGATGCCATTCTTCTAGCGGCTATCGGTAGTCCTCAGTATGATGATGCTCCAGTTCGACCTGAACAAGGACTTTTGGCTCTCCGAAAGGAACTCAATCTCTATGCTAATATTCGTCCGGTTAAAATCTTTGAGAGTCTCAAGCACTTATCACCTCTTAAGCCAGAACGAATAACTGGTGTTGACTTTGTAGTAGTACGTGAGTTGACAGGAGGAATTTACTTTGGTGATCATATCCTTGAAGAAAAAAAAGCGCGTGATATCAACGATTATAGCTATGAGGAAGTAGAACGAATTATTCGCAAGGCTTTTGAAATTGCAAGAAGTCGGAGAAAAATCCTTACCAGTATTGATAAGCAAAATGTTTTGGCAACCTCAAAACTCTGGCGGAAAGTAGCTGAGAAGGTATCACAGGATTTCCCAGATGTGACCTTGGAACACCAGTTAGTGGACTCAGCTGCCATGCTCATGATTACCAATCCTGCCAAGTTTGATGTTATTGTAACGGAGAATCTTTTTGGAGATATTCTTTCTGATGAATCAAGCGTTCTATCTGGTACACTCGGGGTTATGCCATCAGCCAGTCATTCTGAAAATGGCCCAAGTCTTTATGAACCCATTCACGGTTCAGCGCCTGATATTGCAGGTCAAGGAATTGCCAATCCTATCTCCATGATATTATCTGTTGCTATGATGTTGAGAGACAGCTTTGGACGTTATGAGGATGCGCAGCGTATCGAACGTGCTGTAGAAGAAACTTTAGCTGCTGGCATTTTAACAAGAGATATAGGAGGACAGGCTTCGACTAGAGAAATGACAGAAGCCATTATCGCAAGACTATGAAATTAAACGAAGGAATTACTTTTGCCCTCCTGATTTGGAATCTCATCATTTTCTTGATATATGGCATTGACAAATCCAAGGCAAGAAGAGGTGCTTGGCGCGTTCCAGAGAAAATCTTACTCATTTTAGCCTTTACTTGTGCTGGATTTGGTGCCTGGTTAGCAGGAATGACCTTTCACCACAAGACTAGAAAATGGTACTTTAAAACAGTTTGGTTCCTAGGAATAGTAACTACACTAGTAGCTTTGTATTTTGTATGGAGGTAATGAATGGCAGGAAAATCAATTTTTGATAAATTATGGGACCTCCATGTGATCACAGGAGAAGAGGGACAACCACAACTCATGTATGTGGATCAACACTATATCCACGAAGTGACCAGTCCTCAGGCATTTCAAGGATTACGAGACGCAGGACGCAGATTGAGACGACCAGACTTGACATTTGGTACCTTTGACCACAATGTACCGACAGTTAATATCTACGATATTCGAGATGTAATTTCCAAGGCTCAAATTGATAAGTTGGCGGAGAATGTTGAGGAATTCGGGATTGAACATGCGGCCCATGGTTCTGAAAAACAGGGCATCGTTCATATGGTTGGTCCCGAAACAGGACGAACACAACCAGGAAAATTCATCGTCTGTGGTGATAGCCATACAGCAACCCATGGAGCTTTTGGAGCGATTGCCTTTGGAATTGGGACCAGTGAGGTCGAGCACGTATTTGCTACTCAAACCATTTGGCAGGTTAAGCCAAAGAAAATGTTGGTGGAATTCACAGGAGTTCCTCAAAAAGGAGTCTATTCCAAGGATTTCATTCTAGCCTTGATTGCCAAATACGGTGTTGCTTGTGGTGTTGGCTACGTAGTAGAATATCGTGGCCAAGCGGTTGATGCACTTAGTATGGAAGAGCGAATGACCATCTGCAATATGTCTATCGAGTTTGGCTCTAAGATGGGAATCATGAATCCAGATCAGAAGACCTATGATTATCTCAAGGGACGGGAATGTGTTCCAGAGAATTTCGAAGAGGCTGTGGCTGATTGGAAAACAATTGTCAGTGATGACGATGCCGTCTATGACAAGGTTATCCGAATGGATGTCTCTGAATTGGCTCCTATGGTGACTTGGGGAACCAATCCAGCTATGGGTGTTGACTTTGATTCTAGCTTCCCAGAAATAAAGGATATGAATGATGAACGTGCTTATCATTACATGGATTTACAACCAGGTCAGAAACCAGCAGATATCCAACTAGGCTATGTCTTTATCGGTTCTTGTACCAATGCTAGACTAAGTGATTTACAGCTGGCAGCTCGATTTGTTGAAGGGAAGAAGATTGCCCCTAACTTAACAGCTATTGTGGTACCTGGTTCTCGACCAGTCAAGCGAGCTGCTGAGAAGTTGGGCTTGGATAAGGTTTTCTTAGATGCTGGCTTTGAGTGGAGAGACCCAGGTTGCTCCATGTGCCTAGGAATGAATCCTGACAAGGTACCAGATGGTGTTCACTGCGCCTCAACTAGCAATCGTAACTTTGAAGATCGTCAGGGATTTGGAGCGAAGACTCATCTTTGTAGTCCAGCAATGGCAGCTGCGGCAGCTATCGCAGGACGTTTCGTAGACGTTCGGCAAATGCCAGAGGCCCAGTAAGGAGAGGATATGGAAAAATTTACAGTTTATACAGGAACAACGGTTCCTCTTATGAATGATAATATTGATACCGACCAAATCCTACCCAAGCAGTTTCTCAAGTTAATTGATAAGAAAGGATTTGGTAAGTACCTCATGTATGCTTGGCGTTATCTGGATGATCGGTATACTGAGGACCCAGACTTTGTCTTTAACCGACCTGAATATCGCAAAGCTAGTATTCTCATCACAGGAGATAATTTTGGGGCTGGTTCTTCGAGGGAACACGCAGCTTGGGCATTAGCAGACTACGGCTTTAAGGTCGTGATTGCCGGATCTTTTGGAGATATTCATTACAATAATGAACTCAATAATGGCATGTTACCCATTGTTCAACCTAGGGAAGTTAGAGAAAAACTCGCCCAGCTCCAACCAACTGACCAAGTGACGGTTGACTTGGAACAACAAATAATCATCTCACCAGTTGGAGAATTCTCCTTTGAAATTGATAGCGAGTGGAAACACAAGCTCTTAAATGGTTTGGATGATATCGGTATTACCTTGCAGTACGAAGATTTGATTGCTGCTTACGAAAAACAACGCCCAGCTTATTGGCAGGATTAGAGTAAATATAGAAAAGGAAACAGAACTATGACAAAACACATTCAATGGGACGGAACACTTTCACAAGAAGGCTATGACATTTTAAAAGGTGAGGGCGGATGTATTGTTTGCCCTACAAAAGTTGGTTACATCATCATGACTAGCGATAAGGCAGGTCTTGAACGTAAGTTTGAAGCCAAAGAACGTAGTCGTAACAAACCAGGCGTAGTCCTCTGTGGAAGCATGGATGAGCTTCGCGCTTTAGCTCAACTCAACCCTGAAATCGAAGCCTTCTATCAAAAACATTGGGATGAAGATATTCTTCTTGGTTGTATTCTTCCTTGGAAACCAGAAGCCTTTGAGAAATTGAAAGTATACGGTGATGGCCGTGAAGAACTCATGACTGACGTTCGTGGAACGAGCTGCTTTGTTATCAAATTTGGGAAAGCTGGTGAACAGTTAGCTGCCAAACTTTGGGAAGAAGGGAAAATGGTCTACGCTTCATCTGCAAACCCATCTGGAAAAGGAAATCGTGGTAAGGTTGAAGGTATCGGTCAACGTATCGAAGGAGCAGTGGACCTTGTTATAGAAGCTGACGACTATGTTGCTTCAATCCAGCCAGACAAAACAGTTGAAACTCGCTACGAGCAAGGTGTGATGGTGTCTATGGTTGATAAAGACGGCAAACTCATCCCAGAACAAGGAGGAGCACGCTCAACTTCACCAGCTCCAGTTGTTATCCGTAAAGGGCTTGACATTGATAAAATCATGATGCACCTGTCAGATACCTTTAACTCATGGGACTACCGTCAAGGGGAGTATTATTAGGATGTAGAAGAAGTGAGGTTTATACTCTTCGAAAATCTCTTCAAACCACGTCAGCGTCGCCTTACCGTAGATATATGTAACTGACTTCGTCAGTCTTATCTACAACCTCAAAGCAGTGCTTTGAGCAGCCTGCGGCTAGCTTCCTAGTTTGCTCTTTGATTTTAAATGAGTATTAAATTGTGATAAGTTGAGTTAATTGGATTAAGAACCTCAAAAAAACAAAAAGGAAAGCATCTCATGAAAAGATGTTTTCCTTTTATTGTATAAGTTATCGAATAGAGTTATCTTAAATTCAGAAAGGTTCAAAAATGATATTTGATGAATAATGATACTCTACATTTTAACGATTTTATTAGTTATTTTCAACTTGTTCACTATATTTTGGTCTTAGTGTGGTTCCTGAATTGATAATAGTGCGTTTTTGAACTAAAGGCAATTCTGTACGATTATAAACTGTTCTCCAAGGTTCCCAAGCAAGACCTGTTTTTTCTTGAATTTTTACGCGAAGATTGCGAACATTTCCTCTAAATTGTAGTTCAGTTTGGAAACCAGCAGTTCTATTTTTTCCATTATCTTCCCATTCACGAGAGCGGATGCTTTCAATTCCATTTTCGTCATATGTGACTTCGTCCCAGTAAACGTAGTAACGAGCGACATATCCACCCTTATGTTGCAAATTGAGATAGCCATTCTTGTAAGAGGTAATTTTAGTTTCAATATAATCAGTACTGTTTTGGATTGTTGCAACTTGATTATCTCTTAAAAAGGCAGTTTTATAAGAAATAGGGACTGCAGGATTTTGTGTACTAAAATTAGCTCCTTCTTGAATTAATTTCTTGAGATCTTCAGGTGTTCCAGTAACTACTCGAGCAGCGCCATCAGCGTTACCGCCAACAATAACAGCTGTTACAGAAGTATTTTTCAAAACACGAGCCCATTCAGATTCAGGGTTAATAGGCACACCTTTAATGACAGCATTTATAGCTGCTTTAAGTTCTGTACTTGTACTTGTTGTTTCAAATTTAACATACATTTGACGGCCATAAGACATACTAGAAACATAAACAGGAGGTGTTTGTTCATCCAAGCCACGATCTTGTAAATCGTTGACTGTTACATTATCACCAAAGACATCTCCAGGATTTTTTGGTGCATCAAAGTTAGCGGTAAAGTAAATTTGTTTAAAGTCGACAACTTCAATTTGTTTTTCACCTTTTTGTGCAGCTTCAAAGTCAATTTTTAAATCAACCCCAATTTTTTCAAAGTTGCTACCAAATTTTGCTTTTAGTTGATTCATACTATATGCTGAAGTAGAATCGTATTGCATACGAGCAGGTGCGGGATTACTTGATGCATAATTTGCATTCCATCTATTTACCAGAGTGTTAATTCCTTCCTGCATACCACTGACTGTTGTGTTTGCATCAGTATAGCTATCTGATCCAGCCATTCCTGGAAGGTCCACGCTGATTCTACCCTGTTTTCTATCAATACTAACAAGTTGAGGTTTATTTTCTAATAACCCTTGATCTGCTCGGAACAAAGCGCCTAAGAAGATGTCGCTATTACCGTTAATTGAAACATCAGCTGAATTATTAGAAATACTCTTTTTCACTTTTTCAATTACAACAAACTCATTCCCTTGTTGTTTTGAAGATGTATTTGAATAATTTTCGATTGCTTCACCTCTACGAGTTAAAATATCAATTTTGTTGTAGTTTAATCCGAAAAGATATTTATTCAAGTCCTTATCTGCCTGATTAGTAGATCTCATGAGGTTTTCCATAACATCTGCTTTTGGTGCTTCAGTTACAGTAGTGGCATCTTTTTCTTCGGTTTTTGAATTGAGGTTTGGAGTACTTTCTTGTTCGTTTACTGTAGGTTCTGTTTTTGGATTAGAACTACTTGAAATTGAGGGTTCAGTAGCTTTTACAGTATTATTTTGAATAATCGAAGCTGTACTTAATAAAAAAGTTGCAATAACTACACCACAGACACCAATGCTACGTTTTCGGATAGAATAACGAAAACCTTTTTCAAGATTATTTTGAATCATATAAAGCTCCTAGTTTATTATTTCATTTTATTATCTCTTGAATGCGCTTTCTCGGGATAAAAATATTCTAGCAGAAATAAAAATCTTATGCAATCGTTTTCTGCGGAAATTAGACATATCTTTATATATGTTTAATTTTGTTTCGAAGATTTTAGCTTTTTAGTGTAATTTTTCTTTACTTGAGAATTCACCTATGATAATCCACTCATGCAGCTGATCCGTCATACAATTGAATACATGAAGAATCAGAAAAGTATAGGGAGGGGAGTTCTTGATAATCTCTCTATTAGTCGTGAAAATGTGGCAGAAATCGTACGAGTAACGCCCTCTTATAAATTAGCTGCTCGTGCTAAGATTATCAGACTAAATCAAACCAAACCTCTTCGTCATGCATACTTTCGAGAGTACAGAAAATTGCAAGAGCTTTGCCTGATGATCCTAAATAGAGAAAAGCATGGTTTAGGATATCAAGAGCAAAAAATCCATGGTATTCTTTTTGATGTTGCCTGGCTTTGGGAAGAGTATGTTTATACCTTGTTGCCAAAAGATTTCACCCATCCACGAAATAAGGACAAGACGGACGGTATTTCGGTATTTTCTAATCGTGAAAGAAAAGTATTTCCAGATTTCTATCATCAAAACCATAAAATCGTACTAGATGCTAAATATAAAAAACTGTAATTGACTGAAAAGGGAATCAATCGTGAAGACTTGTTCCAGCTGATTTCTTATTCTTATATTTTAAAAGCTGAGCAGGATGGGCTTGTTTTTCCGAGCAAGGAAAAGGTAGTTGATAATGAGATAGGTAAGCTAGCAGGTTATGGAGCCCTGTTGAAGAAATGGTCTATCCAAGTCCCTGGACAAGCTGAAAGCTATCAAGATTTTGTCAGGAAGATGGAGTCCTTTGAAAAAATCTTTATCGAAAATATAGGTAGAAATTTAAAAGGTAAGACAAATTCAGGGTAAATGTCTGGTTATCTCCTTGATCAAAAATACGAAACACGAACATTATTTGTTTTCGGTCATTACAATTGACAAAAAACGGACATTATTGTAAAATTGTTAGAGTAATTGTCTGGAAAAGACGAGGCTATTCCTAACTTTAGGAAGGTTTAAACAAGAGAAATGAGAGAAATATGTTAAACGAATTTCCGATCTTTGACTATGAAGATATTCAGCTAATCCCTAACAAGTGTGTTCTTAAAAGTCGTGCAGAGGCTGACACGCAGGTAACTTTAGGGAAGCATACCTTTAAATTACCAGTTGTTCCTTCCAATATGCAAACTATCTTGGATGAAGATGTTGCTGAACAGCTTGCCAAGGGTGGATATTTCTATATTATGCATCGTTTTGATGAAGAAGGACGCATTCCTTTTGTCAAACGTATGCACGATCAGGGCTTAATTGCTTCAATCTCGGTAGGTGTTAAAGACTATGAGTATGATTTTGTGAGTCAATTAAAGGAAGATGCTCCAGAGTACATCACCATTGATATTGCTCATGGTCATGCTGATAGCGTTATTTCAATGATTCAGCACATCAAGAAAGAATTACCTGATACTTTTGTCATCGCTGGTAATGTTGGAACTCCAGAAGCTGTGCGTGAACTTGAAAATGCTGGTGCAGATGCTACTAAGGTCGGAATCGGTCCAGGTAAGGTTTGTATTACTAAGGTCAAAACTGGTTTTGGTACTGGAGGTTGGCAGTTAGCAGCCCTTCGCTGGTGTGCTAAGGCTGCGCGTAAACCGATTATTGCCGATGGTGGTATTCGTACACATGGTGATATCGCCAAATCAATCCGCTTTGGTGCAAGTATGGTTATGATTGGTTCACTGTTTGCAGGGCATATCGAAAGTCCTGGTAAAACAGTTGAAGTTGACGGCAAACAATTCAAAGAATACTATGGTTCAGCTTCAGAATACCAAAAAGGTGCCTATAAGAATGTCGAAGGTAAGAAAATCCTTCTTCCTGCCAAAGGACATTTGCAAGATACCTTGACTGAGATGGAACAGGATTTGCAAAGTTCGATTTCTTATGCTGGAGGTCGAAAGGTAGCTGATCTTAGACATGTAGATTATGTGATTGTGAAGAACTCTATCTGGAATGGAGATGCTCACTAAAAATATGATTACTTATTTATGCCGCGAATTGGCGTGGCGTTTCTACAAGGTACCGTAAATACCTAACAATGAGTAAGTCGAAGAGAGATAAAAAAAGCAGGGATATCTGTTTCAATCTTTCTAAGGGGCTTACTATGTAAGTCCCTTTTTATTTCGGAGGTTATTGTGAAATTATTAGAAGAACGAATTTTAAAGGACGGAAACGTTCTTGGTGAGAATATTCTTAAGGTGGATTCTTTCTTGACCCACCAAGTTGATTATTCCTTGATGCGCGAGATTGGTCGTACTTTTGCAGAGCATTTTAAAAATGCTGGTATTACCAAAGTCGTAACCATTGAAGCATCTGGAATTGCCCCAGCCCTTTATGTGGCTGAACAGTTAGATGTTCCCATGATTTTTGCTAAGAAGGCAAAAAATATTACTATGAATGAAGGAATTTTGACTGCTGAAGTTTATTCTTTCACTAAACAAGTAACTAGTACCGTGTCCATTGCAGGTAAGTTCTTATCTCCTCAAGATAAAGTATTGATTATTGATGATTTCTTGGCTAATGGTCAAGCAGCTAAAGGTTTGATTCAGATCATTGAACAGGCTGGTGCTAGAGTTGAAGCTATCGGAATTGTGATTGAAAAATCTTTCCAAGATGGTCGTGAACTGCTAGAAAAATCAGGTCATCAAGTAGTATCACTCGCGCGATTAGAGCGTTTTGAAAATGGAAAAGTTATCTTCAAGGAGGCAGATATCTAATGAAACAACAGGAAAAACACTCACAGGCAGCCGTTCTTGGTTTGCAACACTTGCTAGCCATGTACTCAGGTTCAATCCTGGTACCAATCATGATTGCAAGTGCTTTGGGGTATTCAGCTCAACAGTTGACCTACCTTATTTCAACAGATATCTTTATGTGTGGGGTTGCAACTCTTTTACAATTGCAACTCAATAAACATTTTGGTGTCGGTTTACCTATTGTTCTTGGGGTAGCCTTCCAGTCTGTTGCTCCTCTTATCATGATCGGTCAGAGTCATGGTAGCGGTGCTATGTTCGGAGCTTTGATTGCTTCAGGGATTTATGTTATCCTGATTTCAGGTATCTTCTCTAAGGTTGCCAATCTTTTCCCTGCAATCGTAACTGGATCTGTCATTACGACGATTGGTTTGACCTTGATTCCTGTTGCCATCGGAAATATGGGAAATAACGTTGAAAAACCTACTGGACAAAGTTTAGCTTTGGCAATGATTACAGTTCTCATTATTCTTTTGGTTAATATCTTTACCAAAGGATTTATCAAATCTATTTCCATTTTGATAGGTTTGATTGCCGGTACCATTATCGCTGCAACTATGGGCTTGGTTGACTTCTCTCCAGTAGCAGAAGCTCCACTCGTTCATATCCCAACTCCATTCTACTTCGGTGCTCCACAATTTGAGATTTCTTCTATTGTAATGATGTGTATCATCGCTACTGTATCTATGGTAGAATCAACTGGTGTGTATCTTGCCCTTTCTGATATTACTAAAGATCCAATCGATAGCACTCGTCTCCGCAATGGTTATCGCGCTGAAGGTCTTGCTGTCTTACTTGGTGGACTTTTCAATACCTTCCCTTATACAGGATTTTCACAAAACGTAGGCTTGGTGAAACTTTCAGGTATTCGAACTCGTTTGCCAATCTATTACGCAGCTGGTTTCCTTATCTTGCTCGGTCTCTTACCTAAGTTTGGTGCCTTGGCTCAGATTATTCCTAGCCCTGTTCTTGGTGGAGCTATGCTTGTCATGTTTGGTTTTGTTTCGCTCCAAGGGATGCAAATCTTGGCGCGTGTAGACTTCGAACACAATGAACACAACTTCCTCATTGCAGCAGTTTCTATTTCTGCTGGAGTGGGATTAAACGGAAGCAATCTCTTCAATACTTTACCGACTGAATTACAAATGTTCTTCTCAAATGGTATTGTCATTGCAAGTACAGTAGCCATCGTCTTGAATGCTATTTTGAATCGTAAAAAATAAAAATAAGTGAGAAGGATAGAAATATCCTTCTCATTTTCTTTTTTAGAGCTTGAGTATTGTTTATAGAGTCCTTTTTATGGTAAAATGGTTCTATGAATGAAAGAATGAAAGAGCTCGTTGAACTGCTCAATCGCTATGCGACAGAGTATTATACAAGTGATAATCCATCTGTATCTGATAGTGAGTATGACCGTCTTTATCGTGAATTGGTAGAGTTAGAAAAAGCTCATCCTGACCAAGTTTTACCAGAAAGTCCGACACATCGTGTTGGTGGAAAGATTCTTGATGGGTTTGAGAAATATAGTCATCAGTATCCTCTTTATAGTTTGCAGGATGCTTTTTCACGTGAAGAACTGGATGCCTTTGATGCGCGTGTTCGTAAAGAATTGGATGATGTCACTTATATTTGTGAGTTGAAGATTGATGGTTTATCGATTTCCTTGACTTATGAGCAGGGAATTTTTGTTGCTGGGGCAACTCGAGGTGATGGCTCCATCGGTGAAAACATCACTGAAAATCTTAAACGAGTGAAAGACATTCCGTTATCATTACCAGAAAAATTAGATATTACTGTTCGTGGTGAATGTTATATGCCGAGAGCTTCTTTTGACCAGGTCAATCAATCTCGTCAAGAAAATGGGGAGCCAGAATTTGCCAACCCAAGAAATGCTGCTGCAGGAACCCTTCGTCAGTTAGATACAGCAGTAGTATCCAAACGTAATCTTGCAACCTTCCTTTATCAGGAAGCTAGTCCTTCAACTCGGGATAGTCAAGAGAAGGTTTTGAAACATTTAGAACAATTAGGCTTTGTGGTTAATCAAAGACGTCTATTAGCTCATAGTATGGATGAGGTTTGGGCGTTTATTCAAGAAATTGGTCGAGAAAGAGATCAGTTGCCTTATGATATCGATGGAGTTGTGATTAAGGTCAATGATCTAGCTGGTCAGGAGCAACTAGGATTTACAGTCAAAGCACCTAAGTGGGCAGTCGCTTATAAATTCCCAGCAGAAGAAAAAGAAGCGAAACTTCTTTCTGTTGACTGGACAGTAGGACGTACAGGAGTTGTGACTCCGACTGCTAATCTTACTCCAGTGCAACTTGCAGGTACAACTGTAAGTCGTGCAACTCTTCATAATGTTGACTATATCGCTGAAAAGGATATCCGTAAGGATGACACAGTCATTGTCTATAAGGCAGGGGATATCATTCCAGCTGTTCTACGAGTGGTAGAATCCAAGCGAGTGTCAGAGGAAAGACTAGATATTCCAACAAACTGTCCAAGTTGTGACAGTAAGCTTTTGCATTTTGAAGATGAGGTTGCCCTTCGTTGTATCAATCCGCGATGCCCTGCTCAAATCAAGGAAGGCTTGACGCACTTCGCATCCCGTGATGCTATGAATATCTCTGGCCTTGGTCCATCAATCGTTGAGAAACTATTTGCAGCCGATTTGGTTAAGGATGTTGCAGATATTTATCATTTGACTGTGGAAGATTTGCTCTTGCTAGATGGTATCAAGGAAAAATCTGCTCAAAAGCTCTACCAGGCTATTCAAGCATCCAAAGAAAATTCTGCGGAAAAACTCTTGTTTGGTTTGGGGATTCGTCATGTAGGAAGTAAGGCAAGTCAGTTGCTTTTACAAAACTTCCACTCAATCGAATCACTAGCACAAGCTAATCCTGAAGAAATTGCAAGTATCGAAAGTTTGGGAAGTGTCATTGCCCAAAGCCTACAGACCTATTTTGCTACAGAGGGTTCTGAAATCCTTTTAAGGGAATTGAAAGAATCAGGTGTTAATCTAGACTACAAAGGACAGACAGTTGCAGCAAATGCAGCCTTGTCTGGTCTAACTGTCGTATTGACAGGAAAGCTAGAGCGTCTTAATCGCTCAGAAGCTAAAAATAAATTAGAAAGTCTAGGAGCCAAGGTTACTGGTAGTGTGTCGAAAAAAACAGACCTTGTTGTAGCAGGAGCAGATGCAGGAAGCAAGCTCCAAAAAGCACAAGAACTGGGAATAGAGATTCGTGATGAAGCTTGGCTTGAGAGTTTGTAAGCTATGAAAGAAGAAAAAAACGCGCACGTCTCATTTATAACCCGACCTCAGGCCAGGAAATTATCAAGCAAAATATCGCAGAAGTTCTAGAAGTGTTAGAGAGCATAGGCTATGAAACCAGTGCTTTTCAGACCAAACCTGAACACTTATCAGCCCAGAAAGAAGCAGAAAGAGCTGCAAAAGCTGACTTTGATTTGGTTTTGGTAGCTGGTGGCGATGGTACTATCAATGAAGTGGTTAATGGAATTGCACCTCTGGAACATCGTCCAAAGATAGCCATCATTCCTACTGGAACTACCAATGATTATGCAAGAGCATTGAAAATCCCTATGGGGGATCCAGTTGCTGCAGCGAAGATCATTGCTAAAAATGAAACCAAGCAAATTGATATTGGTCGTGCCTTTGGTGATAAGTATTTCATCAATATTGCTGCGGCAGGAGCTCTTACGGAGTTAACTTTTAGTGTTCCGAGTGAACTAAAGACGCGTTTGGGTTATCTGGCCTATGTTGCTAAAGGCATCGAGATGTTCCCAAAATCCAAAGCACGTCCTGTTCGTATTTACCATGATTGGGGAATTTTTACAGGAGAAGTTTCTCTTGTCTTTGTTGCCTTGACCAATTCTATTGGTGGATTTGAGCAATTCGCACCTGATAGCAAGCTGGATGATGGCAATTTTACGCTTATTCTAGTAAAGACAGATAAAATCCTAGATATGTTGAGTCTACTAGTTCAGGCCATAAACGGAGGCCAACACGTATCAGATGTCAATGTTGAATATCTGAAAACTAGTAAACTCCGAATTGAAACTTTGGATCAGGAAGAGCCGTTTATGCTTAATCTTGATGGAGAATACGGTGGTGACATACCAGTAGATTTGGAAGTATGTCATAATCACATTGAGTTTTTTGTGAATTGTGAGGCGATTGATCAAGAAATTATTAGTAACATATAAAATCAAATTTAATTTAGAAATTAGGGAGAACTATGTACAATTATCCTGTACTTATTCATTACCATCGTAAGGATGAAGCCTACGAGGCTTGTAGTTTCAGTAAAAAAACAGTAGATTCAGTAGAGCTTATCAAAGAAGAAGAATATTTTGGTGCCAAATTTTCACTGACTCAATCGAGTGAAGTAGCACTTGAAACCATGACTTTTAGCGTTGAAAAAGACGGTGTCAGCAAAGAATATCCTATTCGATTCAATTACTATCCACTTTTGACAGAGGTTTGGATTTTGGATGGAGACGATACAGTTTATTATTCTGAAAATCCTGCCATTGCAAGTCCACACTATAAGGACCAAAATCCTTTTGCCTTTGACAAGGCAATCAATAGTGCTAGTTTTGACCACCACTGGGGTTATCAAGGAGAGTTGGGATGTCAGGTTTCTGAAAATGAAACAAGTTTTAGCCTATGGGCACCAACAGCTACTTCTGTCCAAGTAGTAGTCTATGAATCAGCGAGCAATGACGCTCCTATCCTTAAAACATTTGAAATGGATCGAGGAAATAGTTATTCCTATAGCCACAAGTATAATACAATTGGAGTTTGGAGTTTAACAGTTTCAGAAAACCTAGCAGGTCGTGCTTACCACTACCAAATTGACTTTCCTCATCACCAGTCATTAACTCGTGATCCATATACAATAGCGACAAGTCCTGATGGAAAACGTTCAGCTATTGTCTCAAATCAAGATCGTCAGGTCGAAGGTTTTGAGGTTAAGCATGGTACAGAAGCAACTTGGCGTTTGGAAAATCCTTGCCAAGCAGTCATTTATGAAATGCACATCCGTGATTTGACTAAGTCTGAAACATCTGGTGTTGCGCCAGAATTAAGAGGAACCTTCTTAGGTGCAGCGCAAACTGGAACAGTTAACCAATATGGTCAGTCGACTGCGTTTGATTACATCAAAGAACTTGGTGTCAACTATGTTCAGTTGCAACCAATTGCTGACCGTCATAAAGAATACGACGCTGATGGAAATGTAACTTATAACTGGGGATATGATCCTCAAAACTACAATGCTCCAGAAACTAGCATGTCTACAAATCCAAATGATCCAGGTCAAGCTATCCGTGATTTAAAAGCCATGGTCCAAGCTTATCATGATGCTGGTATCGGTGTTATTATGGATGTTGTTTACAATCATACCTTCTCAACGGTGGATGCGCCATTCCAAACAACGGTTCCTGATTATTATTATCGAATGAACCATGATGGAACCTACCAAAATGGAACAGGAGTCGGGAACGAAACTGCCAGTGAGCACGAAATGTTCCGTAAATATATGATTGATTCGCTTCTCTACTGGGTAAAAGAATACAATATTGACGGTTTCCGCTTTGACTTGATGGGAATTCATGACGTCAAAACCATGCAGATGATTCGTTGGGCTATGGACGAAGTCGATCCGAAAATCATCCTGTATGGAGAAGGTTGGGATATGGGAATAGGTCTTGCTCCTTATGACAAGGCTAAGAAAGACAATGCCTACCAGTTGCCAAACATTGGATTCTTTAATGATAATCAACGTGATGCGGTCAAAGGTTGTGAAGTCTATGGCTCTATCAAATCTGGTTTCGTCAGTGGAGCAGGTACTGAGCCGATCCTCGCAAAGGCTATTCTTGGAAGTCGTGAGCTCGGTTCATATCTCAGTCCAAACCAGGTTCTTAACTATGTAGAAGCCCACGATAACTACAATTTGCATGATTTGCTTAGAACCCTTCATCCATCGGAGAGTGAAAAACGTATCATGAAGAAAGTAGAAACAGCAACGGCTATGAACCTTCTCATGCAAGGGATGGCCTTCATGGAACTGGGTCAAGAGTTTGGTCGTACCAAGCTCGTAGCTACCGGAGAAAATGGAGAGTTGACTCACGCAGATCGTGAGCGAGCAATGAACAGTTACAATGCTCCTGATAGTGTCAACCAAGTCAACTGGGATTTGATCAATAAGCGTCAAGATAGTATCGAGTTTGTCCGTCAGGTTATCCGTCTTAAAACACAAACTAGTGCCTTTTCATACCCTACCTATGAAGAAGTCTACCGTCATGTCTTTGTTCACACAGCAATTGAAAATAGTGGTTGGATTGTTTACGAGATTCAGGGAAATGAAGAGCACTTCTTGGTTGTTTTCAATGCTAAAGGGACTTCATATTACTATGAAAATGCAGGCAACCTTGAAATGTTGGTAACCAATAGCCGTTCTAATCAAGAAAATGTTATTGACGACGTCAGTGTGGCAGTTATGAATGTTTTATCCTAAAAAATAACCCAAAACTCAAGATTTATGCTTGAGTTTTTTTATATTTATAGACATATAGTGTATTGAATCTAGAATACTCCACCAAGGATTCTAAAGCGTTTTTAGAAATTAATTTGACTTCCATAATCTCTTTGTTCATATCTTATTTCAATCCGCTATAAAAATAAAAATGGAACAATTACTAAAAATGGTTGAAAATTTCAGAAAATTTGGTAAAATTATAAAAAAAAGAGTTATCTACGAATATTATGTTATCAAAAACTAAAAACGTTCAGCTTTTTAAGTAAGTTATTTTATATAAAGATAATGAGAGTTATTTTTGTAACAGTAGCTGATAGAAAATTCCACTGCTTATCATCATTTATGAAAATTTTAGAAATGTTAAGATAAATATATGAAGATTTTCGAAAAAAATTTTAGTAGAATTCGGAAATTAGTTGAAAGTTTTCTTAAAAGATAGTATAATAGAAATATAGAAAACGCTTACAATAAAAGGGGGATTCAATGGATAAATTTGAGGCTTTAAGAACTTTTACTAGTGGCGAAAATTTCCATCTTCAACACTATTTAGGAGCGCATCGTGAAGAAAGAGACGGTGAGTATGGTTATACATTCCGTGTCTGGGCGCCAAATGCGCAGGCTGTCCATCTAGTTGGTGATTTTACTAACTGGGTTGAAAATCAAATCCCCATGGTTCGTAACGAATCTGGAGTTTGGGAAGTTTTTACAACTTTAGCTCAAGAAGGACATATTTATAAATATCATATTACTCGTGCTAATGGACATCAGCTTATGAAGATTGATCCCTTGGCAGTACGCTATGAAGCTCGTCCAGGAACAGGGGCAGTTTTAACAGAAATTCCTGAGAAAAAATGGAAGGACGGTCTCTGGTTAGCTCGCAGAAAACGTTGGGGATTTTTCGAACGACCAGTCAATATCTATGAGGCGCATGCAGGATCTTGGAAGAGAAATCCTGATGGGACACCTTATAGCTTTGCCCAACTCAAAGAAGAGCTCATCCCCTATCTTGTTGAGATGAACTATACTCATATCGAGTTTATGCCTTTGATGGCTCACCCTCTCGGTTTGAGTTGGGGTTATCAGCTCATGGGCTACTTCGCTTTAGAGCATGCCTATGGTCGTCCAGAAGAGTTTCAAGACTTCGTTGAGGAATGTCATATCAATAATATCGGTGTAATTGTGGACTGGGTGCCAGGTCACTTTACAATCAATGATGATGCTTTAGCATACTATGATGGCACACCAACTTTTGAATACCAAGATCATAATAAGGCTAACAACTACGGTTGGGGAGCACTCAACTTTGACCTTGGTAAAAATGAAGTCCAATCTTTCTTGATTTCTAGCATTAAGTTTTGGATTGATTTCTATCACCTAGATGGTATTCGTGTTGATGCCGTAAGTAATATTCTCTATCTAGATTATGATAATGCTCCATGGACCCCAAATAAAGACGGTGGCAATCTCAACTATGAAGGCTATTATTTCCTTCAACGTTTGAACGATGTTATTAAGCTAGCTCATCCGGATGTTATGATGATTGCAGAGGAGTCTTCTTCAGGTACCAAGATTACCGGTATGAAAGAAATGGGTGGACTAGGATTTGATTACAAGTGGAACATGGGGTGGATGAATGATATCCTACGTTTCTACGAAGAAGATCCAATTTACCGCAAGTATGACTTTAATCTTGTGACCTTCAGCTTCATGTATGTCTTTAATGAAAATTATCTCCTACCATTCTCACATGATGAGGTTGTCCACGGTAAGAAGAGTATGATGCATAAGATGTGGGGTGATCGTTACAATCAATTTGCTGGTTTGAGAAACCTTTACACTTATCAAATTTGTCACCCTGGTAAGAAATTACTCTTCATGGGTAGTGAGTTTGGTCAATTCCTAGAGTGGAAATCCGAAGAGCAATTGGAGTGGTCTAACCTAGAAGATCCGATGAATGCCAAGATGAAATACTTTACATCACAGTTGAATCAGCTTTATAAAGATCACCGTTGTCTTTGGGAAATTGATACAAGTTATGATGGTATTGAAATCATTGATGCGGATAATAGAGATCAGAGTGTTCTTTCCTTTATCCGTAAGGGCAAGAAAGGTGAAATGTTAGTCTGTGTCTTCAATATGGCACCAGTTGAACGTCCTGATTTTACAATTGGTCTTCCAGTTGCAGGGATTTATGAAGAAATTTGGAATACAGAGTTAGAACAATGGGGTGGTGTGTGGAAAGAACATAACCAAACAGTTCAAACTCAAGAAGGATTATGGAAGGATTATGAGCAGACTTTGACATTTACCTTGCCAGCTATGGGAGCAAGTATTTGGAAAATCAAACGTCGCTTGAAACCTGCTAAAACTGTCACAAATAAGACTCAAAAAGGAGTAGAAAATGAAGAATGAAATGCTAGCTTTAATCCTTGCTGGTGGGCAAGGAACTCGTCTCGGTAAACTCACTCAAAGCATTGCTAAACCTGCCGTGCAATTCGGTGGGCGCTACCGTATCATTGACTTCGCTCTTTCAAACTGTGCCAACTCTGGTATCCATAATGTTGGGGTTATCACACAGTATCAACCACTAGCTCTCAATAGCCACATTGGTAATGGTTCTAGTTGGGGTCTAGATGGTATTGACACCGGAGTTTCTATCCTTCAGCCCTACTCTGCAAGTGAGGGGAACCGTTGGTTTGAAGGTACAAGTCATGCCATTTACCAAAACATCGACTATATCGACAGCATCAATCCTGAGTATGTTTTGATTCTTTCGGGTGACCATATCTACAAGATGGACTACGATGATATGCTCCAATCACACAAGGACAATAATGCCAGCTTGACAGTTGCTGTCTTAGATGTGCCACTTAAAGAAGCTAGCCGTTTTGGTATTATGAATACAGATGCTAATAATCGTATTGTCGAATTTGAAGAAAAACCAGCTGAACCAAAATCAACTAAGGCGTCAATGGGTATTTATATCTTTGATTGGAAACGACTTCGCAATATGCTAGTTGCAGCTGAAAAGGCTAATATTGATATGTCAGATTTTGGTAAAAACGTTATTCCAAACTATCTTGAAACTGGTGAAAGTGTCTATGCTTATGAGTTCAATGGATACTGGAAGGACGTTGGTACTATCGAATCACTCTGGGAAGCAAATATGGAATACATCTCTCCAGAGAATGCTCTCGATAGCCGTAACCGTCAATGGAAAATTTATTCTCGTAACCTTATCGCTCCACCAAACTTCCTTGGAGAATATGCTCAGGTAGAAGACTCTCTTGTAGTAGATGGATGTTATGTAAATGGTACGGTGAAGCATTCAATCCTATCTACAGCTGCTCAAGTTCGTAAGGGAGCGGAAGTTGTTGATTCTGTTATCATGAGTGGAGCAGTTATTGGTAGAGGTGCTAAAATTACACGTGCAATCATCGGTGAAGGCGCAGTCATCGCTGATGGTGTTGAAATTGATGGTACAGAAGAAGTACAAGTAGTCGGATATAACGAAGTAGTGGGGGTAGCAACAGATGAAGATTGATAAATATTCAGCGATTTTAGGAAATACCGTTGGTTTCCATGATATGTCAACCTTGACAAGTAACCGTCCAGTGGCAACTTTACCATTTGGAGGAAAGTATCGTTTGATTGACTTCCCGCTTTCAAGTTTAGCTAATGCAGGCGTTCGTAGTATCTTTGGAATTTTCCAACAAGATAACATCAGCTCTGTATTTGACCATATTCGTTCAGGACGTGAGTGGGGCTTGAATACACTTCTTAGCCACTACTATCTTGGAATCTACAATACTCGTGTAGAGAGCAGTACAGTTGGTAAAGAATACTACCAACAACTCTTAACTTACTTAAAACGTTCAGGTTCAGATCAAACAGTTTCCTTGAACTGTGATGTTTTAGTGAATATCGATCTCAATCAAGTTTTCCATTTGCATAATACAACAAAATCACCAATTACAGTTGTTTATAAGAAATTACCTAAGAAAGATATTTCAGAAGTGAATGCAATCCTTGATATTGATGAAACTGACCATGTAGTTTCCCATAAACTTTTTGATAAAAAATCAGACCAAGATTTCTACAATATGTCAACAGATATCTTTGTTGTAGACACTCAATGGTTGATTAAACGTTTGGAAGAAGAAGCTCAAAAAGAATATCCAGAAAAATTACGTTATGTTCTTCGTGATTTAGCAGCAAAAGAAGGTGCTTTTGCATATGAATACACAGGATACCTAGCCAATATTCATTCAGTAGAAACATATTACCAAGCTAATTTAGATATGCTTGATCAGCATAAATTCTACTCTTTGTTCTCGCCAAATCAAAAGATTCATACTAAAGTTAAAAACGAAGAACCTACCTACTACGCATCTGGTTCAAAAGTGAACACCTCTCAATTTGCTTCTGGTAGTATCATTGAAGGTGAAGTGGATAAATCTATTATTTCGCGTAATGTTCGTATCAATAAAGACAGCTTGGTTAAAGAGTCTCTTATCTTCCCTCGTGTTGTCGTTGGAAAAGGTGCACAAGTTGAGTATGCAATTGTAGATAAAGGAGCTGAAATAGCCGAGGGAGTTGTTATTCGAGGTACAGCAGAAAACCCTGTTGTCATCAAAAAAGGTGAAAAAGTAACAGAGGACATTCTTTCATGAAAATTTTATTTGTAGCAGCCGAAGGAGCCCCTTTTTCTAAAACAGGTGGCTTGGGAGATGTTATCGGGGCTCTTCCAAAATCATTAGTTAAAGCTGGTCATGAAGTTG
This sequence comes from Streptococcus infantis, assembly GCF_047460405.1. Classification (GTDB taxonomy): domain Bacteria; phylum Bacillota; class Bacilli; order Lactobacillales; family Streptococcaceae; genus Streptococcus; species Streptococcus infantis_Q. The sequence goes on along the minus strand of NZ_JASHGH010000001.1, from coordinate 24,893 downwards.
CTGTTATCTTACCCTACTATGACATGGTTGAGGCCAAGTTTGGTAATCAAATTGAAGATGTTCTCCAATTTGAAGTATACGTTGGTTGGCGGAGACAATTTTGTGGAATTAAGAAAACTGTTTTAAACGGTGTGACCTTCTACTTTATCGACAATCAATATTATTTCTTCCGTGGGCATGTTTATGGAGATTTCGATGATGGCGAACGTTTTGCTTTCTTCCAACTTGCTGCCCTTGAGGCTATGGAACGTATTGGATTTATCCCTGATGTCCTCCACGCTCATGACTACCATACAGCAATGATTCCGTTCTTGTTAAAAGAAAAATACAGATGGATTCAAGCTTACCAAGGAATCAAGACTGTTTTGACCATTCATAACTTGGAATTTCAGGGTCAATTCTCTGAAAGCATGCTTTGGGACTTGTTCAGGGTTGGATTTGAGCGCTACGCTGATGGAACAGTTCGTTGGAATGATTGTCTTAATTGGATGAAGGCTGGTATTCTCTATGCAGACCGTGTATCAACCGTGTCACCGAGCTATGCTTATGAGATCATGACTACAGAGTTTGGTTGCGGTATTGATCAGATTCTTCGTATGGAATCTGGTAAGGTTTCTGGTATTGTTAATGGTATTGATACTGATTTATACAATCCAGAGACGGATGCTTTACTTGAGTATCATTTTAATAAAACTGATCTGTCAGGTAAGGCTCAAAATAAAGCGAAACTTCAAGAAAGAGTTGGTCTTCCAGTACGTCCTGATGTGCCAATGATTGGTATCGTGTCACGTTTGACTCGTCAGAAGGGCTTTGATGTGGTGGTTGAAAGCCTGCATCGTATGCTTCAAGAGGATATTCAAATTGTTCTCTTGGGAACTGGAGATCCAGGATTTGAACAAGCTTTCTCTTGGTTTAGTCAAGTATTCCCAGAAAAACTTTCTGCCAATATTACTTTCGATGTGAAATTAGCTCAAGAGATTTATGCAGCATGTGATATTTTCCTTATGCCAAGTCGTTTTGAACCCTGTGGACTTTCACAAATGATGGCCATGAGATATGGTACGCTTCCTTTAGTAAACGAGGTGGGTGGACTTAGAGATACTGTTCAAGCCTTTAATCCAATTGAAGGAACAGGTACAGGCTTTAGCTTTAACAACCTAACTCCATACTGGCTCAACTGGGCATTGCAAACAGCTTTGGATGTTTATCACAACCATCCTGATGTTTGGAAAAATATGCAAGTTCAAGCGATGGAATGTGATTTCTCTTGGGATACAGCCTGCAAGTCATATCTTGATTTGTACCACAGTTTAGCAAATTAAATAGTTAAAATCGTATGATATCTTCATACGATTTTTTGAGATGATAAAAGTAAGGGACTTAAATGAAAAAATTGAGAGGACTTTGTGTACTGGATGTTGATGGGACACTGATAGAAGAGGAAGTTATTGATTTATTGGGGAAAGAGGCAGAGTGTGAAGAAGAAGTAGCCCTACTGACTGCCCAAGCTATGAGGGGAGAACTAGATTTTGAAGAAAGCCTGAGAAAACGTGTTTCTTTATTACAAGGACTATCTGTAGATACTTTTGATAAGATTTATCATGAACTACACCTTAGTAAAAATGCTGCGCAATTTATTAACACTCTGCAAAAAAATCAGATAGAAGTGGGTCTAGTTTCAGGTGGATTTACACCTGTTGTTGAAAGATTAGCAAAAGATTTAGGGATTTCATTATTTGCTGCTAATCAACTGGAAATCAGAGATGGTCATTTAACTGGAAATCTTGTTGGTCCTATTATCAGCAGAGAAGTTAAAAAAGAAACCCTAGTAAGATGGGCTGATGAATTAGAGGTACCAATTGATAGAACAATTGCTATTGGAGATGGAGCTAATGATTTAGCAATGTTGAAGAGAGCTGGAATCGGCATTGGCTTCTGTGCCAAAGAAATCGTGAAAGAGGAAATTCCCCTTCAAATTGAAGATAGAAATTTAACAAAAGTATTGAATCTGATAGATTTCCTTTGATTAGAAAGATGAGTGTATGAAAATTGTTATAGCACCTGACTCTTTTAAGGAGAGTCTCCCTGCAAGTGAAGTAGCTAAAGCTATTAAACGAGGCCTTAAAAAGGTTCTACCTGAATCGAAATGTTTGCTCTTACCTGTTGGCGATGGAGGAGAAGGAACAGTAGATGCCATTAAAAATTCACTTGGTCTTATAGAAAACACTGCTTTGGTGACAGGCCCCTTTGGAGAAGAGGTGCAAATGCCTTATGTTTATAAAGAAACTCTCGCTTTATTTGAAGTTGCGGATTTGATAGGCCTTGCTAAAATTCCTATTGAAAAAAGAAATCCCCTGAAGATTCAAACAAAGGGAATTGGTCAACTAATCCTGCATTTAATAGAGCAAGGGATGAAAGAAATCTATATCGGAGTCGGTGGTACATCCACTAACGATGGTGGTATTGGAATTGCCTCAGGACTCGGATATCAGTTTTATGATGAAAATGGAATGGAACTTGAGGCTTGTGGCCAGTCCTTGTTTGAAATTACTGATATCTCAAAGGAGAAAGTTATATCTATTCCTTCTGATGTACGAATTAAAATATTAGCAGATGTGACCAATCCTCTCTGTGGCCTACAAGGAGCTACATATACATTTGGGAAGCAAAAAGGCTTAAATCCAGCTCAATTTCATGAAGTTGATTCTGCTATTGAAAGTTTCTATCGTAAAGTTGCCTCTGAAATCTTAAAGCTGGAAGGAGCTGGAGCAGGCGGCTGTATTGCAGCTGGCTTATGTGCTTTTGCTGGAGCAACAATTGTTTCTGGTATTCACACTTGTTTAGATCTAATCGGTTTTGATCAGAAAGTTGCGGATGCAGATCTTGTCATCGTTGGTGAAGGTAGATTAGACACTCAAAGCTTAGCTGGCAAGGCTCCAATCGGTGTAGCAAAAAGAACACCAAATGGTGTTCCAGTTATTGCTATTTGTGGGAGTCTATCAGAGGATTTACCACCCTTACCATTTGAAAATCTCGTTGCAGCCTTTTCTATACTAGAAAAAAGTGAACCTCTGGAAGACAGTCTAAAAAATGCAGCTATCTATTTAGAAAATACAGCTACAAACATTGGTCAGATCTTAGCTTTGAAGAAGCATTAACCAAACCATTTTTTCCAAAGAGAAGTAGGAGCTTTGGTCTCTTTTTCTTGCCACAAGTCTGAAAAGGCCTTTTTAAGGTCTTTTTCATTTATTTGAACAGGAGCATCACTATGAATAATCAAGCCAAAAGGGGATGAATTGTGATCTTCTGAAACGATAGTCGCTTGGCAGTCAGCATCTTTGGCTTGTTTTAAATAATAGACCTGTTTTTCAAATACTACCCGAGGAGAAATTTTGACAAAAAGAGGTTCAGTTTCTTTTTTTAGACTCACTAAAATAGATACATAACCCTTTTGAAATTTATCATCATTAGCTGTTTCAAGGTCTGCATAGCCAAGGACCCTTTCCTCGAAAGTTCCGAGAAAACGTCTCTGTTCATCTGGATTTAGTTTAAGCCCGCCATGAGCCTTTTCTAGGATTTGTTTTGATACATCAGTCATAAAAATAGTATATCATAAAATAAAGGAGAAAACAGATAAAAGAAAGCGATTACTTTATAAACTTAAGGAAAATTTGCACAAAGATAACGTTTTTCCTTGAAAAAGGAGTCTTTTTAAGGTATCATAGAGGTGTAAAAAATTTAACTCAATAAGGAGAGTAAAAAATGTCAATTATTACTGATGTTTACGCTCGCGAAGTCCTAGACTCACGCGGTAACCCAACACTTGAAGTAGAAGTTTACACTGAATCAGGTGCTTTCGGACGTGGTATGGTTCCATCAGGAGCTTCTACTGGTGAACACGAAGCAGTTGAACTTCGTGATGGTGACAAATCTCGTTACGGTGGTCTTGGTACACAAAAAGCTGTTGACAACGTAAACAACATCATCGCTGAAGCAATCATCGGCTACGATGTACGTGACCAACAAGCTATCGACCGTGCTATGATCGCACTTGACGGTACTCCTAACAAAGGTAAATTGGGTGCAAACGCAATCCTTGGTGTGTCTATCGCTGTAGCTCGTGCTGCTGCTGACTACCTTGAAATCCCACTTTACAGCTACCTTGGTGGATTCAACACTAAAGTTCTTCCAACTCCAATGATGAACATCATCAACGGTGGTTCTCACTCAGATGCTCCAATCGCTTTCCAAGAATTCATGATCGTACCTGCTGGTGCACCAACATTCAAAGAAGCTCTTCGTTGGGGTGCTGAAATCTTCCACGCTCTTAAGAAAATCCTTAAATCTCGTGGTCTTGAAACAGCTGTAGGTGACGAAGGTGGATTTGCTCCTCGTTTCGAAGGAACTGAAGACGGTGTTGAAACTATCCTTGCTGCTATCGAAGCTGCTGGTTATGTTCCAGGTAAAGACGTATTTATCGGATTTGACTGTGCATCATCAGAATTCTACGATAAAGAACGTAAAGTTTACGACTACACTAAATTCGAAGGTGAAGGAGCTGCTGTTCGTACTTCTGCAGAACAAATCGACTACCTTGAAGAGTTGGTAAACAAATACCCAATCATCACTATCGAAGATGGTATGGACGAAAACGACTGGGATGGATGGAAAGCTCTTACTGAACGTCTTGGTGGTAAAGTTCAATTGGTTGGTGACGACTTCTTCGTAACAAACACTGCTTACCTTGAAAGAGGTATCGCTGAAGGCGCTGCTAACTCAATCCTTATCAAAGTTAACCAAATCGGTACTCTTACTGAAACATTCGATGCTATCGAAATGGCTAAAGAAGCTGGTTACACTGCTGTTGTATCACACCGTTCAGGTGAAACTGAAGATTCAACAATCGCTGACATCGCAGTTGCAACAAACGCAGGACAAATCAAGACTGGTTCACTTTCACGTACAGACCGTATCGCTAAATACAACCAATTACTTCGTATCGAAGACCAACTTGGTGAAGTAGCTGAATACCGTGGATTGAAATCATTCTACAACCTTAAAAAATAAAATAGTTCAGTGAACTATTTTATCCCGAACCTTGAAACTCAAAAGTTCGGCTCTTGATTAAACAAGATTTAAGCCCCTCGGATTTTATCCGAAGGGCTTTTTTTCTGTTCGAGGGGCAAAATTTTTGTAGAAACAAACTGTATTTTTGCCATTCTAAGTGGGAAATAAAGATTTTTAAGCATATTTTTGGTATAATAATACCCAGGAAAAACTAGAGAAAAGAAGGAGGTAGAGATGGAAAAGTATTTATCGGTTACAACTTTGACCAAGTATTTAAAAATGAAATTCGATAAAGACCCCTACTTGGAACGGGTCTATTTAACTGGTCAAGTCTCTAACTTCCGTAAGCGTCCAACCCATCAGTATTTTTCTCTTAAAGATGACCGAGCGGTTATTCAGGCGACCATTTGGTCGGGTGTCTATCAACGTTTGGGATTTGACTTGGAAGAAGGGATGAAGATCAATGTAGTTGGTCGTGTTCAAGTCTATGAGCCAAGCGGAAGCTATTCGATTATTATTGAAAAAGCTGAACCAGATGGTGTTGGTGCCTTGGCTATCCAATTTGAACAGCTTAAGAAGAAACTGGCAGAAGAAGGTTTGTTTCAAGAGCGATTTAAACAATCTTTACCACAATTTTCAAAAAAAATAGGTGTGGTGACCAGCCGTAGTGGAGCTGTTATACAGGATATCATTACAACTGTAAGCAGACGCTTCCCTGGTGTGGAAATTGTCTTATATCCTACCAAGGTTCAAGGAGAGGGTGCTGCAGAGGAAATTGCTCGTAATATAACTCGAGCTAATGAACGCGATGACTTAGATGTTCTGATTATCGGCCGTGGGGGAGGTTCCATTGAAGATCTTTGGGCCTTTAACGAAGAAATTGTAGTTCGAGCAATTTTTGAATCTCGTTTACCGATTATTTCGAGTGTGGGTCATGAAACAGATGTCACCTTGGCTGATTTTGTTGCTGACAAGAGAGCGGCAACGCCGACAGCTGCTGCTGAACTCGCTACACCAGTAACTAAGTTAGATCTTTTGACCTATCTTCAGAATCAAGAAAAACGCATGACTACAGCAGTTAAGTATAGTTTGTCAAAGAAACAAGAAGCTTTGAGAATCCTCAGTCAATCGGTCATCTTCAGACAACCAGAGCGTTTATATGACGGCTATCTACAACGCTTGGATCAGTTACAGCTGCGACTGAAGCAAGGATTGAATGCTGAATTGGTTCGAAATCAACAAAAGGTTCAAGAACAAATCCACCGTTTGGAACAATTATCACCAATCATCAAAATCCAGCGTTATCAGGATCGTATTTTCCAACTTCAAAAACTAATGCGAAGCCAGATGGCTGTAACCTATGATGCAAAAGTAGCAGAAGTAAAACGCCTATCAGAAGCTCTCCTTATGCTAGATACTAGTCGAATTGTAGCCAGAGGTTATGCAATTGTTAAAAAAGGAGAAGTTGTAGTGGCTTCTGCGAAAGATCTGAAAGAAAATGACCAAGTATCACTGTTGATGCGAGACGGTCAAGTAGAATTAGAGGTAAGAGATGTCAAAACAAAAGAAATTTGAGGAAAATCTAGCAGAACTTGAAACGATTGTTCAAAGCTTAGAAAATGGTGAAATTGCTTTGGAAGATGCTATTTCTGCATTTCAAAAAGGAATGCTCTTATCCAAAGAATTGCAGGCAACACTTGATAAGGCTGAAAAGACCTTGGTCAAGGTTATGCAAGAAGATGGAACAGAAAGTGAACTGGTATGAACAAGCAGGAAAAACTAGCTTTGGTCGAGTCAGCTCTTGAATACTTTTATGGCGACCAACAATTTGCATCCAGTTTAAGAGAAGCTGTTCTTTATTCCATACATGCAGGTGGTAAACGGATTCGTCCTTATTTGCTTTTAGAAGTTTTGGACTCCTTGCAAGTGCCTATCACTCAGGAACATGCTCAAGTTGCAGCGGCACTAGAAATGATTCATACAGGAAGTTTGATCCATGATGATCTTCCTGCTATGGATAATGATGATTTTCGTCGGGGACGTTTGACCAACCATAAGGTGTATGGTGAAGCTCTAGCTATTTTAGCAGGGGATGCGCTTTTTTTGGATCCCTATGCTTTAATTGCTCAAGCTGGTTTACCGAGCCAAACTAAGGTAGATTTAATAGCAAATCTATCACTTGCTTCTGGTAGTATGGGAATGGTAGCTGGTCAAGTATTGGATATGGAAGGTGAAGGAAAACACTTGAATTTAGAGGAACTTCAGACTATCCATGCTAATAAGACCGGTAAACTTTTAGCCTTTCCTTTTCAAGCAGCTGGAATCATTGCTGAATTAGATAAAAATCTTCAAAATCAACTTAAAACTGTTGGAGAACTGATTGGTCTTGCTTTTCAAGTGAGAGATGATGTCCTTGATGTTACCGCAAGTTTTGAGGAAATCGGCAAGACACCCCAGAAGGATTTGCAAGCCGAAAAGTCAACTTATCCTGCATTGTTGGGATTAGATCAGGCGATAGCATTTTGCAATCAAACCTTGGATCAAGCTAATGCGAAACTTGAAGAGATTAGCCAAGTTGTGAGCTTTGATAAGGAACCAATTGTGAAAATAGTAGAAAGTTTGAGAATCAATGGCTAAGGAAAGAGTAGATGTATTAGCTTACAAACAAGGTTTATTTGAAACGAGAGAACAAGCCAAACGTGGTGTTATGGCTGGTTTGGTAGTCGCTGTTTTAAATGGCGAACGATTTGATAAACCAGGAGAAAAAATTCCTGACGATACAGAGTTGAAACTCAAGGGCGAGAAACTTAAGTATGTCAGTCGTGGTGGCTTGAAACTTGAGAAGGCGCTAGATATTTTTGATCTATCAGTTGAGGGACAAACGACCATTGATATCGGAGCTTCAACTGGAGGTTTTACGGATGTCATGTTGCAAAATGGTGCTAAACAAGTTTTTGCAGTTGATGTTGGTACTAACCAACTGGCATGGAAATTACGTCAAGACCCTCGTGTGGTTAGTATGGAGCAGTTTAATTTCCGTTATGCTGAAAAGACCGACTTTGAACAGGAACCAAGTTTTGCCAGTATCGATGTCAGTTTTATTTCCCTAGGCCTCATTTTACCAGCTTTGCACCGAGTTTTAGCTGATCAAGGGCAGGTTGTAGCTTTAGTTAAGCCTCAATTTGAGGCTGGTCGAGAACAGATCGGTAAAAATGGAATTATCAGAGATGCCAAAGTTCACCAAAATGTTTTAGAATCAGTTACTAAAATGGCAGTTGATGAAGGATTTTCAGTCTTAGGATTGGACTATTCTCCTATTCAAGGTGGTCATGGGAATATCGAGTTTTTGGCCTATTTGCGAAAAGAAGATCACGCAATCAATCAGGTTACTTCTGAAATAGAAAAAGTTGTAGAGAGAGCACATAGAGAGTTTAAAGATGAATAAAAAAGAGAGACTTGAGAAGATTAGAAGATTTGTTACAGATTATCAAATCGGTACCCAGGAAGAAATCGTTGAACACTTGAGAGAAGCAGGTATCTCTGCTACTCAAGCAACAGTCTCCCGAGATATTAAAGAATTGGGTATTGTAAAAATTCCATTGAAAGACAATACTTACATTTATGAATTACCAAAATCAATCGTTAGAAGCTTGCAGTTGGCAGAAAATAATATTATTCATGCTGAGCGCATGGGGCATATGATCAATTTGCAAGTTATTCCAGGGAATACTATTTTCGTCAAGAGTCAGTTGATGACTGTTTTTTCTGACCAAATTTTTAGCTGTATTGCTGATGATAATTCCATCTTGATGGTATTGAGAAGTGAAGAAACAGCCAAAGATATTTTTGAGCAAGTTAAAAATTGGTAGGATTATATGTTACTGGAAATTTCGATTAAAAATTTTGCTATCATCGAATCAATTTCTTTGAACTTTGAACAAGGGATGACAGTTTTAACTGGTGAAACAGGTGCGGGTAAATCAATCATCATCGACGCTATGAATATGATGTTAGGAGCTCGAGCTACAACAGAAGTTATTCGTCATGGGGCTCCCAAAGCGGAAATTGAAGGTCTTTTTTCAATTGAAAGTAATCGCGCGCTAGAAGAAATTTTTGATGAACAAGGATTAGAATTGAGTGATGAAATCATTATTCGTCGCGAAATTTTACAAAACGGCCGAAGCATCAGTCGTGTCAATGGACAGATGGTTAATCTTTCAGTATTGAGGGCGATTGGTCAACAGCTAGTTGATATCCATGGTCAACATGACCAAGAGGAGTTAATGCGCCCACATCGACATATCCAGATGTTGGATGAGTTTGGGGATGCTTCTTTCTTTGAATTAAAAGAAGCCTATCAGATGAGCTTTGATAACTATCGCCGTATGCGTAAGCAAGTGCTTGACATCAAAAAAAATCAGCAGGAACACAAGGCTCGAATTGAAATGTTGGAATTTCAGATGGCTGAGATTGAAGCAGCTAATTTGAAAGCTGGTGAAGATATTGCCCTTAATCAAGAAAGAGACAAACTTCTTAACCATAAACATATCGCCGATACTTTAACAAATGCTTATAGTATGCTTGATAATGAAGAATTTTCAAGCCTTGCAAATGTTCGTTCGGCCATGAATGATATGGAAAGTCTTGAAGAGTTCGATTCAGAGTATCGTGAGATTTCAAGTTCCCTTTCTGAATCCTATTATGTTCTAGAAGATATCACCAAGCGCTTGGAATCCATTATTGATGATTTAGATTTTGATGGTAATCGTTTGATGCAGGTTGAAAGCAGACTAGATTTAATTCACACCATTACCCGTAAGTATGGTGGTAGTGTAGATGATGTCCTTGAATACTTTGCCAAGATTACAGACGAATACAATCTTCTAACAGGAAATAATTTATCTTCTGAAGATATGGAAATCGAACTCAAGAAGCTTGAAAAAAATCTTGTGGGTTTAGCAGGTCAAGTTGCTCAAGCTCGCCATAAAATAGCGAAGGATTTAGAAGCTGAAATCAAGCAAGAATTGCAAGACCTATACATGGAGAAAGCACAATTTCAAGTTCGTTTTAGTCAAGGCAAATTCAGTCGTGAAGGTAATGAGAGTGTTGAATTTTACATTTCAACCAACCCTGGAGAAGATTTTAAACCATTGGTAAAAGTAGCTTCTGGTGGAGAGTTGTCTCGTTTGATGTTAGCTATCAAGTCAGCCTTTTCTCGTAAGGAAGGCAAGACCAGTATCGTCTTTGATGAGGTGGATACGGGAGTCTCAGGGCGTGTAGCTCAAGCCATTGCACAAAAGATCCATAAAATTGGACAGCACGGTCAAGTATTAGCTATTTCTCACCTTCCTCAAGTTATTGCGATTGCAGATTATCAGTTCTTCATCGAAAAGATTAGCAATGAACATTCAACCGTTTCAACAGTTCGCTTGTTAACAGTTGAAGAAAGGATTGAAGAAGTCGCTAAGATGTTGGCTGGGGAGAATGTGACAGAAGCAGCATTGACTCAAGCGAGAGAATTATTACAAAGTAAGGAGAAATAAATGACAGACTATTATGTAATTGGTGATGTCCACGGAAAAGCTGGAATGTTAGAAGACTTACTTAAAACATGGGATGGTAAGACTCAATTACTCTTTCTTGGAGATTTGATTGATAGAGGAGAAGATAGTCGCCGAGTTCTAGAAATGGTCAAAGACTTGGTCGACAATCAGGGAGCTATCTGCTTATCAGGAAATCATGAGTATATGTTTTTAACTTGGTTGGATAATCCTGAAGAAAGTTATGACCACTATCGTCGAAATGGTGGGGATACAACTATTAATTCTATTTTGGGACGCCCACTGGATGCACCAGTAGATGGAGTAGCAGATGCAAAGCGTGTTGAAACTGAAGCAGCAGACTTGGTCGAATTCATTCGTCAAATGCCATTTGTAGTAGAGACAGACAAGTATATCTTTGTTCACGCAGGTATTGATTTGACTTTGGATGACTGGCATGAAACCACAGATTATAAAAAAGTGTGGCTCAGAAAACCATTCCACGAAGCTGCCAATCATACCGGGAAAACCATTGTCTTTGGTCACACACCAGTTTATGGTTTGTTAAAGCAAGAGCGTGGTACAGCTGAGCTTTGGACTACAGAAGATGGCAAGGTTGGGATGGACGGAGGAGCTGTCTATGGTGGTGTCCTTCACGGGATTGTCTTTACAGACCAAGGAATGACAGAACACCACTTTATCGAAAATGACGGCTTTGTCGCTGAAGATTAGTACTCCTAGCAGGGTATGGTCTTGTCAAAATATCAAAAACAATTTATAATAAATAGATACCCTGAAAGGAAGAGAATCATGAACTTAGAAGAATTGAAAAAACGACAGGAGAAGATTCGTAACTTCTCTATTATCGCCCATATTGACCACGGAAAGTCGACTCTAGCAGACCGCATTTTGGAAAAGACAGAGACCGTTTCAAGCCGTGAAATGCAGGCCCAACTTTTGGATAGCATGGATTTAGAACGGGAACGTGGGATTACCATTAAACTCAACGCTATCGAGCTGAATTACACTGCAAAAGATGGGGAAACTTATATTTTCCACTTGATTGACACACCAGGGCACGTTGACTTTACCTATGAAGTTTCACGTTCACTAGCTGCCTGTGAGGGAGCGATTTTAGTGGTTGATGCTGCCCAAGGAATTGAGGCTCAAACCCTTGCCAATGTTTATCTGGCCTTGGACAATGATTTGGAAATCATGCCAGTCATTAACAAAATTGACCTGCCAGCTGCAGATCCTGAGCGAGTGCGTACAGAGATTGAAGATGTGATTGGTTTGGACGCCAGTGAAGCAGTCTTAGCATCTGCCAAGGCTGGTATCGGTATTGAAGAAATCCTCGAGCAAATCGTAGAAAAAGTGCCAGCACCAACGGGTGATGTGACGGCGCCACTTAAGGCTTTGATTTTCGACTCTGTTTACGATGCTTACCGTGGAGTTATCCTCCAAGTTCGTGTCATGGATGGAGTAGTCAAACCTGGTGATAAAATTCAGCTCATGAGCAATGGTAAAACCTTCGATGTAACTGAAGTCGGAATTTTCACACCTAAAGCTGTAGGACGTGATTTCCTTGCGACGGGTGACGTTGGTTATATCGCGGCTTCTATCAAGACTGTTCAGGACACACGTGTCGGTGATACAGTAACCTTGGCGACAAATCCAGCGACTGAACCACTTTCAGGATACAAACAGATGAATCCGATGGTTTTCGCAGGTCTCTATCCAATCGAGTCTAATAAATACAATGACCTTCGTGAAGCTCTTGAAAAATTGCAACTGAATGATGCCAGCTTGCAGTTTGAACCAGAAACATCCCAGGCTCTTGGATTTGGTTTCCGTTGTGGTTTCCTTGGACTTCTTCATATGGATGTTATTCAGGAACGTTTGGAACGTGAGTTTAACATCGACCTTATTATGACTGCGCCATCTGTTATCTACAAGGTTAATCAGACTGATGGTGAGTCTATGGATGTGTCAAACCCGTCTGAATTCCCAGACCCAACCAAAATTGCTACCATTGAAGAACCTTATGTTAAAGCTCAAATCATGGTACCGCAGGAGTTTGTCGGAGCAGTAATGGAATTGGCTCAACGCAAACGTGGGGATTTTGTAACTATGGACTATATTGATGATAACCGAGTCAATGTTATCTATCAAATTCCACTTGCTGAAATCGTCTTTGACTTCTTTGATAAGCTCAAATCTTCAACACGTGGTTATGCAAGTTTTGACTACGAGTTGTCAGAGTATCGTCCATCTAAGCTGGTGAAAATGGATATCCTTCTTAATGGTGATAAGGTGGATGCTCTTAGCTTTATTGTTCACAAAGACTTTGCTTATGAACGTGGGAAACTCATTGTTGATAAGCTCAAGAAAATCATCCCTCGTCAACAATTTGAAGTGCCGATTCAAGCAGCTATTGGGCACAAGATTGTGGCTCGTACTGATATCAAGGCTCTTCGTAAGAACGTACTTGCTAAGTGTTACGGTGGTGACGTTTCTCGTAAACGCAAACTCCTTGAAAAACAAAAAGCTGGTAAGAAACGCATGAAAGCTATCGGATCAGTAGAAGTTCCACAAGAAGCCTTCCTCAGCGTCTTGAGTATGGATGAAGAATAGTTGAGATCTCAAGAAAAAATAAGATAAATATAAAATAATGATTTTTTAAGAGGCTGGGAAAAAAGTCAATTTTCTCCGAAAATGAAAAAATATAACGCATAGTATCAAGGTTTTCAACACCTGATATTATGCGTTTTTCTGATTTTAAAGATTTTTTGCTCAGCCTCTTTTCTTAATGTTTGACAAACGCGCCAACCTCAAGTATAGCAGATTGAACTTGGAATAGCACACTACAGATTCTAAAACATTTTTAGAAATTGATTTGACTTTCCTAATCTCTTTGTTCATATCTTATTTCAATCAACTATATAAGTTTGGGAATAGACATTTCTGGTCGGAAGGTTATTACGTGAGTACAGTAGGGCTTAATGAAGCCACAATTAAGAAATATATTCAAGATTAAAGAAATTATCCAGTGGATGATTTCTTCACGAGTATAAAAATTTGAGAACGAGTAGAGCAAGATATAGCACTAGATAAATTAAGTGTGAAAGAATATAAGGATCCCTTTAGGGATAGTGGTAAGTAATACTCACGCCTCTTTAAGAGGTAAGTGACGAGTAAAGAGTAATGAGGCTTGAGCAATGTGAAAGCCAACGTTTTTAGGCGCTGGCTTTTAATTTGGGCTTATAGACCTAGTACAAACCACCCGTTTAACGGATGGTCATGATTTTTTGATTTTTTTCAACTTTTATTATACAATAAAACCAAATAAAAAGAAAGCGGTAACAATATGCTTAATGTGAAAATTTTTTATATATTTTTATTTTTAATCGTTGTCGAAACTACAGGCTTGTTGTTGTTGAAAAACGGTCTTGAAAGAGGTTATTTAGATACAGGAGCTATCATCCTTGCAGTTTTTTCATTTGCTTTCTACAACCTATGTTCATTCGGTTGGGTCTACTTTACAATAAAAAACCATAAAAAATAAATAGACGTATTTTTAGTCAGAACCTCTCAAAAAACGCATTTTCTTGCACCTGCTCCGTAAATGTGTTATACGGATTCTGCGAAAAAGTGATAGTTTTCTAAGCCATGAGAAATGGAAAAGCCCCAGCAGTGCAAGTGCTGAGGCTTTATTTGCGTGGTTGCGAATCACGTCTGGCCCAGTGGCACTTAATCATCGTCTATCTTATCTAGCCAAACGGAGGAAACTAAAATAGTTGGATCTGATGATTATGGATATGTGAAAATTCCTAAATCATGGGTTCATTTCAAAGAAATTGAAGGTGGAGATGACATTCAGTACTGTGATGGGACGGATGTCAACATTGTAACTCTCAATACTTTTAAACCAGAACAGTTTGCTATTAGTGAAAGCGAATACGCAGCGCTTGAAACTGTTCAAATTTCAACTAGCATTTATGAATCTAAACAGAAAAGTCAAGACTTCTCCAAGGTATGGGGGTCAAAATCAACTATCGGTGGCTATGAGGCCTACGTAGTAAACTGTATTGCTAAGAATGGTAAATATTTAATTATCTGGTTTTTTAAATCCGATGATGGTAAGTTTAGATATGTTTCTCTTGAAGGTCTTCCAGAGGTATTAAAAAATATCCTTCCTATGGTGGAAGAAAGTTAGACCAATAAAAAGAGTTAAAATCGTTAAAACAGGAGTCATTCCTGTTTTTTGTTTTACTTATTAAGAAATTTATAAAAAATATGTTTGAAATTAGCAAATGTTTAAAACGTAAACAATAAAAATCAAACAAAATACAACAAAAAAACATTGACAACGGTTTCATATAATGTTATACTTGTACCATAAAAGTTAAATATGAAGGGAGAAGGTCATGGGATTAGATCATTTCTTTGACAAAGACTTAGTCTTTTGTTTAGAAGCAGATAATCAAGAGCAACTTTTCGATCAAGTTGCAACCATATTGGAAGAAAAGAAAGTTGTTACAGAGACCTATCGATCGGCCTTGATTGAACGTGAAAAATCGTTCCCAACTGGTTTGGATATGGAGTTTTTAGGGAAGGATTTGCCTAACGTAGCTATCCCTCATACTGATACCATTCATAATCTAACTGAAAATGTTGTCGTGGTTCGTCTGGAAAAACCAGTAACATTCCACAATATGATTGCTCCTGATAAGGAAGTAGAAGTTTCATTGTTGTTCTTTATCATCAACAATTCAAGCTCAAGTCAAACAAATATTCTTGCACAGTTGATGGACTTCTTTACAGGCAATGGTCATCTTGAAGCGCTGTCTAAGATTAAGGAACCTGAAGCCTTGTTCCAATATATCTCAGAAGCGACTGCTTAATTTGTTAATAATTTTTATATAAAAACGGAGGAAATCCAAATGATTAAAATTCTTGCTGCTTGTGGTGCAGGTGTTAACTCAAGCCACCAAATTAAAAGTGCTCTTGAAGAAGAACTTTCTAACCGTGGGTACGATGTTCAATGTGATGCCGTTATGGTAAAAGATGTCAATGAAGACTTGATTAAAGGTTATGATATCTTCACACCAATCGCTGCTACTGATTTAGGTTTTGAACCAGGTATTCCAGTTGTTGAAGCAGGACCAATCTTGTTCCGTATTCCAGCTATGAGCGCTCCAGTCTATGATAATATTGAAGCAGCTATCAAAGAACATGGTCTAAGCTAATTATTAATTTGTAAATATTCCATAAAAATAAAGGGAGGAAAATTATGGATATCATTATCGAACTAGCCAATAAGCTGTTCAAACCTATCTTGGAAATGGGTGGACCGATCATCATGCTGATCATTTTGACACTATTGGCTCTACTTTTTGGAGTGAAATTCTCCAAAGCGCTTGAAGGTGGTATCAAACTTGCCATCGCTCTTACTGGTATCGGTGCTATCATCGGTATGTTAAATGGTGCTTTCTCAGCATCACTTGCAAAATTCGTTGAAAATACTGGTATTCAATTGAACATCACCGACGTTGGTTGGGCACCACTTGCTACAATCACTTGGGGTTCAGCTTGGACACTTTACTTCTTGCTTGTGATGTTGATCGTCAACATTGTCATGCTTGCAATGAAGAAAACTGATACACTTGACGTCGATATCTTTGATATCTGGCACTTGTCTATCACAGGTCTTTTGATTAAATGGTACGCTGACAACAATGGAGTTAGCCAAGGAGTTTCACTCTTCATCGCGACTGCAGCAGTTGTCCTTGTTGGGGTTCTTAAAATTATCAACTCTGACTTGATGAAACCAACATTTGATGACCTTCTTAACGCACCAAGTTCATCACCAATGACTTCAACTCACATGAACTACATGATGAACCCAGTTATCATGGTTTTGGATAAGATTTTTGATAAACTCTTCCCAGGTCTTGATAAATACGACTTTGACGCTGCTAAATTGAACAAGAGAATCGGTTTCTGGGGATCTAAATTCTTCATCGGTTTCATCCTTGGTATCGTTATCGGTTTGATGGGTACTCCACATCCGGTTGCAGGTGTTGAAGGGGCTGAAAAATGGGAATATGTAATTAAAGGTTGGTTGTCACTTGGTTTGACTGCCGGTGTCTGCTTGGAGCTCTTCTCATTGATCGGTTCATGGTTTATCGCAGCCGTAGAACCACTTTCACAAGGTATTACAAACGTTGCTACTAAACGTCTTCAAGGACGTAAATTCAACATTGGTCTTGACTGGCCATTTATCGCTGGTCGTGCTGAAATCTGGGCTTGTGCCAACGTACTTGCACCAATCATGTTGGTTGAAGCTGTGCTTCTTTCAAATGTCGGAAATGGTATCTTGCCACTAGCTGGTATCATCGCAATGGGTGTAACTCCAGCTCTCTTGGTAGTTACTCGTGGTAAATTGCTCCGTATGATTATCTTCGGAACACTCTTGTTGCCACTCTTCCTTCTTTCAGGTACACTTATCGCACCATTCGCAACAGAACTTGCTAAAGGTGTAGGTGCCTTCCCAGAAGGTGTAAGCCAAACTCAATTGATTACTCACTCAACTCTTGAAGGACCAATCGAAAAACTATTTGGTTGGGCAATTGGTAATGCTACAACTGGTGATATCAAAGCTATCCTTGGCGCATTAGTATTCCTAGTATTCTACGTTGGTATCTTTGCATGGTACAGAAAACAAATGATCAAACGTAATGAAGAATACGCAGCAAACGCAAAATAATTCGCTCCTAAAAATGTAAATTGTAAAAACTAGGTTGTCAGTTTCCAAGTATGGAGTCGGCAATCTAGTTTTTTTAGGGAAAAAATTAATGGAGGTAACCCTAGTGATTGAATTACAATCAGAACAGTTAAATGTACAATTTCAGACCTTTGGAGGTGCTCTTACCTCAATAAAAGACAAGGATGGAATTGAGTACTTGTGGCAAGGAGATCCAACTTACTGGAGCGGTCAAGCACCTGTTCTATTTCCAATTTGTGGATCTGTTAGAAATGATACTGTCCTATATGATCAAGAAGATGGTAGTCAAGTAAAAGGTAAAATCCCACGTCATGGTCTTGTACGGAAAAAAGATTTTGAATTAGTGGATCAAACGGATAACTCGGTTACTTTTGCTATTGAAGATGACCAAGAAATGTATGAAAATTATCCTTATCATTTTCGCTTAGAAATAACTTATACAGTTACTGGAAAGACAATCCATACTCAGTATCAAGTTACTAATAAGGAAACAGATAAAAAAATGCCATACTTTATTGGTGGACATCCTGGTTTTAACTGTCCTTTATTTGATGATGAAGCCTATGAAGATTACTATCTTGAATTTGAAAAATCTGAAACTTGCACGGTTCCAAAACCATTCCCAGAAACAGGGATGTTGGATTTTCAAGATAGAAGTGACTGGCTAAAAGCTCAAAAGGAATTGGATCTAAACTATGATTTCTTTAGCTATGATGCTGTGACTTTAGATGAATTAACCTCTCGCTCTGTTTCCTTACGGTCACGTAAGCATGATAAGGGATTAAAACTGGACTTTGAAGAGTTTCCAAACCTCATCGTTTGGTCAACGCTTAATAAAGGTCCTTTCCTTGCTCTGGAACCTTGGTCAGGTTTGTCAACTTCACTCGAAGAGGGCGATCATCTAGAAGATAAGAAAAATGTTCGAATCTTAAATCCAGCTCAAAGTGATCAAATTGGTTTTGATATAGAAATTTTCTAAAAAATAAACAAAAACAAACATAAACTGTTGACTTTTTAAAACAATAGTAGTATATTATGTTTAGAAAGAACAATTTGTGTTTGTTTTGACAAGTTATTCTTCCAATTTCTCCAAGGAGAAGTTACTAAGAGTGAATAGATGATTCATTCTTAATCTAAAATAGTCAACAAAACTACTAGTAACTATTTGGTGATGGTCATTTTCTTTCCAGAACCAAAAAATTTTTACTGGTCTATTATAAAAAAGGAGTATACAATATGTCTATTGTTATTGGTGCAGATGCTGCAGGTTTGAGATTGAAAGAAGTCGTTAAAGATTTCTTGGAAAAAGAAAACTTCCACGTTGTGGATGTTACAGCTGAAGGTCAAGACTTCGTTGATGTAACTCTTGCAGTTGCTGAAGAAGTTAAAAAAGAAGAACAAAACCTTGGTATTGTCATTGATGCTTATGGTGCAGGTCCATTTATGGTTGCAACTAAAATCAAAGGAATGGTTGCTGCAGAAGTATCTGACGAACGTTCAGCTTATATGACTCGTGGTCACAACAACTCACGTATGATTACTATGGGTGCTCAACTTGTTGGTGACGAATTGGCTAAGAACATTGCTAAAGGCTTTGTAAATGGTAAGTATGATGGCGGTCGTCACCAAATCCGTGTCGACATGTTGAATAAAATGTGCTAATTTTTATATTGAAAGAAAGGTAAGATAAAAATGAGAATTGCAATTGGATGTGACCACATCGTAACAAATGAAAAAATGGCGGTTTCAGAATTTTTGAAATCAAAAGGACATGAAGTCATCGACTTTGGTACTTATGACCACGCTCGCACACACTACCCAATCTTTGGTAAAAAAGTTGGTGAAGCAGTAGTTAGTGGCCAAGCTGATCTTGGTGTATGTATCTGTGGTACTGGTGTAGGTATCAATAACGCTGTTAACAAGGTTCCAGGTGTTCGTTCTGCTTTGGTTCGTGATATGACAACAGCTCTTTATGCAAAAGAACAATTGAATGCCAACGTTATCGGATTTGGTGGAAAAATCACTGGTGAGTTGCTCATGTGTGATATCATTGATGCTTTCATCAATGCTGAATACAAACCATCTGAAGAAAACAAAAAATTGATCGCTAAAATTCAACACGTTGAAACTCATAACGATCATCAAACAGATGCCAACTTCTTTACAGAATTCCTTGAAAAATGGGATCGCGGTGAATACCACGACTAAGAGGTGACTTATGATTTTAACAGTCACAATGAACCCATCCATTGATATTTCCTATCCTTTGGATGAATTAAAAATTGACACTGTCAACCGTGTTGTTGATGTTACTAAAACGGCTGGTGGTAAAGGTCTTAACGTTACTCGGGTCCTATCAGAATTTGGTGACTCCGTAGTCGCAACAGGACTTGTCGGTGGTAAACTTGGTGATTTTTTAGTAGAAAACATTGATGATAAAGTAAGCAAACGTTTCTTCTCTATCCAAGGGGAAACTCGTAACTGTATCGCAATTCTACATGGAGAAAACCAAACAGAAATCCTAGAAAAAGGTCCTGAAGTTCAAGAAAAAGAAGGTCAAGATTTCTTGGCTCATTTCAAAGAACTTTTAGAGACTGTAGAGGTAGTAGCCATTTCAGGTAGTCTACCAGCAGGACTTCCTGTTGACTATTATGCTAATCTAGTTGAACTTGCTAACCAAGCTGGTAAACCTGTTGTCTTGGACTGTTCAGGAGCTGCACTTCAGGCGGTTCTTGAATCTCCACATAAACCAACGGTTATCAAACCAAATAATGAAGAATTGTCTCAACTTTTGGGAAGAGAAATTTCTAAAGATTTGGATGAATTAAAAGAGGTTCTTCAAGAGCCCCTATTTGATGGAATTGAGTGGATTATCGTTTCCTTAGGTGCTAATGGTACCTTTGCAAAACACGGGGATACTTTCTATAAAGTAGATATTCCAAAAATTCAAGTTGTAAATCCAGTTGGTTCTGGCGATTCTACTGTTGCAGGTATTGCTTCAGGATTGTTCCATAAAGAATCTGATCAAGAATTACTGACTAAGGCGAATGTCCTTGGTATGCTAAATGCTCAAGAAAAAATAACCGGTCATGTCAATATGGCTAACTATCAAGGCCTATATGACCAACTAGTAGTGAAAGAGGTATAAAATGGTTTTAACAGAAAATAAACGTGCATGTTTGGAAAAACTCTCTGATGAGAATGGTATCATCTCAGCTCTTGCTTTTGACCAACGTGGTGCGTTGAAACGCCTTATGGCTCAATACCAAACTGAAGAGCCTACAGTAGCTCAAATGGAAGAACTTAAAGTCTTGGTAGCGGATGAATTGACTAAATACGCTTCATCAATGCTTCTTGACCCTGAGTATGGACTTCCTGCTACAAAAGCACTTGCTCCAAATGCAGGTCTTCTTCTTGCTTATGAAAAAACAGGCTACGACACAACAAGCACAAAACGTTTGCCAGACTGCTTGGATGTTTGGTCTGCAAAACGTATCAAAGAACAAGGTGCAGATGCAGTTAAGTTCTTACTTTACTATGACGTAGATAGCTCTGATGAACTCAACCAACAAAAACAAGCCTACATCGAACGTATCGGTTCTGAGTGTGTGGCTGAAGATATTCCATTCTTCCTTGAAATCTTGGCTTACGATGAAAAGATTGCTGACGCAGGTTCTGCAGAATACGCTAAAGTAAAACCACACAAAGTTATTGGTGCGATGAAAGTCTTCTCAGACCCACGTTTCAACATTGATGTCTTGAAAGTAGAAGTTCCAGTTAACGTTAAATACGTTGAAGGTTTTGGCGATGGCGAAATCGTTCATACACGCGAAGAAGCAGCTGCTTTCTTCAAAGCTCAAGACGAAGCTACTAACCTTCCTTACATCTACTTGAGTGCAGGTGTATCAGCTAAACTCTTCCAAGAAACTCTTGTCTTTGCCCACGAATCAGGTGCAAACTTCAATGGTGTTCTTTGTGGACGTGCAACATGGGCTGGCTCCGTTGAAGCTTACATTAAAGATGGTGAAGTAGCAGCTCGTGAATGGCTTCGTACAACTGGATTTGAAAACATTGATGAACTCAATAAAGTACTTCAAACAACAGCTACTTCATGGACTGAACGTGTCTAAATTTCCCCCCTTTTATGTCCTAAAACCTAGCTAAAAAACTTTTAAAAAAAGTTGTATGTAAAGGTTTACAAAATAAAAATCTTGTGCTATACTTAAATCACAAGTTAATACAAAGTGAGTGTTACTAAGTAATATTAGGCATGATCACAGATGACTCAGAGGTAAATTTTCTGAGTTCGTTTGTGGTCATTTTTTATGCTCACAAAACTTAAATAATAGGGCAAGGAGGTTGCCATGTATCGGATATTAAATCCAATGAATAACAATGTTTCTCTCGTGCGGAATAGCAAGGGAGAGGAGTTGATCGTAATTGGTAAGGGGATTTCGTTCGGTAAGAAGAAGGGAAATTTGATTTCTGAGGATCAGGTTGAAAAAGTTTTCCGAATGAAAACAGAAGAGTCGCGAGAAAACTTTATGGCTCTTCTCAAGGATGTACCGCTTGATTTTATTACGGTTACTTATGAGATTATTGATAATCTTTCTAAAAAATATCAATATCCTGTCCAAGAGTATCTATACGTCACTCTGACAGACCATATCTATTGTTCTTATCAGGCTATTAGTCAAGGACGCTATAAGGATAGTAACTTGCCTGATATTTCTGCCAAGTATCCTATCGCTTTTCAAATTGCACAAGAAGCCTTTGAAATCTATCGTCAAAAACTGACGGAAAATTTTCCTGAAGACGAGATCATTCGTATCGCTTATCACTTCATCAATGCAGAAGGTGAAAATGAAGTCGAAGTTGTTGAGTCGATTGATAAGAGAAAGGAAATTTTAAAGAGTGTTGAAAGCGTTTTGAAGAGTTATAAAATCCAGCGAACACCTGAAAATAATAATTTCTACGATCGCTTTATGATTCATCTAAATTATTTCTTGGATTATCTGGATCGTAGTCGCGATGATAATCAATCCTTGCTCGATATGGAAGAACATATAAAGAATACCTATCCAGAAGCATTCGAGATTGGTAGTAAAATTTATGAGGTCATTGCACAGGAAACTGGTCTTGACCTCTACAAGAGTGAACGAGTTTATCTTGTTCTACACATCCAACGTTTATTGTCATAACGATTTACTAAAAAATATATAAGGAGAAATCTATCATGAATAGAGAAGAAGTAACATTGTTAGGTTTTGAGATTGTTGCCTATGCTGGCGATGCTCGTTCAAAACTATTGGAAGCTTTGAAGGCTGCTGAAGCTGGTGATTTTGCGAAAGCAGATAGCTTAGTCGAGGAAGCTGGTGCTTGCATTGCTGAAGCTCACCACGCGCAAACAAGTCTATTGACTAAGGAAGCAGCTGGCGAGGATTTAGCATATAGTGTAACCATGATGCATGGCCAAGATCACCTGATGACAACAATCTTGCTAAAAGATTTGATGCATCATTTAATTGAACTTTATAAAAGAGGAGCTAAATAATGAATAAGTTAATTGCCTATATCGAGAAAGGGAAGCCTTTCTTTGAAAAACTATCTCGAAATATCTATCTTCGTGCTATTCGGGATGGATTTATCGCAGGAATGCCAGTCATTCTATTCTCAAGTATTTTTATCTTGATTGCTTTTGTTCCAAACTCTTGGGGCTTTAAATGGTCTGATGAAGTAGTAGCACTTTTGATGAAACCTTACAGCTACTCTATGGGAATTCTAGCAGTCTTGCTAGCTGGTACGACTGCTAAATCATTAACAGACTCTGTTAACCGTAGCATGGAAAAAACCAACCAAATCAACTATATGTCAACGCTATTGGCGGCTATTGTTGGATTATTGATGTTGGCAGCTGATCCAATTGAAGGTGGCTTTGCAACTGGTTTCCTTGGTACAAAAGGGTTGCTTTCAGCCTTCCTGGCAGCTTTTGTAACTGTAGCTATCTATAAGGTTTGTGTGAAGAACAACGTTACTATTCGCATGCCTGACGAAGTTCCACCGAATATCTCACAAGTCTTTAAAGACGTTATTCCGTTTACGCTTTCAGTTGTTTCTCTTTATGCTCTTGACTTGCTCGCTCGTCAATTTGTTGGTGCAAGCGTTGCAGAATCAATTGGTAAATTCTTTGCCCCATTATTCTCAGCAGCAGACGGTTATCTTGGTATTACCATTATCTTTGGTGCTTTTGCCTTCTTCTGGTTTGTCGGTATTCACGGCCCATCTATCGTTGAACCTGCCATTGCAGCGATCACTTATGCAAATGCCGAAGTCAACTTGAACCTTCTTCAACAAGGTATGCACGCTGATAAGATCCTTACATCTGGTACACAAATGTTTATCGTCACTATGGGTGGTACAGGAGCAACTCTTGTAGTTCCATTCATGTTTATGTGGTTGTGTAAGTCTAAGCGTAACCGTGCCATCGGACGCGCTTCAGTAGTTCCTACATTCTTCGGTGTAAACGAACCAATCCTGTTTGGTGCACCACTTGTTTTGAACCCAATCTTCTTTATTCCATTTATCTTTGCTCCAATTGCAAACGTTTGGATTTTCAAATTCTTTATCGAAACTCTCGGCATGAACTCATTTACTGCCAACCTTCCATGGGTTACTCCTGGACCTTTGGGGATTGTCCTTGGTACAAACTTCCAGTTCTTGTCATTTGCTCTTGCAGCATTGTTAATCGTAGTAGATATTGTTATCTACTATCCATTCCTCAAGGTTTATGACGAACAAATTCTTGAAGAAGAACGTTCAGGCAAAGCTAATGATGAATTAAAAGAAAAAGTTGCAGCAAACTTCAACACTGCTAAAGCTGATGCTATCCTTGAAAAAGCTGGAGTAGAATCAGCACAAAATACAATCACTGAAGAAACCAACGTACTCGTTCTCTGTGCAGGTGGAGGAACAAGTGGTCTTCTTGCCAACGCCTTGAACAAAGCAGCAGCAGAATACAATGTTCCTGTTAAGGCAGCCGCTGGTGGCTATGGAGCTCACCGTGAGATGTTGCCAGAATTTGACCTTGTTATCCTTGCTCCTCAAGTAGCATCAAACTATGAGGACATGAAGGCTGAAACAGATAAACTTGGAATCAAATTGGCTAAGACTGAAGGAGCTCAATACATCAAGTTGACTCGTGATGGTAAAGGTGCTCTAGCCTTTGTTCAAGCGCAATTCGATTGATGATAGGGACTGTAAAACAGTCTCCTATCATCACGGAAATCGCTATGGCGAATTTCCTAATCGCCTTGTTAATTCGTCGGTAAAAAGATATCGTTTTTACCTCCTCATGTCACAATTCGAATTACCTTAGGGACTGTAAAACAGTCTCCTATCATCACGGAAATCGCTATGGCGAATTTCCTAATCGCCTTGTTAATTCGTCGGTAAAAAGATATCGTTTTTACCTCCTCATGTCACAATTCGAATTACCTTAG